>JAKZES010000080.1 GCA_022548915.1 Verrucomicrobiaceae bacterium E54
CCGCCGCCACGATTCTTGCTCTCGCCCTCGCTGGCGTTACTCAAGCCGAGGAGGTCGGTGAACGCTGGGGAACCGCCGAGCGGGAGCGATCCTATTACGAGGTCGTCGCGCTGCCGATTCCGGACGACCTCGTCATCGAGGCCGGGGCGTTCACGCGGCATCCCGACGGGCGAATCGTGGTCGGCACCCGCCACGGCAATGTTTATTTCATCTCCGGGGTGGATGCCCTGAAGCCGGAGCCTCAGTATCACCTCTTCGCCACCGGTCTCGACGAGATCTTCGGCCTGACGTGGAAGGACGACGCGCTCTACGTCACGCAGAGTTGCGAGCTGACCCGCGTGACGGATGCCAATGGCGACGGTCGTGCGGATCGCTTCGACACGGTCTCTGACGCGTGGGGCTACGGCAGTTACCACGAGTATGCCTTCGGCTCGGACTTCGATCCGGAGGGGAACATGTTCGTCGCGCTGGGGCTCTCGAGTTCCTACCACTCGCACGAGCTCTTCCGCGGCTGGATTCTCAAGATCACGCCTGATGGAAGGTCGATCCCCTACGCCAGCGGCGCACGCAGCCCCGGCGGAATTGGCTTCAACGAGGAGGGAGCCCTTTTCTACATCGAAAGCCAGGGCCCGTGGAACAGCGGCAACAGCCTCAAGTTTGTCCGGGAGGGTGGCTTCATGGGGCATCCCCGCAGCTTCAACTGGTATCCCTACGCGCCGAACATGGGCAAGGCACCGACCGAGCCCGAGTCGGGCACCACGGTGCTCGAGCAGATCGAGCGGGTGCCCGAGCTGGTGCCCTACGCCGTGATCTTTCCCTACATCCGCATGGGCCGCTCGGTCACCGGTTTCACGCTGGACCAGACGGGCGGCAAGTTCGGTCCCTACGAAGGCCAGCTTTTCATGGGCGACTACACCACCTCGCTGGTCATGCGCGCCACCACCGAACAGGTCAACGACGTGTGGCAGGGGGCGTGTTATCCCTTCCGTGAGGAACTTTCCACCGGGATCCTCAACGTCCAGTTCACACCGGAAGGCAACCTGCTCACCGGCGGCACCAACCGCGGCTGGCCGGTCCGCGGGCTCAAGCCCTTCGCCCTCGAGCGGATCCAGTGGACCGGGCGCACCCCTTTTGAGATCCATTCGCTGCACATCACGTCGAAGGGTTTCACCATCGACTTCACCAAACCGGTGGACCGGGAGCTGGCCACCCGGCCGGAAAACTACCGTTTTGCGACCTTCACCCACAAATACCACCAGGCCTATGGTGGACCGGAGATCGACCAGACGGTTCCCGAGCTGCGCAAGGTCAGCGTGGCCGCCGACGGCCTGTCGGTTTCGGTGGAATTCGATAAATTGATCCGGGGCCACGTGTATGAGTTTGATGTCGCCAAGCTGCGCTCCGCGGATGGCGAGGAACCGCTCCACAGTTTCGCCTTTTACACGGTCAACGAGATTCCCTCCGAGTGACCCTGCTCCTCTGCCCATGAACATCAACCCAGCCCGAGCGACCACGCTCGCCACCCTGTTTTTCCTCACCCTTTCCACCTCGCTCCCCGCCGCCCGCGGGGCGAAGCTGAGCAACCCGGACTTCACCAAGGGCGACGCGATTCCCGAGGGAGCCGATCACGACTGGAACCTCGGTGCCACCGGCATGCGCGGCTGGATGTACAGCGAACGGCTGACGACCCTCAAGGCCCGCCAGATCCGCGTCACGCGCGTGACCAAGGGCACCCCCGCCGATGGCGTGATGAAGGTCGGCGACGTGATCCTCGGCGTCGGCGGTGAGCCCTTCTCCCACGACCCGCGCACCGAGTTCGGCAAGGCGCTCACCCGGGCCGAAACCGAGGAGGGCGCGGGGAAGTTCGTCGTCACGCGCTGGCGGGATGGCGAGACCGCGGAGGTGACGATCCAGCTGCCGGTGCTGGGCACCTACAGCGCGACTGCGCCCTATGACTGCGAGAAGTCGGAAAAGATTCTCGAGCAGGGGCTCGAGGCCCTCGCCGCCGAGATGGCGGACCCCTCGTATCGGGGGAATCCGATCACCCGGTCGCTCAATGCCCTCGCGCTGCTTGCCAGTGGCGAGGAGAAGTATCTTCCGCTGGTCAAGCGTGAGGCCGAATGGGGGGCGGGCTACTCGACCGAGTCGATGGCCACGTGGTGGTATGGCCACCTGGCGGTGATGCTGGCCGAGTACGTGATGGTCACGGGGGACCAGTCGGTCATGCCCGGCCTGCGCCGGATCGCCGTGGAGGCGGCCAAGGGGCAGAGCATCGTCGGCTCGTGGGGCCACAAGTTTGCCGGGGATGACGGACGTCTGGTCGGCTACGGCATGATGAATTCCCCGGGGGCGGTGCTGACCAATGGTCTGGTGCTGGCGCGCGAGGCAGGCGTCGATGACCCGGAGGTGGCCGAGGCGATCGAGCGCAGTGCGAAGCTGCTGCGGTTTTACGTCGGCAAGGGCGCGGTGCCCTATGGCGACCACGCGCCGTGGATGCAGATGCACGAGGACAACGGCAAGTGCGGCATGAGTGCCGTGCTCTTCGACCTGCTCGACGAGAAGGACAACGCCGAGTTTTTCGGTCGCATGAGCATCGCCTCCCACGGCAACGAGCGCGACACCGGCCACACCGGGAACTTCTTCAACGTCCTGTGGGCGATGCCGTCGATCGCCCGCTCCGGACCGCATGCCACGGGTCAGTGGATGAAGGAGTTCGGGGCATGGTACTACGATCTCGCCCGCACGGCGGAAGGAACCTTTCCCCACCAGGGACCGCCGAGCGCGGGCCCCGACAAGTACAAGGGCTGGGATGCGAGCGGCACCTACCTGCTGGCCTACGCGATGCCGCGCAAGGTGCTCCGCATCACCGGGCGCGGACGGGTCGCGACGCCCCAGCTCGATGCGGAGCAGGCCGCCGAGCTTGTTGCCGACGGAAGGGGCTGGGACAACCTCAACCGGATCGCGAGTTATCTCGAGTTGAATTCCGAGGTGCTCTTCGAGCGCCTGGGAAGTTGGTCGCCGGTCATCCGCGACCGTGCCGCCATGGCGTTGGCGAAGAAGGAGGATGTCTCGATCGAGGCGCTGGTGCGCATGCTCGAATCCGGAACGCTCGAGGAACGCCTGGGAGCGTGTCAGACGCTGGCCAAGCTCGGAGCCCGCGGTGGGGACGCCGTGCCGGCGCTGCGGAAGACCCTGGGCCACGAGCACATGTGGTTGCGCGTGCAGGCGGCCGAGGCCCTCGCCGGGATCGGTGAACCGGCGATGGAGGCCGTGCCGCAGCTGCTGGAGATGGTGCTGGTCGGCCCGACCGATGCCGACCCGCGTGGCATGGAGCAGCGGTTCCTGTGCTCGATCGTGTTCGGGAGCATTCTCAAGAAGTCGATCGACGGCGTGGATCGCGAGCTGCTGGGCAAGGCGGTGGTCGCGGGGCTGAAGAACGAGGACGGGCGTGCCCGTGGGACGGTCGGGGGAGTCTATGACAAGCTTGCTTACGAGGAGCTCGAACCCCTTTTGCCCGCCATCCGCGACGCCATCGTCAACCCCTCGCCGAGCGGGATCATGTTCGCCGACGGCATCCGCCTGGCGGGTCTGCGACTCTTCGCCAAGCACCGCATCGCCGAGGGCATTCCGCTCTGCTTCGCCTTCCTCGACCTCGAACGCTGGAACAAGCGGTCCCGCATCAGCCAGTGCCTCGATGCCCTCGAGATGTATGGTCCGGCCGCCAAGCCGATGATTCCGCAACTCAAGCAGCTCCGCGACGGCCTCTCGAAGCATCGCGAGGCGAAGGGACTGCAGCCCATCACCGATCGGGTCGAGGAAATGATCACCCAGCTTGAGGGCGCGACCGGCAGCGTTGAGCTGCGTCACCTCAAGTGAGTTCCGATCATCCCCCACCTGCAAGCATCGGCTCGGAGCTCGGGATGCGGACCTGCTGGCCGATGCGGAGGCGGCGGGGGTCGACCGATGGATTGGCGGCGAGGAGTTCCTCGAGATCGATCCCGTAGCGAAGCGAGATCCGGTAGAGGTTCTCGCCCGCGCGCACGGTGTGGCGGTGGGGATTCAGCTCGCGGCGTGGAGCCTCGGGTTCGGGCTCGGGTTTGGTTTCCACGACGGCGGTGCGCGGTTCGCGAGCCGTGCGCTCCGGCAGTTGGAGCCGTTGCCCGGGCCGGATGGTGGAAGGGTCTGAGAGCCGGTTCACGGCCGCCAGCGCTTCGAGGCTCACCCCTTTCGCCGCGGCGATCTCCGACAGGGTGTCGCCCTCGCTGACGATGTAGAATTCACCGACCTCCGGCTTCGAATCGGTGCCGCCACCCGGCCGGCCCGAGACCTTTGTCCCGTAGAGGGGATCACCGCTGTGGGTGTCGGCCTCGGTCAGCATGTAGCGGAGCCGGGCGTTCTCGACCTCGAGTTGGCGGATCTGACGTTCCTGTTCGGTGACCTGTCTGCGCAGCTCGGCAAGCGAGTCCGTCGCCGCCGTCGCGCCGGTGGCCAGCGCCACGCATAAGAGGGGAATCCATTTCATCGCTCGACCCCTCCGACGGCTTGGCGGGGGATTCTATTCGAATCAATCGGCCAAGAAACACGAGCCCCTCGCCGGGCTGTTCACGTGCTGGCAGGGGACGGGTTGCCTGCCTAGGATGGCCGCGACATGGAGACTTTTCCCCTGAGACTGCCACCCGGTGCGGACCTGAAGGCCGCTCTCGATGCGCTTGTGATCGAAAAGGGCTGGTCCGCGGCGGTCGTGCTGACGGGCATCGGCAGTCTGGACCTGGCCACGATCCGTTTCGCCGACCGGGATGTCGCGACACCGATCTCCGGACCATTGGAGATCCTGAGCCTTGGCGGCACCCTTTCAGCCGGCGGCTCGCACCTTCACATCGCGGTTTCCGACGGCGACGGGCGGGTCGTGGGTGGCCACCTCAAGGAAGGCGCGACCGTTCGCACGACCGCGGAAATCGTGATGGGAATTCTGCCGGGCTGGGAATTTTGCCGCGAGATGGATCCCGCGACCGGATACCTGGAGTTGTCAGTGAATCGCTCCCGGCCCGCCGACTGAGTCACTTCCCCTTCAGCAGCTCGAGCATGCCTTTGCCCATGGCTTCGCCGACCTGCATGTAGGTGCCGGCGTTCTGGTGGTAGTGGAAGCCCTGGTTCTTGGGCGACTGCTCGGGATCTGGCCAGAAGTCGCGGGTGTCCACGGTCTTCACGTTGCCCTTGAACTCGGGATGCTTGCCGCTGTCTCCATCCACGGCGAGCTGGGCGTTGGCCACGGTGAGGGTGGGTCCTTCCATCTTGTGGCCTTCGAAGCCGATCGTGGCGACGACGAAGGGTGCGTCGGGTGCCTCGAACTCCTTGCGCAGGGTCTTGATCAGATGGACGAGGTTCTGTTCGTAGCGTCCGGCGGTGATTTCGCTGCCGGTGTCCTTGTGGCCCTGCCACCAGCCGAAGCCGGCGATTTCGTAGCCGCGACCCTTCCAGAAGGGGAAGGAGGCATCAAAGTTGGCAAGGACCTTCTTGGCTTCGCCGAAGCAGTCGTCGTACTGCTTGCCGGCATACCAGTTGATCGGCTCGGGCTTGGTGCCCTTTTTCCACGAGGACGGTGAATCCTTGTAGCCGGCATAGACGGTGTCGCCGACCTCGTAGCGTTCGCTGCCGGGCGGGAGGAAGTCCCAGGCCAGCGAGCGGTTGCCCTGGGAGGCCTTGAGGATGAGCACGGGCTCGTCGTGGTGGTCGCCGAGCAGGTGGCCGAAGCCGAGTTCGGGCCCGATGTTGTTGCCGCCCGCGCCGCAGCCGACGCTGAGCCACTTGTCTGCGGTGGCCGTGACCACGCCCTTGTACCAGACGTCGTCGCGGGAGACCCAGTTGCCCTGCTCGTCGATGAGGTAGGGGAACTTGCCCTGCTGTTTCACGAGGGTTGAGAGGGTGCCCGGAATGTCGAGGCGCGCATACCAGCCAAGTCCGTTGGCACCCGCGGTGAGGTAGGTGATCTTGAAGGGAACCTCCTTGCCTTGTGTCAGCTGGATCGGGGTGCGGCTGGCCTCGCCGCCCGGTTCCTTGCGATAGACTTCGGTGCCGGCGACCTCCATGATGTTGTGCTCGGAGTCGCCGTAGCCGGGACGAAATTCGAAGACCCCGGTCTGGGTCGGCACCAGCTTGCCGCGCACGATCTGGGTTCCGCCGCCCGGGTAGGGGGTGGGCTTCACGCCACCGAATTCCTCGAGCTTCACGGTTTTGACCGGCTCCAGCTTGTCGTAGTCGGTCTGCGGATCGTAGTCGCCCTCGTAAACCGAGAGCACGGGATCCACGAACTCCTTGCCCCAGCGGCTGCCGCCTCCGGTGACCTGGCCGATGCCGACCATGTTCGACTGGCCGGCGAGGATGTAGACCTTGACCGGTTGCTCGGCCAGGGCAGGAGGGATGGTGAGAATGGCTGCCGCGAGCAGGCGATGGATGAATTTCATGACAAAGTTCGAATTGGAGCTTGTTGATATCTCACTACCCGGCAGCCACTTCCGGACTTTCGGACAAGTGGGAAAATTTGGTGGCGGACGCCAATCCTCTGCCATGGTCAGGGCCGCTCGCTCCGGAATGGCAGGTCGCGGGCCGTGATCCAGACTCTCGGCTTGAGATCCTTGCCGCCATCCTTCATGCCGAGCACCACGACTTCGACTTCCTTGCCGACATGCGAGGCGTCGAGCGGGAAGAAGTAGGTGAAACCGGTCTTGCTGCGGCGCACCGGGTATTCCCAGGTGTTGGACGGGTAGGACGTCGCGCGGGACGGCGCGCCGACCGGCTTGCCATCGACGCGCAGGGCGGCATAGGCGCCCTCCTCGCCGTGTTCGCCCTCGATGGCGACGCAGAGGTAGGAGGTGGGGGTGATCTCGTCGAGGGTCACCGTGGCCGACCACGCCTTGTCGGCGGGCCGCGCCGCGGGGTGGGCGAAAAGGTTGCTGCCGCGCCAGTCGTCGCGGGGCAGCGCGAGGTCACCTCGCCAGGCCTCGATTTCGGCGATGCGCTCGGGGGCCATGGGCATGCGGAAATAGCGCCAGTCGCCCTCGGGCGGATAAACGTTGAGCGTGTCGCCGTGGACGATCAGCTCATCGGCCGGGACCCACTCGACCAGATTGGTGCTGAACTGGGCACCGAGCTGCTCGTTCTTGATCAGCGTGCTGTCGAGCGCCTGGGTGTGGATCGCGAGGCGGTCGAAGCTGGACGGAGTGGCGAAGTCGACTCGCAGCGCGCCGTCGGAGATTCGCATGTCGCGGTTGCGGACGAAGACATCGAAGACGGTCGTCGGATCGCCGTCGAACATGTAGCGGCCGGACAGCGCGCGGGCCTGCATCAAGGGCTGGTCGAGGAAGGCCTGCCGGGCCTCGTCGACCGCCGGGATTTCCGTCGGGCCGGAGCGCTCGAGGCTGCGCAGCTCGAGCGCGTTGTTGTCGGCGGCGAACACGGTCGCTTCGTAGAGGCCCACCCAGTCCTCGGGCAGTTCGGTCGGCGAAAGGTCGGCCAGCTTGCGGTGCCAGGGCTTCTCGAGGTCGAGCGGGACCAGCTTTTCGATCACCGGTTCCTGACCCTCGACATTCTTGATCACGCGATACGGTCCCTCGGCCAGGGCGGGCTCGTCGCAGCCCGCGGTGGTGGCGAGCAGCAGGGCGGCACGGAAGGGATGAACGGTGATCTCGACGGTGTCGGTGGCCTTGAGGTCCTTGCCGAGGATCTCCTCGTAGGGGTGGAAGAGGCGCGCCTCGCGTCCGCCCTTCGCGGTGAGGCCGATGCTGTCGTCGAGCGCGACCTCGTAGTTGACCGGCTCCCAGGTCAGGTTGCGCAAGGTGATCAGGCGGGTGCTTTCATCGCCACGCGACACGGCGTGGGGGCCATACTCCTCCTCCGGCAGGACCATCCCCTTGACCAGGATGTCGCGATACTTGCGGTGCAGGTTGAAGATGCGGGCGAGCTTCGGATACTCGTCGTCGCGCAGGAACCAGGGGCTGCCGTAGAGCTGCGGCGCGAGGATCATCGAGCGGTTGAAGGCCTGGAGGATCAGGTCATCGGCCCAGTAGTCGAGGCAGGAGGAAAGGCACACGCCGTGGTCCTCGGCGAGGCGCTTGAGCTCCGGCGGCAGGCCGCGGCTCAGTGCCTTCGCCCGGTTGTGCGTGGCGGTCATGGTGTTCGCCATGTGGACGTCGATGTAGGTCTCGGCGCCTTCCCACAGGAAAGTGGTCGCGTACGGCTCGGCCGGCCCCAGGTTGAGCCGGTGGTTGAGCATGATGAGGTCGGGCTGGTGCTTGCGGGCTTCCTTCATCAGCTCGATCAGCGCCGGTTGCTTCTCGTCGCGGAGCTGGCCGCAGACGGCGTCCATCTTGAACAACTCGACATTGTCATCGCGGCACAGCGAGACGAGGAAGTCGATGCGGGCCTGCTTCTCCTCGTCGGTGTCGCCAAAGCCGTCGGGCCCGAGCCAGACGCCGAGGCGTCCGCCGAAGCCCTCCGCCATGCGGGCGGCGGGGCCGAAGCCGTCGGGAAACTGGGTCCGGAACTTCCGGGTGTCGGGCCTGCCGTAGTATTGCGGGGCGTCGACCGCGCCCGCGTCGAAGGCGTAGAGGTCGAGGACCATGCCGTATTCGTCGTGCAGCCACTGGAAGAAGCCCATGTTGGCCGCGGTCTGCTCGATGGTGGCGCCCTCGTTGGTGTTGTTGATCCAGGAGAAGTAGTGGGCACGGGATGGCGAGTTCTCATCGGCACCGGGGAAGACGTCCTCGGCGAGCAGCGGAGACGCAAGGAGGGCGGTGAAAAGGAGGAGTTTCATGGGTGATGGGTGAGGCGGTTGACGGGGAGATAAGAACCACGGAAGGCACGGAAATCACGGAATTTCGACGATAGGGCTCGGGAACGGACGGCGCGAGCCCGCTGGCGCTTCAGGGGCGGGCGATGCGCGACTGTGGTCGCGGGGGCCTTCCGTGACGAAATTCTTGCTCAACCCCGTCACGGAGGTTGAAGTCATCCCTGCATGAAGGCCCGACAAGCGTTGGCAAGGGTCGCTTTGGCGACCGGATTCCTCTTTCTGCCCGTCCTCGCGGAATCCTCGCCTGCCAGTCCGCCGCCGGAGGCTGCCGTCGACCTTGAGAAGGCCCGGCAGGAGCGTATCGGATGGTGGCGGGACGCCCGCTACGGGCTCTTCATCCACTGGGGCCTCTACGCCATCCCGGCCGGCACCTGGAAGGACAAGGTCTACGACCATGGGTATTCCGAGTGGATCATGTTCAGCGAAAAGATCCCCCGCGAGGAATACGCAAAGCTTGGCAAGCGCTTCAACCCCGAGTCCTTCGACGCCGATGCCTGGGTCGAGGTGGCGAAGCAGGCCGGCATGAGATACGTGGTGATCACCGCCAAGCACCACGACGGCTTCAGCCTCTTCGACTCGAAGGTCACGGACTACGACGTGATGGATGCCACGCCCTTCCGCCGCGACATCATCAAGGAACTCGAGGAAGCGTGCCACCGCGCCGAGCTGCACTTCGGAGTCTACTATTCGGTCGATCGCGACTGGTATCGTCCGACGGGTCAGGGCAACCGCTACAAGCAGACCAACACCTGGGATTTTCCGGACTCCACCGACGAGGACTTCGACCGTTACTTTGAGGAAATCGCCCTGCCACAGGTGAAGGAACTCATCACGCAGTACGACATCGACCTGCTCTGGTTCGACGCCATCGAGATGAAGAGTCCGGACCAGATCAAGCGCACCTACGACGCCATCCGTGATCTCAGTCCGGACACGATCATCAACAGCCGGATCTGGAGCCCGGTCTTTCCCAAGCAGATCCCGCCGCCCTACTGCGACTACATTTCCTCGGGCGACAACAAGATCCTTGAGAACTCCGTCGACTTCGAATGGGAGAACCCCGGCTCAATGAACACCAGCTACGGCTACAACAGGAACGACCACAAGTGGGTGGAGCCCGATGAGATCATCCGCCGCCTCGCGGACATCGTGAGCAAGGGCGGCAACTACCTGCTCAACGTCGGGCCGACGGCGGAGGGGACCTTTCCCCAGCCCTGCATCGACCGCTTGCTGGAAGCGGGGAAGTGGATGGAAATCAACGAAGAGGCCATTCGCGGTGCCTCCGAGTGGCGGGTCCACAGCGAGGGAGACTCGGTTTACTTCACTGCCAAGGGGAACACGGTCTACGCGATCTGCACCAAGCCGCCACAGGCTCGGTTGGTGATTGAAGCCTTCAACAACATCGAGGTGAGGGAGGTCAGTGTGTTGGGTTCCGAAGACAAGATCGACTGGAAGCAATCCGACAAGGGTCTGGAGTTGTCCGCTCCCGGGAAGGATCCCCACCAGGCGGGGCTCGTGTATCGGATCGTGACGAAGTGACGATTCGCTGCTGCCGCAGGCGGCCCGCGCGAGTCCACTCGCGCGCGGGCCTTTGAAGGCTCCGAGGCAGACAGTAGCGCGAAATCCCGGTCGTAGACTTGCATCATCTCGATTCATGAGATCAATCCTCGTGACTCGGAAGCGGTCCATCCTTCACCGCTTCGGTAACTCGAACCCCCTGGCCACGAACACGGTGGGTTGCTGCAGGTCGAGACCGGTGGTGATCCTGAGGTCGTGGGATTGTCCGGGGTGGTATGCCTCGGGGAGTGGCACCTCCACCATGGTCTTGGCGTCGGATTTGAGCGGCGGGCAGGGCGCGGACACGGGCGGCATCCCGTCGGCCTCGATCTTCAGCTCGGACTCCTCCGACGCCGAGGCGTGGTTGGATACCTCGATCCGCAGGACGATCCGTCCCTCCCGCACCGCGGCCTCGGGACGGCGAACGGTCAGCATGGGTTCCTCGTAGTCGACCCAAGGCAGGCGACAATAGCCGAATAGCAGTTTCCCCTTGGAGGTCTTGCCCAGCAGCTTGCCGGCGAAATTGTGGTCGGCGAAGCCACAGCCCTTTCCGGGAAAGACTACGACCAGATCCTTTCCGGCCTTCTCGGTTCTCAGCAAAGCCGCACCGCGTCCGAAGTTCACTTCCTCGGGTGCGCCGAAACGCAGGCTCTTCAGGTCGATGTCCTGATGCGGACCAAAGCCGGGCTCGGCCGCGATCCGCACCCGGACCTCCGGGGTGGCATCGGTGATCTTGTCCTCGTGGTCGAGCGTCAGGAGCCGGCCGGGAGTCAGCGGGATGGAGATGTTCTTCGAGCTGTGGATGTCGTTGGGTTTGTCTTCCCACTTGTTGAAGTCGATCACCGCGAAGTTGGCCTGGATCGCGCGGCGGTGCTCGTCCTGGAGCACCCTCATCCGCTCATACTTGTACCATTCCTCCGAACCTCCATCCTCCGAGACGGCGAAGTCCGTGGTGTAGGCCTCACCCGGATCCGTCTTCCAGTGGAATCCGTCCTTCGAGCGGAGATGGTAGGCGATGCGTCCGTGCCAGTTGTTGACGATCAGGTGGTACTGGACCTCGGTCCGCCAGATCACCGGATCCTCGAAGTAGCCCTCGCCGGCCACCTTCGGATACTGGCTGCCCTGGGTGACCTGTTCCCAGGTCGAGAGTCCGTCGCGGCTGATCCACATGCCGCCGGAGATGGACAAGGCCAAATCCTCCGGCGTGTTGTCACTCCCCTTGTCGGTGACGTCAAAATAATAGGCCAACAGGTTGTAGGTGGTTCCCGAGTTGTTGGTCAGAACCAGGGTGATCGTGCCGTTCCTGATGCTGACTGAGCCATTCGGGGAGGTCGTTGTGGAGGCTCCTGAGCCAAATGTGCCGTAAGTGCCGTCCGTTGAGCCATCACCCCGGGAACCGACCCCGTTGGTCAGGGTGCCCGTGAATCCTGCGATGTTGACCGTTTGGTTGTTTGTGGCATTAGGAAACGTATCAAAGCCAACCAGAACAGTGGCTGCGTGAGATGGCATTGACAGGACACAGATCGTCAAGCCGATGAGACCGAGCGAGGCGATGGGGGAGAACATGGGGAGTTGAGGGAGTTTCATGATTTCTGTTTCTTGAACCCGGTATGCAGGATTAGGCATATGCTGCCTCCGCAGAAATGCCCGCACAGGATGAATCTACAGGGAGGAACGCGCCGGGCCGGGGAATCGAAACAGCTGCGGCGATTTTTTTCGAAATTTCTTCCCAATGGACCCGCAACATCCCCCGGGGCCGCTATGTTCAGGGCTTGCCTCGGGGTCAGTCCCGCTCCTTGAGAATGGAGAGCTGCCGCTCGGTGAAGCGTCCCGGCGTCACCAGGACCTGCTGCAGGTAGTGCATCCCGGCCAGCGGCTGGAGATCGGTGACCTCGGTGTCGCGCAGGTCGATTCTGAGGGGCTGCAGGCCATTGAGTTCCCCGAGGTCCGCCAGCTTGGTTCCCCGCAACAGGACCTCGCGGGGCTTGAGGAAACGCAACAGGCTGAGATTGGAGCAGTCGTGCCAGGCTCGCAGGGACAGTGTGCGAACCTCGGAGCCCTGGACCTCGACCGACCGTTGCCGGGGTTCGAAGAGGAGGTTGACCTCCGGCGCATCCGGATTCATCGCGGCGAGGACCTCGCGCAGGATGGCTGCCCGCTCGGCATCGGTCCTCGGAAACCTCATGTCATAGACCAGCATGCGCTCCATGAGGGGGGTGCGGTGTGGCTCCCGCAGGGCGATGAGATCGCGCATCAGTTGCCCGAATGCGGCGGCCGGTAACGGCCCGGAGTCCGGCTGAGCCGGGAGATGCTTGTGGGCGAGGGCGACGAGATCCTGCACCGGTTCCAGATCGCCACCCGCGACGCTGAGCGCGCCCCTCAAGTCCTGTGCGAGAAACAGCAGCCAGAATTTCTGAAACCACACGGGCGACTCGGGCGGCGGGTTGAGCGCGATAACCCGGTCGAGTCGCTGCCGCCCTTCCGCGACGATTCTCGGGAAGCCGTCCTCGTCCGTCGGGAAGGGCTTGCGGGTCAGGCGGACGACCGAGCGGGCCGTCATCTGCGCCTGCTCCTCGAGTCGGCGATCGGATTCGTCGATGGCAGCGAGATAGTCATGAAGGGTGGTTTCGGCTTGCAGCTTCTGGCTGCGGTAGAGTTCCCGGGCCCGCTCGGCCGCCACCCGTGCTGCCACGGCGTCCTCGCGGCTCTGGCGGAGCTGCTGGATGAACACGGCCGTTCCCATCGCTGCAAGCAGCAGCAGCGCGGCGACCAGCAGGCAGGCGCTGCGGTGCCGGCCATAAAACAGCTGCGCTTCCCGCAGGAAGCCGGCCCTCTCGACGGAGGTCCTGTAGCCGCTGAGATGGCGGGTCAAGTCGTGATGCAAGCCGGACACGGTAGGGTAGCGCTCCGCGGGATTCCTGCGGCAGGCTTTGGTGACAATGGAGCCAAGCACGTCGTCGCCGGGCTTGGACGGAGCCTGCGTGTGATCCGGCGCCTGCAAGGTCAGCAGTTCCTGCAGCAGACAGCCAAGTGAATACACATCCATGGCAATCGACTTCGGTCGTCCGGGTTCGGACTGCTCGGGGGCCATGTATCCCGGGGTGCCGCGGGAGTGCATCAGCAGCGGCCCGTAGAGATCGGGATCGAGAAGCACTTCCGTCTCCTCCAATTCCCCGGCGTCGGGCCGCAGCACCAGGCTCATGCCCCAATCGCAGACCTGCACCTCGCCGAATTCACCGACCTGGATGTTCTCCGGCTTGAGATCCAGGTGCAGGACGCGCCGGGAGTGGGCGTAGGCGACGGCCTCGCAGACGCGGCGCAGGATGGAGAGCCGCTGGGACAGGGGAAAATCGGCGCCATCGCGAGCCTCCTGCAGCAACTGTCGCAGCGAACGTCCCTTCTTGAGCTCCATGGTGAAGAACGGGCGCCCGTCCGCATCGATGCCCATGTCAAAGAGTTTGACGATGCCGGGGTGGTCGAGGCGAGCGGTGATGTGGGCCTCCCGCAGGAAGGCGTCGTAGTCGTTCTCACCCAGGGAGGGAAGGGGTTTGGCCATCGCGACGTCGCGGGTCGAGCGCCGGTCATGCACCCGCCAGACCTCCTTGGTTCCGCCACGGGCGATGCGTTCGGCGTTTTCGTAGCGATCGCGGATCTCCTTCAGTGCGTGAAACAGCGGGGCGGAATCATCCCGGCTCTCCAGTTCTCCGCCCTGCTCCGCGGCCTCGGCGTACAGCGCCCCGGCATGAGCGCCGATCTCGCGCAGTGACTGCTCGTACAATTCATCGGGCTCACTCATCGGGATGCCCCTCCAATTCGAGTTGCAGCCGCGCGATTTCCAGGCGGACGCGCGCCTTCACCCGGGTTTTCAGCACGTAGACGCTCTCCCTGCGCAGCTTCAGGCGCTCGGCGATCGAGTCGACGGACTCTCCCCTGAGTGAAAGAGCGAACACCTGCAACGCCTTGCCGGAGAACACCTGCCTCAGGTTGCCGATGGCAAGGTCGACGACGTGTCGCTGCCACTCCTGCTCGATCATGCCTTCGATCTCCGGCCTCTCCGGGTCCATGCGCTCCAAGTCCTCCGATTCGAGGGAGGTTTCCGCGTGTTGCCATCGATGCGCGCGAATCCAGTCGATCGCGCAGTTGCGAATCAGGGTGGAGAGCCAGTTGCGGAAGCGGGCTCTCCCCTCGTCCGGTTGGTAGGAGCCGAGTCCCTGCCACAGCTTGAGCGAAACCTGCTGCCGGACATCCTCGAGATCCATGTCCCGGAAGCCCATCCGCAACAGGATCTTGGTGATGAAGGAATCGTAGTATTTCAGGAGGTCCTCCCACGGCTTGCCGTCAGGGCCGCTGCTGGCCCTCACGATCAGAGAGCGCCGGGTCGGCAGAAGGTCGGGATGCTGAGGCATGACACTCTGGATTTCCAATGCACCTGTTGTCGCCGTCAGAGTCGGTCCCAAAATTTGAAGTTTTGCTGGTAGCGGTGGTTCCTTTCGGCACTCGTGATGCGCGCGAGTCAGGTGCCATTCAATCTGCACCAGATCCGGACTGCGATTTCGCGGCCGACTGCTAGGAATTTGCTTCTGAGGCAGGGCCCTGAAACAGCCGTTGGGCTGGGCCGGAGGGCGGGGAAAAGGGGGTTGACTGAAAACTGAAGTAGCCCTCCTGCGACAGCCACTTGGGCAGCGCTCCGTGCCTGTCGATATTGGAAATCAGGATCTCCTTCGCCGTCTTCCCCTCGGCCATTTCATGGGCCTTGTTCGCCGGAGTCGGAGCCGGATCATTTCCCGTGATGCATGTCTGGTGGGCGTAGAGCTCGGTGGCGATCGACATCAGCGCGGGTCGGCACAGGGCGGTCGGCACATACCCACGCGTAAAGGTCGCACTCTCCTCGGCGAGTCGATCAAGGTGGGGAGTCTTGATCTCGGGATGTCCCATGAACCCGTAGTCGGTCCAGGACTGGTCGTCGGACAGGATGATGACGATGTTCGGTGGCTTCGCCTGCGTGAATCCGGTGAGGACGATTGCGAGCAAAATCGGGAAGTGTTTCATGAAGATCAAAATGTGCAAAACAGGTACCAGCAGGATGGCGTTACTTTCATTCCGGCTGGGGCTTTGGGAAGTCCTGATTTTTCTCAAGGTCAGCCTCCGTCACCGGATCCGAGGGAACCCCTCCCGGCGGAACCTCGGCCTGCGCCACCCAAGTGATGGCGTTCAGCACGATCCTGCGGAAGTCGTCGTTTGCCCAGTTGCGGTGGAAGTGGCCGCCGGTGAATCCGAAACCACGACCACCCGTCGGGCGTTCGTAGGCCCACGCCACGTGCTGGATCTCGCCTTTCGCCATCGCTTCCCGGACGTGTGGATTTCCCGAATGGGGACCGTCTTTCCGACTCAGCGTCTCGGCCGGCGGATGAGCGGAAAGAATCGGCGTCACCCCTTTCATCCCTTCGACAAAGCGCATGTGGTAATACCACTCATCTCGGATCGTGAAGGGCTTGACACCGCGCGTGATCGGGTGATCCGGCAGCTCCTTGAACTCGGCGTCCCAATGCGGATTCACCGACCAATGCGGCTCGAAGTATCCTCCCATCCATTCGAGAAACTTGTCTCCAGAGGGTCCCTTGGTGGTCTCCACTCCGTAGTGCAGGCAGGCGAGGCCACAGCCGTCCTTCAACTTCACATCCAGGCCCTCGAGATGCTGGTTGGCCATGTGCTTCTTCCCCCCGTCGCAGTAAAACACGATCGCATCCGCGTCCTCGATGACCTTGGCATTGCCCGGCCAGTCCTTGGCGAGGTGGACTTCGGCGTGGAGCTGTTCGCTCATGTGCTTGTTCAACTGACCGGCGAGCAACAGCGATCCGGCCCGATGCTCGTGCGCTCCGTAGCCATGGCTCGGAGCCCCTGCCAGAAAGACCACCTTCTTGGTCTCCGCCGGAGCCGCGGGTTTCGACGGCTCTGCCCCGCCCGATTGCACCATTCCCAGAGTCATCAGTCCGAGCGCGATCCATTTGCTCATGGTCGCGGTTACGGACCGCATGCATCTCGGCTTACAACCGGCTGGGTCATTCCCGATCACACCCCGTCCCGTTGTTCTCTGCGGAGCAACCCCAACCGATTCCTTTCCCGAAGTTCGAGGTCGGGACGAACTTCAAGGCGTGGATGTTCTCGGTGGCGCGGTTCAAGGTGATGGCCCTGTGGCGGGACCAGAAGCGGCGCAAGGTTTGGTCGGTGCCCGAGGAAACGCTGCACCTCCTGATCGAGGATGCGGCCGAGGTTTGCTACGAAGTGGAGGATGCGCGACCCGAGCCCGGAATCCTGGAGGCGGCGGTCTCGCCCCAAACCCGGTGGACGGTCAATGGCGTCGCCCAAGAAGCGAGGGGCGGCCCGGTCGATGTGGTGGAGGGCTCGACGGTGCAAGTCGCATCCGGAACGGTGAGGTTGGCATTGGATTCCGGGGAATTGCTGGCGTTGCGAGGGCCGGCCGAGGTCGCTTTCCCCTCGCTGCGGCGTCCGTGGTTGAAGAGCGGGTGGCTGTGGCTCGACACGGGCAGCTCGGACGAGGGTTTCGAGGTTGAGGCGGCGGGGCTGCAGATCCGTGACGTCGGCACGCGTTTTGGCGTGCGGGTGCCGGTGGAGGGCCCGGTGGAGGTGCATCTCGTCGAGGGCCGGGTCGAGGTTCTGGACCGGCCTGGGGGCACACGGGTGGCGGGGTTCGATCAACCGGGCACGGCCTTCGTCGTCGAGGGGAACGGGAAGACCAGGGAGATCGACCCGGCGGTCGATCCCTTCCCGGACATGCCGACCCTGCTTTCAGGACCCGCGGATTATCGTGCCGCCGTCATGGGACAGGCCCCAGCGGGCTACTGGACATTGGACGACGAGGCTGCGGATCGCCGGTTGGCCAATCGGGTCCGTGGAAGTTCCACCGGCTTCTTGGCGGAAAAGGTGAGAGCGGGGGAGCCGGGGATCGGCCCCCTGGAATCCTTCGATGGGTTTCCTGCGGCGAATCGTTCGTTGTTCATGGAAGGCGGGAGCGATCAGTCCGTGGTGGCAGGGTTGGATGGTCTGCATGGGGTGAAGCGCCGGGAGGGAGCCGTATCGTTCTGGATCCGTCGCAATCCCGCGGACACGCCGCGGGAAGAGATTCTTTGGCTGGCTGGTGCGGGCACCGGGGAGCGGAGAGTTCCGGACGAGGCCGCCCTGCATGCCCGCCTCACCGCGTCCGGGCGGGTTCTCTTCGAAATCGAGAATGGTGATGACGACGTGTCCGTGTCATCCGCACGAAACATCGCCGACGGAAGCTGGCACCATGTCGTCGCGAGCTGGGGTCCGTCGTCGGTGGACCTCTACATCGACGGGAGCCTGAACGCCCGCGACGCGGAGTCGCGTTCCTTGGAGGACGGCCGCTTCAGAGGCAGATTCGTCCGCTTCGGCAAGCCGAGCCGGGATCTCTATGACACCTTCGATGCCTACACCGGCTGGGTGGATGAGATCGCCTTGTGGAATCGTCCGCTTACCGGGACGGAGGTGGCGCTCCAATTCGAGGCGGCGAAGGGGGTGGTGCAGGGGGACTCGACGGGCGGCTGGAAGCCGCGGTGACGGCCTGCGGCAGGATGCCGCAGCTACCGCACCTTGTAGCCGGTGAGGTCGAAGCGGAAGCGGTCGTCGGGGATCTCCGGGTTGTAGCGGGTGTTGGAGAAGATCGTCTTGATCCGCGATTTGTCATCGAGGCGGATTTCCAGGGCGCGTAGTTCGTTCTTCGCCGGGTCGATGTCGAAGAACACCCAGCCAACCTTGTTGCGCATCTCGCGCGGCTTGGGCCGGGTGGTGAGCTGGTAGATGCCGTTGACGACGCGGGATTCGACGGGCTCGAAGACCTCGAGGAATCCATCGAGACCGCCCTGCATCGACTCCCC
>JAKZES010000081.1 GCA_022548915.1 Verrucomicrobiaceae bacterium E54
GACCGGCTTTTGACCGACCTCGAAGCCTGCGAATACCTCCGCATCCGGCCCCGCCAACTCTACACCTGGCGCATCCAGGGGCTGATCCCGTTCATCCGGATCGGCCGGGCCCTGCGTTACCGTCAGAGCGACCTTGATCGCGCCCTCGACGCCCTGACCGTCGGCGGTGCCGCCATCGGTGACGAAGCCACGACCGGGGAGGATCAACCGTGAGCAAGGAACCGACCACCCTCTGCCCGGGTCGAAGGATGCCCTGGCTTGATAAAGACGGACTCCCGAGAACGGTCGACGACCACCTCCGAAGCACGAAGCGGCAGGAGGCCCCCCGACCTCCCGCCGCCGTTGCCGAGCAGTTCGATATGCACAGCCCCATCACGAGGAAAGGAGGCCGTCTGTGAGTAGCGATGGTGTCAACGAGTCCGCAGGGTCCACCCCGGCGATCATCCGGCATCTCCGCGGATTGATTGGTGACGACGTGGTGCTGCTGTGGGTGACCAAGGGCGAGAAGAGCCCGAAGTGGAGGCGCTGGCAGAAGACGGGCATCGAGATGATGTCCGACCAGCGCTACCTCAAGAACCTCGCCAACGACCGCAATGTTGCCGTGCTGACCGGCGAGCCGTCCGGTGGACTGTGTTCGATCGACATCGATGACGACGAGGCGGTCGAACCGTTCCTGGCGCTCAACCCGGACCTCCGGGAAACGCTGCGGAGCCGGGGCCGACGGGGGTGCAACATCTGGGTGCGCGTCCAGGGCGGCTATCCCGGGCCGAGCGCACTCAGGCGGGCCGACGGATCGGCGTGGGGCGAATGGCGCTCAACCGGCGTCTGCACGATGATCCACGGGCTGCACCCGGCGGGCATGAGCTACACCCGGTCGCCCGAAGTGCCTCCGGTCACCGTGGGCTTCAACGATCTCGCCTGGCCCGACGACCTCGAATTGCCGTGGCTGGCGGACGAAGTCGAGCTTCCCGAGGAGGAAGGCCAGTCCGACGCCGAAATCATCGAGCGCTACGGCGTGCCCGTCTTCTACACCAGGCCGGACGAAAACGGCGACTTCCACGTCAAGGGGATCAACGAAGCCTACTGGGCCGCCATCTTCGCCGCGGAAAACATCGTCCTGCACGAGCCCGACGAGCGGAGCTTCTTCCGCTACGCCGGCGACACCGGTCTCTACTCGGTCATCTCCCCGGACGTGATCAAGCAGGAGATTTCGTTCCGGATGCTGGAAACCTCGCGGAAGGACCCGTCGCTTTCCTTGCTCGAGAACTTCCGCACCGACCGGATCCTCAACTCGGTCGTCGCCCAGCTCCGCGGGATCGTCGAGCATCGCAACGCGTTCACCGACCGGCCGCAAGCGGTCCACCTGGCCAACTGCATGCTCCGCTTCGAGGGCGACCAGTGCTTCGAAGACGGGTTCTCCGAAGACTTCCGCAGCCGCAACCGGTCACCGATCATCTTCGACCCGAGGGCCGACTGTCCGCGCTTCCTCAACGAGCTGCTGCTGCCCGCCGTCCACCCGGAAGATGCCGTCCTGCTCCAGAAGATGGCCGGCCAGTGCCTGCTCGGCGAAAACCTGACCCAGCGCTTCGTCATCCTCGACGGTGAGCCGGGACGAGGGAAATCCCAGTACGGCATCGTCCTCCAGGCGCTCGTCGGCCGCGAGAACATCACCCAGCTCCGCACCGACCATCTGGACGAGCGCTTCGAGATGTTCCGCTTCCTGCGGCGCACGCTGCTGGTCGGCGTGGACGTGGACGCGAACTTCCTCAGCTCGAAGGGTGCATCCTACATCAAGGGGCTGGTCGGCGGCGACTGGTTCGACGCGGAACAGAAGGGCGGCACCGGGTCGTTCCAGTTCCAGGGAAAGTTCAACATGCTCATGACTTCGAACTGCCGACTCAAGGTGAAGCTCCAGGGTGACGTGGGTGCATGGCGCCGCCGGATGCTGATCGTCCGCTACGAGGCACCGCCGCCGAAGAAGAAGATTCCCGACTTCGGCGAACTGCTCGTCAGCGAAGAGGGCCCGGGCATCCTGAACTGGGCGCTGGAGGGACTGCGCATGCTCCTGACGGACATCCGCGAGACCGGCGACATCCGGCTCACGCCCCGCCAGTCGGGCGTGGTCGACTCGCTCCTGGCCGAGGGCGACAGCCTGCGGTTCTTCCTCGACTCGAATGTCATCAAGTCCCCTGGCTCCGACCTGACCGTCGGCGAGATCGTGCAGGCCTACGCCCACTACTGCCCCGACCAGGGGTGGGATCCACTGCCGGAAAGCCAGATCGGCCGCCAGCTCCCCTCGCTCATGCTGGAGCTCTTCCAGACCGTGAAGGCGAACAGCTGCCAGCGCGACGGCAAGTCGGCCCGCGGCTTCCGTGGCGTGGCATTCATCAACCCGGAGGTCCTACCATGAGCCTCGACCTATCGAAGCTGAAGAACGCCCGGGAACGCGGCGGCAAGATCATCGCCCGGTGTCCCGCCTGCGCCGCGCTCGGACACGACGAGAAGGGCGAGCACCTTGCCATCATGCCCGATGGCCGGTTCGGCTGCGTTGTCTATCCGGGCGCCTCGGGCAAGGATCACCGCAAGGAAATCTTCGCACTGGCCGGCGAACCGAAGCATGGGTCGTTTCACATTCGGGTGCGTCGGCCTGCCTCGGCGTCATTGCCGAAGGTTGCGGGAAAGCCGATCAATCTGGGACGTCTTGGGACGCTTGGGACGGGTTTCGCAAAGGCTTGCGCGATAGGCACATCCCAACCTCAGGATGACCGGGAAAAGGAGGAGTGTGTACAGGCGCTGAGTGTAGCCAAAAACACGTCCCAAGCGTCCCAGCCCGTCCCAAGCCAGGAACCGTCGTATCCTGCATGCGAGGAGCCGGGCCGCCTTTGCGATGTCATTGATCCAGACACTGCCGCCGCCTTCCTGCGCAGATTCGTCGGCGACCGACTCCCGGCCCTGTCGAAGTGGTTCGGTCAGGTGCAGGCCTCACTCGACGCGGTCCTCGCGGGCTGGAACTACGAGGACAGCGAATTTGCCTGCCGCCTGGAGGATGTCGATCACCACGCGATGACCCTCGCCGCCGTTCACGCAGGCATGGTGCTGGTCGGCTCCCTCTACGCCGGACAGGACCCGAGGACCGCGGGCGAGACCGCTACCGAGGCATTCTGCAAGTTCCTCAGGATCGCACCACCTGCCGACACCAAGGACATCGATCCGGAAACCGGTTACCCGATTATCGACGGTGCGATCTGTCCATTCTGAAATACCACCATCACAGCATCGGGAAATCGTGGGCGGAGGAGTAGCCAGCGAACACCGGCAAGCTCACGTCATTCTCTACTATTCCCGCCGTAGTCTTTACATCGCATCACCCGCACCTGCCGGAAGGTGCCGCTCCCTGCATAAAGGAATCTATTAGGGAAGCCCCTTCACGCCGGGATGTCCCCACCGGCGTCCAATTTCCGTGAAATCTCCATTTTGCGATTTCCCACATAACGGATCGGAGAACGCGGTGAATCCTCGCGGCAGACACATGGCCTTCGATGCCAATCTGTCGCGATGCGGGGCGATCCGATGCAGCCCGACCAGCCCAGAAGCCCCGCCGCCGGGTGGGAAATCCGCGGTTCGATTTCCCACTCTTCTTCCACCCAGTCAGCGCGGGTTTCCCACGTCGATTCCGGACCGATTCAGGCCGCGAAAGCCGCTGCCATGATCTCCTGCTCAACCCGCGCGATGCCGAGTGCCTTCGCGTGGTCCGGCCACGATTTCACGGCCTGCCTGACCTGTTTGAGGATCGATTCCGCAGCCGCCGGATCGAGGCGGAAGTAGGGTGCCACCTCCATCGCCAGGTCGAAGCTCAGCGTGTTGTCCGTCTCGGAGATATTGAGGCTGAGTCCGGCCCCATCGGGATCCGGGTTCAGGTCGAAGGCGGGTGAGAGAATCCACCCGAGGTCGGTGAGCAGGAAGCCGTGGTTTCGCAGATGGTCGTCGGTGTTGTGAACGGCGATGGAGAAGGCGATCCGGCGCCACAGTTCCGCGAGGTCGGCTGCCGGTCGTGCCCCGTGGCGGACGATGAACTCGACGAGTCCCAGATAGCTCGCGCCGGTGTCATGGCCGTCCCCATCGGCGTGCCCGAGCAGCGTCATGGCCGAGGCGAAGTGAATGCGTTTCCGTCCGTCGGTTCCGGGAACCCGGTCGAAACGCCGCGTCAGGAAAGTCCGGTGACCTTCGCCGAATACCTGCAATTCCGACTCCGCGACGTTCAACCCGGCCTTCACCGCGAGTTGATGGACCAGCATTTCCCAGGCCGCCATGTCCCGCGTGTCGGACCGGCCGGGAAACTTCGCGATCCAGAGGTCGCCGTCCGGATCCTTGACCCCGGCCTTCGGACGCGCCCCTCCGATCGAGGAACCCGGGGCCATCAGCAGCTTGAGCCATTCGAGGTAGTGGGGATCGTCGTTCGCGGAATCATCCTGAATCTTCCAGCTCGCGTGCTGGAGTTCCCGCAACGAGGCCCAGGGCGGGGTGCGCATCCATGGCTCATCGCATTGCCAGGCGTCGCTCATGGCAAGCTCCTTGAAACGGAGCGCGCCGGTGCGCTGCTCGTCATGCACGCCAAGCAGATAGTCGGTCTCCTGAAGCCGCCGGGCGGCACGTCCTTCCTCACGAGCCTGCGCCGCTTCCCGGCGCTGCATCAGCAGGCGTCCCCAGCGGTCGGGCGACGAATCCAGGAAGATCCCGAAGTTCGGGCGGTCCGTGGCATTGAGATACTGGGGGCCACTGAACAACTGCAGATCGGGATCAAGCTGTCGCGCGTGTCCGGCATCGAGCCACGCCCGGTCGTAGGAATACGAGAAGACCTCCTTCCCACGGCTGGGCGTCGCGCGCAGATGCCCCATCCGCATCGCGGCACTCAGCTCCCGCCAGTCGGCCCAAACTTCGATTTCCCGGCTCACGGCTTCGATTTGCGTTTCGGTGCGCGTCGACGGGTTTCGGCCAGGCGCGCGTCCTCCAGCTTGCGCCCCAGCACATCGTCGGCGGCGAGCCGGGAGAGGTCGGCTTCGAGGCCCAACACGACCAGGACCTGCAAGAGCTTGCCCACAGACGTGCCGGCCGATCCGTTTTCCATCAGGTGCAGGGTCGAGCGGCTGATGCCGGCCCGTTCCGCAACCTGTTCGGCACTGAGCTGACGCCGCAGCCGCGCCAACCGCAGATTCTCACCCATCTCGGTCAGAAGCCGCCCGTGTTTCGGTAGTAGCTTGGTGGTTTCTCGTCCCATAGCGTCCGATATTCCATACACAAAAAGCCAATCGCGTATGAATTGTCAAACGTTATCGAGCATCCGGTTGCCCTGAATGGATCGAGGCGAACAAATCCGAGCGGAACCCGTTCCCCGAATGGTCACGTCCTTCTGGTGGCGGGCGAGCGCCCGGCGGAGAGGGTGGGATTGCCTCCACTCCGTTCTGGCCATTCCAGTTTCGCTCGCGGCGCTCGCACGACGATGACGTCATCACAGACGACGGCTGAATTCAAACCCGGCCTCGCAAAGCTCGGCAGGGCTCTCCGCCCGCCCCAAACGCCATGACCCCATCCCTGCTCGCAGGAATGGGGTCATGGCGGACAGGGTCATCCGCCGTCGTCTTTTCCGGTTTTCCTTGTTTCATGGGCATCTTTGCGGGTCGGGTTCAGTGGACGTCCCGCAGAATCCCGCGAGTTCTACGGTGCGTTTGTGTGGAATCCGTGTGGAATCGGCAAATTCCTTCCCATGGGTTCGAATCCCTGAAGATGGTCGGGCGGTAGGGGCCGCCCCCTCGTTCTCGTTGGTGTATGCTTTCATGGGCATTGGTTGGTTTGTGTTTCTTGACTGTCACGCATGGCGAGGCATGGCACCAGCACCCATTTCATGGAATCCTCATGGAATTGGGAGATTCTGTTCCGAACCTCAGAGAGATCCAGCTTTTGAAATCGTCGTAATCCCTCTATTTCTGTTATTACTTATGTGTCTGCCACCCCGCCATCACCGGTCAAGATCCAATTGGTGCAACCACTCACAATCATGGGATACCAGCTCTGGGAGACGTTCCTCCCGCTGAACGGACGGGACGCTCGCTACCTCGCCATCGAGAGCAATGCTCGAACGCGGGAAATGTAAGGTCGTTACGAAATCCCGTGCTTCTCGGCGGCGGAGAAAGGCACCTGCCTCACTGAGGGGACGCGGACCGCGAAGTGCCTGCGTAGATGACTCCTCGGCTTGCGAGCAAGCCTGGCCGGTTTCCACTTCGGGCCAGACACCAACTGGCGATCGCCCCGTTTTCCACATGTGTTGCCGCCCACCCCCGGAAAACCCAAGAACCGGGGATGGACGGCTCGTTCTGCAGAACGAAAGTGGGGTTCACTCCGTGAGTGTAGCGTGGATCTTTGCGAGGCGCTCGACCGGGATCTTGCTGAGCTCGCGATCATAGGTGAGCAGGCCGTTCAACTCGCCCTCGCAATCGGTGGTCTGGGTGTAGATGGCCCCGGCAACGCCCTTGGTCTTAAGATCGGCCAGGATTTTGAAGCACTCGCGGTAGCGGGCCTCCATTTCGTCCTGTTGTTTCGGCAGGCCGCCGTAGCCCCAGTTCTTCGCGCCGGGGTTCCACAGGTGACCGGGGACTTCGAGGCCGATGCCGCCGAACTCGCCGACGACCATGATGTATTCGCCGAAGCGCTCCTGGTCGAAGGGGAACGACGGCTTCGGATAGCTGTGATGATCGACGATGTCGCCGACCGGGAAGAAGTTGCCGCCGCTGGCGATGTTGAGCAACCGGCCCGGGTCGCGCCGCATCGTCCACTTTCCGATCTCGATTGTGCGGTGCTGGCCCCACGACTCGTTGAAGGGAACCCAGACGACGACCGAGGGGTGACTGTGGAGGTCGTCGATCATCGACTCATACTCGGCCATCCATTGGGCATGATGCTCGTCGGGCCACTCGGCGTCCTCCGGCGCCTTGTGGTTGGGCCGGACCCACTTTGGGCTCGTGCCGCCGGCCGGCTGATCCTGCCAGACCAACATGCCGATGTGGTCGCAATGATAGTAAAACCGCCGCGGCTCGCGTTTGACATGTTTGCGGATCGTGTTGAACCCGGCCTGCTTGAGGAACTCGATGTCGTAGCGCAGGGCGGCGTCGCTCGGCGGCGTCCAGAGCCCGTCCGGCCACCATCCCTGATCCAGCGGGCCAAGGTGGAAGATGGCCTTGCCGTTGAGGGTGAAGCGCAGGTGGCCGTCGGGGTCCCGCTGCTTGCCGACCTCGCGGATACCGCAGTAGCTCTTCACGCGGTCGACCTCCTTGCCGTCGCGGTCCAGCAGCGTCACCGCGAGGTCGTAGAGGTGAGGGGAGCGCGGGCTCCAGAGTTTGGCGTCGGGCACCGGCAGGGTGACCGTGCGGCTGCCGGCCGCGCTCTCGGCCGCGAGCGTCCTGCCGTCGGCTTCGAGTTCCACCTTGATGCGGTTGAAGCCGTTGCCGGTGACGGCCGCCTCGATGCGGACCTCGGCGGGCGAGACTTTCGTGTCGATGGCGAGATTCGAGATGAAGGTGCGGGGTGTGGTTTCCAGCCACACCGTCTGCCAGATTCCGGAGACGCGGGTGTAGCGGATGCCCTTCGGTTTCAGCGTCTGCTTGCCGACGAGTTGCCAGCCGCCGGTGGCATCGGTGACCTTGACGACGATCTCGTTTTCGCCCGGCTCGAGCATGTCGGTGACCTCGAGCGAGAACGGGTTCGTCCCGCCGCGGTGGCTGCCCGCCTCGCGGCCGTTGACCCAGATGGTCGAGGCGTAGTCGACGCCCTCGAAGTTCAGGTGGTGGCGCTTGTCCGGGTCCTTGGCATCAAGCTTGAACTTGCGGTGGTACCAGAGCGCCTCGTTCGGGGCGAGGTTGCGCTGGACGCCGGAGAGCTGTGACTCGAGGCAGAAGGGAACGAGGATCCTGCCGTCCCAGCCGGCGGGACGCCCGGCGTCGATCGCGGTGACCGCATAGTCCCACATGCCGTTGAGGTTGAGCCACTGGTCGCGGACCAGCTGCGGACGCGGGTATTCCCGCCAAGCGTTCTCCGGGGTGACCTGCTTGCCCCAGCGGGTCATCAGCGAGCCGTACGCCTTCTCGGCTGCAGCAAGCGGCGCGCAGCTTGCGGCAAGGATGGCAATCGATATCGTGTGTAGGTTCATGAGCGTGTGCGTGGATGGCGGCGACGCATCACTCCGCCGGTTTCAGGGTGACGGTGCGCAGGTTGACGGGCTTCCAATCGTCGGCGACCGGCTTGATGCAGAATCGATGGGTGCCCGCGGTGTCGATGCTGACCCGGCCCAACTCGGCCGACTTGAACGATTCGTAGCCGCCGGTAGCGGCGATGGCGGCGCGCTTGAGTTGTCCGTCGACGCCCGTCTCGACCGCGGATTCTTCGGGGCAGGCGACATCAGCCGTGACCGTGAAGGAGCCGGGCGTGTTCACCTTGAACGTCCATTCGAGCCAGGCCCGCTTGTCGGTCCAGTGGCCGAGATGGCGCTGGCCGTCATGGGAGTCGAGTTGGATGTGGGTGCCGTAGCCCGGGTTGTGAAGCTCGGCGAATTCCACCTCCAGCACCACCCTGCCGTCCGGTTGCTGACGCAGGGCGATCGGCTCGACGTCGAGTGCGCCGGCGGTTTCGAGCTTGATCACTGAAGCGATGGCCTCCGGGGCGGACGGCGGCAGGGTGACCACGACACCGGTGTCGTCGCGGGTGGTTTCCAGTTTCGCTCCGCCGGCGAGGAGGGAGGCGGCGGCCACCCTGCTGTTGAGTCCCGGCACCCGCAATTTGCCGTCCTGCGGCCAGTCGAAGACGTGGAGATAGAGGGTGGTGCCGGCGTCGCCTTCCTTTCGGGTACAGCGGCCCCATGGGAGCCGATGAAACGGGCTGGCGGAGGTGCCGTAGATCGCCTCGCCGTTGACCTCCATCCAGCGGCCGACCGCTTCGAGGCGTTCGATACTCGGCCGCGGAATCTCGCCCTTGGCGGTCGGTCCGACGTTGAGCAGAAAATTGCCTCCTTTACTGACGATGTCGCACAGTTGGCGGATGAGCGTCTCGACCGACTTCCAGTTATGGTCGTAACTCTTGAATCCCCAGGTGTCGTTCATGGTCATGCAAACCTCCCAGTCGCGGCCCTTGATGCCGGTGGCCGGGATGTGCTGCTCGGGGGTTTCCGTGTCACCCTTGTAACCGCCACCGAGGCGGTTGTTGTGGATGATGCCGGGGACCAGCCCGAGATGCGGGATGAGAAGTTCGGCGCGTTCCTTGTTCATCCATGACGGCGTGTCCCACCACAGGATGTCGGGCTGATACTTGGTCAGGATCTCCTTCACCTGCGGCTTGGCGACCGTCCGCAGGTAGTCGTCGAAGTTCCCATCCTGCGCCTCGTCCCAGTATTCCCCCTCCTGGTAGCCGGCCTTGGCGCCGCCGGGGTGGGTCCAGTCCTGCGCCTGCGAGTAGTAGAGGCCGAATTTCAGCCCCTGCGTGCGTGCGGCGGCGGCGAGCGGCGCGATCAGGTCGCGCTTCGCGCCCGCGGCGTCTACCGCATCCCACTCCGAGGCGGCGGAGTCGAACAGGGCGAATCCGTCGTGATGCTTCGAGGTGATGACGATGTAGCGCATGCCGGCCTTCCTCGCCAGAGCGGCCCACGCTTCGGGGTCGTAGTCCGCGGCGGTGAACTGCGGCGCGAATGCCTTGTATTCGGCTACCGGGATCTTGGCGGCATGCATGATCCATTCGCCGATCCCGTCGATCCGCTTGCCCTCGTAAGTGCCGGCGGGCACGGCATAGATCCCCCAGTGGATGAACATCCCGAACTTCGCCTCGCGCCACCAGGCCATGCGCTGGTCATGCTGTGCGCTGGTTTCGTGCACGTAGGGGTCCGGCGATGGTTTCATGGGTTCAGCCGCGGCGGCCGCGAACTGGCCGGCGAAGGCCAGCAGCAGCAAACGCTTGATGGTCTCGGTCTGCATTGGCGTGGTGGGTGGCGTTCTTCTCCGCGGTCAGGCGCCGGGGAGCCTCAGGGCCTGCGCAGGGGCGGATGAGTCGCTACGGGGTGGATGGCATGCAGCGTCACTTGTCATTGTCGATCAATGCCTCGGCGAATGCCTGGCCGATCAGGCTGTAGATCGCCGGCGAGCCGAGGTAGTGCAGCGACGAGTCGGCGATGGCCCGCTGGTCCAGTTCGAGGTCCTCCTTGGTGAACAACTTTTCGCGGTAGGCTTTCATGAATTTCGCGATGTCCTCGTCCGACATTTTGCCATCGGCGTTCTCATGATCGTGGTGCTTGATCTTGAGGACGTACTCCTTGTTGCCCGCTTCACCCTTCTTCTTGTCGATCGCACCCAGCCTGCGGTCCCAGAACGGCGCCGTCTCGACGGCGAAGACATTGCCCTTGAACTCGGGCATTGCGGCGGGGGCCGCCATCGCCTTGCGGAAGAGGAGGTGGACGATCTTGTCCCGGTCCTCGAGCAGATCTTCGGGTCCGCCGTTGCCGATGACGCCGATGACGAACGGGAGGCCGGGCGCATTCAGGTCCTTGCGGACATCGCGGATGAAGTTGGCCAGCCACTTGCTGTAGTTGTCGAATCCGCCCTCCTTGTCCCGGTCGGGATAGACCTTGCCGTCCACCAGGTCGTTCCAACCCTGAAACCAGACGAAGCCGGCCAGTTCGCAACCCTGGCCCTCGTAGGCCGGGCACACCCGCTTGGGGTCCTTCAGGACATTCCGGACATGCTCGATCATCTGGCGGTAGCGGGCGCCGGTCTCCCAGTCCGGGTCGGTGGACCATGGGCCGGACGAAGGCGAGCGGAAGTTGGTGTGCAGCGACTGCCCGCCCCAAGCGGTCTTGATGAGCAGGATCGGTTGGTCGTATTTCTTCTGCACGGTGATCCCGAACGCCAGTTCCGGCCCGATCCGGTCACCCACCGGCTTGTTGTAGTCGCGGCTGCATTGGGATCCGTAGCCGGCGGTGAGCGGGCCGTGGACCTCGCGGTTGGGCCCGTCGAGCCTTCCACGCTCGCCGGTGAGGAACGAAATCCAGGTGTTGTCGATGATCTTGTACTGGCCGTCGGAATCTTTCATTTCATGGTAGAGCTCGCGGGTCTCGGGCTTTTCCTTCATGTAGTCGAACACCCGCAACTGGCCGGCGCCCTCCATGTTCGATTGCCCGGCGAGGATGTAGACCTTGAGCTTCTTGTCGGCGGCCTGCGCCTGAGGCAGCCCGATGAGCGACAGCACGGATGCCGCCAAGACGGCTGATTTGCAGATATGTTTCATGGTTGGTTGCGTTGTGCGATTCATGGTTGGATTGCGTCTATTTCTTGTTCCAGATCGATTTCAGTTCGTGGACGGTGAGCTCGACGAGCTTGGGCTCGCCGCCCCCGGGGAAAGCTTCGGCGAAGGCGCGGATGGCGCCGACCGCGCCGGTCTTGGCGCGCGGCCGGGTGATGAACACCCGTCCTTGGTTGCCGGCGATTTCCATCACCGGGCGATCGACCACGACTTCGAGGGTCAGGCGGCCGTCGACGGGTTTCAAGCGCACCCCGTCGAGATGTCCGGCGCCGAGGTCGAACCGGATCCGGTTGCCGCCGATGTCCAAGGCCACCACGCCCGTCCTGACCGTGCCGAAGTCGAAGACGGCACGGATGTGAAACAACTCCCCGGGGACGTTCATTGCAACCGGTTGGCCGGGTGCGAGCGTCCGGTTCGTCACGGTGTGGCTCCTGGTGTGCAGTTTCTCGATCTCCTTCACCGGTTCGGCGAACATGCGGATGCCGTCCTCCGTGGTGCGCAGTGTCAGTTGGTGCGGGAAGCTGAAGGTCTGGTTGAACGGGTGGCCGGGAAAATCCATCTGAATCCAACCGATCTGGATCCGCCGCCCGTCCGGGGCATTCTCGAACGTCTGCGAGGCGTAGTACGGACCGAAATGCAGCATGTGCTTGCCTTCGTGATCGGGCGTGAAGGTCCTGCCATCGAAGGCACCAATCGCGTATTGCGCGTCGCCGCCGAACACCACCCATTTCCTCTTGTTGGCATCCAGGTCGACCGGCAGTTCGAACAGTTCCGGGCATTCGGAATAGCCGGGGAGGTGGCTGTGCAGCGTCCAGTCCTTGAGGTTGGTCGAGGTGTAAAACGCGATGTTGTTCTTGTGGACGGGGTGTTCGTCGTAAACCGCCATCACCCAGTGGCCGCCGAGTTGCCCGGCCTTGGCATCGAGGGGCTCATCCCGATTGTCGTAGGCGTACCAGATCACCTTGGGATCGCGCCCGTAGTGTTTGACCAGCGGATTGCCATCGTACCAGGTGAAGCTCCGCCCGCGGTCGTTGCTGTAGGCGATCGATTCGCCGACGCCGTTGTCGGTCAGGAAGGCGAACAGGACGTCTTCCGGGCCGGTCTTGAAGCCGGAGGTGTTCTTCTTGTCCACATTGCCGCTGCCACTGAAGCACGCCTGTTGCGCCATGGTGGTCGGGAAGATCGCGTTGGGGAGCTGCTTCCAGTGGATCAGGTCCTCGCTGACGGCGTGACCCCAAGTCATGTTTCTCGGCCCCCAGCCGACCGGGTTGTGCTGGAAGAACAGGTGCCATTCGCCGTCGTGATAGACCATCCCGTTGGGGTCGTTGTTCCAGCCCACGGCCTGGGAGAACCGGAGCTGCGGGCGCAGCGGCTCGCTGTACCATGCGCCCGAGCCGGGAACCTTGTCGGCCTGATCGATCAGCGCGAACCCCTCGTCGGTGGCGCGGTCCGCGAGGACCCTGGCCTGTTCGCCACGGTAGCCCTCGATCGTAAAGAACGCCCACCAGTCCACATCGTCCGGATCGCTGGCCAGCTCGGTCTCGTATTTGCGCACTGCCTTGCCGTCGATCTCGAGCTGCAGCTTGCACAACTCGGCGCCGTTCTTGATCGGGATCACCAGGTACTTGCGGCTGACCGTGAAGATGCGCTGCTGCGGGCCATAGTTCGGCGTCTCGGGACTGGTATCGGTCCGGACGAGATGTCCGACGTTTACGTCGCCCCCGCCGCCGCGGTTCGGAATGCCATCCTCCGCGCAGGCGATCGAAACCGCAAGCGCGAGCAGAAGCGGACGGAATAGAATGGCGCGGGAACAAGCCGCGCCAGCGGGCATATCGATGGCGGTCATTGTCGGATCATTCAGAGTCTGCGGAGTGTGGTGGAAATGTTCAGCGCACAGACGTTTCGGCCGACGGCTGACCGGCGGGGGGATGATCCGGCCCGTCGGTCTCCGTCTTGTACACCACCATTCCCCGGGCCTGGTAGTTCGCCAGCGCAAACTCATGGTCGCAGTCGCAGGTGTGTACCCACACGCGTTCGGGCTGCATCTCCCACGCTTCCTCGAGTGCGCGCGATAGCAACACCCCACCAAGGCCCTTGCCAATGAACGCCGGTGCCAATCCGAAGTAGACGATCTGCACCGCATCCTCTTCCTTCCCCAATTCAAAATAGCCCGCCGGCGAGCCGCCATGGTAGGCAGCGAAGGTCCGGACGTTCGGATCCTCGACGTACGCACGCCATTGTGCGTCGTTCCACGAGAGCCTGTGGAGCCAGCCCCAATCCGTTCCGACCAATTCGTAGAGGAAGCGGTTGAAGCGCCATTGTCTCACCGTGGCTTCGAGGATCCGGAACCGCGGATCGGTGGAGGTCTTGGGCCGGAGCTGCGCCGGATCCGTCATCTCAAGGTAAGTGGTGATGGTGGTGGTATCGATCATCTATGTCTGTTGGCATCGTTTGATTGCGGGCGGTCCCAGGCGCTCTTCAGCTCATGGACATCGAGCGATATCAGACGCGTTTCCCCGCCGGTGCTGAAGAGTTCGAGCGACTGGTTGTCCTGCTGCGGGAAGAAGCTCGTCATCAGGTAGGCGCGGCCCTCGTCGAAGAACGCCTCGATCAGCGAGCGGTCGACGAGGATCTGCATTTTCACCCGGTTCCGGTCGGGGGGCATCGGCCATTGATTGCCCTTCGAGACCTTGCCTCCCACCTGCGCCTGTTTCTCCTTCACCTTGTAGGAGACGACATGATCGCCGCGAATCCGGAACCCGAACTCCGAGGCGTCGCCGATTTCAAACTCGGCGCGGATCTCGAACAGCATGCCGCGGAGGTCGCGCAGGAGGTTCTCGCCCGGCCTGACGGTCAGGTCCTCCCAGGCATGCGTGGCCTGGTGGAGAAGCTGGATCTCCTTGACGGGGGTGGCCGCCGCGCGCACGCCCTCGGGGAAGGTGCGCAGCTTGATCTCGGTCGGGAAGCTGAGCATCTGGCTGAAGGGCAGTCCGGGCGGTTCCTCGTCGTTGTGGACCACCCAGACCGTCATGATCCGGCGGCCGTCGGGCGTGTTGGCAAAGGTCTGCGAGGCATACTGGTGGCCGAGCCAGAGGTGGTGGGTCGGTTGTTTCTGATCGAAGTCAAACTTTGCGCCGTCAACCGACCCGAACCGATAGACTCCGTGGGCGCCGTGGAGGATCCACCGCCGGTCGCTGGTATTGCCATCAACGGGCAACTGGTAGAAATCCGGGCAGTCGCCGACTGAAGGGATGGTGTCGACCCGCTCCCAATTCTTGAGGTCCTTCGAGACATGGATGCCCATCGTGCGGTTCTCCTGCTCGGGCAGGGCCATCACCCAGCGGTTGATCGAGTCGCTCCAGCGGACCATCGGGTCGCGGTCGTCCCGGACCTGGGGGATGACCGGGTTGCCGTCGAACATGGTGAAGGTGCGGCCGCGGTCGTTGCTGTAGGCGATGCACTGGCCGAAGCCGATGGCGGTCCAGATCAGGACGATCGGCTTCTCGGCGCCGGTCTGGAAGCCCGCCGTGTTGTGCTCGTCTACCACCGCGCAGCCGGACCAGGCCTCGGCGCCGCTGGTGCCCCAGCCCTTGATCGGCGTCAGCGCGGCGGGCAGGTGCTGCCAGTGGATCAGGTCCCTGCTGACCAGGTGACCCCAACACTTGTTGCCGTGCGTCCGGCCGAACGGGCTCCATTGGTGGAACACGTGGTACTCCCCGTCATAGTAAACCAGCCCGTTGGGGTCGTTGAGGTGGTTCCACTGGGGCGTGATGTGGAATTGCGGACGGTATAACTCGTCCAAACCACGGCGGGTGTCGCTCTGCTCGAAGCGGTCGACGGTGATCGAACCCCAATCCTTTTCCGCTCGGCGGTCGTTGACGACGATGGTGGTACTGCGCCCTTTCAGGTCGAGGACATCCCACGAGAACCAGAACTGCTTCTCGTTGTGATTGCCGGACGTCTGGCGGACGACTTCGCCGTCGACGAGCAGTTGCACGTTGAGCGTGGCGGGGAAGTTCCCGCCCTTGATCAGGAAGTTGAGGTAGCCGCGCTGGATGGTGAATGGTGGCGAGGTGAGCGTCCCGGTGGCGGCGTCCCCGCCCGCGCTCGACGAGGCGCAGCCGTCGGTCGGCGCGGTGCCGAAGGCGTCGCCGGTGGTTGTCCATTCGCCGTAGTCGGCGCCATCGAAGTCGCCGAGCGGGATGGGTTCGGCGGCGATGGCCGGGACCGGGGACGAAAGCAGCAGGGAGGCTAGTAAGATGTCCCTCATTCCATCCCTCCGATCACCTGAAAGCTGCTGATCAACGGGCAGGCCATGGCGTTCTCGATCCTGAGTCGCACCCGATCCGTCGCCGGAAACTCCTGCTCTTTGGCCGACGCCCGCCCTTCCAGCAGGATCCGCTTGTAGCCGATCCGCTGGCCCTCGAAGACCGTCTTCCAATCGCCATCGACGAAGCACTCGATCGCGAAGCCGTCGACGCGCTGGCCGAGCGGGATGTATTCCTGGAGGATGAAGCCGTCGATTTCCTGTAAGCGGCCCAGGTTGATCTCGATCGTCGCCTCCGTGACGCCGTCGTCGGTGGCGAAGTAGGTCTCGTAGTCGCCATCGATCGCCCGGTCGGCGGCGAAGGTGGGATCATCGCCGCGGACGCTCGAGGCGGTGACGCGCACCCCTTCGCCGTTCGCCAGGTCGTTGGCGTGCAACGCATCGACCCACGCCTTGTACTCCTTCAGCCGCGCGACGCTGGCCTCGTCGATCAGCCCGTCCTGGTTGGGGGCAACGTTCATCAGCGGCGTGACGCCGTTGCCGACGGTCGTCAGGTAGTCCTCCTGGATCTCTTCGAGGCTCTTGATCGGCTTGCCGTCGTAGAACCAGTTCCCTTGCAGGATCAGCGAGGGCTCGTTGGGGTACCAGCGCAGCGCGCCGTCCACTTCCACCCGGTAGTTCTGGTCCGCCCCCAGCCCGCCATGGGTTCCGGCCCAGCGCAGGCAGCGGTCGGGCAGATATTTCACCAGCGTGTTGGAATCGTAGACCACCGCATGCGGCTGGGCGGTCCGGATCAGTTCGGCGATCTTCTCATAGGGGACGCGCAGTTCCTCGGAACAGAAGCCATCGAACCAATACTCGTCGATCGGTCCGTATTCCGTGCTCAGCTCCTTGATCTGCTCATGGTAGAAGTCGCCGTAGTTGTCGAATTTGTCCGACCCGTGCAGGTTGTAGTTGTGGTCGAGAATGGAAACGTAGAAGCCAAAGTAGATTCCGCCCTTTCGGCAGGCCTCGACCAACTCCCTGACGATGTCGCCCTTGCCGTCCTTCCAGGATGACGAACGGACGCAATGGTCGGTGGTCTTCGTCGGCCAGTTGCAGAAGCCGTCGTGGTGCTTGGTGGTCAGGACGATCCCCTTGAACCCGCCGGCCTTGGCCGCCGCCACCCACTGGTCGGCGTCGAAATGCACCGGGTTGAACTTCTTCGGGTCCTCCCGGCCGCTGCCCATGTGGTTGTCGCTCGGATAGAACGTCTTCATCCCGAAATGGACGAACATCAGCTGCTCCGCCTTGTGCCACTTCAGTTGCGCCGGGTTGGGCGTGGGCGGGAACGGCGCGGGAGCGGCGGCAGCCGACAAAGCCGCGGTCATCGCACCGGCGAGCACGCAGAGGATGGGGAAGATGGATTTGATGATCTTTTTCACCTTTGCCTTGATTGTGGTTGGTTCGTTGTTGGTGGACTTGTTGTAGGGAAAAGCCGATGTCACCGACCCTAGCGGTGGAGGAGTCGGAAGGAATCTTGTCGAAAAGCTGAGCGCTTCCTCCGTCCTCGCCAAACAAATTCACTTCCGTATCTGCGCCATGTTTTTACGCGCATGCGCCAGCTTGGGTCGATGATGAGGTTGCTGGCGTGAGGATTCAGTAGCCGAGCACCACGTCATTGAGGAGAAGCCGAGGTGCTCGGAGTCGTTGTCGAGGAAGCGGAACCCGAGGCAGATCGTATTGTCGTCGGCGGTGGCCGGCCAGCCGAAGGGGCCGAGCGATTGCCAGGCCGGCGAGGACGGGAAGGCGGGCAACGGCATGATGGTGTCGAGCAGATCGTCGGTGTCGGCGTCCCGGACCCGGACCTCGAGGGTGTCGCCGGTCAACGCGTCGACCGCGGCCGCGAACTCGAGGCGGGCGCCGGCGACGATCGGCTGGATCGTGGACCGGCGGCTCGGCCGGCTGAAGCCGGGACTACCAACGCGCGAATTCCTGCCACAAGGGAAACCCAGGCCTTCGGGACGCTATTCACACAAGGCGCCACCGGTTTATCTCCGTGATCCCCCCGTGATCAGCAGTCGCGCTGACGGCATCGAATGGTTGAGCGCACTGAGCCATGGCCGGCAGGCGCTCGCTCCCCGCTTGCCACCGCACTCCAAAAAAGCACCGGCCTCTTGGAGTGCAATGGCGTCGGAAAAGGCACGTCAACTTGCGGGCCGTCGTCCCCGGACTCAGCGCCGGCGACGGTGAATCACTATCAGCCCGCCGAGGCCGAGCAGCGCCAGCGAGGTGGGCTCGGGGATGACAGTGATGGTGCCTCCGTTGTCGGTGATGTAGGCACCGAGGCTGTAGTCGCTGATCAGATCGCTGCCGGTGTAAGTGCCTGCCGGCAGCATGGTGCTACCAAAGACTCCCGAGGTGACTTTCACGTCCACGCCGCTCTGCATCACGTAGTTGTTGTCGGCATCGACAACATGGAGACCGAACGTGGCTGTGGCCACGCTGCTGGCGAACCAGAAATTCTGGTTGCCCTCGACCGAAATCAAACCGGTGAAGCCGGAAAGATCGGTCCCGGCGGCGATCGCCGCACCGCCGCCGGAGCCCGGGTCAAGGCGCCGGTC
>JAKZES010000082.1 GCA_022548915.1 Verrucomicrobiaceae bacterium E54
CCCGGCCACGTCCGCGCTCCCTATTTCTTCACCACGTGAAGGATGGGGATGAGGACGAGGGGTGCGATGAGGCCGAGGACGAGGCCAGCCGCGATGCCCCCAAGAAGATGGAGCGGGATATTTGGCGAAGCAGGAGCCGAAGGTTCGGCCGGAGGTGAGACGACCTTCAGGTCGCCTCGCGCCAACGTCTGTCGCCAGGCGGTGATCTCCTCTCGGGTAGCTGCAATGGCTTCCTCAATCCTCGAGTATTCCTCCCTGGCAGCTTGAAGTGAAGCATGCCTCGCTGCGGAAAGGTCGGGGTCGTCGCTGGGAGCGTTTTCAGCCTGAAAGGAATGGAAATCGAGCGCCTGAAGGGCCTTCATAAACATGGCACAGCTCAATCATGTCGCAGTTTGAGCAGCAATGCGGAAGTGGCGAGGAACCGGGAACGCGGGTTTGCAACCCGCTGGACCGATGGAGCGGGTTGCAAACCCGCTCTCCCCACTCAATAACTCCGGCCCCAGATCACCCGGCGGCGGGTGGGGGTGCCGGTGAGGAGGCAGGGCATTTCCGCACCGTCCTGATGGTCGAGCGGGATGCAGCGGATGGTGATCTTGTGCTTCTTGCTCAGTTCCTCCTCCTGCTCGTTGCTGCCCTCCCACGGCGTGAGCAGCCAGCCGGGGCTGTCCTGCGCCCAGTGGGCGTCGAATTCGTCGATCGAGCCGCAGCGGCCGATGTTCTGGTCGCGGAAATGCAGGGCACGCTCGAGCAGGCCGTTGTGGATGTCCTGAAGGATCTGGTCGACGTTCTGGATGAACTCGTCCTGATCGATGAACTCCTTGTCGTTCGGCGCGCGGTCGCGGCGCTGGAGGCAGACCTTGCTGCCCTCGAGGTCGCGGGGGCCGATCTCGATCCGGATCGGCGCGCCCTTCTTGACCCACTCCCATTTCTTGCCGGGCACGTCGCGGTCGTCGACGTGCACGCGCAACGGGTCGTCGTGGAACTTGTGGTGCCGCAGGGTCGTGGCAAGCGCCTGGCAGGCGTCGAGCACGGCCTCGCGCGAGTCGTCCTTCGGCGTGATGGGAATGATGACGATCTGCTGGGTCGCCACGCGCGGCGGAAGCACCATGCCGTCGTCGTCGGCATGCGCCATGATCAAGGTGCCGATGAGCCGGGTGGAGACCCCCCACGAGGTGGTGTGGGCGTGTTCGATCGCGCCTTCACGACCGGTGAACGAGATGTCCTGCGCCTTGGAGAAGTTCTGGCCGAGGAAGTGCGAGGTGCCGGCCTGAATGGCCTTCTTGTCCTGCACCATGGCCTCGACGGTCAGCGTGATCTCGGCGCCGGGGAATCGTTCGTTCTCGGTCTTTTCGCCGGGGATCACCGGAATCGCGAGGTGGTCGCGCAGGAAGTCGGCGTAGAGACGGTGGATCATCTCGGTTTCCTCGATTGCCTCCGCCTTGGTTTCGTGGGCGGTGTGGCCTTCCTGCCAGAGGAACTCGGCGGTGCGCAGGAACAGGCGCGGACGCATCTCCCAGCGCATCACGTTGGCCCACTGGTTGATCAGCAGCGGCAGGTCGCGGTAGCTCTGGACCCAGCGCGAGAAGGCGGCGCCGATGATGGTCTCGGAAGTCGGCCGGATGACGTAGGGCTCGGCGAGTTCGCCGGTGGGAATCATCTTCGTCTTGCCGGTTTCCTCGTCCTTGACCGTTTCGAGACGGTGGTGGGTGACGACCGCGCATTCGGTGGCGAAGCCTTCGGCGTGCTCTGCTTCCTTTTCCAGGTAGGAGATCGGGATGAGCAGCGGGAAGTAGGCGTTGGAGTGGCCGGTTTCCTTGAATCGCCGGTCGAGCTGCTGCTGGATCAGTTCCCAGATCCCGAAGCCCCACGGCTTGATCACCATGCACCCGCGGGTCTCCGAGTTTTCCGCCATGTCGGCGGCCTTGATGACCTGCTGGTACCACTCGGGGAAATCCTCGGAGCGGGTGGGCTGGATGGCGTTCTTTGGTTTGGGCATGGCTGGAAGTGATCCGTGGACGGTGATCGGTGATCAGTGGAGAAAGGCCGCCGCGCTGCGGCGTGAATGAATTAGGGGAAAGTGAGGCGGGCGTCCAATGTGGTTTTTTTGCCGATTCGCCACGAGAAATCCCGCGTCCGGGTGGGGGCGCGGGGCTTGGAGAGGACCGCCGATCTCCGAATCGGCATCTTCCGGGGTTGTGGGGTGCCGATATCATCATCGGCGGCCCACCTACTTCTGCCGGGCGTTGGCCTTGAGGCGGAGGGCGTTCAGCGCGATGAAGCCGGTGGCGTCGTCCTGGTTGTAGGCCTCTTCCTGGCCGCCTTCCATGGTGGCGATGGCTTCGGAATACATGCTGTGCGGACTGCGGCGGCCGGCCTGCATGACGTTGCCCTTGTAGAGCTTCACCCGGACCTCGCCGCTGACCGTCTTCTGGCTCTCGGTGACCAGTGCCTGGATCGCCTCGCGCTCGGGCGCGAACCAGAAGCCGTTGTAGACGAGCTGGGCATACTTGGGGATGAGCGTGTCGCGGGTCTGCTGAAGTTCGCGGTCGATGACCAGTGTTTCGAGGTCACGGTGGGCGGCGAGCAGGATGGTCCCGCCGGGTGTCTCGTAGATGCCGCGGGACTTCATGCCGACGAAGCGGTTCTCGACGATGTCGACCCGGCCGATGCCGTGCCTGCCGCCGAGGGCATTGAGCACGCGCATCACGCCGTAGGGAGTGAGCAGCGTGTAGCCGTCCTTTTCCCCCTCGACCGAAAAGTCCCCGAGTTCGGCAATGAGTTCGGCGAGCCCCTCGGTCTGCAGGCCGATGATGTTGCCCTTTTCAAAGAGGCACTGGAGATACTGCGGCTGGTCGGGCGCCTCCTCGGGGGAGACCGAAAGCACGTACATGTCGCGATCGGCCTCGCCGGTGGCGTCATACCAGGTGTCCTCCAGTGCCCCGGCCTCGAAGGAAATGTGCAACAGGTTGCGGTCCATCGAGTAGGGCTTCTTCATCGATGCCTTGACCGGGATGTCGTGGGCCTCGGCGTAGGCGATCATTTCCTTGCGGCCGGGGAACTGCGCGCGGAATTCGGCGTCGCGCCACGGGGCGATTACCTTGATGTCCGGCGCGAGCGCAGCGGCGGAAAGCTCGAAGCGGACCTGGTCGTTGCCCTTGCCGGTGGCGCCGTGGGCGATGGCGTCGGCGCCTTCCTTCTTCGCCACCTCGACCATGCCCTTGGTGATGCAGGGGCGGGCGATCGAGGTGCCGAGCAGGTAGCGGCCCTCGTAGATCGCGTTGGCCTGGAACATGGGGAAGATGAAGTCGCGGGCGAACTCCTCCTTCTGGTCGTCGATGTAGCATTTCGAGGCACCGGTCTTGAGGGCCTTCTCCTCGAGGCCGTCGAGCTCGTCGCCCTGCCCGCAGTCGGAACAGTAGGCGATAATCTCGGCATTGTACTTTTCCTTGAGCCAGAGCAGCAGGACGGAGGTATCGAGACCTCCCGAATAGGCGACGACGATCTTCATGTCGGGGCGAGGGGTAGGGGGGAAACTTGAAACTTGAAACTCCAAAATTCAATGGGGCCGGGATGCGTTCCAAAAGAGGCATCCGGTTCCCATGGGCGGGAACCCGAGGCGGTGGGACGATCCCGGCGTCATGAAATCACCAAACGTCATGCGGAAGAGGATGATCCTCGATCCTTCGCCCGGACCGGTCCCGTTCACGGGCCAGCGCCGGCGCGAGCGGTCACCCCGCACGACCGAATATCAGCCGACGGTGAAACTCGTCACCGGCGAGCTGCCAAGCGACGGGAACTTGCGGCTCAAGGAGTTGGTGCGTCCGGGTTTCCCGGTGCCGACTCCCGAGGTGACCCGCCAGCGGCGGATCAACGGCGTGATCGGTGACGTATTGGGCGGGATCTCCGTCCTGCTGCTTGTCGGCTTGTGGCTCTCGATTCTCTTCGGGCTCATTGGGATGCTGCTGGGCATCTCCATGCCTTTCGTGGGCGACGAGGTGATTCCGATCAGCCTCTATGGAATTCACATCTTCGGGGTTCCAGGGGCGATCCTCAACCAGCGGACCTACAACATGGGAGTCATCGCGATTGGCGGCTTCTGGTTCACGATCATGGCAGCACTGCCGGTCGGGTTCGTGGTTTCCCAGCTGATGCAACTGATCGGTGGCTGACTGGACTTGCCGCCCGCTGCGGCGCCCCCTAAGGCAGGGGCGTGTTGGAGGGAGCGGATGCCTGGGCCCTGGCGCTGTTCGCAGCGTTCTGCATCGGTGTGGCCAAGGCGGGCTTCAGCGGGACCTCGCTGCTGGCGGTGGCGATCTTCACCCATCTTTTCGATGCCAGGCTCCAGGCCGGGTTTGCGTTGCCGCTGCTGATCATCGCCGACCTGATCGTCTATCCGGCATTTCGGAAATACGGGTCCTGGCACGACGTCTGGCGGCTGCTGCCGGCGGCGCTGGTCGGGGTCGGGGCCGGCTGGTGGCTCTTGGGAAACGTGCCGGAAATCGTGGCCCGCCGGATCATCGGCTGCCTCATCCTGATGCTGCTCGCCCTGCAGTCCCTGCGGGTGCTGAAGCCGAAGCTGCTGGAGGCGATCGCCGACCACCGGGCCTTCGGCACCGGGGCCGGGGTGGCGGCCGGCGTGACGACCATGCTGGCCAATGCGGCCGGCCCGGTCTTCCAGCTCTACCTGCTTTCCCGGCGGGTGCCGAAAATGGAACTGATCGGGATCGGCGCCCGCTTTTTCCTGCTGATCAACCTGATCAAGGTGCCGCTGAACCAGAACCTCGGCTCGATCACCTGGGAGACCCTGTGGACCAACATCCGGCTGGCTCCCGCGATCGTGCTCGGCATCTGGATTGGCAAAAGCGCGCTCCAGAAGGTGCCGCAGCGGGCCTTCGAATGGATGATCCTGTTCTTTGCCGCGGTCGCGGCGATCAAGATGCTGGTCTGAACCTCAGCGGAAGCCGCCCGACTGGAAATCCTGGTAGCTCCGGTAGGCGAGGAATCCGAACAGGATGGCGACGTAGAGGCTGCCCATGACCGCGAACCCGAAGAGAGCCATCGAGGCGCCGGTGATGGCCGACACGAGGAACATCCGGCGCTGCGGATGCACCCAGAGGTTGGCGATCTGGCCGCCGTCGAGGGGCAGCACCGGGAGCAGGTTGATCAGGCTCCACCAGAAGTTGATCCAGATCAGCGAGCGCGCGATCCACCAGCGCGGATTGGGGTTCCCCGGGTCGACAAACTCCTTGAGGGCGTCGGTGATGAAGGGCTCCGGCACGACCCGGAAGGCCGCCCAGCTGAAGCAGCCGACGGCCTCCTTCGGCCCGAGGAACACGGCGAGCAGGACCAGGACCAGTGCCAGGAAGAGAAAGCCGGCGCCCGGCCCCATGAAGATCATCCAGAAGCGCTGGGAGCGGGTGAACCGGCCACCCTCGTTGTAGGCGAGACCGCCGAAAGCCCACAGGACGATCCGCACCGAGCCCCCGCCGAGGCGCCGACCGGTGAGCGCATGGCCGAACTCGTGGACAAGGATGGAAGCGGTGGCGGCCACCATGAAGACCGCCGTGCCCATCAGGTCCGAGGACGACGAAATGGAAAGGGCACCCCCGAACATCGCGATGACGATCCAGAAAAACGGCTGGACCTCGACAGGGATCCCAAAGAGCGAGAAGCGGAGCATGGCGGGGCGACTTAAGCAGGATTCGGCCCGGCGGCAAGCGAGGGTCTCCAAAGCCTAGCAGGACTTGCGGGAACGGGGAGCAGGCCTTAGATGTCGAGGGTGATCCGCAAGGTCGATGTGGCAATCGTTGGTGCCGGTCCCGCCGGCTGCACGCTCGGAGCGCTTCTGGCCGAGCGGGGGTTCAAGGTTCTTTGCTTTGATGATGCGAAGCGGCCCGACCTGCTGGTCGGCGAGTCGCTGCTGCCGACGGTGGTGGATCTGATGCGGCGGCTGGGCATCGAGGACCGGGTAAAGGAATTTTCGACCTTCAAGCCGGGGGTGGCCTTCATGCACCGCGGCGGGCTGCGGCTTGATTTCCTCTTCCCTGCCGGGGTCCTCGGCAAGACGCCGAACTATGCCTACAACATTCCGAGGCCCGAATACGACGAGCTGTTGCGGACGCGGGCCGAGGAGTTGGGCGTCGAATTTGTGACCTGCCGCGCGAAGGTCGAGCCGGGGGAAGGGGGACGGGAGGTCCAGCTTGCGGCGGAAACGATCGCCGAGGTGCCCCAGCTTGGCGGTGAGCATCCGAAGCTGCTGGTGGACAGCACCGGGCGGGCCCGGCTCTTTGCACGGACGCTGGATCTGGCCGCCAAGCGCGGCAAGCGAAGCGATGCGGCCTATTTCGCGCACTACGAGGGTTTCGATGCCGAAAGCTCGGTCGACGGGCAGGTGGTTCTCTCGATCCTCGATCACGGCTGGTCTTGGCGCATTCCGCTGCCCGGGCGGCTGTCGGTGGGCGTCGTGGTCGATTCGAAGACGGCGAAGCAGCACGGATCGACACCGGAGGAGCGTCTCGAATCGATCATCGACTCGGAGCCGATCCTGCGCGACGCCGGGCGGGGGCGGAAGCGGGTGAGCGAGGTGATGGCCTACACCAACTACCAGCTGATTTCCGAGCGCGGGCACGGGCCCGGCTGGGTCGCGGTGGGTGACTCGCACGGATTCGTGGATCCGATGCTTTCCCCGGGGCTCTTCATGGCGATGCACATGGCGGACCTCCTGGACCGGAAGGTTTTCAGGAAGGGTCCCGCGGTTCTGGAACGTCCCGACCGGTTGCTGGCGGGCTTCGCCCGGGTCGAGGCCGAGATGAACGACTGGCATGCGGCCTGGGCGGAGATCATCGAGTATTTCTACGACGGCCGGATCTTCTCAATGTACGAAGGAGGTAGTAATTTGAGCAAGAGGTACAAGAAGTGGGCCTTTCCGTCCATGATGGAGAAACACCTCAGCAAGAACATCACGCGGATGGTTTCCGGGGTGAGCACCCGCAGCCGCTACGGGCGCGGGCTGGTCAGTCACACCTCCAAGCATCTCATCTGGGACACCGAGCCGCCGGAGCACTACGCGGTGATGGTGTAGCCGCCTTCGGCGGGGTGCCAAGTGATCAGTGAGCGGTGAGCGGTGATCGGTGGGCTCTGAGGGCGATTCTTTTGGGGCGGTGCGCCGCTTAGGGGATGGAATCTCGACATTCATTTACTCTTTCAGGATCTTGATCTGATCGACGCCCTTAGCATCCTTCAGAGACTGGGATCGAACAAACCTGAGAATGCCCGAGGTGGTATTCCAGGGACGGGTGTCATCAACTACTTCATTCGGGGGAACCCCAATTTGCCTGACGAAAAAGAGAAGGTGACCGTAACCCTGAATGCTGAATCCATCAGCTTCGCTGCCGCCGTGGATGCCATCTGCAAGCAGGCAGGGTATCGATGGAGTGTCGATCTCCCTAAGGGAATCCCGTATCTTGAAATTAGAAGGATGACGGTCGTGAATTCGCTGGGTGAGTCCGAATCACAGTAGGTTGAGGAGGTAATGTCCTACGTCCGCCAGATGAGGCGGAGGCTGTCGAGGCGGAGGCGGGCCTTGCGGAGGGCGGCGGTGGATTCCGCGAGGGTGCTTTCCAGCGCGGTGATTTCGTCCTGCTCGATCCGGGGATTTCGCTCGGCGAGCGCCTTGAGTCGGCCGATCTCGGCGGTGATGGTTCTTCTGGCGGTGGCCGTGGCGGCTTTGATCGCGCTTTCGACCTGCTCCTCCGCCAGCGAGCGGGCGGCCTGAAGCATGGTGGGGAACAGCTCCTTGCGGAAGGTTTCCTGGCCCACGAGCCGGCGGGCGCTGCCGGGCTTGAGAGCCGCCGGGGGGATGACGTGGGAGGAGCGGTCGGTCCCCCGGTGGTCGGTCATCGTCCGGATGGCGGTGGGCGGGAGGAATCGGTCGAGGTGGAGCCGGCCCGGTGCCAGCGTCTCGAGAATGAAGCGGGTTTCCAGCAGCACGCCCTTGCCCTTGCCGGTTTCCCAGAGGGCGAAGGAGGCGTTGCCCGTTTCCGAGGCGAGCAGGGAGTCGATCGCTCCGCGGACCATCGGGTGGTCACCGCTCAGCAGTTCCAGATCCTCGCGGCCGAGCGCCGTGGTCCGGTCGAAGGTGGCGGAGACGCCTTCGTCGGGCAGGTCCGCGAAGGTCTCGCTCAGGCGCTGGCCTCGGGACAGGTGGTAGGTCCGCGACGAGTGGTCGGCGACGTCGAGGCCGAGGCGGTCGAAGAGCCGGATGACGAAGCGCTCGAGCGCCGGATCGTGGTCGTGTGCCTCGATGGCCTCGGTCAGGTCCGTGGCGAGCTCCGGGGCGGGGGCGCTGAGCTCGAGCAAGCGGTCGTGGCCGGAGTCGAGTTCTCCGGCGACCTGTGCGGCGCGTTCACGGCTGCGCTCGAGAAAGGCTTCGAAAGCGGCATCGTCGTCTTGGGTGGCGAGTTCATCGAACTCCGGCAGCAGTTCCTCGGCGAGGGTGGTGGCACCGCGCAGCGGGTGGCTGAAGGCGTCGAGCCCCTCGTGGAACCAGCGGGCGAGCTTTTCCGAAATACTATCCACGCCGTAGGGAACGTGGATGTGGATGGTCCCGGTCTGGCCGATGCGGTCGAGGCGGCCGATGCGTTGCTCGAGGAGCTCCGGGTCGCGGGGCAGTCCGAAAAGCACCAGGTGTCGCGCGAACTGGAAGTTCCGGCCTTCGCTGCCGATTTCCGAGGAGATCAGGATGCGGGCCCCGGCGGGATCGGCGAACCAGGCCGCATTGCGGTCGCGCTGGATGAGCGAGAGGCCCTCGTGGAAGAGGGCGGACTCGACGTGGATCTGCTCGAGCAGCTTTTCGCGGGTTGCGATGGCCGCTTCCGGACTGCCGGTGATCAGCAAAATCTTCTCGTCGCCGGGAAGCCCGCGGATCAGGTCGGCCAGCCATTTGTAGGGGGAGGTCCCCTCCGGCAGCGGATGCAGCCGGGGTTCGCGTCCGGGAAAGCCGGTGAGCTGGCGGCGCGTGTTGCGGAACAGCACCCGGCCGGTGCCGAAGCCGTCGATGAGCTCGCGGATGAGTGGTTGGCGCGCCGATTCGTCGCCTTTCCGCAATGCCTCGAGGAGCGTCCTCGAAGAGGGTTGGTCGAAATCCCCGAGCGAGTCGGGGAGTCCGCCGGAGTCGAGTTGATCGACGACGGCGGCGAGCGGGGCGTAGCGCTCGGTTTCCAGCCGGAATGCCTGCGGGTCGCTGTAGCGATGGGGATCGAGCAGGCGGAGCCGGGCGAAGTGGCCGGACGGCCCGAGTTGCTGGGGGGTCGCCGTGAGCAGGAGCAGCGAGGGGATGCCGCTGGCGAGGGCCTCCACGACGGCATACTCGGCGGAGGGCTCTTCCTCCGTCCATTCGAGGTGGTGGACTTCGTCGACGATCAGGAGGTCGAACCCGGCTTCGACGGCCTGTGCCGCGCGCCCGGGTTGATCGCTGAGGAGCGGGATCGGGGCGAGGATGAGTTGCGACTCCTCGAAGGGGTTGGCGTCCGGCTGGTGCTCGGTGATGGCGGCACAGCGGGATTCATCGGCGATGGTGAAGAGCAGGTTGAAGCGGCGCAGCAGCTCGACGAACCACTGGTGGACGAGCGGTTCCGGAACGAGGATCAGCACCCGGTCGGCCCGGCCGGTGAGGTGCAGATGCTGGAGGATGAGGCAGGCCTCGATCGTTTTTCCCAGGCCGACTTCGTCGGCGAGCATGATCCGGGGATGGAGACGCCGACAGGCCTCGGCGACGATGGCCAACTGGTGCGGGATGAGGTCGATGCGGGCTCCGCGGAATCCCCGCTCGGGAGAGCGGCGGAGCTTCGTGTTCCAATCGAGGACCCGCCCGCGCAGATCGAAGTCGCGCGGGTCGTCGCAGAGGCCGGCAAGCAGACGGTCCTCGGGCGAGGTGAAGCTCAGCGAGTCGAGGAGCTCGGTCTCGGGCAGATCGCCATCCTCACCGACGTAGATGAGGAGTCCGGCTTCCTCGCGGGACTCGCGGACGGTGAAGTCGGAGCCGTCGCTGCGGGCGATGAGGTCTCCCGGCTTGAAGCGGACGCGGACCAGCGGGGCGGACTCGAGCGCGTAGAGCCGCGTTTCCTCGGCGGCGGGGAAGTCGAGTTTGACCCGCCCGTGCGGGACTTCGACCACGATCCCGAGCCCGAGGGTGGGCTCGGAGGTGGAGATCCAGCGTTGTCCGGGGACGGGTTTGGCCATGAGCGGCCCGTTTAGTTCCGCCGGACGGAAACGGAAAGCACAATGGGGCCGTTCAGCGAGTTTGGGCCGGGCGGCCGTGTGTCCGGATTGTCAGAGCTGCCGGAGTGCGCAACTCGATGACGCACGGGCCTGCGACAGGGAAGGGCTTCTGCCAGCCGATGATGACATCGTCCCGCTCCGGCCGTCCGATCGGCTCGAAGAAACGATGCTCCTGATGATCGGGTCGCACGTTCATGGCGAGGCGCTGACGGTCGGGCTTTTCAACGATCACGTACGACGGCTCGGACGCGGAGACGAGAAGCGCCACCTCGCCCTTCTTCAGTTCGATGCGGTCGCCGATGCCGCTGAGGGTGACCCACCCGTTGGCGAGGGCGGTGGGAAGGGCGAGGAGGAGGGTGATCAGGGGGAGGATGAACCGTTTCATAACATCCCAATCATGGCGGGCTGGCGGAAAGTGCAATCAAAGATATGTGAAAGATATTCAATGAGTTATGTTATTCAAGGGGTCGAAGTATCTTCGATGAATGAAGGTTTCGCGTGGTCGGGCTGGTCAACCGTGGAAAGGGCTGCAAGGAATGGCGCATGTCACGACTGGCGACGCGCACGGGTCGGATCGATGCCTCGGGTATCCGCAAGGTGTTCGATCTGGCGAAATCGATGAAGAACCCGGTGAATCTCTCGATCGGCCAGCCCGATTTCGACGTCCCCGGCGAGGTCAAGGCCGCGGCGCACGAGGCCATCGATGCCGGTCGCAACAGCTACACGCCGACCCAGGGGGCGGCCGAGTTGAGGCCGCTGCTGCTGGAGGAGGAGAAATCCTTCACCGGGCGGGAGTGGAAGGAATCCGAGTTGCTGGTAACCTCGGGGGTCAGTGGCGGATTGTTCCTCGCGTTGTTGGCTTTGGTCGAGGAGGGCGACGAGGTGATCATTCCGGATCCCTACTTCGTGATGTACAAGCACCTGGTGGCGCTGTTCGGCGGCACCCCGGTCTACCTCGATACTTATGGCAGTGGCTTTGGCATCGACCCGGACCGGCTGGAGTCACTGATCACCCCGCGGACCAAGCTCCTGCTGCTGAATTCCCCGAGCAACCCGACCGGCCGCATCCTGTCGCGCGTCGAGCTGGAGTCGGTGGCGACGGTTTGCCGCAAGCACGGGCTGCTGGTGATCAGCGATGAGATTTACCGGCGCTTCGCCTACGTCGAGATGGTGTCCATGGCCGAGATCTACGAGGACACGCTGATGCTGGCCGGCCACTCGAAGGCTTATGGCATGACCGGTTGGCGGCTCGGCTATGCCTGCGGGCCGGAGGAGGTGATCCAGGCGATGGCCAAGGTGCAGCAGTACAGCTTCGTCTGCGCACCGTCATTCGTGCAGTATGCCGCACTGGCCTGCCCGGCGGTGGATCTCGGCCCGCATATCGAGAACTATCGGGCCAAGCGTGACCTGATGGTCGGCGCACTGCAGGGCAGCTTCGAGATCGGCCCGCCGGACGGGGCTTTCTACCTCTGGGCCAAGGCACCCGCCGGCCACACCGGCACCTCGTTCGTCGAGCAGGCGATCGCCAACAACGTGCTGGTGATTCCGGGCGGTGTCTTCAGCGAGCAGGATACCCATTTCCGGATCTGCTACACGGTGCCCGACGACAAGCTGCGCGAGGGCGCGGAAATCCTGTGCGGGCTGGCGGGGGCTCAGTAGTAGTAACGCCGTCCGCCGCGGTAGTAGCAGCGCCGCCCGTTATGATAAGAGGGGCGACCGTAGTAGCCGTAGTTGTTGTAGTAGTGTTTGTCGCGGTTGTTGTGGTTCGCGACGGCGGCTCCGACCACGGCGGCACCGATGGCCATGGCGGCGGCTCCTTCCGGGGTGACGGACTGGACCGGATTGCCGTAGGCATCGTAGGTGGTCGTGCAGGAGGTGATGGTCGCCGGCAGCAGCGCGACGAGGGCGAGCTTGAAGAGTCGGTTTTTCATGATCGTGTGGCCTTATGACGGTGGTTCCGCGGGCATATTCGATGGAAATTCGAGGATTTTCCAGCCGGACCAATCCTGACTGGAAGGACTTTTTGTTTCGTGCGTAGTCTCCGCCATGCAACGAAGCGCCCTGATCATCGTCCTCTGTCTGCTTGCGGCCTGCCTGGTCGGCGCCATCCCTTCGAAGGAGGCCTCCGATGCCAAGCGGATCGTGTTCATCGCGGGAAACCGCAGCCACGCCTCAGGCGACCACGAGTTCCGGGCGGGATGCCTGCTGCTGGCCAAGGCGCTCAACGAACAGAGCGGACTCAACGTCAAGGCCGAGGTCGTCGGAGTCGAGTGGGCGAAGACCCCGGAGATCATGGAGGGAGCCGATGCCATCATCGTCTATTGCGATGCTTCGCAGGGCATCGCCGGGCAGTGGGAGTATCTGGACGGGTTGGCGAAGCAGGGCGTGGGCCTGATGTTCATCCACTATGCGGTGCACCCGACCGTCGAGATGGCGGAGAAGTACCAGCGGCGCTGGGTCGGAGCAGCGATGGAGACCGGGTTTTCGGTCAATCCCCACTGGTTCGCCGAGCTTGAGCCGATGCCGGGGCATCCGATTTCGCAGGGGGTCGCGGAGAAGTTCGAGACGCTCGACGAGTTTTACTACAACATGCGTTTCCAGGATGATCGCGAGAAGGTGCTCGACCTCGTGACCGCGGTGCCGACGCGCGAGCGGATGCGGAACTACATCAACCTCTGGAACTGGTACGGTGCCGACGGCATGGGCAAGGACCAGACCCTGATGTGGGGGGTGGAGCGCGAGGACGGTGGCCGCGGCGTGGGCTTTACCGGCGGGCACTACCATCGCAACTGGGCCCTGGATGACTTCCGCACCGTGGTGCTCAATGCGATCGTCTGGACGGCCGGCATGGAAGTCCCCGAGGGAGGGGTCAAATCGAAGCCGCTGACCGAGGAGGAGTTGAACGCCAATCTCGACAAGTACGACAAGCCGAACCCATGGATCAAGCTCCCGGACGTCGAGGCGATGCGCAACAAGCCGGCCCCGAAGATTCCCCACCACCGGGAGAAGAAGGAGGACGTCGAAGGTTAATCGTCGAACTCGGGAAGCGGGGGGTCGACGCGGTTCGGTGGGGGTGCCGGGAGGTCGGCGGGATTCGGAATGATGGACGGGTCCGCCTCGAGCGGGATGCCTTCGCCGCCGAGATTGGTGCCGCCACCCAGGGACGGCGACGAGCCGAATCCGGGCGACTCGCCGGAAAGCGTGCCGCCGCTGCCTCGTGCCGCCCGCTCGCGGGCTTCCTGCTTTTTCTTCTCGGCCTCCTTGCGATCCTTGCGCTTGTCGATGGCGCGACCGGGCGCGGTGACCACGTGCGTCGTGCCCTCGACCACGCCACCCGCGACGCGGAAGGGGACCTGCACGAGCTTGCAGGATGGGAGCAGGGGAAGAATCAGGATGGCGAGGGCCGGGCGGATCATGAGTGGAGAAGTTTGCGGATCATCGCGATCCGTGAAAGGAGATCCAGGGTCAGCCGCTCGGCAGGATTCAGGCGGCTTCGCTCCTGGAGCACCCGGATGGCGGTCGTGGGCCGGTCGGTGATCAGGCCCGCGACGCCGCGACTGGCGGCGGAGGAAAGGTCGATGCCGTCGTTCAAGGTCCACGCGTAGATCTCCGTCCCGGTCTGTCCGGCCCGGCGGGTGAGATCGCGGGACAGCACGCCCATCCCGACCGCGAGGAAGTCGAACTCCCGCAGCTCGGCAAGCTCCGGCGGGGCGGAGGTGACGAAGCCGACCTGCCAGTCCGGTTTTGTGTCGTTGAGGAGCCGGGCGAGTTCGAGATCGAAGCTCATGATGCGGACGGATGAGGCCATGTCCGCCTTCTCGACGGCGGCGATCACGGCCTTCGCCATCGGGTCCTTGGGACCGTAGGACTTGAGCTCGATCATGACCTGGATCCGGCCCCGACAGGCTTCGAGGGCCTGCTTGAGCGTGGGAATCCGCTCGCCCTTGAATTCCGACGTGGCCCATTTTCCCCAGCTCCCGGCATCGACTTGCGCTATCGATTCGGCATCCATTTCGCGCAGGCGCCTCGGCTCCTTGGCGATGCGCCGCAGGTCGCGGTCGTGGAAAAGGTAGAGTTCTCCCGAGGGGTGCTGCTGGACGTCGATCTCGACCACGTCGGCCCCGGCGTCGATGGCCGCCTCGATGGCGGCGAGCGTGTTCTCGGGAGCGTCCTGCGAAGCTCCCCGGTGGGCGACCACGGCGACGGGCGGATCCTTTCGCAGGTCTTCGAGCCAGTTGAAGCTGGCGACGATCGTGATGCCGATCACGAGGATGGAAGCGCAGGCCACAGCCCAGGGAATGCGGTCCGGGGCTTCGTCGGGGATTTCCGTTTCTCCGGCATCGAGGCCCGTGCGCAGCCCGAGGCGGGCGTGGTAGGCGGCGAAGAAGGAGGCGCCGATGAGACGTGCCAGGAATCCGAGCGCGGCGCAAAGGGCGAGGGCGATCACGACGACCAGCGACGTGAGTCCGATCCGGTGGTCCATCATTTCCGAGAAGCGGATCAGCGGGGAGATCAGGGTGATGGCGACCGCGAGGATCAGCAGCGGAGGAATCGAGACCCAGCTGGTCAGCTGCAGAAAGAGTCTCGCCCGGTGGCCGCCGGCGAGTTGACGGCTGCGGCGGCGTGCTGCGGCGGGGTCTTCGTTGTGAAAGTGCAGCAGGGGCAGCGCCAGCAGCCAGTCGACGAGGTGCCGGATCAGGGCAAAGATCATCCCGGCGAGCAGCAGGCCGACCAGGGTGAGGGCGAGCACGAACTCGGGAGGGCGGGTCGCGAGGTAGTGGTTCAGTTCGCGTTGGCCGAGCTGAAGGTACAGGATGCCGGCCGAAAGGAGCAAAAAGGGCGAGGCCAATGCCGTGGACTGCAACGCGAACCGCAGCACCAGCACCAGCAGGCCCTTGGCGTGCGATGCCATGTGGCGAAGGGAGGCCGGCACGCTGATCTCCCGCCCGTGCAGGGTCTCGTGAGCGATGATGAGCTGCGCGGTGTGTCCCAGTACCTGGATGGTGAGCCACAGCAGGCCGATGATGAAGAGCACCACGAGACCCGATGGCGAAAACAGTGCCCCGAGCACATCCAGGTCGACCAGTGTCGCTTGGTCGGAGCCGCGCACGGCGACATTGAGATAGGCTGACGCAATCGGGAGCGTGACGGCCAGTGCGACGAGCATGACCAGGGACTGGACCGTCCAGACACGTCGCCAGATGGCGCGGGAGAGCCGCCATTGGCCGGGGGTCTCATCCTTGCCGTCAGCCATGCCGGCAGTTTGCCGCGGCAATTCCCGGAGTCACGCCGATACCGCCGTCTGCCGCGATTCGGGCAGGATTGGGTTCAATTTGACTTTCGTGGCGGGGCGCTGGAGAAACCCCGGACCGTGCCACCGTCGCGCTTGCGCAAGGGAGGCCGGACCCGTCGATCCGATGAGCGTGGAATCCACCGACCCGTCCCTCGACCACCTCGGCTTCGAGGAGGTCGTCCGGTTGCTTGATGCCGAAGGCATTCGCCGGGCGCACGCCGTGCCGCTCTTCCGGTGGCTCCAGACCGGCCGACGCCTCAATTTCGAAGCGCCGCTGGAGCGCTGGCTGGCGGCTCGCCCGGGGGTTTGCACGGAGGCGACGCGGGTTTCCGAGACCCCGAGCGCCGATGGCGAGACGCGGAAGTTCCTCCTGCGTCTGGCCGACGGGCAGGAGGTCGAGAGCGTGTTGATGGGCTTCAAGGGCCGCCACACCGCGTGCCTGAGCACCCAGGTCGGCTGCGCCATGGGCTGCGTGTTCTGCGCCACCGGGCAGATGGGTTTTCGCCGGCACCTCAAGGTGGGCGAGATCATCGCCCAGGCGCGCTTTCTGGAAACCTGGCTGCGCGAAAACCACGACGACCGGCTGCGCAACATCGTGATGATGGGCATGGGCGAGCCGCTGCATAATTTCGAGGCGACGATGCAGGCTCTCGAATTGCTCACCGACACGCGAGGGCTCGGCATCGGAGCCCCGCGGGTCACGATCAGCACGGTGGGCCATGTGCCGGGCATCCGGAAGCTGGCGCGGCATCCGAAGCGCTATTCGCTCGCCGTGAGCCTTCACGGGGCCACCGACGAGGAGCGGGAGCCGTTGGTGCCGATCAACCGCCGCTGGCCCTTGGTCGAGCTGATGGACGCGTGCCGGGAGTTTTCGGAGATTCGAAATCAAAGAGTTTTTATCGCGTGGACGCTGATCGCCGGGGTGAATGACGACGTTGCCCAGGCACGGCGTCTTGCGGAACTGCTGAAGGGCATGGATGTGCACGTGAACCTGATTCCGCTGAATCCGACCGACGGCTACGCCCCGCAAGCACCCGGCGCCGGGGAGGTTCTCGCCTTTCAGCGGGTGCTTCAGGATGCCGGGCTGCCCTCCACCATCCGCCAGCGCAAGGGAATCGACGTCGGGGCTGGGTGCGGGCAGTTGGCAACGCGGAGTGGCGCTCTTTGAGCGCCATAGCGGGGCGTGGCGACCTCCAGGTCGCGGGGTTCGGGTGGTCTCGTCACGACCGTCGGAGGCGGAACCTGGCAGTCGGCCGCACAAGAATGCCGTGAGTGTGCATCGCTGCCGGTCGCGAGCAGGCCAGCCACCTTGTGTCGGTCCGGTGACACCGACTGGCCCCGTCATGGCGCTCGCAGAGCGCCACTCCCACTCCACAAGGGGTTGAGAAATCGGCCGATCGACGCTTAGCTCCGGTGATGTCCTTCGACGATCCCACCGATTTCTCCGACGAGCGCGAGCCGATCCCCGAGCGTTTCCATTCCTTTGAAACCGGAGGGCCGTTCAAGATTTGCTCCGTGTGCTCGCGTGCCTTTGACGAGGATGAACCCCACCTGATCGAGAAGGCCTTCCAGAAGGGCGAGACGGTCTACGAGTATGCCATCTGCCAGCCCTGCCATGACGGGATCCGCGAGGAGCTTTCCGAGGAATCCCGCCAGCGCATCGAGTCGCATCTGCGCGAGGCAATCGGCCGGGCGGAGCTTTTCGACGACCCGTTGGAGCGCTGCATCTTTTCCGGCCGGGAACTGGGCGAGGAACACCTGATCTGCGGACTCTTCGTCGGTCGCTGGATGGTGCCGCAATTTCCCTGCTTCGCGATCTCGGGCGAGGAGATGGAGAAGATCGCCGGGCTGCTCTCGAAGTCGACCCGCGAGCGACTGGACCAGTTCACCGACGATGTGCTCGGCATTCCCGGGCTGACGAATCCGGTGCCGGTGCTGGTCTGAGTACGATGGAAACCGTACGGGTCGACAAGTGGATGTGGGCGGTGCGGCTTTTCAAGACGCGTGGTGTGGCGGCGCGGGCCTGCGAGAGCGGACGGGTGAAATCCGGCGGCCGGATTCTGAAGGCCTCGACTTCCCTGCGGGGTGACGAGGTGATCGAGTTGCCCTTTCCCGAAGGACCGGGGACCCGGGTGGTGCGGGTGGTGGAACTGATCGAGAAACGGGTCGGAGCGCCCCAGGCGCGGCTGGCCTGCGAGGACCTGACACCGCCGGACGTGGTCGAAACGCGGCGCCAGTGGCAGTCGAGCCGCTCGCACCGCAAGGAAGGCGAGCAGGGCCGGCCGACGAAACGGAAGCGTCGGGAGATCGAGGAGCGGAGGGGCTTCTTCGAGTGAAGCAAGGACCGCGCGAGGCCACTCGCGCA
>JAKZES010000083.1 GCA_022548915.1 Verrucomicrobiaceae bacterium E54
GGTTGGGTTTTGTGTGTGAGTCATTGATTTGAACACCAACAACTTACACCAAAACTCCAACCGCCCTCAATTCTCGGTATGAGAAATCCGGGTTACCGCCACCGCCAGCGAGGTGCTGGACAAGCTCTTCCTGCGGGCCGGAGTGGCGCAGGAATGATATCAACTCACGGGATATCCCGGTAGCATAAGATTTTCGGAAGCGTCTGAAATGCAGTCGCTTCGCGAATATGGAGGGGGGCGGAGCGCTGCCGGATTTCTTGCGCGAGGTGAAGCGCCCCGGCTCGCCACGGGACCGTCTCTTCCGTGCGGCTTCTTCGCCTCAGATCAACTTCTCCCGCAGGGCCTTGGCCACGGCTCCGGTGTTGGTGGTCACATGCAGCTTCTCGTAGACCCGCTGCATGTGGGTCGAGACGGTGGCCAGGCTGATGTTCAACGCATCCGCGATCTCCTTCTTCACCAGGCCTTCGGCCATCAGCCGCAGGATGTCGCGCTGGCGGGGGGTCACGCCGTAGTCGTCGGTTTCCTTCGGATCCCTGCCGCCATTCTGGTTCGCCAGGGTGTCGAGCACCTTGCGCGCCACCTCGGGCGCCATCGAGGCCCCGCCGTCGATCACCTGCCGGATCGCCTCGCCGATCTCCGCGCGAGTCGACGACTTCAGCACGTAGCCCGAGGCCCCGGCGCAGACCGCCCGGAAGATCTTGTCCGCATCGTCGAAGACCGTGAGGATCACCACCTGCGCCCCGGGCGCCAGGGCTTTGAGACGCGACAAGGCCGTGATGCCGTCCATTCCGGGCAACTGCACGTCGAGCAGGATCACGTCCGGCTTTCCGCCGGCCTCCAGCGCGGCGAAGGCCTGCTCGACGGACGGGTATCTTCCGCCGCACTTCATGCCCTCCATGCGGCTGAGGGTGCGCTCCACGCCGGTGGCGAAGATCTCGTTGTCTTCCACCAGCCATACTTCCGTTTCGGTTTTCATCGGCCTGTTCGTGTTCGGATTACTTGGAAAAGGGTGCTTCAAAGACGACTTCGGTCCCCTTGCCGGGAGCGCTGTCGATGCGGAGGTCGCCCGCCACCCGGGAGGCGCGGCGCTTCAGGTTGTTCAAGCCGTGCCCCGAGCCGCCGACTTTCCCGGGGTCGAACCCGACCCCGTGGTCGCGAACCGTGAACCGCAGGCGGTCCGGCAGGATTTCGAGCTTCACCGCGGCCTCGCGGGTCTGCGCGTGCTTGCGGACGTTGTTGAGCGCCTCCTTGAAGGCGAGGAAGACGTGCCGTCGGAACAGCAGCCCCAACGGCCGGTCGCGGAATTCGGCGGGCTCGACTTCCAGCGACACTTCCGGGTGATTCAGGATCACCCGCACCGACTGCCGCATGCGGGTCACGAAATCCTTCAGTCCGACGCGCTCGCGCTGGATCAGCCACACGATGTCGCGCATCGACAGCGAGGCGTCCTCGGCCGCCTTTCGGATCGCCAGGAAGTCGCTTCGCGATTCCTCGTCCGGGCTGTGCTCGCTGCCGATCTCGCTCAACAGGACAATCCCCCCGAGGTTGCTGCCGATGTCGTCGTGCAGGTCGCGGGCGATCTGCTGGCGCAGCCGTTCCACCTCGCGCCGCCTCAGCACCCGATGCCGCACCATCCCCCAGATCCAGGCTGCCACCACCAGCACCCCGGCCGACACCGCGATGCCGGCGAGGATTTCCTTTCCCAGCTTCAGCTTCGCCTCCCGTCGATGTTCGAGGGCGGTCTTCTCCTTTTCCAGCCGACCCCGCCGGTCCATCAGCCGCAGATACTCCGGCCACTCGATCAGCCGATGGCGACTGCTGTAGCCATCCACCAGCGCAGCAGGGGCCCAACCGGCTTCCGGCGGCTTGTCGGTCTCGTCCTTGACGAATACCGGCTTGTTCAACGCCAGATTTCGGTTCGAGCCGCAGACCTGCAGCTCGGCGAGCCCGAATACACCGGCATCATCGCGCCCCCACATCCGCCCCACCAACACCCTGACGTATCGCGCCTTCACCTTCGGCACCGCAACACTGAACGGACACCCGGGCGGGTAGCCCAAGACGAACTCACTCATCCGGTTCTCCCAGACCACCTCCCCGAAATCGGACTCGTCTGCCAACTGCACCCTCGCGATCCGGGGAAATCCCCGCCCCCCCACCACCTCGTATGCATCCGATTCCAGGGGCAGCAAGTTCACCTGCTCGATGACCTCCGGCTTCTGGAGATCAACGGCACACCATTTCCAGAGTCCCGGAGGCAACAAACGTCCACCCGACGCCATGTCCTTCAGGCTGGCGCTCAGATAGCCGATCGTAGGGCTCGGGGTCGTCACGTCCACCGGCATCCCCAGCGTGCTCTGGGCATCGACGATCCTTGCCGGCGCCCATTGGGGGACGAGCACCATGCGGCTCGACTCGGTGACGTTCGATCCCGCTCCCGCCATGAGATTGCCCGACATCACGATCAGTTCCTCCAGGGCCCAGAAATACTTCCCCTTGCTGGAGTCGTGCTTCAGGGAGGTGAACCTCAAGTGCCTGCCGGCCACCGGCCCGAACTCGAACACCAGGGGATATTGGCCGGGATTCGGGACATCCGATGCGCTCCGGTCCACCACCACCACGGCGTCGCGCATGTCGGGATGGTTCGAAATCTCCACCCGGAAACGCTTCGGGAAGCCGTATCCCGCCCGCGCCTCCCCCAGGTAAGCGAGGTTCACCGGCATCAGGGCCACCATGTCCACCTTCCGCCGGTCGCCCAGATCCAGCTGCACCCAGTCCGGACTTGTCCCACTGGGCAAGTCCCCGCTCCGGTGCCCGAATCGCGAGCCCCAAGGTTCCTCCCGCACCTCCGGCAACGACTCCATTTCCCGTCCGATCTCCCCAAGTCTTTGCTCGATCCGCCTCAACTCCGGGCTCAGGCGCCGGATCAACCGCTCCGCGACATCCCCCTCGCCCTGCGCGCACACCGGCCCCGGCAGCCAGGCAACCAGCCACCCAAGGAAAAGCACGATGCGCAACCGGACCATCCCCGCCAAGCTGCCCGATCCCGCCGTCCTTGTCAGGCCGGAACCCCCGGTCATTTGGGTCATGTAGTACGATAATACGACAAGCCCATCCTTCCCCTTGATCATGGACCGCCTAGTCTGGTGATGGTGATTTTTTGATTACGCACCGAAGCTTTCTCCCCCAGTCACCGCTCTAAAATCATACGATCGCACGACTAGGCAAATCCCACGGTTTTTCCCTGTAATCCATATCCCTAGGCACTCTTTGAGAAGAAAACGGATCAAGCACGCTCCCCAAAAACACACCATGAAAGCGAAAAAGCTACTCTCACTCCTGGCAGCCACCGGCATGGTCTCCTCTGCCAACGCGGTTTCTGTCCTTCTGGCAGGCTTCGACGGCAACAATACCTACCTGGCTGATACAGACGGCAACCCACTTACACCCCTGGTGGCCGGTGGCGTCTTCCAATCTGCTGGTGACAAATACATCAGGGATCCACACCAAAGCGCGGCGGCCGTGACGGCAGGGTTCACCTCTGAATTGTATATGTTCAGCAATGTCGCCAAGGAAATGCAGTGGGGCGGTGCTGGGCAAATCTCGTTGGGTTACTGGGGGGCCAGCGACATGGGATTGACGCCCACCCCGAGCACCGCAAACGGCAACAACGTCTACACGGTGACCGACACCTCGACGCTTGAATTCAGAGTCACCAACGGCGGCTCGGGCACGATCACGTTGGAGAGCATATTTTTTGCGGTCAAACTTGATGCAGGTGCCGGCACGAACATGACGGTATCTTATTTTAGCGGCGATTTGACGGCGTCAGGCGGCGGCAGTACGGTTGTGACCTACACCGCCAGCGCCAATACCGGATATGATGTGGACCTGACCTCCATCCTTTCCGACAACACCCTGGGTGCCGGTGAGTCCGCCGTTTTCACCCTCGTTTCGGGATCAGGCACGGGTCGGATGCGGGTCGACGACATAGGCATGTCCGGCACCATTGTTCCGATTCCCGAGCCATCCGCAGCTCTTTTAGGCGGCCTCGGCTTGCTGGCCATGCTGCGCCGCCGCCGGAGCTAGGAGATTTCCGCGCGCGGGAATCAGGGAATCAAGTCGCTGGTTCCTCTGCAATTTCTCCCTTTCTCAAATTTCCGCAGTCTCTCCAACAAGGAGGCTGCAGTTAGGTTAAGCATGCACGTTTCCCCCATTGATCGCTTCCCGATTCCAACTATCGAGGAACAACGAATCCAAGCCACTCCACGACCATGAAAAACCCACTCACACTTCTGGCGACAGCCTTGGTCTGCATGACAAGCGGCCATGGACAATCCATTCTCCTCGGTGGGTTTGACGGCACTCAGACCCAAAACACGATTGCTCCCGCAACTGTAACCTCTTCCACAGGAGTCAGGGAACTCAAGGAGGGCTTCGTGCAGGACATCGGAGCAGTTGGCGCGGTCGCGGCCCGAATCTGGACGGACCAAGCGACCGGCAAGGAACTCCAGTGGGGAGCCAGAACGAACAGTAGCAACACCCTTTGGGGTCTTTCGACGTTTGATGCGGCTCCGGCATCGGGCACTGCCAACCCATACGTGGCGACTTTCCGGCTTTCAGCCACAAGTCACATCAACTACGAAATTACCAATACGGGAACACAGGATGTGATTCTCGACACGCTTCACTTTAATCATAAACGAGCGGACATTAACGACGGGGGTGACACCATTACGATATCCTTGGAGCAGAATGGAACATTTGCCAATCCACCCATACTATCTGCCAGCCCCCTGACTTCAGTGGGCTCAGTCAATGTCAGCCTGGATGCAACCACCAATTGGGTCGGGTATGAAGTCGACCTCTCATTGGTTTCCAGTACGACTCTTGCCAGTGGTGAGACTGCTACTTACAGAATAGCGGTCCCCAACTGGAGTGGTGATAACTATATGGACAACATCGCCATCTCCGGAATCGTCGGGTCAATCACCGGAGGCACGGTGGATGCCGACACCTCGACGGTGTCAGCCTCGCCGACGACGGTACTCGCTGATGGTTCGGCAACCTCGACCATCGCGGTCACCCTCAAGGACTCCGGCGGTCTTCCGGTACCCAGCGAGGATGTCACCTTGTCCAGTTCGGGACCCGGCACGCCGACGATCAGTCCGTCCGCCACGCTGACCACCAATGCCAGCGGCATCGCGCTCTTCACGGTCAGTTCGAACACCGTGGGGACGGAAGTCTTCACCGCCACCTCCTCGACCGACAGCATCGTCGTCACCCAAACGGCCAGCGTCGATTTCCAATCGACGCTCGTGGATGCCGGCAACTCGACCGTGTCCGCCTCGCCGTCCGCGGTGCTTGCGGATGACACCGAGACCTCCACCATCACCGTCACGCTGAGGAATGCCGGCGGCCAGCTGCTGCCCGGCAAGCTGGTTTCCCTGTCGGGCGACGGCAGCGCCAGCATCGCCCCCGCCACCGACACGACCGATGCCAGCGGGTTGGCGACCTTCACGGTGAAGTCCGGTACCGTCGGCACCGAAAACTTCACCGCCACCAGTGAGTCGGTGAGCGTGACCCAGACGGCCGACGTGGCGTTCCAGGACGTGGCCACCACGAGTATCCTCCTCGCCGGATTCGACGGCCACAATACCTATGAGATCCCGGATGGAAGCGGAGGCTTCACCTCCGGAGGCACCTTCCAGTCTGAAGGTGACAAATACATCCGTGATCCCCACCAACGCACTGCGGCGGCGACGGCGGGCTTCACGGCCGAATTGTACATGTTCAGCAACGTGGCGAAGGAACCGCAGTGGGGCGGGGCCGGCCAGTTCTCGCTGGGCTACTGGGGCACGGGTAGCACGGTATTGGCTACCCTTCCCAACACTGATGACGGGCGTAACGTCTTCACCGTGGCGGACACCACAACGACGGAATTCCGTGTTCAAAATACCGGCAGCGGCGACATCACCCTGGAAAAAATCCACTTCTCGGTGCAGCTTGATAGCGGTGCCGGTGTTGACATGACGGTCGCCTACGCGAGCGGCGATCTGACGGCCGCAGGCGGCGGCAGCACGGTCGTGACTTACACGGCTAATGCGAACACCGGCTACGATGTCGACCTGACTTCCATCCTGTCGGACAACGTCCTGGGTGCCGGTGAATCCGCCGTTTTCACCCTGGTTTCGGGTGCCGGTACGGGTCGCATGCGGATCGATGACATCGCCATCTCGGGCACCGTCGGCTCCGGCGGCGGAGGTGGCACCAGCTACGCCACCTGGTCCGGCGGCGCGCCGGCCAACGGCGACGCCAATGGTGACGGCGTGGCGAATGCCGTGGCCTACGCGCTGGGCGCGGCGGACGTCAATGAGAACGCAATCAGCCTGCTGCCGACCTTCGCATACGACAACAGCGGCTCGCCGATCTATCTGGTCTTCACCTTCAACCGCGACGACGCTGCCGAGGCGGACAGCACGACCGAAATCTCCGTGGAATACGGAAGTGACCTTGCCGGCTGGACGACGGCAGTCGACTCAGTTGACGGCGTGGTCATCACCGAGACGGGCAGCGATCCGACGAACGTGCAGGTCAAGATTCCCGCCAGCCTTGCCGTGGGCGGCAAACTGTTCGCCCGCCTCAAGGTGACCGTGACACCCTGAGGTTTTATCCCAAGGTCTTGGGAACCGGGCTCCGCGATGTCGCGGTGGCCCGGTTCGGATTAAGATCGGGCGAAACGGGAATGAACGAATAAGCCACCCGGAGATCATACGATCGCACGACAGGACAAAACAAACCGCAGACCCTGCATTTCGATCTCTGCCGCCATCCGGGTGTGCCAATCCCTTGAGAGGCGAAAGGAAACGGACAGATCACGTTCCCCTACCACATCACCATGAACAAAACCCTACCCGCACTTCTGGGGGCAGCCTTCGCCTGCCTGACGACCAGCCACGGCCAATCGATTCTCCTCGGTGGATTTGACGGCACTCAGACCCAGAACACGATTGCTCCGGCCACGATATTTTCCAATTCAGGGGTCAGGGAACTCAAGGAGGGCTTCAAGCAGGACGCCGGCGCCGTTGGCGCGGTTGCGGCCAGAATCTGGACGGACCAGACGACCGGCAAGGAACTCCAGTGGGGAGCCAGGACGAACAGCACCAACACTCTTTGGGGTCTTTCGACATTTGCTACTGCTCCGGCATCGGGCACTCCCAACCCCTACGTGGCGACTTTTCGGATTGGAGGCTCAACAAGTCATATCAACTACGAGATTACCAATACGGGAGCAGAGGATGTGACTCTCAGCAAGATTCACTTTAATCTTCTTCGCGGGACCGCTACCGACGAGGGGGGCGTTACGGTATCCTTGGTGCAGAATGGAACATTTGCCAATCCACCCGTGCTATCTGCCAGCCCCCTGACTTCAGTGGGCCCGGTCACTGTCCCTGTGTCTGGAAGCACCGCTTGGGTCGGGTTTGAAGTCGACCTCTCATTGGTATCCAGCACGACTCTTGCAGCTGGTCAGACTGCTACTTACAGAATAGCGACCGGCAACTGGACTGGTGATAATTATATGGACAACATTGCCATCTCCGGCAGCGTCGTTTCCGGTCCGGCCAACCCGGTGGACGCCGCCAAGTCGACGGTGGCTGCCTCGCCGCCGGCAGTGCTCGCCGATGGGACTTCGACGTCCACCATCACGGTGACCTTGAAGGATGCTTCCGACGCTCCGGTCGCAGGCGAAGGCGTGACCCTGGCGAAAACCTCGGGACCGGGCACGCCGACGATCAGCCCGTCCAGCACGCTGACCACCAATGGAGTCGGAGTGGCGACCTTTACGGTCAGTTCCAGTACGGTCGGCACAAATGTTTTCACCGCCACTTCGGTCACCGACAGCGTGGTGGTCACGCAGAACGCCAGCGTGGATTTCCAAGACCTGGTCGTGGATGCCGGCAGTTCGACGGTATCGGCCTCGCCGACCGCCATTCTGGCGGATAATACGGAGACCTCGACCATCACCGTCACGCTGAGGAATTCCGGCGGCCTGCCGCTTCCGGGCAAAGTGGTATCGCTCACAGGCGATGCCAGCGCCAGCATCGACCCCGCCACCGACACGACCGACGCCAGCGGCGTGGCGACCTTCACGGTCAAGTCCGGCACCGTCGGCCTCGAGACATTTGCCGCCACGAGCGAGTCGGTGACCATCGGTAGCGCCGGCGTGGATTTCCAAACCGTGCCGGTGGCAGGCCCCGTGAACGGAGGCACATCCACGGTGGTCGCCTCACCGACTACCGTGGCCGGGGATGGCACGACAACCTCGACGATCACCGTCACGCTGAAGGACGCCTCCGGTCTGGTGGTTGCTGGTGAAGGTGTGACCTTGGCAAAGACCTCGGGTCCGGGCTCGCCGGTCATCACCCCGGCCGGTGCCCAGACAACCAATGCAAGCGGAGTGGCGACCTTCACGGTCAGTTCCGGCACCGCAGGCACGATGGTTTTCACTGCCACTTCCGTGACCGACAGTGTGGTGATCACCCAGACCGCCAGCGTGACCTTCACCCAGGTGGGAGCCGCTTTTCTGGTCAGCCTGCTCAATGATCCGGTCGCCGCAAGCACCAGCGCCACCCAGACCGCCCCGATCACGAATTTCTACGATGGCAGTGAGACCGTCGCCGACGTGGGAACCACCAACAACAGGGGCAGCTGGTTCATCGCCAGCGGCGTGGATTCGGACGGCGTGAGCGGAACGAACGCGCACACGGTCGTTTACGACATGGGCACGATCGTCTCGTTCGACGGCTTTGTGCATGCCCAGCGGAAAGCCGATGGTGTTGACGATATCACCTCGATCGATTTCTGGGTTACCGACTCCGATCCCGGCGACGCCGCCACCACGATTCCCCTGCCGATCTTCACGTCACAACCCACGCCTGACGATTCGGTCAACCTGGCCCGGAGCAGCGGCGTCCTGAACGAGTATCTGCTGCCCGGCGGCACACTCACGGGACGATGGGTGGTCATGCGCCTGCATTCGGCGGGTGGAAACCCCGGCGGCTACACGCTGCAACTCGGAAGAACCGGGGCCGTGGGCGACTATGACAACTGGGCCTTCGATTATCCCGGCCTCGGTCCGGCGGGCGGCGACGATGACGGCGACGGCCTCACCAACGATGAGGAGCGGATCTTCGGACTCAACCCGCAGAACGGCGGCTCTTCGAACCCGTATGCGGTACCCTTCGATGCCGCGGCTGGAACCTTCAGCTACACCCGGCGCACCCAGTCGCTCACCGGGCTGACCTACAAGATCTGGTACTCGACCAATCTCGAAGAATGGTTCTGGGAATCCGGCGCGACTCAAACGCCCCGAAGCCCTGTCGGTGCGGTCGAGATCGTGGACGTCACCATTGATCCTGATCTCCTCACCGAACCCAGGCTGTTTCTTCAAGTGGGCGCCGAAGACCTCGGCCCACCGGTGGTCCTCAGCAGCCTGTGGGGCAGCAACACCACGATCACGCTGAACTTCAGCGAAGAGATGGATTCCGTCTCCGCAACCGATCCGCTCAACTACGCCGTGAATCAGGACGGTGGCGGCTCCGTCGCGATCACCGGTGCCTCGCTCAGCGGGGACGGCAGAACCGTCACCCTCGCGCTTGGCTCGGCACTTGCGATCGATAGCGCCTTCACGGTGACGATGGACCGCATCGCCAACGGCGCGGGCCAGCCGCTTGGCAACGGCACGACGGGTCAGTTCCGGACATGGGACAACGATCCGACCGGCATCAAGGTCTTCATCCTCGCCGGCCAGTCGAACATGGTCGGCTACGGGCACAGTGAAATCGGAAACGGCGGCGTCGCGGGTGCCATCGGTAGTCTGCGCTACCTGGCCGTCAACAACGGCACTTACACGGAATACGACTACACCTCGCTGTTGGTCGATCCCGGCCAGCCGGCCACCAGTGCCTGGAAAACCCGCAGCGATGTGAAGTATTGGGGTTACAACGGCGCGTCCGGCAATCTCCCGACCCCCGCCGACTCTCCCGGCAAGGGCGACCTCGGTCCTCCTTTCCGTGGTGCCAACATCAACTGGTTCGGTCCGGAATACGCCTTTGGACAGGTGCTGGGCGACTACTACCCCTCGGACGACGTGCTGATCATCAAGACCGCCTGGGGTGGACACACGCTCGTCGGCAACTTCCGTCCGCCGAGCGCGGTGGCGGCCCGTGGCGGCGTGGTCGGCTCATCGTATGAGGAGATGTTCAACAATGCGCGTGAAGTGCTTCTGAACCTCGACACCGAATTCCCGGAGTGGTCCGGCAGGGGTTACCAGATCGTCGGCTTCGCCTGGCACCAGGGCACCAGTGACAAAGCACCGGTGGAGGTTGCCGAGGAATACAAGTTCAACCTCCCGGACCTCATTGCCGACGTGCGGACGGAGTTTGCCAATCCCGACCTGCCATTTGTCATTGCCAGCGCGGGGATGCAGAACGACGGGGTGGTGGAATCCTACCCCTACACCGGTTACAATGCCGTCGAGCGAGCGCAGCTCTGGGCCTTTCCCGAGGTTCCCCAACCGGACTACGTGCTGTCCGAAGACACCCGACCCTACCAGGAGAGCGTGGAGAACTCTCCGGCCAACCAGTCCTTCCACTGGAACCAGAACGCACGGAGCTACTTCCGTATCGGCCTTGGCCTCGGGAACAACATGGTGACCCTGCTTTCCACTCCATAGCGAAGACGGAACGGAGTGCGGTTTCGGGTGATTCCGGACTCCGCCTTGATTCGAGACCCGATGGCGCCATCGACGGCTTCCCGCTCCTCGCGCCCCGGACCGGCACCCCGGGCCCGGCGGCACGATCCACGTGATCCGGTCTGCCCACCGAGGGCAACGTCGGCCCGCTGGTCGAGGACACCGACCCGGCGGACGTCGATATCGACGCGACCAACTTGTTCCGCATCAAGCGCCTGACACCGTCGGTGTTTGGTTTCACTGACCTCGCGGTTTCCATGGCGTCCCAACACCGCGGGCATCGCGGGTTTCCCGGGGCGGTGAGAACTTCCATCATCGCCACAAGGCCACCGGGAAAGCCGTCCGCTGACGGAGAAGGAAGGGCCCGGGCGAAAAACACGAAAGCTGTTCGGATAACAGTCAGGATGGTTCGAGCATTGGTGCTTGAAAACATCGTGGCGGACTGGCTTTCACACGATCTGTTATTCTGAGAAAACCATCAGTTTCCGTTGATGATGGCCATCATCGAAACCGGCGGCGGATCTCAACAAAGCCAGAAAACTCCAAGTCCAACCGGATGAAAAAACACACCCCTGCTCCCGCGTCACCTGCCCTTGGCCGATCATTCCCAGCAAGCATCTTCCGGAGGCCGTTGACGGTTTTCCTGGTGGTGCCGGGCCTCCTCATCTCGGCCTTGGCGGCTCCGCCGGATCTGACCAATCCGGGCGATCCGGATTTCCCCAGCGCCGATACGATCACCAAGACCAGCATCAACCTCGGTCCATCCGGACTGACAGGCTGGGTCTATCGTGAAAAGGACCCGAAGGCCTTGCTGGGCGACTTCAACTACACCGGCCAAAGCCGCCAGATTCTTGTGTCCGGAGTTGACGCCGGATCGCCGGGCGACAGCGGGGGCATTCTGGTGGACGATGTGATCCTTGGGGCAAGCGGCGACGGATCGGATCCGGTCGACTTCACCTCCGACGCGCGCAAATCGCTGGCATTGGCGATTGCAGACGCGGAGGCCCGTGCCACACCGGAGTTGAAACTGAAGGTCTGGCGCGCGGGCGCGACCTCGACCCATACCCTCACGCTTCAGACCCTGGGAGCCTACGGCGCGGATGCCCCGGTCGCGGATGCCAAATGCGACCTGATTGTCGAGAATGCGCGGCAGGCGTTGCTGGCGCTGGACAATCCGGGAACTTTCGGCTTTGGCACGCTGGCGCTGATGGCGCTGGACGATCCCGTCCATCCGGATCATGCCGCGATGAAGGCCCAGATCGATGCCGAGATCGCCTCGATCCTGCCCGATGCCGCAAACCTTGCCTCGATGAACTCCGGGCTGCCGGAAACGCAGGGCAAGATTGGGTGGAACCGTGGCCATACACTGATTACACTGTGCGAGTATTACCTCAATTACGGCGAGCATCCGAATGGCGGCGTGTTCGAGGCGATCGAGGCCCACGTCAACAGCATCACCACCGGCCAGAGCATCTTCGGGACCTTCGGCCACCAGTTCGCCACGTTCCGCTGGCCGGACGGAGACACCACTCCGATGATGGACGGCTATGGGGCCATCAATTCGGCGGCTGTCCCGGGCTGGTACGGTCTACTGCTGGCCAAGCAGTGTGGGGTGGTCAACCCGGCGCTGGATGAGGGGATCGACAGGGCCACCGCATTCTATGGGTCCTATGCGGGCCGTGGGGTGATTCCTTACGGTGAGCACTCAACCGTGTCCAACGAGTTCAGTTCCAACGGCAAGAGCGGAGCGGCGGCACTGGCCCTGGACTTGGCCACCGGCAAGGAGGCGGAGGCCAAGTATTTCGCCAAGATGTCCACGGCGGCTTACGGGGAATACGAGACCGGGCACACCGGACCCTATTTTCAGAACCTGTGGTCGCCGCTGGGAGCGGCGCTCGGCGGGGACGACGCGATCAAGTCCTACTTTGCGGAGATCAGCTGGCTCTATGACCTGGCGCGTAAATGGGATGGCAGCTTCGACTACAACCACATTGCCACCCACAGCAACTACACGGGCTTCAACAGCACCACGCCCTATATCCTGACCTACGCGCTGCCGCTCAAGCGCCTGCACATGACCGGCCGCGGTCGTCCGGCTGCGGGCGTGCTGGATGCCACGGAGGTTGCCGAAGCGATGGCATCCGGTTCCTACGACAGCACCAGCCGCAGCAAGTCGGAGCTGCTCGCCGATGTCGCGGACTGGTCGCCGGTCGTCCCGGTGAAGGCGGGTAGGGCGCTGGCGCAGATGACCCTGCTGGCAGAGGACTTCACCACCCTCAACACCATGGCCGGCAGCACGGTCGAGAACGAGCAAATGGGTGCCCTCTACGCGCTCGAGGAACTGGCCAACTACGGCAAGACCGATCCCGGTTCGGTCCCGGTCCTGGTCGCCCTGCTCAGTGACTCCGATCCGCATGTGCGTCGTCTTGCCGCGAGGGCGCTGCGTCCCAACCCGGCGAAAAGCACCGAGCTGAATGCAATTCTTGCGGCCGCTGCCGCCGCGCAGCGGGACGCACTGCCGATGGATCCGCGGGATCCCCTGCACCATGATCTTTACGAAATGTCCCGCGTGCTCTTCGGCTCATCGGGCGGCATTCTCCACAACGGAACCGCGGTCAACCTGGACGGGGTGGATCGGCAGTTGCTTTATCCGGCGCTGCGCGCGATCGCCAACTGTGCCGCCGGCCAGGGCCGCAGCAGCTTGAAAGGGACCTTTGATGTGCTGAACCAGAGCGATGTCGAGGCACTCGGGGATGTCCTGGTCGACACCGCGCTCTACCGTGCCCCCGGCGATGCCATGTTCGCCGATGGTGCGCGTGATTCGTCCATGGATGCCTTGGGGCGCCACGCTTTCGCCGAGGCCATCCCCGTGGCCGAACGCTCGATCCGCGAGGCTTTCAACGGCTATGGGAACCGCGCCCTCTATGGCGAGTTCTTCAAGGACCTGCAGCAATTCGGAGCGACCTCCCTGCTGGTCGAGCCGGATCCCGCAATCGACGAGCTTTGTCTCGATTACATTGCTGAATTCTACGGTTCGTTCGGTTTCGATGCCAACCTGGCTGAGGCCCAGTCGGTGCTTGATGCGATCGATACCGATTACTATCCCGCCGCGCCGAATTACCTCAAGAGCTTCGACTTCGTGTCTGCGGATGCGACCGAGCTGACGCTCCCCGCGAACCAGACACAACTCCACGCCAGTGTCACCGACCACGCCAAGGGCGCACTCACCTACACTTGGCGCAAGGTTTACGGGTCCGGCAACGTGACTTTCTCCGACAACGGAACGGACACCGCGAAGGACACCACCATCACTTTCGACAACACCCCCGGGCATTATCTCTTCGAGGTGGCGGTGATCGACGCGCGCGGGCTCTCGGAGGTCACGGAAACCGTGGCTGTCACACTTTATGACACCGGCGGCACACTGCCGTCGAATCTGCCGCCGACTGCAGACCCGCAGACGATTCCGGTGGCACCCGGCGTATCCACCGCGATCACCTTAACGGGAGCGGATCCGGAATCCGCGCCATTGATCTACACCGTGACCAGTGTGCCGGTCCATGGCACGCTCTCGGGCACGGCACCCAACCTGTTCTATACCTCCGAACTGACCTACACTTCCGGCTCAGACAGCTTCACTTTCCAGGTCACGGACAGTTTCGGGCAGACCGATTCGGCGACGATTTCCCTGACACTCGACGAATCCCTGGTGGTGCAACATGTGTATGAACCCTTCGACTACCCTGCGGGTGCCGCGCTGGCCGGAGCGGCCGGCGGCACCGGAATGACCGGTGCCTGGTCGGATGGTCCCGAGATCTCGGGCCTGGCCTGGGTCTATGACGAGACCGGCAATGCCGGTGCCGAACCCGACTGGGACGGCGTTTTCGAAGGCCTTCCCACCCGGCCGGTCAGCGGCAGCCGCTATATCGGTGTGGACGGCAATGACGGTGAGATTGAATCCTACCGTCCACTGGCGCAGTCGGCGGCCGACATGGCGGGGCCTGATGGCGTGCTTTGGATGAGTGCGGTCTTCCATTTCCCCTACTCGCATTATGGTGCTCACGCCGGCTTGGCATTGACCACCGACAGCTTCAAGGATCGCGGCCTGCAACTCGATACCTCCGGTTCCCATGGTAGCGGTCTCGGTGACGGGATCGGAGTCGCGCGTGGCACCAATGGAGCCACTGCGCTATATCCTACCGTTTTTGACAATGGCGCAATTGTCGCGCAGACGGACGGCCGCAGTTTCGCGACGCAGTCGACACAGTCGAAGGACTATCTGGTGGTCCTGAAGTTTGAGTTCGGCGCGACCGATACGGTCAGTGCCCATGCCTTCGTGGAAGGCACACCGATTGATGAATGGGTTTTCGAGCAGTATGCATCTTCAGTTTCGCATGCAATTGACGAAACGACCCTCAACTATCTGGCATTCAGCCAGAACCGCGGCCCGAATGCCGTCGATGAAATCCGTATTGGTGACAGTTTTGCGGCAGTCGCCGGGGTCAAGGAGTCGCTGGAGGACACCACGCCACCGGCACCGGATCCGATGACCTTTGCCAGTGTTCCGACAGCGGTTGACACCTCCTCGATCACCATGACGGCGACCACCGCGACGGACGTCAACGGTGTCGAATACTACTTCATTTGCACCTCCGGCAACGGCAGTGACAGTGGCTGGCAGGACAGCCCAGTCTACACGGCAAGCGGCCTCGAAGCGGCCACCGAATACAGTTATTCGGTACTGGCACGCGACAAGAGTGTGAACCGTAACCAGACACTGGCTTCGGGTGTGTTCTCGGCGACCACCAGCGAGCCGATCGCGATCATCACCCCGGTTGCGGCGACGTCGACCACCACCATCGGTGCGCCGCGAACGCTTACTGCAACCATTGACGGCTCGGGGCTCAGTGGGGGTGGTGTGAGTGGGGATATCCTCAGCGAGACCGTCGGCTATGTCGGCGCCGACGACCACTGGTTGAGTGCATCGAATGCCATTGATGATGCCGCCAATTTCCGCAGCACCACTGAAGTGCTCACTTACACCCTCGCTGAGGCGTCATCGGTCGACTCGATTCACCTCTGGCCTTACATCCGTTCACAGAACGAGCGTGGCCTGAGGACCTTTGACCTCTCGTTCTCCTTCGACGGGGGATCAACCTATCCGGTGACCATTGATGCGGTGACCCTGGGCGATTTCCTGATCGGACCGACGGGTGGAAGTGACGGTGTCCAAACCAGAAACTTCGCCGAGCAGACCGGGGTGACGCATATCCGGTTGACCAACCTGACGACCTTCGGTTCGACCAGCTATATCGGTATCGCCGAGATCCGTTTTGGTGGTCCGCTTGGCGGTGGCGGCGGTCCGGGCAACAGCGCACCCACATGGGCGACCGACCCTGTCAACGAGGTCGATGCGACCGAGGATGCTGCCTACGCCTCGACCCTTGTCAACGATGCCAGCGATGTCGATACCGGTGACACGCTAACCTTTGCAAAGGTGAGCGGCCCGGCCTGGCTCAGCGTGGCCTCCAACGGCGACCTCTCGGGCACGCCGAGCAACGGCGACGTGGGTGCGAATTCCTTCACGGTGAGCGTCGATGACGGCAACAATCCGGCGGTCAACGCAACCTTGAACATTACTGTCATCAACACCAATGATGCGCCGGTGTTCACGGTTGATCCGATCAGCGGCAGCGATGCCACCGAGGATGCGGTCTATGCCGGCACCATCGCCGGCAGCGCTACCGATGAGGACGCCGGTGACTCGCTGACCTATGCAAAGGTGAGCGGCCCGGCCTGGCTGGCCGTGGCCAGTGATGGCACGCTCTCGGGCACGCCGGCCAACGACGACGTGGGCGCCAATGCCTTCACCGTCAGCGTGACCGACGGCATCATTGCCACCCCGGTCGAAGCCATCCTGAACATCACGGTGATCAATACCAATGACGCACCGGTGTTCACCGCCGATCCCATCGCGGGTGCCGGCGCCACCGAGGATGCCGCCTACACTGGCACCATCGCTGGCATGGCCGCCGATGACGACGGCGACACCCTGACCTACGCCAAGGTCAGCGGGCCGGCCTGGCTGAGCGTGGCGACGGACGGCACACTCAGTGGAACCCCGACCAATGCCGATGTGGGAGCGGATGCCTTCACCGTCAGCGTGACCGACGGCATCATCGCGACCCCGGTCGAGGCCACCCTGAACATCACGGTGAACGCGGCGGGAGGATCCACCGTGATCACTCCGATAGCCGCCACCTCGACCACCACCATCGGCAGCCCGCGCACCATCGACAAGGTCATCGACGGCTCCGGCCTGACTGATGTCTCGGACCCCTTGAGCGAATTGGACGACTACCATCCCTACCAGTCAGACGCTTACTGGTTGAGTGGATCCGGTGCGCCCTCGGGCGGCGCCGAGGAACTGACCTTCGAACTGGGGGGCGCCTATGATGTCGACAGGGTGTATTACTGGCTCTACACCCGAGACGGAGACCGGAACCTCAAAACCTTCGACATCTCCTATTCAACGGACGGAGGAATGAATTTCAGCACGCCCGTT
>JAKZES010000084.1 GCA_022548915.1 Verrucomicrobiaceae bacterium E54
AATCTGCGTAATCCGTTCAATCCCCTAAATCCGCGGTATTCGGCACGATTCAGCCTTGGCAGATAATCACTCGTCTGTAAGGCGGCCTACACTAGAGGGGGATGCCTGCAGGCCGGCGTCGGCCCGGCAGAAAAACACGCCGTAAGAACGGACTGACGTCCTCATACGGCTTCACTGCCGAGAGCCTGACATCCTCGCGGAAGGATTCCAAACTCGTTCATGAACTACCGCTTCGCGGTAGGCGGGAGTTCACTGACCACAATCCGGAAGCCGACGTTGAAGACCCGCTGATAGGGTTGGTAGATCACCCGGTCGCGGACCGTGGCCCGCTGCGGGCGGTCATACCACGAGCCGCCACGGGCGACCCGGCGGCCGTCCCCGGTCACCTCGGCGGTCCACTCCCAGGCGTTGCCGATCATATCATGCAAACCCCAGGCATTCGGCTGGTAGCTGGCGACCTTCGCGGCGACGAGGTGCCCGTCGTCGAAGCGATCGTCGCGCGGGATCCAATCATCGTAATGGTTCGGGTTCAGGATCGGCTCGGCGCGATGGTAGGCCGCCTTGGCGGTGCAGGCGGCGAACTCCTTGAGTTTCCGATCCCCGAGGTTCGCGTGCGCCGAGTAGTCGGCATCGATTCCGCCGAAAGGAAAGTCGGTGGTCGCGCCCGCGCGGCAAGCCCATTCCCACTGAAGCCCGGTCGGCAGCCCGGCGGCAAGCCCGTGCTGCCCGGCGATCCACCGGGCGAAGGCTTCGGCGTCGTTCCAGGCCACGCGAACCACCGGTTGGCCGGGCTGGTTCATGTCGTAGCCACGCCGGCCGAACTGGTAGCCGTGCCGCGACTCATCCCGGCTGTCGTGACCGCTCCGGAACCGGCGGAACTGCTCGTTGGTGACCTCGGTGGTGCCGATCCAGAAGGGAGCGACCGGCTCGCCGTTGAAGCGGCCGCCGGGGACCTTGACCAGATCGAGCCCGACACCACCGCCGAGATCCAGACGACGCTCGCCGCCACCCGGTGCACCCACTTCAAGCGTCACCCCGCGGGGTTCGACCGGGGGTGCCTCGTTGACGACCGACGTGGTGTCGTAGGGAGGAAGCTCCGGAATGGCCTCGTAATCGGGCACCGGAGCCGCACGGCCGCGGCGCAGTTCGTTGGCGCGGTCCAGTTTCGGCCGGACGTTGTTTTCGCCGACGATCTCACCCCAGGTGCCATGGAAAGGGGCGTTGATGTCCGCCCAGGTGACGATGCGATCGAAGGACTCGGCGTCGAGATCCACCCCGTGATGCCCCTGCTCCAGCATGCGCCCGAGTTCGGTGGTGCTGAAGTGGTAGTCCATCGGACTCAGGATGCGCATGTCGCTCTCGATTCCCGGACGGCGGATGTAGCGGTGGAGTTCGGCGTAGGAAGCGGTGAAGCGTCCCCCACGCCCCCCTGCGTTGCCGGCGATCTGGGAACTCCAGTCGCTGATCTTCCGATCGCCCTTGAGATAGGGTTCGGCGTGGCCCTCTTCCCCGGCGTGGCAGCCGGCGCAGTGGCGATCGAGCACCGGCTGGACCTCGCGGTCGAAGCTGAAGCCGCGCAGCGGGGCCTGCCACGAAGCCTTGATGGCGCTCGGCGATCGCGTGGCGGCCATCGCCGGGGCGGAGGGCGGCGCCTGGTTCATGCCCTCGTGGCAGCCGATGCATGAGATCCGCTCCCCGGGCATGCCGGTGAACCAGCTGCGCATCGTCTGCATCGCCTGACCCTTCTCATCGAGCGGCTGCACGAACACCGGCCGCTGGGCGGGGATGGTGAAGTGCGCCGAGCCATCCTCCTCGACCGGCACTGTGCCGAGCACGCGCCGGATGTCCCACGGACCATCCATGCCGATGCCGCCGAGCATGCCGCCCATGCCCCGCATGCTGAAGTAATACTCGACGATCCGCAGGCTTTTCACCGCGCCCCGCGGCACGCCCTCGAGACCGGGGCCGCGGTAGATGTCGGTGAGCAGCACCGAGGCCTGGGTCTCGCCCGGGTCGGTTCGATCCGGGATGAGCGGCGCCTGCGGCTGCTTCGCCAGCAGCACCGGCTCCATCAGGGACTTCCCGGGCACCTCGTGGATGAGCGTCAGGTTGTCGAAGGCATCGACCAGATAGATGCCCCACGCGGACTTCGGTCCCGGCTTGCAGGAGACCAGCACGTATTTCCCGTCGAGCGGCCAGGGCATCAGGAACTGCGGCCAGACGTCCTTGACCAGCTGGTCCTTGACGATCGCTTCGACCTCCCGCCCGCGATGGGGAAATTCGTGGATCACGCCCTCCGCCTCGCGGCGGTCGACGTCGGGATCGACGATCATCAGGCGCCCGGCGCGGGCCACGCCGTGGTGACCGCCGACGACCCCGATGACCTGCGACGGATGGCCCGGGATCGGGCGGGCATAGAAGAAGGAGTTCGGGAAGTAGGAGTTGCTGCCGTAGAGCTCGGCCTGGTTGGTCCCGTCCGGATTCATCTGGAACAGGATGCGCGAGTTGGAGTGGGGAAGGTCGCTGTATTCCCAGCGCAGGTACATCACCCGGCCGTCGGGGAGCACCGTCGGGTTCCAGTTGTGCTCCTGGTCGAAGGTCAGGCGCTGGATCGCGCCCGATCCCGGCTCGAAGCGGTGCAGGTTCGCGACTTGGGAGCTGCCGTTGACGCAGGGAACGCCCGTGTAGGTGGCGGTCGAGCTGAAAAGGATGTCACCGTTCGGCAGATAGACCGAGTCGTAGTTGTCGACATCGGGCTCGATGATCAGGGGCAGCGTCCGCGGTGCGGAGCCGTCGAGGCGCATCTCGTGGATTTGCCAGCGATTGTGCTCGCCGATCATCGAGAACATCAGCCGGTCGGCGTCCGGGTGAAGATCGACGTCGGCAATCAGCTTCTGATCCTCCGGCTCGAGCAGCGTCTCCAGCCTCGGTTGCCCCCGGAGGTCGTGGAGAATGGCGAGGCGGTTGGCCACCGGGCCGCGCGGTAGCGCTTCGTTGCCCTGCCAGTTCTGCGGCAGCACGCGGGCGCGGGCGTCACGCTCGAGCACGAGCAGGCGGTTTCCAGCCAGTCCCGGATGCGCCAGCAGGGCCTCGCGGCGAAGCGCGGCCAGATCATTTTCCGAGGGTTCCGGTCCGAGCGCATCGAGCCGCTGAAGGAACGAGGCCCCCCCCGGGTAGCGGTCGCCGTGGGTGGCGATGAGGTCGTCGATCGCCGCACGCAGCGTCCCGGACGTCCCGAATCCCTCCGAGGCGAAAACGCCAGTGCCGCCCACGATCACTGCCGCCGCGACCCCGAGCAGGAGTTTCATGCCGGGACAGGTTTCGGTTCGCCGAGGGCTTCGAGATCACTCGTCATCCGTTCGAGATCCGGGAATGGAATCACCAAGTCCGCCGCCGCCGCGGTCTCGCGGATGTGGTGGAGCTTGCGCGCCCCGGCCAACACGTGGGTCACGCCGTCCTGCGCGAGGGTCCAGGCGAGCACCAGCTGCGCCAGCGTGCAGCCGTGCGTTTCGCAGAGCGGACGCCAGCCCGCGAGCAAGTCGAGGACCTTGCCGCGGTTGGCCGGTTGGAGCCATGGCAGCCAGTCGGCATTGCTGCGGAACTCGTCGTCGCCGAAGACATGGCCCATGCCGATCTTGCCGGTGAGCAGGCCCTGCTCGAGCGACATGTAGGTGAGCGTCGAAAGGCCCCGTTCCCGGCACAGCGGCAGGATTTCGGCCTCCGCATCGCGGTGGAGCGCCGAGTAGCGGAACTGGTGGCTGACCACCGGCCCGCAGGCGAGGTATGCCTCCACTTCCTCAGGCGAAAGGTTGCACACGCCGATGTGGCGGATCTTCCCCGCATCGCGCAGCTTGAGCAGTGCGGCCATGGTGTCCTCGATCGGGGTCTTGTCCGGCTCCACCGCCGGCCAGTGGATCTGATAGAGATCGATGCGGTCGGTCGCGAGATCCTTCAGGGAGCGCTCGACCTCGATCGCAATCGTGTCCGGACGCAGCGACCGATAGATCGGCTTGCCATTGAATTCGGTGAAGTAGGAACCGCGGTCATCGTCCCACCACAGTCCGCACTTGGTGGCGAGCAGCACCTCGTCGCGGCGGTCGCCGACGGCCTTGGCGATCAGCCTTTCGCTGTGACCCCAGCCGTAGGCCGGAGCGGTATCCAGGAGATTGATTCCCTCATCAAGGGCAGTCTGGATGGTGCGGATCGACTCGGCATCGTCGGCCCGGTCGCCCCAGACCGCGCCGCCACCGATCGACCAGGCTCCGAATCCGATGACCGACGCACGCAGGTCGGAGTTTCCAAGTGGCAGGTATTTCATGGTGGATGGATCGCGGGGCTCAGATGGACAGGAGGTAGGCGACGAGATCGTCGATTTCCCGCTCGGTGAGTGCCGAGGTCGTGCCGTGGAGGTCGTCCAGATTGTGATCGGTCAGCACCTCACGGACCGTCGCCGCGCGGCCGTCGTGGAGGTAGGGCGGCGTCCGCCAGAGCTCCCGCAGGCTGGGCGTGTCGAAGAGCGCCGCCCCCTGGTCGAGCGAGCCGGTCGTGCCCACGTCCTCCATCTCGAGCTTGGTGAAAAGAGGCTCGGGATGGCAGGAGGCACAGCCGACCGAGCGGCGGTTGAAGATCTTCTTGCCGCGGGTGGCGGCCTCGCTGAGCGATCCGTCCGGCTCGCGATAGGGACTGGGCAGCGGCTCGATAGATTGCAGGTAGGCCATCACCGACTCGACTTCGCCGGGTTCCGGCTCGGTGAACTGGATGTGGACGAAGCCGGCGCGGACCGCCGTGGCCGTCTGGTCGCGCACGCCGAGCGACATCACCGGGGGCGTGAGGTGGCTGAAGACCATCGAGCGGGCGTTCTTCGGATTGCCGATGCCGTCGTTGAGCAGGTCCCAGTTGAGTCCGTCCGAACGGGCGTCGGGATGGCAGCTCGCACAACTCAGCCAGCGCTGGAAACAGCGGTTCGCATCGTGAAAGGCAATTTCACCCCGCCGCGCGGCATCGGGCTCCTGCGGGGGGGCAAGCGGGATCGAGGTGGCACCGTCTCCGTCCGGATCCGTGAGAATGACATTTCCGGTGAAATAGCCGGCCATCGCCAGCCGGTCGCCTGCAGCCGAGACGCTGATGCCCCGCGGTCCCTTGGCCGGCAGATCGATGCGGCGCATCACGTTCTCACGGTGCAGGGCGGAAAGATCCTCGGACAAGGAGGCCGGGGACGAGGCGATGAGCTTCGACAGGCGATCGAGGTCGATCACCGCAAGTTGGTGCACGCCGGCCAGTGTCACGTAGAGGCGCTTGCCCGCCGGTCCGGCGGTCACCCCCCAGGGATCCGCGGCCCCGTCCATCACCTGGTCCAGCAGCACGGTCGCGCGGCGACTCCCCTTCGCCAGATCGATGACGGACAGCGCATTGGTATTCACCCATCCGCGGTCCAGCTGGGTGGTCGGCAGGTGGAAGCGACCGATCGTGTGCACGACGTAAGCCGTCGCCCCATCCGCACCGATGCAGGCATCCTGGACATTGGTCGATCCGGTCGGCAGTCGGACGGTCGCCGTCTTTTCCATCGATTCGAGATCGATGATGGCCACCGCCGCCGCGTGATCCGGAACCGTGGCCGCGGTATTCGGAACCAGATGACTGACCACTGCGAAGGACTCGTCGGCACTCACCGCCACTCCGGTCGGCTGACGATCGACCGGAATCCGGGTCGTTTTTCCATCCTCGCCGAGGTCGATGATCCGCAACTCACCGAGACCCCAGTCTCCCACCAGAAGCAGGCGGCGCTCCGGAGCAACTGCCAGACCGTGGGGGTAGCGACCCACCGGCAAGCGGCGGACGACCTCGGCACTTTCCGGATCGATCTCGGCGACCTGTCCCGCTCCGAATTCCGCGACCATCAGCCGCCCGGAACGGGGATCCCAGGCCAGACCCTTGGGGGTTCCCTGCAGCGCGATCCGCTGGGTGACCTCGTGGATTCCGGGGTGGATCAGGGCCACGCAATCATTGGCCGCATCCCCCACCGCAAGCTGCCGGCCATCGGGCGAAAATTCAAGAGAGAGAGGCGAAGGGATCCCGGATGCCGAAATCAACATCCCGACCAGCAGCGGCAGCGTTGCCGCAAGAGCCCTGAAGGAGGATTGCTTGGAAAAATTCACAACTAACCCGGCCTAAAGACCGTCGCGTCCCTATCTCTACTTTTCCCCGCCCGCACCGATTGCGCATCCCGTCCCAAAAGTCCGGCATATCTTGCATCGGGCCTTGGTTTCCACGCCGCACAACGGCCCTCGACACGGCGGCCTTGCTCGCCAGAATCGGCCCCTTGAAACGCGCGCCCGGCACCTTCGCCGCCACCGCCCTGGTCATCGCCTCGATGATCGGGACAGGGGTCTTCACCTCGCTCGGGTTCCAGCTTCCCGACCTGACCTCGGGGCCGCAGATTCTCGTCCTGTGGGCACTCGGCGGGATCATCGCGCTGTGCGGTGCGCTGTGCTACTCGGCGGTGGCCGAGGCGCTGCCCCGGTCCGGCGGCGAGCACCATTTTCTGACGGAGTTGTACCACCCGTCGCTCGGATTCATGGCCGGCATCCTGTCGGCGATCGTCGGCTTCGCGGCGCCGACCGCGATCACCGCGATTGCCTTCGGCGAGTACCTCCACAAGGCCCTGCCGTCGGTTCCGGTGCAGGCGGCGGCGGTGGTGGTCATCCTGCTGGGCAGCGCCGCGCATGCGATCAGCTCCCGGACCAGTGCCCGGGTGCAACTCGCGGCCACCGGCCTGAAGCTCCTGCTCATCCTGCTCTTTCTCGGGGCGGTGATCCTGCTGCCAGGCGAGGGCGACATCCGCTGGACGCCGGAGCCCGCGACCGATTTTGCCGGGATCCTCCAGCCGGCCTTCGCCATCTCCCTGTTCTTCGTCTTCTACTCCTATTCGGGGTGGAATGCCGCGGTGTACGGGCTCGAGGAATGGGATCAACCCGAACGCACCGTGCGCCGCGCGCTGATCGGCGGCACGCTGGTCGTCACCCTGCTCTACCTCGCCCTCAATGCCGCCTTCCTGCGCGCCGCGCCGGTCGAGGCGCTGCGTGGCGAGGTCGCCGTCGGCGAAATCTCCGCCCGCCATCTGTTCGGCGACCGGGCCGCCGCGCCGATCTCCCTTTTGTTTGCCGTCGGACTTTTCGCCTCGGTCAGCGCGATGCTCTGGGCCGGGCCGCGGGTGCTCGCCGCCATTGGCCGATCGACCCCGGCGCTCCGCTTGCTGAAACCCAGGAAGGAAGCACCGGTCGTCGCGCTGGGTCTTCAGACCGCACTGGCTCTCGGCTTCGTGTTTGCCACCGGCTTCCGCGAGTTGGTCACCTACACCCAGACCGGCCTCGCCCTCTGCACCCTGCTCACCGTGGCCGGACTTTTCCGGCTGCGCGACCGGGTGAATCTGGGTCGACTCATGCTGCCGATTGTCGTATTCCTCGCCATGACGCTGTTCGTGGTGATCCGCTCACTGGCCGCCGATCCGGTTCCGACCCTCGCCGGCCTGGCCACTGCGGTCGGCGTGGCCATCGCAGGATATTTCCTCACCCACCGATCGCCTTCATGAAACGCATCCTCATCGCCCTCGCCGCCCTCGCCCTCTGCCACTGCGGGTCGAGCAACCTGCCGCCGACCAAGCAGGAAAAACCGCCCCTGAACCCCGCGCAGGACTTCGGAGGCGCCACCGGGGAACCCTCCCACGACGACATCGCCCGCTTCCTGGCCGGAAGACCGGTCGCCAAAGGAGCGACCCTCTCCACCTACCAGAAGTCGCGCGGCGACTACCACACCCACGCGCTCGAGCTCGACTACCTGTGGCGCAAGATGGGTGGCAGGCGCACGCTACGGCAGGCGCAGTACTACCACTACGACCTCAAGCCGCTGGTCGGATCGCCCTCGACCGTCGTCTATCCCTTCGGCGGGCCCGACATCATGTATGTCTCGTCGATCTTCCCGCAGGCATCGACCTACGTCCTCATCGGCCTGGAACCGGCCGGCAACGTTCCCGCGGTTCCCGGTGACAACACGATCGCCCGGCTTTCCGCGCTGCGCTCGGTCATGGAAAAACCCCTGCGCCACGGCTACTACCTGACCAAGGAGATGAAGAACGCCCCCGACGTCACAACCATCATGATGACCAGTCTCGGGCTCATGGGCGCCGAGGTGAAGGACGTGCGCTCGGTTTCCGTCGCCGGCAAGCCCGCCACCGAGATCCGCTTCAACTCGCCCTACGGCGGATCGAAAAAGGTGATCTACGTGTCGGCCGACCTCTCAAACTCCGGCTTCGGTGCGATCCGGCCCTGGCTCGACGGCCACTCCGGCGGTGCCGCCTACTTCAAGGCCGCCTCCTACCTGCCCCACGACAGCTCCTTCACCGGCATCCGCAACTGGGTCCTCTCGAACTGCGAGGTCGTGCTCCAGGACGACTCCGGCATCCCCTACCGGTACTACGACAAGGACCAGTGGGATGTGACCCTGCTCGGCAACTACGTGCGTCCGATCCCGCTCTTTGCCCAATGGCGTCAGTCCGACCTCGCCGCCGCGTACCTGGCCGAAGGCCCGAAGCCTGAGATCCCCTTCGGCTCCGGCTACCACGTCCGCATGGCTGATGCCAACCTGCAAGTCTACCGGCGGAAGTAAGGCAATCGACGAAGGGTGTTTCGGAGGATTTGGGTGTCTGCCGGGGTCCCATCCCTGGGATCCTGCCTGCGGTGAACACCCGGCTTTCCGACCTCCTGTGGGAACACGACCCGAACGGCCTCCTGGTCGTGAACCGCCGGCTTGAGGTCCACATGGTGAACCAGGCGTTCTGCCGGTTCTTCAAGACCACCCGCGAGGAAATCCTCGGTCGCCCGGCGGCGGAGTTGATCGGTGACGTCAGCGATTTCGAGCAGGCCTTCGAGGTCGGCGGCGAGATCCGGCGCAGCGAACACACGCACCGCGAGTTCGACCTGCGGCTGCACCGCCTTGTCTTCACGGTGCCGGAGGAAGACAAGGTTGCCGCAATCTTCGTTGACCTCACTCGCGAGTGGAAACAGCGCCGCCAACTCGTGGAACTCCGCGAGAAGCTCGCCAAGGACGTCCGGGACGTGGTCGACCGGCAGATGAGCGTGGCCCAGGAAATCGCCGGACTCCTGGGTGAGGCGACCGCGACGACCAAGGTGGCCCTGCTCAGGCTGCTGGATTCGATCGAGCGCGAACGTGAGTAAGCCGGATCCATTCTTCGACATCGAATTCGCCTGCCTCAACCACCACGGCGAGGAGTTGTGCGGTGATCAGGTCCGAATCGCCCGCACCGACCGCCGCTCGATCGTCGTCCTCGCCGACGGCCTCGGCAGCGGCGTGAAGGCCAACATCCTGGCCTGCCTGACCGCCGAGATCATCGTCAGGATGAGCCTCGCTGGCGCCACCGCCGCCGACGTGATGGACACCGTCATCGGCACCCTGCCGGCCGACCGGACCCTTGGGGTGGCCTACTCCGCATTCACCCTGCTGGACCTGATCCATGCCGACGGGTCGTTCCGAGTGATCAGCTTCGAGGCACCCGCGCCGCTGCTCTTGCGCCAGGGGCGGGTCGCGTCGCTGGAACGTTACGGCCGCGAGGTCCGCGGGCGGACCCTGCTTTTCTCGAAGGGACGGCTGGAGCTCGGTGACTTCCTCGGCTTGCTTTCGGATGGCGTCCTTCATGCCGGCGTGGGCGAACTCCATAACTTCGGCTGGGACCGCGCCGGCATCGGCCGATTCATCGAGGAGACGCTCAAGTTCCACGCCTCCAGTGCCGGACGGGCCGCCAACCGGGTGATCCGCGAAACCAACCTTCTCTACGGCGGCCGTCCGGGTGACGACGCCACCTTCGTCGGCGTGCTTCCGCGTGCACCGCGCGCCCTGATGGTCGTGACCGGCCCGGCGGTGGACCGGGACGACGACGAATCCTGCACCGACCGCCTGATGGCCTTTCCCGGGCGAAAGGTGGTCTGCGGGGGCACCACCAGCGACATCATCGGGGCTCATCTCGGGGTGCTGGTCGTGTCGGAACCGAACAGCGGGCGCGACGGCATCCCGCCGATCGGGCGCCTGCCCGGGATCGATCTGGTCACCGAAGGCATCATGACCATGGCGGCGACGCTGCGCCTGCTCGACGAGGCCGACGGCTCGCTCGAGCGCCTGCCCGGCGACCGCAACGGCGCCGCCCTGCTCGCGCGCGAGCTGCTGCAGGCCGACTCGGTGTCGTTCCTCGTCGGCGAGCAGGTCAATCCCTACTACCAGAACCCGCAGCTCCCGCGGAGCGTCTCGATCCGCCGCAACCTCGTGGTCCAGCTCATCGACCGGCTCAAGGCCTACCGCAAGGAAGTGACGGTCGAGTGGTGCTGAGCATCGTCATCGCGGCCCCGTCGGGGACCCGGTTTCCGATGGGGCTGATCCCGGATTCTTCACACCACCCGCAGCAGCGGACCGTCGCGCCAGCTTCCGGAATACCCGAGCCGGGCGATCACCCGCTGCTGCTCGGGCCAGATGTAGACCCGTTGGCCGGCGGACCCGATGAGCGCCAGCATCGACGACGGCTGGCTCCGCGAAAGGCAGGCCGAGCGCCAGAAGCCGGGGCTTTTCGGCGGGTCGAGTTCCTCCTCGACCTCGATCGGGAGCGCGGGTGCCCGCCGGTTCGACCACACGCCCCCTCCGAACATCGGATTGGCGGACGAGGTCCGGGTCACGTCGCGGAAGGCCGATGCCGGGATGTTGGCCACGTCCCGCCCCGAGGCCAGCGAGGCGATGGCCCGGCCCAGCCGGCCCATTTCGGTGATGTTCAATTCCGCTCCGGTCGAGAGGTAGTAGCGGTCCCGTCCGTCCGAGCGCCACTGCGGCGTGGTCAGCCCGAGCGGCCCCATCACGGTGCGGTAGATCATCCGCTCGAGCGTCTCGCCCCGCGCCACCGCCTTGCGGTGCAGCAATTCGGCCAAGACCTCCCAGCAGACCGGACCGTAGCGGAACCGGGTGCCCGGTTCATCGACCACCGGCAGTCCCAGCGCGACCCGGCCCTTGTCGCCGATGCCGCGCCGATACAGTTCGGCGCCGCCCTCATCGAGACCGGCGGTCATCTGCAGCAGCATCCGCACCGTGATCCGGCTCTTCTGCGGGTCGGTCGCCCATTCGCTCACCGTCGCCGACACCGGCTGGTCGAGCTCGAGCCAGCCCTCACCCACCGCCCGGGCGCACGCGAGCCCGGCCAGCGCCTTGGTCACGCTGAGGATGGGCCCGCGGTGGTGGGTGCGCCACGACTTGCGCAGCTCACCATTTTCCCACGCCGCCCAGCCGCGCGCACCATGCGCTCGGGCGACGGCATCCGCCTCGTCCATCGTCGATCCGTTCCACGTCCGGGGGGCCGCGCCACCCAGGGGCACGCAACCTCCGACCATCCCTCCTCCGGCAAGCCATAGCCAATCCCGTCGTTTCACGGGCGCAGTATCCACCGGCCCTCCCCGCTTGGGCAATCCACAATCCTGCGCGGCAATCCGGAGGATTGGGGATTGATCCCGCCGCGCTGCCGCCCTAGTCCCCTCCCGTGCTCACAATCAAGAAGCTCACCAAGACACTCGGCGGCCGCACCCTTTTCCGGGACGCGGAAATGACCGTCAACTGGGGCGAACGCATCGCCCTGGTCGGCCCCAACGGCGCCGGCAAGTCGACGCTCTTCAAGATGATCCTCGGCGAGGAGGACATCGACACCGGCACCATCGACCGCGATGAATACGCCATCACCGGCAGCCTCGAGCAGGAAGCCGGCAACCCGGGCGACGAGACCGTGCTCGAGATCGCGATGGGCGTGAATCCGGACATGGTCGGCTACCTCCGCACCATGCGCGAGCACGAAAAGGCCGGCACCATCGACTCGAAGGACTACGCCGAGGCTCAGGACCACTTCAACACCCACAACGGCTACCAGCTCGAGCCCAAGGCCAAGAAGATCCTCGCCGGACTCGGCTACAACCAGGAGGACTTCACCCGCCCCGCCTCCGAGTTCTCCGGCGGCTGGGTCATGCGCGCCTACCTCGCCCGCCTGCTGGTCATGGAGCCCGACCTGCTGATGCTCGACGAGCCGACCAACCACCTCGACCTCGTCTCGCTGCTGTGGTTCCAGCGCTACCTGATGAACTACCCCGGCGCGATCTTCATGATCTCGCACGACCGCGATTTCATGGATTCGATCGTCGAAAGCGTCGTCGAGATCGATCCGGATACGGCGGAACTGGTCAGCTACACCGGCAACTACACGTCCTACCTCGATCAACGGGTGGCCCGCTACAAGAACAAGCTCCGGGCCTACCAGAACCAGAAGAAGGAGATCGAAGGGATCCAGGACTTCATCGATCGCTTCCGCCAGGTTGCCTCGAAGGCCTCGCAGGTCCAGAGCCGGATCAAGCAGATCGAGAAAATGGACAAGCTCGAGAAGCCGCGCGCCCCGCGGAAGCCGTTCAAGTTCCAGTTCCCCCAGCCCGCCCGGTCGAACCAGAAGGTCGTCGAACTGAAGAAGGCGAACTTCGCCTACGGCAACGAGAAGGTGATCTATCAGGGCCTCGATCTCACCATCGAGCGCGGCGACAAGATCGTGCTGGTCGGGCCCAACGGCTCCGGTAAGTCGACGCTGCTGAAGATGCTCGCCGGCGAACTCGAGGTCACCGGTGGCGGGCACGAGGTCGGCTACCTGACCAAGATGGGCTACTACTCGCAGCACCGCTCGGAGAAGCTCAACGAGGCCAACACGGTGCTCGACGAAGTGCTCGAGTCATGCCCGACCCTGCGCGAGGAAGACGCCCGGGCGATCCTCGGGTCCTTTCTTTTCCGCCGCACCGACGTCGAGAAACGCTGCGGCGTGCTTTCCGGCGGCGAAAAATCGCGCCTGAACCTGGTCAAGTTCCTCGTTGATCCGCCCAACCTGCTGCTGATGGACGAACCGACGACCCACCTCGACATCCTCTCGATCGATTCCCTGGTCAACGCGCTCAAGGCCTACGAGGGCACGCTGGTCTTCATCTCCCACGATGTGCACTTCATCCGCCACCTCGCGGAAACCACCCTGCACATCACCCGCGCCGAGGACGACAGCCACAGCGTCCTCACCCGCTACACCGGCGGATACGACTATTTCATTGAGAAATCAGGGCTTGAGGACGATCGCGGGGCGGTCACCGCGTGATCGCGGAAGGGATTTCCTGCTTTCCAAGAAGGGCTGGCCCGTGCTAGTTATTCACATCGGCAGGCCCATCCGGCAGGATAAGCATGCCCTCCACCCCACCCCACCCACCATGCAAAAGCTTTTCGTGACCACCTTGGCGACCGCACTGCTGGCCGCCGCAAGCCACGCGGAGGAAGCCGGCAAGCCCGTCGATTGCACTCCGATCATCGAGAGGATTCAAGCCACCGCCGAACGTGCCAAGGCCGATCCGATCGAGCTCCTCCGTCTCGTTGACAAGGAAGTTTCGGCCCATCCGGCTTGCTCCTGCGAGATCGTCCGCGCCGCCATTCTCGGCACCGAATGCGACGACGCCATTGTCGGCTACGTCGTCGAGACCGCCGTCCGCGCCGCGCCCGAGCACATGCGCCTGATCGCCCAGTGCGCCATCGCCACCGCTCCCGACTCGCTCAACCGAGTGCAGGAAGTCATGGCCCGCCTCTCTCCCTCCGCCGGCAAGGAAGGTGACAGCGCCAAGAGCGCCAAGGGCAAGAACGTCGAGGTGAAGCCCGCCGAAACACCGCCGGATCCGCTCGACGTGCCGATCATCACGCCTCCGCCGCTTCCTCCGGTCATCAACCCGCCCCCGGGCACCGAGACCGACTTCGAACCGGTCGGGCAGTGAGCTGACGAGCGTCGAACCCAATTTTCCAAGCCGGAGTCCCGAAGAGGTCTCCGGCTTTTCTGTCCCGGTTGCACCCCCGGACGAGCCCCGAATCAGAGCACTCCGCACCCCTCACGGCTGCCGCCCGCCCCGCAGGCCGGGAATCAGAATCACCGCGACCAGCATCGAGCTCAGGATTCCCAACACCGCGACCTTGCCCAGGCTGGCCAGCGCATCGATCGAGGCGAATCCCAGCGAGCCGAAGCCGATCGCCGTCGAGCATCCACAGAACAGCACCGCCTTGCCGGTGCCGTTCCATACGGCCCGCACGTCGCCACCGGTGCGGCGCAGCGAAAGCAGGATGTGAATCGCATAATCCAGACCGGTTCCCAGCAGCAGGGGCGTCGCGGCGATATTGAGGAAGTTCCACTCGAGCCCGGTGATCCGCATCAGCGCCAACAGCAGGATGCCGCTCAGGCTCATCGCCAGCAACGCGGTGACCACATCCCCGGCCCGGCGGAACACCAGCGAAAGCATCACCACCATCAAGCCCACCATCGGCAGGAACACCGCCAGTAGGTCCTTTTTCACTAACGGCAGCACCGCCGGCTTGAGCAGATCCCAGCCAGCGAGATGCACCCCCTCGGACAGCAGGCCACGGAGAACCTCGAGATCCTCCACCGTGAGGTCCTCGCGCCCGATGACATCCAGCTTCCCGAGGATGTAGCCCCCGCCATCCGCATCGGGCATCGCCATCGCCCGCAGGATTTCCAGCGTCGCCGGTTCGTCGGGAACGCTTCCCGGCGGCTCGCCAGCCAATCTCGGCAGTGCGGAAAGCACCGCCTTGCCCAGCGCCGTCCCTTCCTCCGAAAACCCTCCCTCGTCCGCCGCCGCGAGCAGGCGCTCGGCATCGCGGCCCAGCGCCGCCAGCGCCGCGGCATTCGCCCGGTGATGTTCCGGTGCCGGCCACCACCCGGAGGGCAGCTCAAGCTCGCCGACCAGGTCGGGACGATCCTTGCGCAACTGCGCGACCCGGGATTCGAACCCCGCCGCCCGCTGCCGGACCTCGGCATTCGTCCCGCCCTCGATCACCAACCGGACCGAGGGCGCGCCCCAGGCCGGAAATTGCGCCTGAATTTCTTCAAAGGCCCCCATCGCCTGGCTGTCGCGGGGGCGCAGCAGGCTGCGGTCGAATTCCACCCCGGGCAGCCCCCGCACAAGGAGCACGCCAGTGGCGATCACCAGCACCCCGGCGAGCAGCATCAGCGAACCCTTCCGACCCGGCAGCCATGCCGCCTTGTGCGCGATGATCGGGCGCCCGGCTCCGACCTTCGCCACCCACGGCAGGTAGAATCCAAGCATGAACAAGGCCCCGAAGATCACTCCGATCCCGACCACGCTGCCAAGCTGGGCGATCCCGGGCAGTCCGCTCAGGTTCAAGGCGAAGAACACCGCCGCCGTGGTCGCCGCCGCATACAGGATCGATCGTGAAACGGCCTTCCGGATCGCACCCTGCTCGTGCCCCGCCACCTTGGCCTCCTGGCAGATCAGCACCCCGTAGTCGACCGAGAGACCGATCAGGATCGCGGCAAACCCGGCCGCCATGATGCTCAGTTCGCCGAAGATCCAGCCAGCCGCACCCAACGTCGCGGCAAAGATCACCCCCAGCGTGGCTCCCATGCCGAACAGCAATCCAAACCGCCGCTGCATCAGCAGAAAGAGCAGGCCAATCACCATCGACGTGATGCCGACCGTGCCCCGCATGTCGCCCTCCATCGCGCCGCCGATCTCCGCCTCGAAAGCCGGATCCCCCGTGTAGCCGAGGCTCAGCCCCCTCTCCTTCGCCCACGGCTCCGAAACCTCCTTCAGCTCCGTCAACCACGCCTCCGCCTCACGGTATCCGAGCAGTCCCCGCGGCGCCTCGATGAACATCAACTGCGCCGTGCCCTCTTCGTTGAGAAACCCTTCGCCGCCCCCATCGCGGCCTTCGAAAAACGACCGCAGCGACGGATGATCGAGGAAGCCGAAGGGGTCGTGTGCCGACATCATCAGATCGCCGCCATCCAGACTGGTGGCCACCCTTTCGAGCGCCCCCTCCATCGTCGCCTCGATCTGGTCCTCCGAAAGCCGCCCGACCAGGCCCGCCACTTCCTGCGGATCCCCGTTGAGCCAAAGCCAGGCGATCAGATCCGTCATGCCGCCATCGCGGTCCTGCCACAGCGGGCGCCACCGCACCACCTCACTCACCCGGGCTTCCTTCAGGCGTCCGGCAAGGTCACCCGCCAGCTCATCCAGCGGCCCAACTTCGTCGGGATCCCCCTCGATGAGCAGGATCAGCTCGCCCTTCTTCGAAAACACCCTCTGGAAGGCCTGCAGCGCCTCGACCTCCGGCATCTCGTCGGGAAGCACCGCCAGGACGTCGGTGTCGAACTTCACCCGTCCCAGCCCTGAGGCGGCGACAACCGCCAAGGCGATCAGCAGGCCGATACTCCACCATTTGCGCATCGGCGAAGAAACCACGGGATGCCCGCCCCGGTTCCAAGTACCAATTTCATCCGATTTGCCCTTGGCAAAGTCCCCCGCCTCGGTCGAGTTGGATCATGCGCCTGCTCCTCGTCCTGCTGCTCAGCCTTCCACTCCATGCGGAAACCGACACCGCGCCGCTGGAGGCATGGCTCAAGCGCCAGAGCGAAATCCACACGCTGCAGGCCGATTTCATCCAGCAGCGCACCCTTCCGGCGCTCAAAAAACCGGTCGAAACCCCCGGCAAACTGTGGATGGGCGAGAACGGCAAGCTCCGCTGGGAACTCGGCACCCCGCCCAAGACGATCGCCGTCTCGAACGGTGCCGAGGTCACCTTCGTCGATGTCGCCAAGCAGCGCGCCAAGGTCATGGACGCCGAATCGTCCGAGGCCCGCTCCTTCACCATGCTCTCCGGGGAGTCGATGCAGGGCGGTCTCGATGGATTCCTCGAGGT
>JAKZES010000085.1 GCA_022548915.1 Verrucomicrobiaceae bacterium E54
TCGACCACTACCGCGACCACCGCCAAAAATCAGTGAACACCATCAATATGGCACAACCCATCCAATCATAGCCTGCCAAGCAAACGCCCTAGGGACGGAACGGACTGGAAGTGGATTGGATTGCCATGCGGGCGTGGTTTGCCTAACTAGGTTGGTGGTGGATGAGTGCCGATTTCCCGTAGCCAAGCCCTGATGCGTTTTCGATGACTCCCGAGATCATCGCCGTTCTGCTGATCCTGGCGGTTTCGCTGGTGCTCTTTGTCACCGAGAAGCTGCGGATGGACGTGGTCGCGCTGCTGGTGCTCGGGACGCTGGGGGTGAGTGGGCTGGTCACGCTCGAGGAGGCGCTCGCCGGCTTCAGCAATCCGGCGGTGGTCACGGTGTGGGCGATGTTCATCCTGAGCGCCGGCCTGAGCGCGACCGGGGTGGCCGACTTCATCGGCCAGCGGGTGCTGCGGCTCGCGGGGAAAGGTGAGGTCCGGATGATCCTGGTGATCATGCTGACCACCGGCGTCCTCTCGGCCTTCATGAACAACATCGGGGTGGCCGCACTGATGCTGCCGGTGGTGATGGACATCGCGCGGCGGACCGGCACCCCGCCGTCGCGGCTGCTGATGCCGATGGCCTACTCGTCCCTGCTCGGGGGCCTGACCACCCTGATCGGAACGCCGCCGAACCTGGTGGCGTCGACGGCCCTGCGCCAGGCCGGACTGGAGGGCTTCGAGCTTTTCGAGTTCGCCCCGATCGGGGTGCCGGCGCTGGTCGGGGGCGCGCTTTTCATCGCCCTGGTCGGGCGTCACCTGCTGCCGGCGAAGATGCCGGAGGGCATGGGCGGCGAGGCGGCCAAGGCGGGATTGCAGTTCGCCTACGGGCTCGAGGAGCGCCGCTTCGGTCTGCGGATCGGCGAGGGCTCGCCGCTGCACGGCCGCAAGCTGCGGGGGAGCGGGCTGTCGGCGACGCTGGGATTGACGGTGCTCTCGGTGCGCCGCGGACATGAAACCTTCGGCGACCTCGGGCCCGACTTCGTGCTCGAGAGCGGCGACATCCTGAGCGCGCAGGGCCGCATCGACGAGTTTCGCGAGTTCCTCGGCTGGCAGGCGCTCGAGATGGCGAGCGGCGACGAGATTCTCCAGGTGCTCTCGTCCGAGAAGCTGGCCGTGGTGAATGCGACGGTGGCGCCCAGGTCGGAGCTGGTCGGGCTCACCGTCGAGGAGGCGGGGTTTCGCGCGCGCTTCGGCGCCCACATCGTGGCGGTCCGGCGGCCGGGAAAGGTGATCCGCGACGACCTTTCGAAGGTGCCGCTCAAGGCCGGCGATGTCCTCACCCTCGATGGCCCTCGCGAACCACTGGGGAAGTTGGGCGGAAGCGAAGCCTTCAGCGAGGTGCAGATGGTCTCGCAGGAACACCTCTCGGACATCTATCCCGATTCCGATTCGCTGATCGAGCTGATGCTTCCGCCCGACTCGCGGCTGGCCGGCATGACGGTGGCGCGAAGCGGGCTGGGTGAGACCCTCGGCCTGCGCATCATCGGGATCGCACGGCGCGGCGGATCGATCCTTTTCCCCGATGCCGACGAAGTCTTCGAGCCGGGGGATCAGCTGCTGGTGCTGGGAAAACCGGAAGGGCTCGAGTTGATGCGGGCGATCCAGAGCCTCGAGTTGCTGGAGGACGACGGGGAAGGCGGCAGCATGGAGGAACTCGGCGAGACCGAGGGCATCGCCGAGGTCACCTTCTCGCCGCGCAGCACGCTGCCCGGCAGGACACCGAAGGAGCTCGACTTCCGCCAGCGCTACGGCCTGCAGGTCCTTTCGATCTGGCGGCGGGGTCGTTCGTGGCGGTCCCACCTGCGCCACATGCCCCTGGAATTCGGCGACGCGCTGCTCTTGCGCGGCCCGCGCGAGCAGGTCGAGAAGCTCGCCGACGATCCCGACTTCGTGGTGCTCACCCGCATGGCCTATGGTGACCAGGCGCGCGCCGAACCCGGCAAGGCGGTGCTTTCCGCCGTCCTGATGCTGGCGGTGGTGGGCCTGGTGCTCGCCGGGGTTCTGCCCATCGCCATCGCCGCCGTGGCGGGGGCGGCGGTGATGCTGGCGACGCGTTGTCTCACGATGGAGGACGCCTACCGCGCGATCGACTGGAAGTCGGTCTTCCTCATCGCCGGCATGATCCCGCTCGGGACCGCGATGGAAAGCTCCGGGGCGGCCCACTGGATCGCCGGGGGGGTCTCCGGGGCGATGGAGCCGCTGGGCTTGTGGGGCATCCTTCTCGGGATCTATCTGCTCACCGCGGCGGCCACCACCATCGTTCCGACCACGGCACTGGTGCTCATCATGGCACCGATCGCGATCGGGACCTCGGCCGAGATGGGGATCGATCCGAAGCTGCTGATGATGGGCGTCGCGATGGCCGCGTCGGCGAGCTTCACCAGCCCGATCTCGCACCCCGCCAATGTCCTCGTGATGGGGCCGGGCGGCTACCGCTTCGTCGACTACGTCAAGATGGGCGTGGTCCTGGCGCTGGTGGTCGCGTTGACCGTGCTGCCCCTGATCGTGTGGAAATACGGCTAGCCCGAATAGGGACGGCAACACACTGTCTAACAAAAACACTCACCCAGATCCCCTGCAGCGCCGTATCGGTCCCGACCCGGTCGGGATGCATTTCTCACTCGTGAGAAATGCAGGCTGGCGGGTGAAGGCCCCGACCGTTGCCGGGAACGGTCTCGAATTGAGGACTCGTTTCCCTTGAAAACCGCAAGGTGCCTCTTTCCTATCGGGCCGATGCAAACCGTGGTCCAAACTCCCGAGGGCGAAGTCGCCTGCACCATCCGCGAAGTTGTCGCGGCGCTGAAGAAGCAGAAGCTGGAGGCACGTCACGAGGCGAAGGACTGGGGCGACTGGATCCACCTCGAGGGCAGCGAAACGGTCATCAGCATCGAGTCCATGCGCGGTCTCACCAGCACCGCGACCATCGAACACGCCGAGGACGAAGTCGACGATCCCCGCCTGGCCATCTTCGCCGCCTTCCACCAACTCGGCTGGATCGGCATCGATGAGGATGGCGAGTATCCGCTTGGCTGAAATCCCTCATCGGAGCCCCCGCTGAGGCTCGCCATGGCCGCCCCTCAATAGAGGTCTTCCTTCCGCAGTCCCTCGATGTAGCAGTCGAGCTGACCGAACACCTCGTCCTTCCAGTGGGGTTTCTGGGAGGACGGATAGACCTCCATGGTGTAGATCGCGAGGGTGTTCGTGCCCTTCTTGAGCAGCGCGGCTTCCCGCGGACCCATCGGCCACTTGCGGTATTCCTTGGGTTCCTGCCACCACGAGTAGGTGCGGATCCTCTTGCCGTTCAGGTAGACCTGAAAGCCCTGGATGCAGAGCATGCGGAGACGATAGAGATCGTAGTCGGTGTCGTTCAGCTCGAAGCTCGTCCGCGCCAGCAGAATCTCGCCCTCGCCCCAGGTGGATTGATTTTCCGGGGGCCGATTGCCGGCCCTCGGGTGGCCGCCCTTGCCGATCGGAGCCTTGCCGCTCTGCCAGCCGCTGGCGTCGAAGCCCGGCTGAAACCAGTCCTTCAGTTCCGGTGCCAGCTCGACCTGACGGTAGCGGCGTCCCTCGCGCTTCGGCAGGAAGTCCTTCTCGGCCTTCGGATGGAAGGACAGGTAGTGCCACTCCCGGGCCTGAGGCTCGGGCGATCCGATGATGGTCCAGCCGACGTTCTGATCGCGCAGCTCGGTGATGCCGATGAGGGCATCGATGGTCCTGATGTCGGTTCCGCCGCCCGCCTTGAGCCGCTTGACCACCTCGGGCCGATAACTCTCGTAGAGGATCTTCTCGAGACTATCGCGCCCGGGACCCTTCAATTTCGCCGCCAGCTTCAGGAACCCTCCCTGGCCGTCGATGAGCCCGAGCAATTGGTCGTCATCCAGCACCGAAAGCCCGCGCTCGACCAGTGAGGCGGCGAGCTGGGGTGCCAGTTCCGGGGCCATGCTGGCGGCCTTCTCGATCGACTGCGCGACGTTGTAGACGCCCTCGCGGTCGCGACGACCCTCGAGGATCCGGGTTTCGGCGACGCTTTCATCGAAGCCCTTGGCGAGCAACCGGCCGATCTCGCTGTCGGGAGCGAACTGCTTGAGCGAATTGGCCAGCGTCTGGTTCATCGCGTTCCGCGGCATGGTGTGGTTCTCCCGGATCATCAACTCGGTGAGTACCGGGACCGCCTTGAGGTAGAGTTCCGGATCCTTGCTCAGGCCCTGGAGGGCCATGAAGGAAGCCTGCCGGAACCACCAGTCGTCGTGGCGGGTCCACTGATAGATGACGTCGTAGTGCTCCTGGATCACCTCGGCGGGCATGAAGCCCGTGGCGAACAGGGCCCCTTCGATGACATAGGTCGCCTCCTGCGGATTGCCGAGCATCGCGGTGATCGCCTCGATCATGCCGGGGGTGTAATCCCCGGTCGCGAGCGGTTTCTTGCCGACGCCGAAGAAATACCTCCAGTCGAGCATGCCGTCCAAGGCGGCGCGGCGCATCCGCGGGTCCGGGTGCCGCAGCAGCTCTTCCAGCACCTTCCACTCACCCTTGATCCGGAGCGCCTTGGCGGCCTGGGCACGGATCATGTAGCTCTGGTGGCGTACGAACTGGTTGAGCTGATCCAGCGAAACGCTGTCGGGATCCTCCTCCACGCTGCCGCGGATGTAGGCCGAGCCGATCAGCGGGGTGATCCGGTGGATGGCCAGCGGCTCACCGTATTCCTCGTAACCGTCGACCGGCTCGATCTTGAGGAAAGCGAGGTCCGCCTGGTTGCCCCAGATCCGTTTGGGAAGCTGGAACTCCTTCGCATGTTCCGAGCGGGGCGCCCCGGTGATGCGCAGGGTCTTGAGCGGGGCGGTGTAGGTCATCGCCGCGCCTGCCCCCGAGCCGGGATCGTTCCAGCCCTGGAGGGTGGCCAGGCCGATCGCGCCGTCATCGAAGCGCGAAAGGTCGTACCACCAGGTGATGCGGTCCATGACCTCACGGAACTTCGCCGGCTTCTTCTCCATCAGGTAGGTGGAGGCAATGCCGCGCCACATGCCATCACCGCGACCGTTGTCGGCGTGCCCGGTGATCATCGCGGGATAGGCGTTCAGGGTGGCCATGCTGAGGCTGTCGCGGGCGGCCTGATAGATCGAGGTGTCGCCGGAGGCACCGGAAGCGACCTGCATCGCGGCCGCCAGCATGGCGTCCTTGCCATTCGATCCCACGCCGCCTTCCCCACGGTGATCGCCGTAGGCCACCGAGCCGTGCCCCGCGAAGCGGTAGAAGTAGCGCAGGCAGTTGAGCAGGGTCTTCTCATCGACGTTCACGCCCGCTTCCTTGCTCAGAAGCAGGGTGGTCAGCACCTGCGTGCTCGCCGGGTTCATCAGGCCACCGGCCACGTAGCGCGGATTGATGTCGGTGCCCCAGTGTTTCCACGCCGCGTCGAAATTCTGTCGATCCCGGGCGTCGTCACAGAAGGCCTGGAGGACCGGCAGCATGTCCGGGTCGCCGGTGCGCAGGTAATACTCGGCGCAGGCGATGCCGTTGTAGCCGTTGTTCCAGGTGTGGTCGCCGATCGCTTCCGGATTCTCGATGAACTTCGCGTAGTGCGCCTTGATCAGGGGCAGGTAGGTGTCGTCGCCGGTGGAAAGCAGGAACAGGCAGGTCAAGGCACCCCCCACCCCCATGTCCTTGCTCTCCTTGAGCGACTTCTCGTAGTAGGCGGCGGCGTGTTGGACGATCTTGCGCGACTTGGCGCAATCGACCGGCCACTGAGCGGCGTAGGCGCCCATCACCGGAATCTCGAGGGTGACCTGGCGCTTGCCCTCTTCGGAGTCGAGATCGAAGGAGAGTTTGCCGTCGCTCGCTTCGGCCGCCGTGATCGCCGAGCCAAGCACCACATACGGGTTCCGCCCTTCGAGCGCTTGGCCATTGACCCCCACGATGACCTCTCCCGCATGGAATTTGCCGTCAGCCGGGCTCCCTTCCCGGGTGCCCTCCACGGTCACCTTCACGCCCGTGTCGATGTGGGCCATGATGCCCGTCGGCCCGATGTGGCCGAAATTCCTCGGGGCGTTCGCCTTCGGGCGCAAGGCATACACGTTCTCATCCGCAGCATCCTGATCGGCCGCAGGGGCAGCGAGGATGGTGCCGATCAGCGCCAGAGTGAGGAACCGGGGAAGTTGGTGGAGTTGCATGGTGAGTGGGATGCGAGTGAGACAGGCGATGCAGGCGGTCCGCTTCGAGCGGGGAAATGCCTAGTCCCCGGCCTCTTCCGGATGGCCTTGGCGGGCGATGTAATCCTCCACCCGGAACAGATCGCTGCCGGCCCGCCGGGTGATCTTGAGCAGCGTGTCCATGCTGGCGACTTCCTCGACCTGTTCTTCGAGGAACCACTGCAGGAAGTTCTGGGTGACCCGGTCGTTGTGCTCGGCGGCCGCGTCGTAGATCGCCTTGATCTGGTCGGTCACCATGACCTCCTGATCGTAGGAAAGCTGGAAGACCTGCTCGACGGATTCGAATTTCGACTGCGGCTTGGGCAGCGCGGGGAAGTCCACGGCGCGGTCGGTGTCGTTGAGGAACTGCACCATCTTGAGGGCGTGCATTCGCTCTTCGTCCGCCTGCTTGGCGAAATACTTGGCCATCTCCGGCAGGGCCTCGGCGTCGCACCAGGTGGAGACGGCGATGTATTGATAGGAGGCGGCGAATTCGTGACCGACTTGTTGGTTGATGAGCTCAGCGGCTTTGTCGTGGATCATGGCGGCAGCAGGGTTGACCGGATCGGTCGGGAAGTAAAATTCCGACTGTGGCAGCGCCGGCTCCGGACTTGATCGCAAGGGGACCTCAACGCTTGAACCGGCGCTCAGCGGGCGATGCCGGCGAGTGCCCCGAGGTGCCCGAGCGAAGTCCCGCAGCAGCCGCCGAGGATGGGAACCTGGTGACGGTCGTGGAGTTGCGCCATGGAGTCGGCCCAGGTGTCGACCGAGTCGGCCTCGGTGGCCGCCGCGCCATCGAGCGCGGTGACATCGCGGGACGAACCGTTGGCCTGGATGCCGACGAGCCGGTCGAGTTCGCCGGGAACATACGCCTCGAGCAGGAAGCGGGGATGGGTGCAGTTGACGAAGTAGCCGGCGGGAGGACGTGGCAGGGCGTCGTCGAGGCGCCGGATGGCCTCGGGCAGCGGTGTGCCATCGAGGACGCGGCCGTCGGTCCCGGTGCAGAAGCTGATCAGGCAGGGCTTGTCGGTGTCGGCCATGGCCCGGGCCAGGCCAAGGGCCTCGTCGACCGAGGGCAGGGTCTGGGCGAGAAGAAAGTCGGCAGGGGTGGCGGCCAGTTCACGGATCTGCGGTGTATGGAAGTTTTCGGCTTCGTCCGCGTCCGGCGCGAGATCGGGCCGGTAGCAGTCGCCCTTGGGTCCGACGAGCGCCCCGACCGCGATCGGCACGCGACCGGGCGGGAGGTGGTCGCGCAGGCTTGTTAGAAAAGCGACGGCATCGGTGTTGATTGAGGCCGGCACGCCCGCTTCCGCGATCCGCGAGGCGTCGAGCCGCCAGGTGGGCGCGGTGAGCAGCAGCGGCAAGCCCGCGTGGCCTGCCGTTTCCACATACTCGAGGTAGATGGAGGTCATCGCGTCTCGAGCGTCCTCCGGGCCGTAGATGAGGGGCGTGTTGAAGAGCGTCGGGTGAAGCTCCACCCCGGGCAGGCGCCGCAGGCGTTCCGCCACGGCGCACTCGGCGAGGATGAGCGGGTGATTCTTCAGCAGGCTCTCAAGCATGGGAGGAGCCTAGCCCGGACCACCAAGGGGACGCAAAGAATCCGGCCACGGTACTTTCCTCTCCCTCACCCGGAGTCTCCTGAAGATTTCTTAAAATAAATGGAAAAACCGCCGCTTGTGGATCGTTTTCCCGGCAGAAACCAAGGCGCGGGGAGAGACCACCCATTCAATCTCCGCTCCGAAGCAAAAGCCCGCATGTCCAAACCACCCTTCGAACATGACCAATTGCTTCATCCACGCCTGTCGTCGGCTCTCCGTGACCCAGGGCTTCATCAAGCGGAGCCCGATGTTCCGCCGTCTCCAGAAGCCCACCGGGGCGACCACGCCTGAACTGGTCGATGCCGCCAAAGCGGCCTTGAAAAGCGGCCGGCTCCGGCCCGGCGATCCATTTCCGACCGCCGACGAAATCTCCGATCTTTCGGGCGCCCGGCTGATCGACAGCCTGAATGCGGTGACCGCGTTGCTGCAGGCGGGTGCGATTCGGCAGGATGCCTCCGGCAAGCTCACCGTGGCTCCGCCCGAGGTCGCCTGAGAACGATCGGTGGAAGGCCTTGCCGCGTGCGGGTCCCCGGACTCAGACTCGTGGTGTGATGCCATTCCTTCGGACCATTCTGGCCACCGTGCTTGCCGCGATGGCGGGCGGCACCGCCTGTGCGGAGTCCGCCCGGCGGCCGCCGAACATCATCGTCGTTCTCGCCGATGACCTGGGCTGCCGGGACCTGAAACTCTACGATGGCTGGATTGAGACGCCGCGGATCCAGAGGATGGCGGAGGAGGGAATCACCTTCACCGACTTCCACTCCAATTCGTCGGTGTGCAGCCCCACCCGCGCCGCGTTTCTCACGGGGCGCTACCAGCAGCGGGTCGGCATCGTCGACGTAATCGTCGGGTCGAAGGAACCGGACCAGGGGATCCCCGCCTCGACCCCGACCCTCGGAAAGGTGTTCCAGAAGAGCGGCTACGCGACCGCGTTGTTCGGCAAGTGGCACTGCGGTCATTCCGACAAGTTCAACCCGGTCCACCACGGCTTCGACGAGTTCGTCGGCCTGCTCAACGGCGCGGCCGATTTCCATCTACACAAGACTTGGCGCAACGGACTCAAGCAGGAGGAAGTGAAGGGATACTCGACCGACATCATCACCGACAGGAGCGTCGACTTCATCCGGCGCCACAAGGACGAGCCCTTCTTTCTCTTCGTTTCCCACCAGACACCGCACAACCCCTACCAAACCCGCGCCGACACGCCCGAAACCCGCAAGGAGGGCTGGAAGCAGAACCGGGTCGGCGATGAAAACCGCCCACGCTACGTCGAGATGGTGAAGGACCTCGACAACAGCGTCGGCAGGATCCTCGACACCCTTCGCGAGACGGGCCTCTCGGAGCAGACGCTGGTGTTCTTCTGGTCGGACAACGGCGACGTCGGCATGAGCCGGGAGAAGGGTCCGCTGCGCGGCACCAAGTTCGGCCACTACGAAGGAGGCCACCGCGTGCCGGCGGTCGCCTGGTGGCCGGGGAAAATCAAGGCGGGGGTCCGGTCCGATGCCCTGCTGCTCGGCTTCGATCTGTTCCCGACCTTCACGGAGATCGCCGGCCTTTCATCGAAGAATCCAGCCAATCTCGACGGCGTCAGCGCCCGGGATCATTTCCTCGATGGGGAACCGCTTCCCGACCGGGACATCTTTTTCGGCTACGAGCCGAAGCTCGGCACGGCCATGCGCCGCGGCGACTGGAAGATGATCGTGAAGGGCGACGACGTTCAGCTCTACAACCTGGCGGAGGACCTTGGCGAAACGACGAACATCGCCGACGCGAACCCGAAGGTCACGGCGTCCATGCGGGAGGCGATCGAAGCGTTCAAGCGGACGGTGGTCCCGGGGTCGTAGCGGAGGCGGTCCGTGCCGGAGAACCCGGTGCGACTTGCAGGTGTTCGTGACGCACGGAATTCATGGTTCCGGGCTGGCGGATGGGGACGCGCAGGATTTGAATGCGGCATGTGGATCAAGTTCGCCGGCGTCACCCTGGGGGCTGTCGTCGCCATCAGCTGTGCCCACGTGGCCGCGGACGAAGGCTCGGATTTCAACGTGAAGGTGCTCGCCGCGGTGCGGACGATGCCGGCCGGAGGCGGCTACGACGGCAGCGATGCAACCAAGAACCTGTTGCCCGGTGCCTGCTCTCTAACCGACCAAGGCCTCCGGGTCGATGCGAGGCAGGCCAAGCCGAGTTTCTGCTCGGGGGCGACCTACCTGGTCCTGCTCAAAGCTCTGGGCCACGGCTCGGAGGCGCTGCTGCCGGTGGTGGACCATCAGGACGGTCACGGCGTATTCGGCCGATGGAACGCCAACGGGCCCGGCAGCGCCAAACTGGTCGCCGACCTGCGGGCGGGCCGGAACTTCACCTCGTGGGACGAGGCGAGACCGGGCGACTTCCTCAAGATCTGGTGGACCGACCGGATCGGTGGCCGCGAGCGGGGGCACCTGGTGGTCTATCTCGGGCACGATGCCGAAAGCTTGCGCTTCTGGTCGAGCAACCAGCCCGGCGGCTACGGCACGAAGTCGGTGCCCCGCAGCGACTGCCGGCGCGTGCTCTTCACCCGCATCACCCGGCCGGATCAATTCGCCGCGGCCGGCCGCCTGCCCGCCGTCGACCCGTGGCTTGCAAGGATGCTGCGCGATGACTTCACCTGGGAGGAAGTCGTGGCGAAGTGTGACGTCGCCGAGTGACAGCTACCCTATCTCCCGGCCCGAAGCTCGCGCACCGACTCGCGATCGATCTCCTCGAAGCGGCGGCGCTTGTCGGCGTAGAGGATGTATTTCTCCATCTCCTCCGGGCTCCAGGCATTCGCTTCGAGGTAGTCGCCGGCGTATGGCACGCCGAGGTCGATCCAGCAGGCGATCTTCTCGAGCTCGGCTGGTGACAACTCGACCCCGCCGTGGCCGGCCTCCAGCAAATCCAGCAACGCGCTGCGGGTTGATCCCGCGGTGCGCGCCGGCTGCGGCGTCGGGACGGATTGGCTGCTGATCCACTTCACCAGCCGCCCGTCCGGATTGCCGCGGAAGGGCCCATCACCCTTCTTCCCGTCGCGCTTTGATTCGGTCAGGACGAGGTAGGCATCGCTCCATCTCCGCTTGGAATGGGCATCCACCACCGTCTCGCCGAGCAGGCTGAATGCCTGTTCCCCGGTCGCGGTCCGGGGCCTTGCCAGCACGGGCCCGCCTTGACCGGCCGCCAGTCTCAACAACGGCTCCCGGTCGTCGTGGCAGCCGATGCAATGCTGGTCGAGGATGGGCTGGACCTCCCTGGCAAAACTGAAGCCGCGCGGTGGTCCGTGGAACGGAACAAGCGTCTCCGGTTCGACCGCCATGGCCGAGGCGTAGCCGGGTCGTGGGGGTGCCTCGTTCTTGTCCTCGTGACAGCCGACGCATGAGGCCCTTTCTCCGGGCTGCAGCGTGCTCCAGCTCCGCATCGTCTGCACCACCCGGCCCCTGGTATCGACCGCCTGGAAGTAGACCGGGGTCCGGGCCGGCACGACGAAGAAGGCCGAGCCGTCCTCGTGGACGGTTGCCTCGCCCAGCACCCGCTTGACGTCCCAGCTGCCGTTGCCGATGGAGATCGGGGTGCTGACCAGCGCCGACCCTCCCGGCCCGCTGCTGTGGTTCCTGCCGACGCCTGCGGCGCGGAAATCGAGGGCCACGATCCGCAGCTTTTTCACGGTCCCGCGCGGCACTCCCTCGAGGCCCGGACCCTCGTGGATGTCCTGCATGTAGTAGCTTCCGGTTTCCGCGGCGAGGTCGACCTGGCTGGCCCGCACCCGTGGCCTGGTCCTCGCGACCAAGGGCACCGGTTGCTGGCAGGGCAGGTCGGGATCCGTCGCCAGCAACTCCCGTCGGCCGTCGATGTCCATCCAGTAGATTCCGAAGGCCGCCTGATCCTGCCGCCGATCCTTGCCCGGCCAACCGTCCGGCGCATAGCTCACCAGCCACTCCGACTCGTTCAGCGGATAGGGATAGCGGAACAACTCACCCTTCTGGCCGTAGGCGTCGATCCGCTCGGCCCTGGTCTCGCGCCGTGGCGACACCAGTTGCACGCCCTCGTTTTCCTGGCGGCCGAGCGCCGGATCGATCACCGCAAGCTTGCCGGTCTGGCTCGAGTGGTGACCGCACAGGATGGCCAGCACCTTGCCCGTGCCCGGAATGCCGCGCGCGTGCGTGATGGTGGTCGGGAACCACGAGTTGTTGCCGTAGAACTCGGTCTGGCCCGTGCCGTCCGGATTCATCTGAAAAAGCGGCTGCGGAAAGACCTGGCCGCGGTCGTTGTAGTCCCAGCGCGTGTAGACGACGCGTCCGTCGTCGAGGACCTGCGGATAGACGGTGTGGACCTGGTCGAAGCCCAGCCGGCGCACGTTCGATCCATCCGGTCCGCAGGTGTAGAGGTTGCTGACCTCGGTCCACCAGCAGTCCACGGTCTGCACGCAGCGGCTCGACGAGAACACGAGGTCACCGTCGGGCAGGAAGGCCGGTTCGAAATCCGCCACTCCCACCTCGGAGGTCAACTGCCGCAGGCCGCCGTCTTCCGGTCGGAGCTCATAGAGATGGTAGTCATCCTCGCGGTGCGACTTCTTCCAGGCAAAGACCAGCCGTTTCCCGTCCCACGACACCGCCGGGTCACGGAACACCCCTCCTTCGTCCTCAAGCAGGTTCCGCACCCTTCCCCTGGTGCCATCGAACTCCAGCAGGCACAGCGCCGACCCGGGCAGGAACCGGCTCTCGTGCTGCGCATCGGACTGCCCCTCGGTGTAGCCGAAGAAGGACGGCCGGATCGTCCGCCGCTTGATGAAAATGATCCGTGGCGCCTGCTCCAGCACCATCGCCAATCGCACCGCCCGCCGCCGTTCCGCCGCCTTCTCATACAGGGCCAGCCAACGAGGATCCCCGGTGGGCACGCCATCCTCGTGCAGTCGCATCACCTCCCGGCGAAGCGCGGTCGGGTCGGGCACCTCCTCGAGGACCCGCTCAACCACGGGGCCGTCCACGAGCGCCGCCTTTCCTCCGACATCCTGCCGCAACCAGTCGTCCCTCACCTCGTCTGCCGGCGCGGCGGGAAGGATCCATGCCATCACGCTGGCCAAGGGGATGGCCATCCAGCGCGGGCACCCGTCGCTCATGCCCGTCCTACGTCCACGCCCGACTCCGCATTTCATGCGGTCGGGTCATCCTGCCGGGGAAGACTTCAGCTACCCTCCGCCCCTGCGGCGGCCCGCTGATCCTCGATCATCTTGCGCAGGCTCTCGAGGCGGCCCTCGGCGTCGGAGCTGCGCTCCCGTGCCTTGTCCACGAGGGCCAGCGCCTCGTCGAACTCTCCCCGTTGCGACATCAGGGTCGCGAGGATGCGGAGCTCCAGAATGCCGGGCTGGCCCTTGTCGTCGGCTTTGGGCGGCCGGATGTCCGACCCCCAGATCCTGGCGAGCAGGTCGTAGCTCGGGCGGTGCTCGTGGAAGAGCTGGTAGTGATTGAAGGGAAAGTAATCGTTGCCGACGAAGTAGGTCTCGGTCATCTCGGCGAAGTATTCCTTGTGATCGGTGAGGCCGTAGTGGGGGGCTTGACGGCCCGAGACATGGGCGGTGCGGTCGAACTTGCGGCTGTCGCAGAACTCCCGGTAGCCGGCGAGGATCTCCGGGTGGTCGAAACCGAGCACCCGGTCGTGGTACGCGTGGGCCAGCTCATGCAGCATCACCGACGAGGGATTCGGACTCTTGGCTTCGCGGATCAGCGAGGCCGCCCCCGTGATCTGCACCGCCTTGCCCATGGCGGGGTCGTAGCCGCGGGCCTCCAGCCAGCCGGCGTTGGGGTGATAGTGGGCGTTTCCGAGCGGATGGGCCCGGTCGAAATAGATCGGAACCTCGCGCATCCGGGCGACCGGTTCCGGCGGCAGGCACAGGGCGATCTGGTGCAGGCGCTCCTCGAGAAGCCGCAGGGCGAGCTCGCCGGTTTCCTGATGCTCTCCCTCCAGCAGGCTCACGTCGACATGCACCGTCCAGCCCTCGATCTGCCGGATCTCATGGTCGATGCGGATGAGTTCGACCTCCGGAGGGGCTTTTGCGGAAGCGGTGGTGGCCGCCGCGATCAGCACGGTGGCGGCGACCATTCGGGATATGGGGAAATGACGCATGGTGAGGGATTGATTCCAACGCGGAAACAGGCGGGAATGCCGCCGCGTGTCGGTGCCTCCATACGGCGGGCGTCGCGCAGGTCTGTCTTGTGCCATCATGTGCGGAATCATCGGATACATCGGATACACCCCGGAGGAGGTGGATCTCCAGCGTGCGGTGGCCTCACTCCGGCACCGTGGCCCGGACGGTTCCGGCAGCCATGTCGATCCGTCCGAGAGGGTGGGCCTCGGCCATGCCCGGCTTTCCATCATCGACCTCGAGACCGGCGACCAACCCCTCTACGCAGACGACCAGAACCTGGTGCTCGTCTGCAATGGCGAGATCTACGATCACGAGCGCATCCGGCGCGAGCTGGAGGCGCAGGGCCATCGGTTTTCCACGAGGAGCGATTCGGAAGTGATCCTGCACCTCTACCGCGAGCATGGTGAGGCCTTCGTCCACCACCTCCGGGGCGAGTTTGCCTTTCTCCTTCTGGACAAGAAACGCCGCCGCCTGATCGCGGCGCGCGATCGATTTGGCATCAAGCCGCTCTTCTTCGCGCATCGCGACGGACGCTACCTGTTCGGCTCCGAGGCCAAGGCGATCTTCGCCACCGGATGCCACGCCCCTGCGATCGATCCGGCGGCCGTCCGCGACTTTCTGAGCGGGGTGATCCCGGACTGCCTGTTCGAGGGAATCGAAGCCCTCCCGCCGGGCCACCTCATGACGGTCGATCTCGCCTCCGGGGAGGTGTCCACCGACTTCTACTGGGACCTGGATCTCGCGCTTCCCGAAGAGGACGCCTCGTCCGGGCCGGATGAACGGGCCGCCATCGACACGGTGCGGCAGGGCGTCGACGAGGCCGTTGGCCTGCGGCTGAGGGCCGATGTGCCGGTGGGGGTCTACCTCAGCGGAGGGATCGACTCCGCCATCGTCGCTGCTTCGGCGGCCCGCCAGACCGACGGGCCAATCAAGGCCTTCACCATCTCCTTTCCGGAAGACAGCAACTTCGACGAGCTGGAACTGGCCCGGAAGATGGCCGAGAAGATCGGGGCCGACTTTCACTCGGTCACCTGTGACCGGGCGACCTTGCTCGCCCATGCCGAGGACAGCCTGTGGGTCTCCGAGCTGCCGTTCCACAATTTCCACGGGGTGGGAAAGTTCCTGCTGTCGAAGCTGGCCCGCCGGCACGTCAAGGTCGTTCTAACAGGAGAAGGATCGGACGAGGTGTTTCTCGGCTACCCCCACTTCCAGCCCGGCAAGGGATCGATCACCGAGCGGATGGAGAACCGGAAGGAATCGGTCCGGAAGGTGCGGGGAAAGCATCTTGAGGAGATCAACAAGGCCATCGGCTTCATTCCCTGGCCGGAGATCGAGGAGCATCTCTCCCGGGAGATCCAGGGATTCTTCAGTGCCCTGTTCCTGCCCAAGCACCGCCCGCGCCTCTCGCAACGGCACCCGCTCGACCTGCTGCGCAAGCGCCTCCCCCGCCACCAGACCGACCCGCTTCCTCCCGTTCGCAAGATCCAGCATTTCACCATCAAGAGCCTGCTGGCGCCCTACCTCCTCACCGTCCTCGGCGACCGCCAGGAAATGGGGCATTCCCTCGAGGGCCGGACCCCGTTCCTCGACCATCCGCTCTTCGAAGCCTGTCGCCGGATCCCCGACCGCCTGAAGATCCGGGACGGCGTGGAGAAATACGTGCTGCGCGAGGCCTTTCGCGACGACCTGATCGACGAGATCTACCAACGCGAGAAGTGGCCATTCAGCGCCCCGCCGATGGAGCTGCGCAGGGGCGTGATGCCGGAGCTGGACGACCTGCTCGATCGCTACCTTTCCAACGAGGCGATCCGGCGGGGCGGGATCTTCGTGAACCGCCGGATCCAGCGCCTCCGTCGCCTGTGCCGGCTGCTGTTCTTCGATTGCAGCCTGAAGCGGAAGCTCCAGCGCCTGCTGGTGGTGGTCCTGTCCGTCCAGATCCTCGAAAAGCTCTACGTGCAGGATTTCGAGGCAAACCTCGGGGCACGTTGTCCGGAGGATTGATTTGTCACCGGCGCCGCCCCCAGCGGGGAGCGACCACCTCCTGGCGTGCTGCTTCCGGCAGGCCGCTGGTTTCCAGCCAGGCGCGGGCACCCTCGGGGTCCCGCCGGTAGTAGGCCCGGCCGACGTCGGTGAGCGAGCGCTGCTTCAGCTCGGGGTCGGCGATGTCTTGGGCCCAGGCGATCGCCGTTTCGGGATCCTGCCAGGCGTAGCCGCGGGCAAAGCCGCTGACCGCCGCGTCGCGCTGCGGCGAGGCCGGCATCTGCGCCACGTCCAAACTACCATGAATGCCGTAGCCAAATGGTGAAATACGACTGTGACTCCATCCAGAATGCGAAATGCGAGGACCCCTTCGATCTTCGACG
>JAKZES010000086.1 GCA_022548915.1 Verrucomicrobiaceae bacterium E54
CGCTGCGCGTCCATCCGAGGAGCCCGGTGCGGTAGTTCCGCACGCCGGGATCTGCGAGGGGGGCGCCGGGCGACCGGCGTCCCTACCTCAATCGCCCTAGAATTTCCACCGATGGATTCAAGCTTCACCCCAGATCCGCAGCTTCAACGAGTTGCCACGCAAACGGCCGAGAAGTGCGTCAGCTTCCTCGCGCAGAAGTTCGGCAAGAGCGCTGACTATTCCGACGGGTTTGTAAGCCAGATTGAGGATGTACTGAATCTCCTCCATTTGGACCTTCAGAGGAGCAAGCCGTCCGATGATGTCGTTCAGGACATGGCGACAATCTTCGGTAGCTACCTTGGGGAGAGCTACCGGCGGAGCCACGGAGGAGAGTGGGGCATCTCCGACGGCTCACCAGCACTGCGAACCGCAGGTGGAGTGGTGTGCTTCCCGTGGATTCGGGTCCTGAAGCGACTGAGGAACGGCTTCGAAGACAATGTGCTTCACTGGTACCAGTATCTGCTGAAGGAGGGAGGCTCGAGTTCCAAGGCTAAGTCCTGGCCTTCCTTTGGGCCACCACCACTTCCTCCACAGGCTCGCACCTGAACCAAACCAATCGGCGAGGCGTCGCTCCTAACACCTGACCCGCTGCGAGTTCCAGCTGCTATCGCCGATCCACCCACAATGGTATCCCCCATGAGACTTGAAGTCCTCACTATCGTCGCCCTCATTCCGTTCGGGCAAGTCAGTGCTCTCGCCGGTCAGGCCAAGCCCAACATCGTCTACTTCCTCGTGGACAACCTCGGCAATGGGGAGCCGGGTTGTTACGGGGGCGGCATCCTCCGGGGGGCGGAGACTCCCAGGATCGACCGTTTCGCGGACGAGGGAATGTTGCTTCTCAACTTTGCTCCCGAGACCCAGTGCACGCCGTCGCGATCGGCATTGATGACGGGACGCTACTCCATCCGCTCCGGCAACCACACGGTTGCTCTCGCAGGGAGCGATGGCGGCCTCGTGACCTGGGAACGAACCATGGCGGAGATACTTTCCGACGACGGCTACGCCACTTCGTGCATGGGCAAATGGCACATTGGGGCTTCGAAAGGTCGTTGGCCGACCGATCAGGGATTCGACGAGTGGTATGGTCCGCCCCATAGCTACGACGAGGCGCTGTGGGCCGAGGACCCATGGTATGATCCCAAGCGCGATCCGGTAGCCTACATGTATGAGGGAAAGAAGGGCTCGGACGTCACCAGGACCATCCAGCTCACTCCGCCGGTGAAACGGGATCTCGACCTTGAGTATCTGAAGCGGAGCAAGGAGTTCATCCGGCGCAGCAAGGAAGCCGGAAAGCCGTTTTTCCTCTACTTCAATCACACCCTGATGCACCTGCCCACGACTCCACGCGAGGAGTTCGCGGGCAAATCCGGCCACGGCGAGCGCGCGGACTGCCTGCTGCAACTGGACCATGACTTCGGGGATCTCCTCGATTTCCTCGAGAGCATGGAGCTCGATGGGAACACCATCGTCGTCTTCTCGGGTGACAACGGACCGGAACAGATGGATCCCTGGCGCGGGACGGCGGGTTTCTGGGACGGGTCTTATTTCACGGGTCTTGAAGGATCGCTCCGCACGCCATGCTTGGTCCGCTATCCCGGCGTGGTGCCGGCGAAACGCCGGAGCAACGACGTCGTCCACATCACCGACATGTTCACCACGCTGCTCAAGTGGGCGGGCGCGGAGGTTCCGGGCGACCGGGTGATCGACGGACTTGACCAGCGGGGTTTCTTCGAGGGCAAGGAGGACGAGTCGCCGCGGGACGGGTTTCCCTACTGGATGGGTGAACGGATGTATGGGGTGAAATGGCACCAGTTCAAGATGGTGATGGTGCTGCAACGCGCGCTTGATGAGCCCGCGCTCGCATTGGCCACGCCTCACATCGTGAACCTGGATGCGGACCCGAAAGAGCGGAACGCCTACAACTATCCGCACGTTCATAGCTGGGTCATCGCCCACACGAGCAAGATCATTCAGGATTTCCAGAAAAGCGTGGCGAAGGAACCACTGATTCCCCTGGGCGCGCCAATCGATTTCGTTCCGGTCGCAAAAGAGTGAACGCGAACCCCAAGACGTCGATCCTAAGGCCTGACCCGCCGCGCTGGCTGATCTCAGGGCGAGATACCCGCGATGAGCTGCCGATTGCTGTCGCCGGCCCTTGGAGAGCTATCGGCGGATGCGCCGGATCTACGACGAGGCTCGTGAAAATGATCGCATTTTGGCTGGGGTTGGCGGGCGTCCTGCAGGCGGCACCGGATTGGGAGAACGAGCAGGTCACCGGGATCCACAAGGAGCCGGCGCGGGTGTTCTCGATGCCCTTCGCCAGCCGGGCCGGGGCGCTGGAGAAGGACTGGCGCGAGTCGTCGCGGGTGCGCTCGCTCAACGGCGGGTGGGACTTTCATTTCGCCAAGCGACCGGAAGAGCGGGCGGTGGGATTCGAGCGGGCGGATTTCGACCTCTCCGGCTGGGGAAAAATCGAGGTGCCCGGCAACTGGCAGACGCAGGGACACGGCGTGCCGATCTACACCAACCAGACCTATCCCTTCCGCCGCGACGAGCCGCGGGTGACCAGCGAGCCGCCGCGGGACTGGACGGCCTACGAAAACCGCAACGAGGTCGGCTCCTACCGCCGGAGTTTCACCCTGCCGGCCGACTGGGACGGGCATGAGGTGTTCGTCCATTTCGGCGGCGTCGAGTCGGCCTTCTATCTTTGGGTGAACGGCGAGAAGGTCGGGTATTCGCAGGACAGCTACCTGCCGGCGGAGTTCCGCATCACTCCCTACCTGAAGAGCGGCGACAACCTGATCGCGGTGGAGGTCTATCGCTGGAGCGACGGGTCGTATCTCGAGGACCAGGATTTCTGGCGGCTGAGCGGGATCTTTCGCGACGTGATGCTCTACGCGACGCCGAAGACGTGGCTGCGCGACTACGCCTTCAAGTACGAGCTTTCCGAGGATCTCGGGTCGGCCGCGCTGAAGGTCGAGTTGGAGTATGCGACGCCCGGAGGGCGCAAGCCGCTCGAGACGATGATCGGCGTGCAGCTTCTCGATCCGGAGGGTGAGGTCGTCTGGGGCGCGGAGGCCGAGGGATCGGGTGTGGTCGAGGGCACGCTGGAGAACCCGAGGCTGTGGACCGGTGAGACGCCGGAGCTCTACACGCTGGTGATCACCACCAGCCAGGGTCACGAGCGGGTGCTCGGAGCGCAGCGGCACCGGGTCGGCTTCCGCAAGCTCGGCTTCAGCGACGAGGGCGAGTTCCTGGTGAACGGCAGGCCGGTGATCCTCAAGGGCGTCAACCGCCACGAGCACGACCCGGACACCGGCCGCTACGTCAGCGACGAGTTGATGGAGCGCGAGGTGAAGCTGCTCAAGCAGCTCAACATCAACTGCGTGCGCACCAGCCACTACCCGAACCACCCGCGCTTCCTCGAACTGTGCGACGAATACGGGATCTACCTGGTCGCCGAGGCGAACATCGAGTCGCACGGCTACTACTACGGCGAGGATTCGCTGAGCCATCCGCCGCGGTGGAAGAAGGCGCACGTCGAGCGGGTCGTGGACATGTATCAGCGCGACAAGAACCGGGCGTCGGCGGTGATCTGGTCGCTGGGCAACGAGGCGGGGCCGGGGGCGAACTTCGAGGCGGCCTCCGCGGCGCTGCGCGAGCTCGACCGCACCCGGCCGATCCAGTACGAGCGCTATCCCGACCCGTCGCCGCACGACGACATGGACTCGCACATGTATGCCGGCGTCGGCTGGCTCCATTCGGTCGGTGCGCAGCGCTCGTCGCGGCCGATCTTCATCTGCGAATACGCCCACTCGATGGGCAACGCCACGGGCAACCTGGACGAGTACGTCGAGGCTTTTGAAACGCACAAGCGGCTGATCGGCGGCTGCATCTGGGACTGGGTCGACCAGGGGCTGCGCAAGAAGGCGGCGCCGGGCCAGCTGTCTCCGGACGGGCGCGACTGGTTTTTCGCCTACGGCGGCGATTTCGGCGACAAGCCGAACGACGGGAACTTCTGCTGCAACGGCATCGTCAATGCCGACCACACCCTCAACGCCAAGAGCCGGCAGGTGAAGTCGAGCTACCAGCCGGCCGAGTTCTGGTATGAGGACGGCAGGCTGCGGCTGCGCAACGAGCTATTCCACACGACCCCGGACGAGCGGCACGAGCTGCGGCTCACGCTGGAGGCGAACGGCCGCGTCGTGTCCGGTGCGAGGATGGCCGCCCCGCCGGTGGAGCCGTGGGAAACCGTCGAGATCGAACTGCCCGACACCTTGAAGGCGGGGGCCGAACCGGGCACCGACTACGTGCTCAAGGCCGCGTTGGTCTTGAAGGAGGACACGCCGTGGGCGGAGAAGGATTACGAGGTCGCGTGGCGGCAGTTCGTGCTCAAACGCGTGCCGCTGGAAGCGAAGGTCGCCGGTGGCGGAACGGTCGAGGAAACGGACGCCGCCGTGATCCTGCGCGACGGGGACTTCGAGGCGTCGATCGACCGGCAGAGCGGCCGCCTGGTCTCGCTCAAGCACGACGGGCGGGAGCGGATCGCCGGCGGTCGCGGACCCGAGACCCATCTGTTCCGGGCGCCGGGCGACAACGACGGCTACGCGCGCGGCGCATGGGCGTCCGCCGGGCTCGACCAGCTCGAGCACCAACTCGTCGCGCTGCACGTCGAGAAGTCCCCGCGGCCGCGCGTCACCACCGCCGTCCGCTCGACCGGACTCGGCGGGTTCCTCGTCGAGACCTCGACGACCTACACCTGCCTCGGCGGCGGCACGCTGCTGGTCGACGCGGTGATCCTTCCGTCGCGCGAGGCGATGGTGCTGCCGCGGGTCGGGCTGCGGATGTTCCTCGACCCGTCGCTTTCGCAGGTCGAGTGGCAGGGACGCGGGCCGTGGGAGAACTACGTCGACCGCAAGACCGGCAGCCCGCTCGGCCGGCACGCGCTTTCGGTGAAGGAATTCTTCGAGCCCTACGTGAAGCCGCAGTTCATGGGCAACCGCGAGGACACGGGCTGGGTCGCGCTCACAGGAGCAAAGGGCGGGCTGCTGGTGTGGCAGCCGGCGGGCCGGAGTTTCTCGTTCTCGGCCCTGCCGCTCACCGACGAGCAACTGGCGGCGGCGCGGCATCCGACCGAATTGGAGACGGCCGACGCCACGGTGCTGACCCTCGACGCCGCGCAGACCGGGATCGGTGGCGGCTCCTGCGGTCCGGCGACGCTCGAAAAGTACCGGGTGAAGAGCGGGCCCCAACGTTTGACCGTGGCCTTGAAACCGATCGCCAGCGGCGAGGATCCGGCATCCGCGCGGACCGGGGTCGCGCTCGGCGAGGCGGCGGTTCCGGTGCGGGGGCCCGATGGCACGGTGACCGCGCCCGGCGCCGCCGAGGCGAAGGTCGACGGTCGCGCGCTCGAACTCCCGGCCAAGGTGGTCGAGGGCGTGGTGAGCGTGATTCCCCAGGCCGCCGCGGGCCAGGTCCCCGCGACGCCGGTGCTGCGCAGCTTCGCCTATCAGCTCGACCGCAGCGGCTGGTCGGCCACGGCATCGAGCGAGCAGCCGGGCGAGGGTTTTGCCCGGCACGCGATCGACGGCGACGCGTCGACTTTCTGGCACACGCAGTGGCAGGACGGTGCTCCCGAACCGCCGCATGTCTTCACCATCGACCTCGGGAAAACGATGGAGCTCGAGGGGCTGAGCTACCTGCCGCGGCCGGACAACGTGAACGGGCGGATCTGGCGCTACCGGATCCAGATATCGTCTGATGGCGAACGCTGGCAGGGGGTGATCCAGGGAGTGTGGCGCGACGAGGCCGGACTCAAAGAGGCGATGTTTCCGATGTCGGTGAAAGCGCGGTTCATCCGCCTTTTCGCGGATGCGAGCCACCACGGGCCGTGGGCCACCGCCGCCGAGATCACGCCGCTGCTGGCGCGGTGACCCTGCGGCAGAAGCCCGGTGCTCCCGCTCATCGCCCGGCGCACACGCGGTCCTTGCCCTCCCGCTTGGCCCGATACATCGCCTCGTCGGCGATCTGGATGAAGTCGCGCTGGCGGGTCTTCCAATCGGCCGGCGGGTGGGTGGCGAACGAGCAGTCGCGGTAGGAAGCAACGCCGATGCTGGCGGAAAACTCGCGCTTCAGGTTCAGCGCGGGCCGGCCGTCCGCGCCGGGCTCGGAAAGGAACACGGTGTCGGCGATGGCCTGACGGATCGACTCGGCGGTGGCCACGCCCGCAGCCGCGTCCGCGCCGGGAAGGATGACGACATACTCGTCGCCGCCGTAGCGCGCGAGGGTCGCATCGGGCTGCGTCACGACGCGGGCGATGAGCTGGCCGACCTCGGCCAGCACCTGGCTGCCGATCAGGTGGCCGTGGGTGTCGACCACCCTCTTGAAGCGGTCGAGGTCGAGGAAGAGCAGGCTGAGGTCGGCGCCGCTGCGTTCCCGGGCTTCCAGCTCGACGCGCAGCTGTTGGTGGAAGAAGCGGTCATTGCGAAGGCCGGTCAGGTTGTCCCGTCGGGCGATCTCCCGATGGTAGGCCGCGTCGGCGAGGTTGAGCAGGGAGTTCGACGCGTAGCCGCACAGCACGCCGAGGAGTCGGCGGTCGGCTTCTCGGAAGCCGTCCATGCCGAGGCGGTTCACGAGGCTGATGACGCCCACCGGATCCTTGTCGAGGCGGATCGGAGCGGCCAGGATGGAGCGGGTGTGGTAGTCCGATTTCTCGTCCATCCCGGCAAAGAAATGCGGGTCGCTCCGGGGGTCGTTGATCATTGCCACCGTGCCCTCGCGAAAGACCCGGCCGGTGATGCCCTCGGTGATGGGAAGGCGCTCTCCGGTGATGGCGTGGGCGCGTTTTCCAAAAGCCGCAACATAGACCAGCTCGTCATCGGCCTGCGGCAGGCCGCCGAGGCAGATGCTGCCGGCGTCGGAGGGAATGTACTCGTTCGCCGTCCAGAGAATTTCCCGGAACACCTCGTTCAACCTGGGCAGCTCGTCCCGTGCGGGGCGCTCGAGCCGCCGTCCGGACCACCCGGCCAGCCGGTCGGTGCCGAGGGTGTGAATCTCGGTCGCTGCCGGATCTGCTTCACTGCGGGTTGGGGAGGTCATGGAAAGGCGGACCTGAATTCAGAGATGGAACCATGCGTGAACATGGAAGCACACGGATGCCCCGGGAACGATGCAGATTGTGCGCCTTGGTCCGGGGTCGGGGGATGGGTCGGGGATCTGATCGCTGCGGCCCGGTCCTCGCAGCCGACGCTCACGCCGGTTCGCGGATGTGGAGCCAGGCGTGGACGTGGGGCTTGCCGCGGAAGTAGGAGATCATGTTGGGGCCCTCGAGCTGCCACACGTCCCAGACTTCGTCGTCGCCGATGTTCTCGTCCTTGTAGAAGGCGAGGTGGAGGTTGTCGATGCCACCGGCCTCGACGTGCCTCATCGCCTCCTCGGCATCGCGCTGGCGGAAGGGGGCCATGAGGTCGGCGAGAACCTTGCGCACGTGGTCCTTCTGGTCGTGGGACAGGTCGCCGACGCGAATGCCGTCGAGACCCTTCTTCCTGCCGGTCAGCGTCACGGTTTCGAGGCCGTTCTCGCCGCGGCTCTCACCGAGCAGCGCGATCCCGCGCTGCTTGCCGTCGAGCATCTGATAGACCTCGTTGGCGCGCTCGGCCTGGTACCAGTAGGCGTTTCCCTCATGCTTCGGCCCCTCCCGGAAGCCCCCGGCGGCGTGACCATAGAAGATCGGCCCGCCGAAGGATGCGCCCTCCACCGAGTCGCCGTCGCAGCGTCGGGTGCAGTGGCGTCCGGTCAGCACGAACTGGAACTTGCCCGTACCCGGCTCGCCGAAGAGCGCCACCGATGAACCTCCTTCGAAGCCGGCCCTGCCGCTGTCCGACTGGACCTGGTCGTAGACCCTTTGCGCGTACTCCTCGCTGTGAAGGCCCATGAAGATCTCCTTGATCATGGCCTGCTGGTCCCTGGTGAAGTCCTTCACCCTGGCCTTGGTGATGTGCCAGTTGTTGTCGACGTCGAAGCGCAGCTTGTGGTCGAAGGCGAAGCACATCAGCCTTCGCTGCTCCTCGCTGAGGCTGTCGTGGAAGGTCTTCACCAGCGTCTCCGAGGGCGACTTCGCGGGCGTGTCGTTGGCGAATGCCGGGACGATGCCTCCGGCACCGATGGCTCCGGCGGCGAGGCCGGCCGTTTGAATGAAGGAGCGGCGGCTGGCCAGCTGCGGGGAGTCGGAATCGGGGCGACGATTGGAAGACATGATTCGCCAATCTCCCTGGAAGAGGCGGGCGCGTCGAACCATTTTCTGTGCAGAGTTTCATCGCGAAGGCGCGGATTTCGTAGAGCCATCAGTGACACAGGCTTGAGGAAAACCACGGAACCGGAGTGTCGAGATCCTACGTGGGATCGATGGACCGCAGAGAGCACAGAGGAACGCAGAGACCCGGATTCCAATGAATGGGCTTCTCCTCAATTTTCTGTGATCTCTGCGTCCTCTGCGGTTTCCCAATTCTTCCCCCTCCAACTTTGCGACCTTGGCGCCTTGGCGGTGAATCCCTCTTCTCCCCGGGCTTGTCGGTGGGAGGCGGTCGGGCTATGCCACGCGGTGTGGAAACCCGCATCATCGCCGCCGAGGACGAAAACATGAAGGAAGCCGTGGCGGCTGCCTCGGAACTGCTGGCGCAGGGCGAGGTGGTGGCGGTGCCGACCGAGACGGTCTACGGGCTCGGGGCGGATGCGACCAACGCCGCCGCGGTGGCGAAGATCTTCGAGATCAAGGAACGGCCGGCCTTTGACCCGCTGATCGTCCACATCGCCTCGGTCAAGGATCTCGATCAGGTCGCGACCGTGCCGGACGACATCGACAAGGTTTTCCAGAAACTCATCTCGGCCTTCTGGCCGGGGCCGCTGACCATCGTCCTGCCCAAGGTCGCGTCCATCCCGGACCTGGTGACCAGCGGGCTCGACACGGTGGCGGTCCGCCAGAGCGGCAACCGCGTCTTCCGCGGCATCGGCCGTGGCTTTGGCAAACCGATCGCCGCGCCGAGTGCCAACCGCTTCGGGCGGATCTCGCCGACCTCGGCGACGGCGGTGATGAAGGAACTCGGCGGGCGGATTCCGCTGATCATCGACGGCGGTGCCTGCCGCGACGGGCTGGAGAGCACGATCATCCGCATCGAGCCGGGCGAGAAGCGCCCGATCCTCCACCTGCTGCGGCCCGGGCCGGTGACCAAGAAGGAGCTGCAGAACTTCGGCCGGGTGGTGGTCGAGAGGAAGCGGCTGATCGACGAGCAGCCCGACGTCCCCGGCCAGCTTGCCAGCCACTATGCGCCTCGTACTCCGCTCTACTTGTTCGACAAGCCGGCCGACTTCCGACCCGAGAAAGGCAAACGCTACGGGCTGATGAGCCACAAGGGCGACCCGAAGGCCGGCTATGTCGGGGCCCACGACTGGGCGGTGGTCGAAAGCCTGAGCCCCGGCAGCGGCAAGCTGCCCGAGGCGGCGGTGCGGCTCTTCCACGTGCTGCGCACGCTCGACGAGGCCGGGCTCGATGCGATCGTCGCCGAGCCGGTGACCGACACCGGCCTCGGCCAGGCGATCATGGACCGCCTGCGGCGGGCCGCGGTCAACCGTTAGATTCTTCATCCGCGCTTCACACGCCGACCTTCTTCCGTCCGCACATTCGCCACCCATGCTTCGCGCCCTTTCCACCGTCGGCGGCTTCACGATGATGAGCCGGATCCTCGGGCTGGTGCGCGAGATCTTCATGGCGGCGTTTCTCGGCACCAGCATCGTCACCGATGCCTTCTACGCGGCGCTGCGGCTGCCGAACATGTTCCGGCGGATCTTCGGGGAAGGGGCCTTCAACTCCGCCTTCGTGCCGCTATTCGGTCGCGAGCTGGCGGAGGGCAACCCGGAGGTGGCCCATCGCTTCGCCCGCAACGCGTTCTCCTGGCTTGGCGGCGTGCTGCTGGTCGCCACGCTGGTCATCATTCCCGGCATGCCGTGGTTTGCGAAACTGCTGGTGCCGCTGGCCGAGCCCGACACCTACGTGCTGGTCGTGGCCTACGGCCGCATCATGTTCAGCTACCTGCTGTGCATGGCCCTCTCCGCCCACCTCAGCGGGGTGCTGAACACGGTGGGGGTGTTCTCGATGCCCGCCTTTGCACCGGTCCTGCTGAACGTGCTGATGCTGGCGGTGCTCGGGGTGCTCGTGCCGCTCGCCCACTGGCAGGGGGAGCTCGAGCTCATCGGCACCGCGGTCTCGTGGTCGGTCTGCGCCGCAGGGTTCGCCCAGCTGCTGCTGCTGTGGGTCAGTTGCTGGCGCCGGGGCATCCGTATCGTGCCGGTGAAGCCGACCCTGACTCCGAGGATCCGGCGGTTGATGCTGCTGATGGGGCCGGGCGTCCTCGCGGCGGGCATCCAGCAGGTGAACCTGGTGATCGGCACCGCGATTGCCTCGTCCCAGGAGTCGGCGATCGGCAGCCTCAACTACGCCGACCGACTGTTCCAGATGCCCAACGGGATGATCGGGGCGGCCTTCGGCGTGGTGCTGCTGCCGGAGATCACGCGTCTTCTGCGGGGCGGCAACGAACTGGCGGCGAACGATGCGATCGGGCGCGGCCTGCTGTTCTCGATGCTGCTCACGCTGCCGGCGATGGCCGCCTTCGTGGTGGCCCCGGCGGCCTTCGTCGGTCCGATCTACGAGCGGGTCCAGTTCAGCGCCGAGGACACGCTGCACGTCTCGCGCACGCTGGCCGCATTCGCCGTGGGCCTGCCGGCCTACGTCCTCGTCAAGGTCCTGCAGGCCGGATACTTCGCCCGCGAGAACACCAAGTCGCCGATGAAGATCGCGTTGGTCACCGTGTCGGTGAACGCCGTAGCGAGTCTGGCGCTGTTTCCGGTCTTCAGCTTCGTCGGGATCGCCATGGCCACCAGTCTCGCCGGCTGGGTGAATGTGGTGCTGCTGGTCCACGGCCTGCGCGGCAGCCTGGGCCTCGGGCCGAAACGCCGGAAGCAGCTGGTCCGCACCCTCCTCGCCGCCGCGGCCATGGGGGCGGTCGTCTATGTCGCGAATCACGCGCTGGAGCCGTGGTTCACCGGGGTCCAGTGGCAGAAAGTGGTGGCGATGCTGCTGCTGGTCGGAGTGGGGGCGACCGCCTACGCCCTGATCGCCATGGCGCTGAAAGCCACCTCGATCGCGGAACTCAGGCACGGCTTCCGGCGTTAGGTGCTGTTCCCGGGGGTGCAACTGAACTCCGCCCAGGCCGACGAGCCTCCGGGAAATCTAGACTGCGGCGATTCATCGCCGCTTTGATGGAGGCGATTCATCGCCGATGGCGCGGCTCGATGGCCCGGCTCGCATTGAAATGCTTCGCCAAAGCGGCGATGAATCGCCGCAGTCTAGAAGCGGATCCCTGCCGCCCGGCGTCGGCCCGGGAGAAAGACACGCCGCAAGGGTGGACTGAAGTCCGCATATGGCTTCGCTGGCGACTCCGAGATCCTGACACCGGGAAGGGCATCTGGTGGGCAAGTCCCGGCCATGCCCACTCCTTTCAGTGGCACGCTGTTCCCGGTGCTTGCGTGTGCCGGAATCGCCCTTAATCTCAGCTTGGAATGGCCAAGCAACGCATCCTGATTCAAGCCGTCGTGGCCCTGGCACTCGTCTGGGCCCTGGTGGCGGGCGTCCGCGCCATCGCGGGGTCGAAGCGGGTCACCGCCGAGAAGATCAGCGAGAAGATCTCCGAGGTGAACCTGGAGGACTGGTCGGAGGGCGTGCCGCCGGGCGCGGTGCTTTCCGAGCGCGAGGACCAGATCAGGGAAGTCGCCTACATGTACAACAAGCTCGACTTCGCCGAGCGCGACGAGGCACGCCGGGAACGAATCGGCGAGGATTTCTTCCGCCGCATGGCACCGGACGAGAAGGAGATGTTCGTCGAGATGACGGTCGAAACCTCGATGAAGAACATGATGCGCGCCCTCGACGTGATGAGCTCCGAGGAGCGCCGCAAGATCGTCGAGGACGGCCTGCGCCAGATCGAGGAGGGCCGGACCGGGGAAGACATCCGCCGCGCCGAGGAGCTGAGCGAGGACATGCTGGCCCGGATCACCGAGGAGGGCGTGAGCGCCTTCTTCGAGGAAACCAGTGCCGAGGCCAAGCTCGACCTGGCCCCGTTGATGGAGGCGATGGATGGTGTCTTGAAGGGCCTGCGCGGCAACGAATTCCGACCTGGAGAACGATGAGAATGTCAAGGCGCCGAGGATTCACCCTGGTCGAGCTGCTGGTGGTGGTGGTGATCATTGCCGCCCTCGCGGGCATCGCCTTTCCGCTGATCCGCACCGGCGTCCGCAAGTCGCACAAGGCGACCTGCGTGACGCACCTCCGCCAGATCGGCACGGGGCTGGAGCTGTACCTGCAGGAGAACTTCCAGAAGATGCCCCGCGACTGGCAGATGAGCCGGGGCTCCCGGGACGAAGACGTCCCGGTGTTGGAAACCGGACTCGCCCCCTACATCGGTGAAGACGGCGTGTTCGAGTGCCCGGCCGACAAGGAGCAGTTCCGCAAGACCGGCTCCAGCTACGCCTGGAACCCCCTGGTCAACGGCGAGCCGGCCGCGGACCTCGAACTCGGGTTCGGCAGTTTCGTGATCACCGACGATCCGTCGAGAATCCCGCTCGTCTTCGACAAGGAAGGGTGGCATCCCGGTGGCGACGGCGGCTCCCAGAACTACCTTTATGCCGACCAGTCGGTGGAAGGCCGGGTGCGGCTTTCGGTTGGACCTTGAACCCGACCATGCTGGAACTCGATTCGCTCAACAAGACCTTCGGCCGCAAGCCGGCGCTCGAGGACGTGTCGGTGCGCGTCGGGGAGGGCGAAATCTACGGCCTGCTCGGTCACAACGGCGCCGGCAAGAGCACCGCGCTCGGGATCATCCTCGGGATGGTCGAGCCCGATTCCGGCGAGGCGCGCATCGACGGCGTGTCGGTGCAGCGGAAGCGCGCGGCGGCGTTGCAGCAGGTCGGCTCGATCTTCGAAAGCCCCTGCTTCTACGAATACCTGAGCGGCTGGGAGAACCTCCGCATCCTGAGCACCTACTCGGCGCCCTTCGACCGCGCGGCGACCTCGGAAATCGTCGAGAGGGTCGGCCTGGCCGACCGCATCGACTCGAAGGTGCGGACCTACTCGCATGGCATGCGCCAGCGCCTGGCGCTCGCCCAGGCCCTGCTGCCGATGCCGCGGGTGCTGCTGCTCGACGAGCCGACCGACGGCCTCGACCCCGAGGGCATCAAGTGGTTCCGCGACTTCATCCTCGGGCTGCGCGACGAGCGCGGGATGACGGTGCTTTTCAACTCCCACCTGCTGGCCGAGGTCGAGCAGATGTGCGACCGCGTCGCCATCCTCAAGGAAGGCCGGCGGATCTTCGAAGGCCGGGTTTCGGACCTGGCCGACGACGACCAGGTCTACGTGATCGACTGCGATCCGTGGGACAAGGCGGCCCGTTTTCTCGAACTCCAGGGTTGCACCATCCTGAGTCCCGGCCGGGTGGCGATGCCCCCGGCGCTCGATCCGCCGCTGATGGTCGCCGCACTGGTCGGCCTCGAGATCCGCGTCGCGGCCTTCGCCCCGGTGAAGCGTTCGCTGGAAGACCTTTACCTCGAGATCACCCGATGATGTTCCTGCGACAACTCCGCGGCGAACTCCGCAAGCTCTTCGCCCGGCCCCGGACCTACATGGGCTACGGGGCCTTCGTGGTGATGGAGCTGATCATCCTGATCGTCTACAAGACGACCAACGGCGGCTACTACATGCGCCGTTTGATCGAGCGCAACGGCTACGAGTTCGACTACTTCTTCAGCTCCCTGACGCTGACCTTCATGGTCATGATCTTCAGCATGGTGCTGCTCGGCTCGATCTTCTTCGCGCTGGTCGCCGGGGACGTGGTGGCGAAGGAAAACGAGGACGGCAACCTGCGGCTCGTCCTGGCGCGGCCGATCAGCCGCCTGCGGCTGCTGCTCCTCAAATACACCTCCATCGCCATCTACACCTTCACCTTTGTGTTTTTTGTCGGGATCACCGGCTACGGGATGGCGGTGATGGCCGTCGGCTGGGAGGGCGGGCTGTTCGTCGCGGAGCCGAAGATGAAGGTCTTCGCGGTCTATGACACCTGGTCTTCCGGCATCGGACGCCTCGCGCTGAGCGCGGCCGGGATCGGCGTGAGCATGATCACCATCTCCTCACTGGCCTTCATGTTCTCCTGTTTCCGGATCAAGCCGGCGGCGGCAACCATCCTCACCCTGGCGATCCTGTTCGTGGACATGATCCTGCAGAACTTCCCCTTCTTCCGCCCGTATGAGGAATGGTTCATCACCTGGCGGATGAGCTGCTGGGTGTACCTGATGGAGTTCGACATCTCGTGGCCGAAGATCACCGAGGCCTACGCCTTCCTCGGCGGACTCAACTTCACCTTCTTCGTCATCGGCGCGATCGCCTTCCAGACCCGGGATTTCAAGACCTGAGGCAGGGAGGATCGTCCCGGTCGTCCGCGGCGGATGTGGACAGGGAAAACCGCAGAGAACGCAGAGATCGCAGAAGAATCGGGAACGGGCTTGCTCCCGATGAGTTCATTTCCGTTTCATGTCGAGATCGGGTGTTCTGGGTCATTGATCACCAGAATTTCAATCTCTGTGGTCTCTGCGTCCTCTGTGGTTGAAAATGCCCGTGTGGCCAAAGGCTGGGCTGGACGCCTGAAAACAAGCCGACCGGCGGGCTCCCTCGGTCGCCAAACCCCGGAGCCACACCGGCCGACTGTGTCGGGGGGACCTTTAAATCCCCATGTGCGTGACATCGCCATCATGCCCGGATTCTCCACTCCGCCCATCGCGTGATCGCGTAGGGTTCCGGAGATTCCCATGGGCAAGCCCGCGAAGTGAATTCATCCTGCCACCGTGCGTGAGGAAACCCGGCGATGGATAGCGGCCGACAAGCGGCACGCGTGGCATCCGTTCACCGCGCAGGGCGAGTGGACGGATCCCGGGCATGAACCGCTGGTCATCGTCCGCGGCGAAGGCCCGTGGCTGTGGGACTCGGAGGGCCGCCGCTACCTCGATGGCAACAGCTCGATCTGGACCAACATTCACGGCCACGCGCATCCGGCGATCAATGCCGCGATCACCGCCCAACTCGACGCGATCGCCCACAGCTCCTACCTCGGCTTCGCCAATCCACGGGCGAGCGAACTGGCCGGGCGGCTGTGCGGGTTTTTCCCCGATGGCACGCTCGAGCGGGTGTTCTTTTCCGACGACGGATCGACGGCGGTCGAGGTCGCGATGAAGATGTCGCTGCAGTTCCGGATGCAGACCGGGGAGCCGGAGCGGACCCGCTTCGCCGCCTTCGTCAATGGCTATCATGGCGACACGATGGGCGCGGCGGCGCTCGGTGGCGTGGACCGGTTCTTCGAGCGCTTTCGTCGCTTCGGCCCCGGGGTGGACTTCGTCGAAACCGTCGCCCAGCTGGATCCCGCCAACCTGAATGCCGTGGTCATCGAGCCGCTGATCCAGGGGGTGAACGAGATGCGGCCATGGCCCGACGGCATGCTGGCGGAGCTGCGCGACTGGTGCGATCGGCACGACGTGTTGCTGATCCTCGATGAAGTCATGACCGGCTTCGGCCGGACCGGCACGATGTTCGCCTGCCAGCAGGAGGAGGTGATCCCCGATTTCCTCTGCCTCGCCAAGGGTTTGAGCGGCGGCTACCTGCCGCTGGGGGCGACGTTGACGACCGGGCGGATCTACGACGCCTTTCTCGGCGGTCCGGAGCAGGCTTTTTACTACGGACATAGTTTTACGGCCAATCCGCTGGCCTGCGCGGCGGCGCTGGCGAGTCTTGGGCTCTTCGAGAGTGAGCAGACCCTCGAACGACTGCCCGCCAAGGTGGAGCATCTGGGAAGGCTGCTGGCCGACCTGGCGCGGGATCACGAAGAGGTGGTCGAGGTGCGCCAGCGGGGCCTGATCACCGGCATCGAACTGCGCGAAGGTCTCGGACTATCGGTCTGCCTGAAAGCCCGTGAGCATGGTCTGTTGACGCGCCCGATCCGCGACACCGTGGTGCTCATGCCGCCGCTGTGTGTCGGCATGGGGGAGTTGGAGTTGGCGGTTGGGGCGATACGAAAAGCTTTGGCGGAAGCTTGAAGGACCGCGCGAGGCCACTCGCGCCC
>JAKZES010000087.1 GCA_022548915.1 Verrucomicrobiaceae bacterium E54
ACTCCGCCCAGTCCACGCCGTCGATTCCCGGCGCAGCCTTGCGTCTGAGTCGGTGGAACGCCTCCCGGAGCATCTGCCTGTCGATCAGGCGGGCCCACGATAATCTGCCACGATAATCTGCCAGGCATTCTATTTCCGACAACCGCCAGGCAATCTGTTATTCGTCAGTTCCGGGCACGACGGCGGCCGGCCCGCACGATAATCTGCCGCAATAATCTCGATAACCTGCCACGATAATCTGCCAGGCATTCTATTTCGTTCTATTTCGAGGCCCTCAAAAGCAAGTGCCGCCTCAAGCTCTGCGAGGAGATCAACCAGGGCGTCGTCTCCTCAGGCACTCACCGGATTTCCGATGCGCCCGCTGCATTCGATGAGCTGGACCATTTCGTCATCCGCGCTGGTGACGGACATTGGCACTCGGCTGCGAGCGATGATCCCGGAAATGTATGCCAGGACACACCCTGATTTGGCATCGTTGGGAAAGCTGAAGATGCGTGGCCTGCTACGGTTTATGAGGCCTCGCGGTGACGGGCTGGTGGCTTCGCCCTGGCGGATGCCGGTATCATAACCGGCGCTCCTCGGGAATCGGGCCGGGTGCTGCATTTCAACCTTCTCAGGCTCCCGACCGCCTCACCGGCATGGCCCTGCATCTTCACCCTTCGGCATTTGACGCTGGGTTTCGGCGCGGACGCTCGTGACCATCCGCTACTTCATTGCCACCACCAGTGCGGCCAGCAGGATGATCAGCACCGAGACCAGGGCGTTGCCGGCGATCAGGCCGGAGGCGACTGGCACGCTGTAGGTGTCCGCCTGTGCCTTCTTCCGGCGTCGCCAGTACCAGACCAGCAGGGCGCCGAGGAACATCATGATCGAGTTGTTGGCCGGCACGACGCCCGCGACCGCAAGTCCGATGGGCGAAGGCAGCCAGAAGGTGACCTTCTTCGGGCAGTACTTCTGCATGACCGTGATGATCACGCCGAGGGCCAGGCCGATGGCCATGCCCCACTTTGCCGAATCGGGAAGGGTGGCAAAGCCCTGCTCGAGCAGCTCCGCCACCCCCTTCCAGACCAGCGCGGCCGGCGCCGGCAGCTCGTCGGAACCGAGCAGCAGGTTGCCGTTGGCGTCGGTTTGCTTGACCAGCACCTGGAACACCGGAACGCAGGCGATCACGCCGGCGAAGGTGCCGAAGAACTGGGCAATCGTCTGCTTTCGCGCGTTGCCGCCGAGGATGTAGCCGGCCTTGAGGTCTTGCAGCAGTTCCGAGGAATGGGTGGCGGCGCCGGCGGTGATCGAGGCCGTCATCAGGTTCGTCTGCAGCGGGCTGACGGCGGTGCTGTGCGGAATGGCGGCCACGGAAAGCTGGGTGATCTTGCCCATCGCACCGACCGGGTTGACGTCGGTCTCGCCCGTCGCCCGGGCGGCGACGATCGCCAGCAGAAAGGTCAGCAGCACGGCGAAGACGCCCATGTGGTAGTCGATACCGAAGATGGTCTTGGCCAGGATGATGCTCAGCAGTCCGGCCGAGCCGGTGCCGACCCAGAACCACCAGCCGGGCGTCTCGATGTCGGCCAGTGCGTCGAATTCCTTCTCCTTCTTCCTGCCGGTGAGTCCACCGAGGAATCCACCGAAGGCACGCATGATGGTCTTCCACTGAAGCACGAAGGCGGTCAGTCCGGCGGCGACCATCAGGGCCGTCGACGGCCACAGGGCCCAGGCGACGATACCCTTGTAGCCGAGCACCTTGTCGCCCGGCACGATCAGAGTCTCGGTCATTTCGTCGGGCGTGCCGGCGAAGAGGACGATCTCGGTGCCGCCCAGCTCCTCCAGCTGCGTTTCGTAGTCGGGATTGGTGCCGGCGCTGGCGATCAGGTCGGTGACCTGCCGGCGTTGCTCCGGGGTCGCCCGGGTGTTGAGATAGACGCTCGAGAGGTAGTCCGGCAGCAGCGAGTCCTTCTCCGGGTGGAGCACCTCGACCGTCGGCTTGAGCCGGGCGATTTCCTCCGGGGTCCGGTTCTCGGTGCTGTTGACCTGGTTGTGGAGCTTGACCATGTCGCCCTCAAAGGAAGCGGGCATCACGCCGAAGAACAGGATCGCCCCGATCAGCAGGGCGAGGCCGACGCGGATGCCGATGATGCCGCCGAAGGCGAGGTAGAGGGGTGTGGCATTCCAGCCGATGGCGGTGCGCTCGAGCAGGGCCTTGGCCGAGGTGCCCAGCCACAAGGGCAGGGTGTCGGGGTAGAGAAACTTGTTCCAGGTCCCCTGGGTCATGCCCCAGACCTGCAGCGAGGCTTCGTTGGCGGCATCGGAGGCTTTGCCGAAGAAGATCGTGATGCGGCTGAGGAACTCGCGCCAGAAAGCGATCAGGCCGCTGGCGACCATGGCGAAGAGCAGCACCTTGGCCTTGCGCATGGCGCCCTTGCCGGTGGCGTGCAGGCTGCGGATCGTTTCGGCCGCGGCCGTCCCGGTTGGGAAGGCGAGTTTCTCGACATTGATCAGGCGCCGCTTCAGCGGGCCGGCCATGAACAGGCCCATCACGGCCACCGCCCACAGCCACAGCATCAGCTGCCACCAGGTGAACTGCACGTCCGGCATGATCATGTAGAGCGCCGGAATCGCGGCACCGAGGCCGGCGGCGTTCATGTAGCCCGCCGAGCAGGCGGTGCTGGCCATCATGTAGTTCTCCAGCACCGTGTAGGGCTTGTTGCGGACGCGGGCGGAAACCTTCTCCAGACCCTTGAAGATGGCGTAGGCGACGATGGCCGCGGTGATCGTGGCACCGATGCTCCAGGTTGTCTTGAGGCTGACGTAGATGTTGGTGACCGAAACGATGCTTCCCAGCAGCATGCCGGTGAACACCGCGCGCAAGGTCAGCTGGCGCATCTTGTCGCCCATGTAGACCTCGCGCCGCCACTTCAGCGCTTCGAGTTGTTCGGACGACAGGGTCGATTCGTCGATGTGCGCGAAGGCGACCTCGTCGTTGGCTGCGGGATTCTCGGTGTTGCTCACGAAGCTGCTTTTCGGTGGAGTCGACGGATCGGGAGGAAGCGATCCGCGTGCCGGGTTGCGGAGATTCTTTACCGCGATCCGGTGCGGGCGAAGGCCTCCTTGGTGCCCGGAAGGAAGGAAATGATCAGCATGACCGTGAAGAAGGCCGCGTTGAGGACGAGGCCGAGCGAGAAGTGCTTCCAGTTGAAGTAGAAGAAGGCGATGACGATGGGGATGAGGAAGGCCTTCACCCACAGGTGGCCGTGGATGTTGAAGGTGTGGTCCGGGTTGCGGTTCGCGGCGTTGACCGAGAAATTGTAGATGATGAGCATGGTCAGTGAGACGACGCCGATCAGGGCGAAGATGGCCCACATCGAGTAGGGGTCGTAGGTCTGCCACAGCAGGTCGGCGGCGCCGAAGGTGTCGGTGCCGGTCGCCTCCGCCAGCGTCGGGACCACGTCCTCCTTCGGCAGGGCCTCCACCTTGTCGGCCGCCATGCCGAGCTTCTCGGTGAGGTAGCGCCGGGCGAGCACCGCCTTGTCGCCGGTGGTCTCGTAGAGGTGGCCGGCCACGAGCGAACCGATCGACCAGCCGATACCGACGGTGAAGTTGCCGAAGCCGATGTAGAGCGCCTCGCGGCCCGGCGGGGCGATTTCGACGATGTAGCGGGAGGTGCCGGGGCCCGACAGCATTTCACCGAGCGAGAAGAAGCCGATGGCACCGAGGATCCACCAGCCGTTCATGCTCATGCCGAGTCCGTAGGTGGCGAAGATCGCCATCATGATGCCGATGATGATGGTCACCAGCGTGGGCACCTTGCGGGTGAAGTAACCCATGAGGAAGGTGCCGAGACTGATCAGAAGCGAGTTGAAGAGGATCATCCACTCCTGGGTCAGGTTGCCGCCGTTGACCTTGGGGACGGTGTCCTGGCCGATGATCGTGCCCAGCCACGAGGCGAGGCGGCGGGAGTCGACCCAGTCGTCGATGAAGTTCGGCAGGATGTCGAAGAGCTGGAAGGTCAGCAGCCAGAAGCCGGCGAAGCTGATGGTGAAGAAGAACAGCCGCGGCTCGAGCAGTCCGCGCAGCGACTCGTAGAGCATGCGCAGCGGGCCGGGCTTTTCCTCGCCATCGGCGGTCGCCATCCGGGCCGGCTCCTTGAAGAAGAACAGCGGAATGAAATTCAGCGCCACGGCGGCCGAGCAGACGTAGAAGACGTAGGAGAAATTCCATCCGCTCAGGAAGCCGGCGATGAGCGGACCGAGGAAGCCGCCGACGTTGACGAGCTGATAGAAGATGCTCCAGCCCAGCGAGGAGTTCCGCTTGTCGAGCTGGCTGGCGATCAGCCCGCCGATCCCCGGCTTGAAGATCGCCGTGCCGAAGGCCACGAACATCGCCCCGGAGAGGAGCACCCAGTAACCCGGCTCGCTGCCCTCGGCCCGGGCCTCGGCCAGCGATCTGCCGCCGGCCAGCATCTCGGCCAGCGGGATGCAGGCCGCCATGATGAGGTAGCCGATGATCTTGAGCAGGGTGGCCCCGGCGATGTTGATCTTGTAGCCGTAGCGGTCGGCGAAGCCGCCGGAGAGGATGGGGACGAAGGACTGGACGATGGCCCACAGGGCGAAGATCTCGCCCTTCTGGATCTGGTCGAGCTCGGGGCCGCCCTCGCCGAGCGCCGCCACCATGAAGACGGGCAGCATGACCCGCACGCCGTAGTAGGAGAAACGCTCGATCAGTTCCATCCAGCCCGACACCCAGAAGACGCCGCTGAAGGACTTGAACTGGCCGATGAGCGTGTCGCTCGGAGGTGGGGCGGGCTTGTCGGAGGCTGTCATGAAACCGTGGCGTCAGTGGGAAAAGGCAACGATCCCGGAGCAAGCCCCGGATGGATATTGCATTTCAATCCGACGACGCGGCTTTGTCACGGGCGGATGCCGACATGGAGCCGATCGGCCCATCGATCAGCCCGCCAAGTGGATCGTCGGGCGCACGGGACGCCCGGGATCCTTGAGGGTCGCGCCTTACTCCGTGCCGGAAAGGCGGCCGAACAGTCGGCCACCGGCTCCCTGCGACGCGTCGATGGTGGCGGTGACGTCGTTGAGTCCTCCGACGCCCGGCGTCACCACGAAGGTCACCCCGCTGGTCGGTCCACCGCTGGCGTCCGGCACCGGAACACCCAGCCAGGGATCACCGATTCCAAGATCGCTGCTGTGTTGCAGTTCGAGGATGGCGCCGGCACGGGCCGCGATCGGAAGGCAGCTGAACTCAAGAATCAGGTTGTCTCCGCTCTCGGTCGCGGTCGGCAGCAGGCCGCTGGCATCGGTCGAGGGACCGGCCGCACCCAGAAGGAAGGCGATGCCGTCCTGCACCCCGTCGCCGTTGGCATCGCCGTCAAACGGCTCGCCGCCGGTCGCCCATTCGGCATAGCCGGTGATTGGCTCGATGATGTCGACCGTGAGGGCAGCCGGGGCCACGGCGGCGAAGCCCGAACCCGGATCGGGAATCGAGAGCGTGAGCGTCTCGTTGCCCTCGGTGGTGCCGTCGTCGATCGTCGCGATCGGGAAGGTGACTTCGGTGTCGCCGGCCGGAATGGTCAGCGAAAACGTGGAACTCAGGTCCGACGCATCGGCGTCGCCGCTGATCTCCAGGGTGACCGACACCGCCTGCGCGAGGGGCAGCGGGGTCGACAGGGTGCCGGTGGCCGTCTCGCCTTCGAGGACCTCCGTCACGTCCACCGTGACCGAGAGGGCCGGGCTGAAGTCGGTGCAGACACCGATGGGGTTGAAGACCGAGATGTTGTCGATGGCCCAGCCCGGCTTGGCCTCGGTGATGTCGGTGCCGAGAATCCAGCGGAACTGCACGGTGCTGTCGGCCCATGTCGGAGGCAACTGAACCTGCACGGTCTCAAACTGGAACGACCTTCCGGTCCATGCCATCCGCCCGCCGAGGGGCGACTCGTAGAGCGGGTCGCTGCTGATCGTTTCGAGGTATTCGCCCGAGACGAGGGTGGCTCCGTTCGGGAGGTCGGCGATGAGATCGATCCAGTCCCCGCCGTTGAGCGAATATTCAAGCACCCCGCCATCGTAACCGGTCTCGAAATGGAAGTTGTGGCGGAAGCGCAACTCGGAGGTTTCGGCGAGGGTCATGACCGGTGAGACCAGGAAGCTCTGACCGGACACATTGACCGCGGGTGAGGTGCCGGCGTTGGTTCCGTTTTCGCCGGCAGCGCTCACGCTCCAGCCGGCACCACCACCGGTGACCTGGCTGACCCAGCCGGTTGGCAGCGCGCTGGAACCCTCGAAGTCGGCGACCACGATGCCGTCTTCCGACGGCTCCCCGAGGAACAGGGGGAAGCTGGTGGAGAAGTCGAGATCTCCGGTCGCGGTCAGCGAGAGGTCGAGGAGAACGGTCTCTCCACAGGTCCCATCCTGGGAGAAGAGGAAGGAGAAGGTGTGGGAGCCTCCAGCAGGGATCACCGGCACGCTCTCGCTGACCTCGAAACCCGTGAATCCGGTCGGGCCCGAGAGCGAGGCTTCCACTCCCGCGGCGTCGACATCGTTCTGGTTGGTGACCGTGACTTCGTAGCGGACGGTTTCACCCGGATCGGGGAAGCCGTTGTTGGGAATGTTCGACTCGTCCACGAGCTCGGTGGAAGTGATCACGATGGCCGGGGCATCGACCGCAAAGTCCAGCTTGGCCTGCATCCGGTAGAGCTGGGCGATGTTGCTCGGATCCCCCGAGACGCGGATGATGTAGTCGCCGGCCCCTGGCACCACGAAGTTGCGGATGAGTTCCTGCTGGCCGAGCGGGGCACTCGTGGCGGCGGTGATGACGGTGGTTCCGGTGGCATCCAGCAATTCCAGCCCGAGGTTGTGGCGGCTGCGTGGATTGAAGACATCGCCGGTGTCGCAGGCGGCGGTCTGCGGGCCTTCGAGGTAGGTCGTGCCGAAGGGGTCCGCGGGACTGATCAGCACGGTCAACTGCCTGCCGGCGGGCGAGCTGAACTTGAAGTAGTCGACGTCGGTGTCGTCATCGATGCTCAGGTATTGATAGCTCAGCGCCTCGGAGGACAGAGGCAGGGGCGTGGCATTGGCCACCGAGTCGTTGTCCTTGATTCCGGAGTGCACCTCGAGAATGTCGCCGTACATGCGCTGCAGGGAGTGAATGTCGTCGTACTGCGGTCCGATGATGTTGTCCGAGGCGAACGGCTCCATCAGCTTGGTTTCGCTGATCGGGCAGACGTGCTCGAGGCCGAGGGAGTGACCGATCTCGTGACTGAGCGTGTTGATGAACCGCTCGGGATCGGTGGCGGAGTTGTCGAAGTAGTCGTCGGAGGAATCGAAGACCATGTCGCCAATGTCGGGGAAGAAGGCGAAGGCAAGGATGCCGCTCGGTCCGTCAATCGCGCGGGCCGAAACGCGGATGTCGCCACGCACGCCAAGCACGCCGTCGCCGAAGCCCCCGTCGAGGTCGATGGGCGTGCCGTCGTCGTTGGGTTCGTAGACGAAGGTGATGCCCGTCTCTTCGGCGATGCGGTCGAAGCCCTCCTGCACCGGCCGGAACCAGAGTTCGTCGGTCGGGTCGGCGGCGTCCTTGTCGCCGCCGACGAGGCCGGCAAGCCACTCGCGGAAATTCGAGGGCCCGAAATCGAGGTCGCCGTCCGGCGCCAGGGTGCCGTCCGGCACGATGCTCCAGGTGAGGGTCACCGGTTGTCCCTGAAGCTCGTTGCCTGCGCCGTCGGTGGCGGTGACGTCCCAGTGGTTGGAGATGTCGAACTGGGTGGCCGCAATGCGCGTTTCCCCGTTCTGCAGTCCGCCCTCGACCTCGAGGCGGCGATAGGTTTCGACGACCTCCGGCGGGGTGCCCGGACCGAAGCACAGGAAGCGCGGAGCCGAGCCGTCGAAGCGGTTCACCTCGCGACGGTATCTCTCCGCACCCCTCCGGAAATTCGGCGGCAGCGCAGCGATCAGTTCGTCGGTGTCGAGATGGGCGAAATTGAGGTGGTGGGCGGGGTGGCGGAGCTCCGGGTCGAGGCCGATCGCCGTCTGCAGCGAGACGATGGATTCGTCCGCGGCGGCGAGCCAGGCCTCGGAGGCGTTCCTGAGCGCCGACTTGGGCGACTTGCGGGAACCCACCGGATGGCGGGGAACGTCAGCCCACTCCGGGGAGGACCCGGCGGACGAACGAGTTTGGGAAGATGGATCGACCTGTGTCGAAGGAGCATCGCCTCCACGCTGGGTTTCCTCGGATCGGTTCGAGATCCATTGACCGGCAAATGTTGCCGCGAAGAAGACCAGTGGGAGCGCCAGGGCAGCGGATTTTTTAATCATCGGAGCGCGACGAGACTACGACCTTGAATCGCCGGGACAAGCTAACATTTTTCCAATGACGGGGGCCGCTCCGCGGGGCTCTCATCTAACGATAGGAAAAATGGATTGCCGCCCGCCGACTCGATCCGTAAAAAGCTTCGAACGCGAGCTTCAAAGCCCTTGATGTTCAACGCACGTTAACAATTGTTCATGCGCTTTTTTTCACTTCTCCTCGCGCCAGCCGTCCTGTTCCTCGCCAGTTGCGGGAATGACCTGGCCCTCGTCTCGAAGGACCGCGCGCGGGGGAGCCTCGGTTCCGCCGGCTACGGCAGGGAATACGACCCGGCCACGCCCAGTGCCTCGGTGGTTTCGAAGGGTCATGCCCTGAGGAAGGACAAGCACGGCATGCCGCTCTACAACGGCGAGCGCCTGCGCCACGTCCGCATGACCGCCTACACCTGCTCGGAAGACGATCACCTGGAGTATGGATCGATGAATGCGGCGGGCACGCCCCTGCGCTACTCGCAGCGGGTCCGCAGCGCCGCCGCCGACTGGTCGGTGTATCCCGTGGGAACCACCTTCAAGATCAAGGGCCTGCCGCATCTCTACGTGGTTGATGATTACGGCTCGGCCCTGACCGGCACCGGCACCATCGACCTCTACAAGCCGAGCAAGCAGCACATGAACGCGTGGGGCCTGCGGAATGTCGAGATCGCCGTCGTGCGCTGGGGCTCCTACGAGCGCAGTGCCAAGCTGCTTTCCGGGCGCCTCGGCTACTCGCACTGCCGGCAGATGTATGCCGCCATCCAGCGCAAGAACGGCGGCCGCGACACGGCGATGCGCTGAGCTTTGGAAGGGGCGCTCCGTTCCGCTGCCGGACTGGTCGCTTGTTTCCTGAGCGCCGGAGTTTGATCCTCGGGTCATGACCAAGACCGAGCGCGCCGCGCACATCGACCGCCGTCTCGCGGAGTTGTATCCGGAAACGCCGGTGCCGCTGGACCACGTCGACGCCTACACGCTGCTGATCGCCGTCCTGCTCTCGGCGCAGTGCACCGATGCCCGGGTCAACCAGGTCACCCCCGCGCTCTTCGCCCGGGCCTCCTCTCCGGCCGCGATGGCGGAGGTGCCGGTCGAGGAGATTCGCGCGATCATCCGGCCGTGCGGATTGTCGCCCCGCAAGTCGCAGGCGATCTCCGAACTTTCGAAGATCCTGATCGACCGGCACGGCGGCCGGGTGCCGGCGGATTTCGAGGCGCTCGAGGCGCTTCCGGGGGTCGGCCACAAGACCGCCTCGGTGGTCATGGCGCAGGCATTCGGCGTGCCGGCCTTTCCGGTGGACACGCACATCCACCGCCTGGCCCAGCGCTGGAAGCTCACCGACGGCCGGTCGGTCGAGCGGACCGAGAACGACCTGAAGAAACTCTTCCCCCGCGAGCGGTGGAACGCGCTGCACCTGCAGATCATTTTCTATGGTCGTGAACACTGCACCGCACGCGGGTGCGACGGCACGGTTTGTCCCCTTTGCCGCGAGCTTTTTCCGCGTCGCCGGAGCGCGGTGCAAACCCGGAAATGAACGAGGCAGAACTTCGGCCCAAGATTCCTCGGGCTTCCGAAGTTTCTTTTTGAAATCTTTCCTTGTCGGGCAAGAGAGGATTACCAGAATGCCGCGACTCGCTATCTTCAAAAACCGAGAACACCATGATCGAATCCCTCATCTCCCGCTCCCGCCGACTTCCCGGTGCCATCATCACCACGGCCCTGCTCACCGCCCCGGCGTTGCTCGCGCAGGACGCTCCGGCCGACAAGAGCGCGCTCCAGAAGTACGTGCTCGACGGGGGCTGGACGATGATCTTCATCGGCCTCGCGGTCCTCTCGCTGATCGCGTTGAGCGTCTTCAACTTCATCAACCTGACCAAGGCCAAGTTCGCGCCCGACGATCTCAAGATGGCCTTGATGGATCACATGACCAACTGCCGGGTGCGCTCCGCGATCGAACTGGCCGCCTCGCACCCGTCCTACCTCGGCCGCATGATGGCCTACTCGCTGCCGAACATCGATGCCACCCGCCCCGAGGACCTCGGCCGCGACCAGATCGAGGATGCGATCGCCGACTTCTCGATCAACGAGAACCGCAAGTCGATGACCTGGGTCAACTACATCTCGCTGGTCGCCCAGGCCGCCCCGATGCTCGGACTGTTCGGAACCGTTCTCGGCATGGTCGGCGCCTTCAGCACCCTCGCCGAATCCGGCCAGGCCAACCCGACCCAGCTCGCCGGTGACATCCAGGTCGCGCTGCTCACCACCCTGTGGGGCCTGATGACCGCGATCCCCTCGCTGATCGCCTACTTCTTCTTCAAGAACAAGCTCAACAGCCTGGTCGCCGACTGCCACCACGCCGCCGAGGACCTGATCAACGCCTCGGTCCAGACCGTCAATCAGGACGCCTACCTCGCCAAGATCCCCGAAGGCATCGCCACCTGATCCGGCCCGCCGCGGCTTGCTCCAAAATCCCGAATCATGGCCTCGAACAAACTCCGCAACTCCCAGCTGAACGCCGAGGGCGACGCGTCGGTCGACATGTCGCCGATGATCGACCTGGTCTTCCTGCTGCTGATCTTCTTCCTGGTCAACGCGACCATGATCATCGTCCAGCAGGATGCCAAGGTGAAGCCGCCGGTGGCGAGCAATGCCAAGGAGGCCGAAAGCGGCAAGGGCCGCATCGTGGTCAACATCTACGAGAACGGTGATTTTTTCAACGCCGGGGGTGAGGCCGATGGTTTGAAGTTCGATACCGACGAGGACCTCTTCGACTACATCAAGGAGGCCAAGGAGGACGTCGATCTCGAGGGCCTGGAGCCGAAGCTCCACCTCCGCGGTGACAAGCGGGCGGTCTTCAAGCACGCCCGCAAGGTGATCCGCATCGCCGCCAAGGCGGGGGTCGATCAGGTCATCTTCGCCACCTACGGATTCGAGCCGAACGAATGATCCGACCTTGACCCAGCCATGGCCCGACACAAGAAACAAGCGGAAATGGAGGAGGACCAGCCGAAGCTGGACATCTCCTCGCTGATCGACGCGACCTTCCTGCTGCTCATCTATTTCCTGGTCACCACCACGATCATGCCGCGCGAAAGCGACGTGCCGATGCAGCTTCCCGCCGCCGCTCCGAGCGAGACGCCGCCGGAGATCGAGCCGAAGCTCATCCGCATCGATGCCACCGGGGCGATCTACGTCGGCTCCGGAGCCAGCCAGATCCCGATGGATTCGGACGCGGAAAACCGCAACGTGCCGATGCTCTACGAGGACCTCAAGGCCTATGCCGAGAGTGCGAAGTCGGCCAGTGCCGAGCCGCTGGTGCAGATCTACGTCGATGGCGAGGCCTCCCAGCAGCGCGTGATCGACGTGCTCAACGCGCTGACCGGTGTGGAGATCACCAAGGTCACCTTCACCGACCTGGTGGACCCGTGATGGGTTGCGGCCGGGCCGCAAAGCCTCCAAGATAATCAAGCGCCGGGCCGTTGTCCCTTGCGGGAGCTGCGACGCGGCGCTTCCCTTTCCCGAGAACTCCGAAAACCAAGTCATGAACCCCTTCCGACGCCTCATGCTGCCCGTGCTGGTCGCGATCCTTTCCGCCGGCCACTTCGCCGCCCCCGTCCGGGCCGAGCTCGAAACCCCGCAGTCCCTCAATGCCAAGGCCACCGACCTGATGAAGCAGGACAAGTGGGCCGAGGCCCTGCAGATCCTGACCCGCTGCACCGACCGCTTCGATGGCACCGCACTCACCCTCTACGGGCCGCAGTTCGGCGTGACCTGGTACCGCAAGGGCATCTGCGAGTTGAAGCTCCAGAAGTGGGACGATGCCGCGAATTCCTTCAAGACCTGCGCCACCAAGTACGCCAACAAGCAGAACGACAGCGGCTCGAGCAACATCTTCGACAAGCGCGCGCTGCTGCAGTGGGGCAACGCCGCGATGGGCGGCGAGGATTGGGAAACCGCCCTGCGCATGTTCAAGAAGTTCCTCGATGAGCGCGACAAGACCCGCGACAAGTTCCAGCCGGGCTCGTTCTTCATCAACCTCGCGATCTGCAACCTCAAGCTCAACCGGATCGACAAGGGCGTGGAGCACTTCGAGACCGCGCTGAAGAACAAGGTGGCCTACCGCACGCCGGAAGCCGGCATCGTTTCCGCCTTCCAGGCGCTGGTCGACGCCGTGATCGAGGAGGAGGACGAGGCGGCGCTGTTGGCCTTCGTCGACGCCAACCGCTCCGACATCGTGATCGAGCCGTACGACATGCCGTCGTACTCGACGCTTTTCCTGTCCCTCGCCGGCAAGGCCTACAAGGCGGACATGGAGGCGAGCGCCTTTGTCCTCTACCAGCTCATCCCTTCGACCAAGGTGATGCTCCAGGACGTGGAAAGCCGGCTCGCCCGTCTCGGCGACCGCCCCGGGGTGGTCGATGGCAACCGCGTGATCCGCCGCAGCACCCTCAAGGACTCCCAGGAGATGCTCGAGACGCGGCTCAACAGCGGCGATCCCAACGAGGTCATCCAACTGGCGGCCACCGCCTTCATCCACGAGAGCTACGGCAACGTGCGCGGAGCCTATGCCTGCTACAAGCAGCTCGAGCTGTTCTACAACAAGAGCAAGAACCGCGAGGACCACCTCTACAACCTGGTCCGCACCGCCTCGGTGATCGGCCAGGTGATGGAAACCGAGAACTACGGCTCGCTCTTCCTCAAGACCTTCCCCGACTCGAAGCACGTGCCGGCGGTGCGCCGCCTGATGCTCACCTCGCTGTTCTACGGCGGCGAGTACGAGAAGTGCATCGAGATCGCGACCGAGATGCTGCCGAAGCTGAAGGACGGCACCAAGGAGCACGACATCTGCCTGCACGTGCTCGGTGGCAGCTACTACTACACCGGCCAGTACAAGCCGGCCCAGCCGCTGCTCGACCAGCACGTCGAGCTCTACCCCGAGAGCAGCTTCGACATGGCGGCGCTCTACTTCCAGGCGTCGAACCTGTCGCGCCTGCAGTTCTGGTCGAAGTCGGCCAAGCTGCTCGACGCCTTCTTCGAGAAGTTCCCGAATCCGGCCGAGAACATCTACTTCCCCTTCGCGCTCTACGACCGCGCCAACTGCCACTACGCCCTGGATGAGTTCGAGGCGGCCCTGCAGAAGCTCAACCGGCTCGAGAACGAGTTTCCGAATTCGGAGGTCATGGACATGGCCTACAACCTCAAGGGCAACGTGCTGCAGAACGAGGACCAGGACGAGGAGGCCGAGAAATACTACATCAAGGCGCTCGAGCTGGCCGAGCGGCGAGAGAACCGCATCGTCGCCGGGGAGGCGCTCAACTACCTGATCGCGATGCTCGGTGAGAAGCCGAAGAAGAAGGATGCGCCGAACCGCATGGCCGATGCCATCCCCTTCGCCGACAAGTTCTGGGCTGAGTATCCCGACTCCCCCTATAAGGGCCAGGTCGCCGTCTCGCAGATCCACGCGATGCAGGCCGCCGGCCGCGGCGAGGAGGCGCTCAACCGGCTCCGCGACGTGATCGCCGACCTTGCCACCACCCCGGGTGCGGTGGGCATGGAGGAGGCCATCGGTTCCTACACCGAGGTCTACCTCGAAAGCCACACCCCGGAGGAACTCAAGGAGCACTACTACAGCTTCCCCAAGATCCAGGCTTCGAACAAGGCCGCCCGCGCCCTGCTGCGCATCGCCATCATCGGCGTCTATGAGGACCAGCTCAAGAATGCCAAGACCGACGCCGAGAAGATCAACGCCGAGGCCGGCATCAAGGTGATCTTCCAGGACCTGAAGAGCGACGACTTCGGTCTCAAGGACCTGTCGAACTTCATCCTGGTCCGCGTCGGCGACTTCATCCGCCAGACCAACACCCCGCTGGAAGCGCTCGACTACTACAACGAGGCGCTCGGCCGCGACGACAAGTCGTACCGTTTCCCGGCGCTCTTCGGCCGCGCCGCGGTGCTGGCCCAGGGCACCGCCGCCCAGAAGAAGGAGGCCATCGCCGACTTCCAGCGCGTGCTCAAGGACTCGCAGGACCGCGGCGACAAGGATCGTGCGCTTTATCAGATGATCATCACCCAGATGGACGTTGGCGACTTCGAGAAGGCCAAGGACAACGCCCGCCTCTACCTCGACCGCGAGAAGGGCTATTCCTCGAACAAGCCCGAGGTCGCGATGCTGCTGGCCCGCGCCTACGACAAGCTCGGGATGACCGAGGACGCGCTCGCCTCCTACATCAACGTCGCCAACACCTACAAGGGAGCGCTGCGGATCTCGGTGCCTGCGACCAAGCGGGCGATGGAGATCTTCTGGGACCGCAACGGAACCGCCGCCAATGGCGTGCCCGACCGCCAGGGTGCCTACAACATGGGCCGCTCTTTTGTGGATCAGACCCGCCGCATCGTCACCGGCGACGACGTCAAGGCCACCGACGACGAGGTCGCCCAGTGGAAGGAGCTCGAAAGACTCGTCGAGCAGTACGTCGCCAACCCCGAGGTGAAGTCCAAGGAGGAACTTGCCGAGGAAGCCCGCTGAAAACCCTGAAACCTGATCCGACCATGAAAGCCGCCGCCTTTTCCACCCTCGCCGCCGTGCTCGTCGCGGCACCGGCCGCCCACGCCCAGCGCTTCCAGCAGGAAGCGATGCTGATGATGAGCGAAACCGAGTTCGAGCGCGTCTGGATCGCCGACGCGACCACCACCCAGATCGGCTACTTCGAGACCGAGCGCGGGGTCGACTCGAAGGCCATGCCGATCAGCAAGCCGCAGGCGATCTGGCTCATCGAGCCGCCCGAGTACAACGAGGCGATGGAACTCTACCAGGGCCGCAAGTACTCGGAGGCCCGGGAGAAGTTCGCCACCGTGCGTGAGAAGTTCTCACGGCTCGTCGAGCTGCCCGACAACCACTCGTCGCTCGCCGCCTTTTACGAGATGGAATGCCTGCGCAAGCTGGGCGACCTCGACGGCCTGAAGGCGGCGCGGGAGAAGTTCCTGCCGGTCGACCGCCAGAGCCTGACGCGCCGGCACCACCTCGATCAACTGGAGCTCTACATCCTGTGGGAAGCCGTCCGCGTGAAGGAGTGGAGCCGGCTCGTGCTGCTCGGCCAGGAGTGGCTGGAGAAGGACATCCCCGGATACCAGCGGGCCCAGGTGGGCTACTGCCTCGGGCTCGCGCTGGAGGGCGAGGAGAAGCCGATCGAGGCAATCAATGCCTACAACATCGGCATGACCGCCGATACCGGTGCCTCCGAGCGGATCACCGCCGAGGCCGCCCGCAACGCGATGCGCCTGTATCTCGATGATGAAAGCGTGAAGCTGGCGATCAAGCTGCACGGCACGCCGGACGAGGATCCCCAGTCGGCGGGCGCGCTGCGACTGATCGAAGGCGCCTCGCTCGCCTCGCTCTACAACCTCACCCTCGGGGGAGGCACGCCGCTGCCCGAGGCCGGCAAGAAGCTGATCGAGTATCTGCCCAAGGATCACCGCAAGAAGGCGACCGCCGCACCGGCGCCGGAGAAGCCCGAGGGCGATGCGAAGAAACCCGCGCCGAAGAAGGACAAGTAAGGCAGGAGCGCGCGACGCTGTCGCGCCTCGAGGAGCCGGGAGACGGCGTTTCACCTGCCGGTGCGGCGTCATCGTGCCGACTGGTACCACGAATCCGACTCCCGTCCACTTCCCGCCCGTCGCGGAAGCCTGCACCCGTTTGGAGGTTTGCCGATCGTGCCAACCGGGCAGGTGAGGCGATGCGCGACAGCGTCGCGCGCTCGTGCGCGTGCACCTACATGAAACCAACCAGTGAGAGTCTGAGTCCTCCCGAGACGAGCAACGGGAGAGCAGCCGAAGGCAACTGCGTCGTCG
>JAKZES010000088.1 GCA_022548915.1 Verrucomicrobiaceae bacterium E54
GCAGGTCGGCCTTCTCGACAGGTTCCATCGTGCTTTCCTCGTTGGCTTTCATCGACTTGTGGTTCTCCTACCAAATGCGCAGAACGCCGTCAAGACACTGTATGCCTGGCATCTTTTTTCAGGAAGAAGGCAGTGGGAGAGGCGTGATTGCCCGATGAATTCTATTTCAATAGAAAAGTTCTTGCCTCGCCGTTTTCTTCTATCGTAATAGAAGCTTATGCCTCGAAAGCGATCCAAATACCCGACCGAGCTGGAGCTCGAGATTCTGAAGATCCTCTGGGCCCGATCTCCCCGCTCGGTGCGGGAGGTGCGTGAGGCGATGGCGGCGGCGGGGCGGGAGCTGGCGCACACCTCGCTGATCACGACCCTGAACGTGATGTTCCGGAAGGGCTTCGTGAAGAGGACGAAGTCGACGGCCGGGCGGGGCTATGAGTTTTCCGCCAAGCTTTCCCGGGATCAGGTGTCGAAGGGGATGATGGGGGATCTGATCGAGCGGGTGTTCGAGGGTTCGGCCTCGGCGATGATGCTGAGCCTGCTGGAGAGCGATCAACTGGATGCCGAGGATCACGCGGCGCTGCGCAAGGCGATCGAGAAGCACCGGAAGGGAGGGCGGCGATGAGCGGGCTGGAGGATGGGGTGCTGCGCTTCACGCAGGCGGCGGCGCATTGGCTGTGGGTGGGAGCCTTGCTGTGGCTGGCGGCATTCCTCGCGGAGCGACTGCTGGTCCGCACTTCGGCGGGACGCCATGGCGTTCATCTGTTGGGGCTGGCTTTGTCCTTGGTGGCGTTTCCGCTGTGTTTCCTGATCCCCAGGGCGGCGGACGCCCCGAGCCGGGAGCCGGAGGTGTCGGCAAGCGCGGACATGCCCGAAGTTGTCACCGAATCCGCGGCGGCCGTGGAATCGAGCGAAGCGGTCGGGGCCGAGATGGCCGGTGAAGAGCCGCCGGCCGTGGCGCCGGTCGCCGTGGATCCGCTTCCTGCCGCGCCCTCTCCGAGGGTCGAAGGACCACCGTCTGTCGCGCCCGATGAGAAGACGTCGGATGCTTGGCGCAAGGTTGCGCCATGGGCGACGGCGGCCTACGCGGTCGGTCTGGTGTTGATGACGCTGCGTCTCCTGCTCGGCTGGGCGGGATCGGCTCGGCTGCGGAAGCGGGCGGAGCCGATGACCGAAGGGCCGTGGCCCGAGTCGCTGGCGAAGATGAGCCGCTGGTTCGAGGTGCGCGGCCGGGTGGCGGTCGCGTGGAGCCGCGAGGTGGCGGCACCGGTGGTGATGGGGCTGGCGAAGCCGGTGATCCTGGTGCCGGTGGCCTTGGCCAGCCGGCTGAGTCCGGCGCAGGTCGAGGCGGTGCTGGCGCACGAGCTGGCGCACCTGCACCGCCGCGATCACTGGGCGGTGGTGGTGCAACGGCTGGCCGAGACCGTCCTGTTCTTTCATCCGGCCGTATGGTGGATGAGCCGGCGGATGGATGCGCTGCGCGAGGAAGCGTGTGATAACTACGTGGTGGCGGCGGGCTGCGAGCCGGCGGACTACGCCGAGGCGCTGGTGATCTGCTCGGAGTGTCGGCTCGAGCGGAACGGCACGGCGGCGAAGTTCGCCGAGCGTCTCGCGGCGACCGGATCGAGTGGCGCTCCCTTGAAGCAGCGGGTGCTGCGGGTGCTGGGTCAGGGAGACGACGGACCGGTGCGGCTCGGCCGCGTCGGGTGGGTGCTGGCGGTTCTGGCGCTGGGTGGGATTGCTTTGGCGGTGGTGCTTGGAGGGCTGGGGCGGAATGATCTGGCGGACTTCGATTTCGACGATCCTCCAGGCGGCTACGAGAAGGGGGTCGAGGTGGCGGATCGCGACCAGGTGTATCGGGTCGATGGCCTGCGCTTCGAGGCGTCTCCGTTGGAATGGGTGCCCGTGCGCGGCGAGGCTGGCGCCCGGTCGGAGGAGGGTCCGCAGTGGGAGCTGAATCTCGATCTCGGCGAGGACAGCGGCTACGAGGTCGTGGAGATCCGGCTGTTTGATCACTCGAGTCGAGAGCATCTGCATACCAGCAAGTGGCGCGAGCCCAGGGTGGAGAACCCGGATTTTCTGGTGGAACGGATCGGCGCCAGTGCCTCGCTGCGGTTGCGGGAGACGGGCGGTTCGCTGCCCGAAGCGATTGACGTCTGGCTGCGGGTGGTCACCGAGGATTCGGGTCCGGTGTTTTCGATCCCGGCGGTCGAGGGTGCCGTGGCGACTCTCGATGGCAGCGAGCTGGTCATCACGAGACTGTTTGCCGGTTCCGCGAGCGGTCGTGGTGATGGAACCGGAGCGATGGAGTGGGACATGACCACGCTTCAAGATCAGGATCGCACGCTCACGCTCAACATTCGGAATCGAGGCAGGCTTCTGGCGGGCCGTTATCACGTGGTGGCGGTGACGAAGGATGGTGCCAGGCACCCGATGGATGACCGGCACTTCCGTGAATTTCGCGGAAACGGGGGCCGCCATGCGTATGTTCGGATGGATGTGGCTTTGGATGAGGTGGATCATTTCGAAGTGATCCCCTTCAAGGCGCGTCACAAGTTCTTCTTCAACGGGCTGGACGTCCCGGCCCGCGGCGAGCTGCCGGAGACGAGCGAAGATCAGAAGAAGCGACTTGAGGCCTTGTTCGAGCGGCGCCGTGCGGGTGACTTGTCGGAGAAGGACTTCCTCCTTCACGTGACGCGGCTCGGTCCCGGGGTCGTGGCGGGATTGATCGAGTATCTCGACAGTGGACCGACGGATGTTCTCGCGATGAAGGCGATCGAGCAATTCAAGGGGCATCCGCTGGCGGTGGCATATCTTGAGCGGACCTTGGAGGAGTTGTCCGATCAGCCGGGACATATCAAACCGAACCGGAGGTACTGCGGTGTGTTGCTCCTCGGCAAGATGGGAGGCGAGCGGCACGCGGACCTCATCGCAGGGTTTCTCGAGGAGAAGCCATGGGCGGCGCTTCCGGCGCTTGCGACCCTGGGTGGCGACGAGGCGATCGGGCATCTGAAGCGGGCCTTCGACCGCCTGCCCGAGGACGCTTGGTGGGTGATTGCGCAGAATCTGGAACGTGCCGGGGAGCCGTCGGTCGTGCCGGAGCTGAAGCGACGGCTGGCGATGGTCGAGGCGCCGCCCACCGAGCGTTTCACCAACAACACCGTGCCGGCCTTTCTCAACGCGATCCGCAAGCTTTCCGGCGAAGGGGATGACGACTCGAGCTCGATCGTGTGGCAGCAGGGTCAGCACTTCGTCTATCCCTTCGACGGACCGGGAATCCCGAAGAGCTTTTCCGTGGATCCGCCAGGCGACCATTACGTGCGGTTGCCGAAGGTGGACGCCGCGAGTGACGCCGGGCGGGCGGCGATCTGGCAGACCTTCGCCGAAGAAACCGAAGGTCCCGGCTTCACCATCGATGGCGACGAAATCGTGCTGTTCAACGGGCTGCGGGCGATGCCGCTGTGGGAGGGCGGGCCGCCCTATCCGACGACGATGTGGGACTGGCTGGGGCGGGTGTCGCATCGTGAATTGGTGGCCCGGGCGAAGGCTGATGCAGCGCGCGATCGGGTGACGATTCCTGATCACGGCTACCTGCTGGCGCTCGATCCGGAGGACCGACTCTACGGGCTCTCGCTGAAGAAGACGACGGATGATCCGCAATACAGCGTCGGGTTGCGGCCGATGGATCCGCTGCGGCAGCTGGTCCAGCCGTCGCCGCAGGCCAACGGTCCCTACACGGAGTGGCGGGGTCTCAAGCTGCACGATCTGGAGTCCGGGGCCGAGAACGGCGCCCTGAATCTCAATCGGGGGCACATGGTGCACCTCGAAGATGAGTTGTTCCGACAGCCCGGCCCGGACGCGGTCCTGACCGCCGAGTTCGCGGGCGGAAAGATCGCGCTCGGCGTGCCCGGGGCGGAGGAGTTCGTGCTGGTCGAGGCCGAGGAGGATCTGCCGGCGGACGAATTGGTGCGGCGTCTGGCCTCGGCGCGTTTGGAGAAGCCCGGGATCGAGGGCCACGCGGAGGTCGGGAATGGGGAGTGGCGCGGGCACCAGTTCGACCGTCTGGAGGACGATCGCTGCTTCGGCTTCGCGGTTCGGATGCCGGACGGGATTCCCGTGGCCGGGCTGCTGGTGGTGAGGGAGGCCGATTTCGAGGCCCAGACCTTCCGCGGCAAGCACGTCATGCTTTTCACCGAGCAGGCCCGCCAGGTCTTTGGTCCACCCATGTTACGGCTGGAGCGAACGGTGTTCCGCGGCTCGATGCGGGAGGATGACCCTTTCGAGGCGGAATGGAGGGGCAAGGTTCCCGGGGCGCTTCGGGATCACCGGGCAAGCTATCACATGCTGCTTTTGGAGGAGGGACGATACCTCGGGTTTTCGAGCCATGAGTCCGGAACGGTTGGAGAGCTCGCGAGGATTTCCTTGGACGTCTTCCAGAAGGCCTATGAAGACGGCCGGGGGGCCATGCGGTACAAGATCCGGATGGGAGATGGCGACGAAAGTGTCAGGGAAATCGGTCCGCTGGCTCTCTCGAAATGGCACCCGCCGCTCGGTCGCAACACCCTTTCGCCCGATGTCCTGCGGCCGCTCCTCTGGATGCGGGGGGAGACGCACAGCTTGCTGCTCGTTGGCCGGCTGCTGGCGCCGGAGGAAGAGGCGCAGGCCTTCGATCGCGCGGACTTCGAACCGGACTGGCTGAAGGAGTTCCAACGCGATGCGCAGAACGCCGCCTCGCTGCCGCGCGAGGTCCTGGCCGAGCGGGCCAGATGCCAACTGCAACCGGACGTCTTCGAGGGCATCCTGGAACGCGCCGACGATCCGGATCTGCGACTCGCCCTGATGTACGACTCCGAGGAGCGGCCGGGCCCGTCCCTCGCCGGGGGGCAGCCCGTGGCCGAGCACTACTATCTCCGGTATCTACCGCGCGCTTCGAGCTCGAGGGAGCGCTGCCACATCCTGACCCAGCTTTCCGTGTTGTTCTCGACGAACATCGAGCCCGACCTGTGGGAGGAACGGGACGACGCGAAGTCGCGCCGCTACGCGGAGCAGGCGCTGGAGGCGGAGCCCGAGCGGATCGGAAAGGACACCATCCGGGCCCGCTACCGCTTGGCGGGGCCGGACCTTCCCTCCGAGGAGCGGTTCGACCGGCTGCTGGAGCAGTATGCGTGGATGGCGTCCTTCGATGAGGAAGGACTCCGGGAGCAGTGGCTTCCAGGTCGTCGCCAGGCCGCGGACAGTGATCGGGATTTTCAATCCTTCGCCGGGTTCGTGGAGAACTGCCTCAGTGCAACGAAAAACAACCTGCTCGGGGTGACCGAGCTTCTATCCGGCTGGGGGTTCAAGCGCGAGCGCCTGAGGCGGATCGTCGATCAGGTGCCGGATACGGAGCTTGGCCGAGCCGCCCGGGAGAGGTTGGCCATCTCCAGTGGGGCACGGGCCGAGAAGGCGGGCAAACCCGTCGCCAGGCTGGTGATGGAAGGGGGGCTCGAGGAACAACGGCCGCCGGAAGAGATCGACTGCCGACTGGATGGCGAGCGGATCACGCTCGATCAGCTCCATGACCGACTCGAGACCAGGGTCCGTGAGGCGCCGGACCTTCACCTCTTCATCTTCATTCAGCCGGACTTCGTCTGGGCGAACCTGCGCAAGGCCCGCAAGATGGCCGAGGAGGCCGGCGTCGAGCATGTCGAGGTTTCGACGGATCGGGACATGCTTGTCCAGCTTGAGGCCCAGGTTCGGAACTTCCACCTGGACCTATACGGAGATTCCGGTGCGACGCTGACCTTTGTCGACAGCGCCGGCCGGCCGATCCCCGGGGTGCGCGTGCAGTTCGAGGAGCAGGCCAAGACGATCGAGAACGGGCAGTCCCGCCGGCGGAACGTGCCGGTGTGGAAGGGAGTGAGCGATGCCTCGGGTCAGGTGCCGATCCCGGATGCGGACAACGGCGACGGTCGTGAAGCGCGTCTGTGGCTGCGCGCCGAGGCCGAGGGCTATCTTTCGCGCTGGCATCACTACGACATGGACATTCGCAGTCGACCGGACGGCACCTGGGAGGACCAGCGCTACCTGATGCTCAAGGCGGGCGTGGTGAGCGGTCGGGTGCTGGATGCCGAGGGCCGTCCGCTGCCCGGGGCGCCGCTGTCGGTCTCGACTCACTGCAATTTCGAGGATCACTGGCAGGGGAAGGGGGACGCGCCCCACGGGATGAGCGCCGGCATTTCCAATCACCTGCGCGCGATCACGGACGAGAACGGCGAGTTCCGCATCGAGGGGGCTCCGCCCGGGAGTGCCATGGTGTATTATCCCTGGTCGGGTCCGCTTGCGGGGGAGAACGCGCGATGGGCGAAGTGGACCCGGCCGGGCGAGCCATTCCCGCAGGCTCCGGTGACCGACCGGGCCTGGGTGGGAATCCTCTCGCTCGACGAGGGCGAGCAGGTGGCCGGGCTGGTGGCGGACCTTTCGAAATCCACCGCGACGGTGGAGGGCCGTGTGGTCGATGGCCGCCAACGACCGGTGCCCGACGCCCAGGTGTGGGTCGTCTGGAAGGCGGGCAACTATTCCAAGCTGTCCCTGCCCTGGAGCTTCGAGGGCGCGCGCAGCGTGACGGGTCCGGACGGTCGGTTCCGACTCAGCGGTCTGCCGCCGGGCGAGGCCGGTTTGCTGGTGAAGCACAAGCAGCTCGAGTCGGGCAATGAGGCGGTGCCGGTGACGCTGGAGTCCGGGCAAAGCCGCCGGGTTGATCTGTCGTTGCAGGGCTGGCTCCCGGGAGGCGGGACAGTTGAAGCAGCGGAGGATCCGCTCCCGGCGGAAGCTCGGGTCGAAGGCGAGCCGTCCGTCCGTCTGGTTATGGCCGAGGCGGGCTGGGAGAAGCCGCGTTCCGAAAAGCCCGCTTGCTGGTTCGATGGAGAGCGGATCGGTCTCGAATCACTGCGGGACCGGCTCAAGGAACGGCTCGCCGCCGAGCCGGAAATGAGTCTGGCGATCCATGCCCACGGCGGGATTCCCGAAGCCGAGGTTGAGCAGGCCCGGCGCCGTGCGGTCGAGGCCGGGGTGCGCGAGGTGTTCGTGCTCGGGGGGAAAGAGAGGCGAGGACGGGCTGCTGACGGGAAGCCCGCCGATGCGCGGCGAAACGCTCGGATTCCCGGGTTGGATTCGGAGGCGGTTTGGACGCGACTGTTCAAGCTGCCGCCGGTGGCGGCGATGCGGGGGAAGATGCGCCGATTGCGCGAAACGACGGGCGAGAATGCTTACTCGCTGGTGGCCAGTTCGCCGAAGCCGGCGGGCGAGCGGTTCCAGACGGAGGCCGCTTGGGCGAGCACCGTGTGGCCGCCGGACGCCGTTCGGGACGAGGCCTACATTCTCGGGCTGGATTTTCCGGACTACCGGCACTTCGCCATCTGGCAGGTGTTCCTGGTGAATCCGGAGAGTGGGGAGATTTCGCTGATCAAGGACCGGCGAACCGGCGAGAGGATTTCGTTGGACGACTGGCTCAAGCTCGAGACGCCGACGAGCGTTTACGGTTTCGAAGAAGCGAAAGCCACGAAGTTCGAAGATCTGGCCGAGGAAAACATGCACCGCACGTTCCGGATGTATGAAAAGGCGTGCCGGCTCTTGTCCGGTGGCGAAGAAGACCAGAGGGCGATCGAGCTGTTTCGAATCGTGGGACTTCAGGCACAGAACGGCACGGACTACGAGTTTTGCCGGCGCGCCGCCGAGGTGGCGCGGGCCTCGGAGGCGATGGCCAAAGATGAGGCGGAGAACGGGCGCCGGTGAACCGCCCGTATGGCCCGGACGCCTGCACGTCGTTGTAGGAGACGTCGGGGAAAGGGACGCGCGATGCCGTCTCGCCAGGAGTAGGTGGAGCGAGGCATCGGGGAGTGCCGCTGACCTGGAAACGCGTCAGGTTCTCGGCTTGAAACAGGTGGGCCTGCCGGGGGCAGGCGATGCGCGACGGCGTCGCGCGCTCTTTTCGGAGGCGGCCCGAGGTGGAATGCCGGGAGATCGCGCTTCGGCTTGCCGGCCTTGGCTGCCGGGACCTTTTCCGACCTGATGAGCGCGGCGACCGCGGCGATCTTCGGGGGCGGTTCGGCGATTTATTCCCCGCGCTCGGGTGCCACGCTCGAGGTCACCTCCTCGGTTTTGGCGATCCGCTCGCGCCTGAGCCCCTTGAACAGGCAGAAGGTCATCAGCAGCAGGGCGCCAGCGAAGGGCAGACCGGTGGTGATCACTGCTAGGAAATTGCTTTTTCAGGGACCGGCGGAAGGAGCCCTGAAGGCCGGGGTTGGAGGGGGTTGAGTTCAGACACTCCCTACCGCCTCGGCGCGAATGCCGCCGCGCTGGTGCTCGGGTACAGGCTGCCGCCGGCGAACTTCAACTCGACCTCGCCCGGCACAATCGCCGTCAGGTAGCCCGAGCCGCCGGCGCTCGAACCGGTCGGCCCCGAGAACACTGGTACCACCGGCGCCAGCGCGCGCGCCGAGTCGTCTTTCCCGTTGCCGTTAAAGGCATGGCTCGCCACCACCACGCAGCCGGCTTCCTCAACGGCCAGCCGCGCTTGGGACGAGGTGCTCGAGGCCCGCGCCAACGGTCCGCCAGGCGCGGTGTTCGACAGCGCCAGCAGCGAGCCGCCGACACCATTCGCGGCACCCTTAAAACGCACCACCATGTCTCCCGCCACACCCGGAGCATCGAGGTGATAGATCGCCGTCTCCTGCTCGGACCCGCTCGTTGAGCGCGCCGCAAGCGCCATCCGCACGCCACCGTAGGTGACTTCGTCGATCGCCCCGCGCTCGTGCGAAAACGTCGCTACCAGCTTGTCGGAGCCCTCCGGATCGAAACCCGCAAGATCACCGTCGATCGTGAACGTGAAGGAGTCCTTGCGGACCATCCCATTCCCGGGCGAGGTCGTGAAGGTCGCTGTGTCGTCCACGACGATCGGGGCCGAGGAGGTCTCCGGCAGTTCGGTGCGGAAATCGCCGGGGCGAAGTGGAATTTCCTGCCACCGCCCGGCCGGATCCGCCGACCTCGCCCCGCCCTCCCGGATCCGCTCCTCGTGCCGCACGCCCCGGCGATGCAGCACCTCGACCTCGCCGTCGAAAACGTGCACCTCGTCGAGAAAATTGTCCTTCGACACGATCCCGAACGCCGTGCCGAGATCCGTGAGCACCAGATCCGGCGTGCGCACCTGGAAACCCACCGCCTTTTCCGGCACCTCGAACCACACGGTGCCGTGCCCGAGATCCACCAGATCCTCGCGCAACAGCGTCAGATCGGCCGGTCCGCTCACGATCCCGCGCACGCCCGAGGCGAAATCCAGCTCCATCGTCCCCTGCTCCAGCACCAGCCGCGAACCCGGCTCCATCACCCGCCCGTCCGGCGCCTCCTCACCCGTCGCCGCATGACTCATCATCCACTCGGTGCCAGGACTCGTCTCGAAGGTCACCGCCGGCGGCGGCGTGCGGGTCAGGATCAACGCCATCGCCACCGCACCCAGCACCACCACGGCCGCGGCGGCACCCAGCGCGTGCCGGAGCACCCGACGTTGGCGCCGTTCGACGACCTTCTCCATCGGCACCACGTTCAGCAGATCGACCCCTTTGGCCCGGAAGCGCAGCGCGTGCTCGAGATTCAGCGTCTCGCGATAGGCCTGCCGGGCCTCGGGATTCGCGCGCAGCTCGGCTTGAAGCCGCTCGAAGTCCCCGCCTTCGATCCGACCCTCGAACAACTCGTCGAGCAGCATTTCCAGTTTGCGGCGGCTCATGATCGGGCGCGGTCGATGTTCATTACCCCGGTGATGCACTTCCTCAGCGCCGCCCGGATGCGGAAAAGCGTCACCCGCAGGGTCTCGACGCTCTGCCCGCGCTTCTCGGCGAACGCCTCAAGGCCATCGTTGGAGAAGTAGCGGTGGTTGATCAGCTCACGCTCCTTGTCGCGCAGCCGTCCGAGGCACTTCCGCAGCGCCTCCATCCGCACATCCAGTTCCTCCGGCTCGGCCTCGCATTCGGCGGCCAGCATCTCGGCCAGATCGTCGTCGAAAACGGGACGCCCGAAATTCGCCAGTCGGCGCCGGTGGCTCATCACCTTGTAGCGCGCGATCTGGCACGCCCAGGCCTTGAAATTTGTCCCCTCCCGGAAGCTCTTGCGCTTTTCCCACAGCACCAGGTTGGTCTCCTGCAGCACGTCGTCCACCCCGTCCACGCCCGGCATCAGCGAGATGATGTAAGCATGCAACGCCGCCTGGTGCCGGGCGATCAACCCGACGAATCGCGACTGTTCCTGGAGATCGTCGGCCATCGTTCCGCTATCATATCCGGGAAATTCGGCAACGTTAACTGATTTCCCGCGACGGAGACTCGGAATCGTTCCCTGGCTTTGGGGCAAAGGCAGTCGAAACCCAGAAACCTGCGGGCCGTGACCTCCCCATCCACTCCCATCAGCTTTCTCTGCATTCCCCTCGCCTGACGCGACGCTGTCGCGCCCGCTTCACGAGCAATACAACCGAGACGCCACGTTTTCTGTTAACGCCCGACCGGAATCGTGAATTCATCACCGCCAATCCGTCGCCACGCGCTTCGAAACCATCCATCGCCTCGTGAATACCATGAATTCTGCCAGAACTCTCGCCGTCCTTACGCTTCTCCTCACCTCGGGCGGACTGCCTGCCCAGATTTCCCGCGAAAATTCTGACTCCTTCCCCGGCCTCAGCGGCAGCTATCCCCTCACCGGTCTTGTCGGCTTCGACGCGACCGGGGCGACCAAGCTCGTGGCGACGATCTCCGATGAGGATGGATTCGGCGACTCGCTGCCGACGGGCCTGACCTTCGACTCGGTGCCGATGACACCCGTCATCACCGCAAACAACGGCATTCAGCACACTTGGATCTACTATCTCGACGCCAGCGCCGTTCCGGGCGGAGCTTTCGGCGTCGGCGACCTGGTGGTGCTCGGCAGCGGCAGCAATGATCTCGCCGGTTCGCTGTTCGCCTTCTCGGGCACCGCGGACGGAGCCGGGGCCAGCGCGTCATCTCCTACCCAGAGCGTGGACCTCACCACCACGGCTGACGGCAGCGTCGTCGTCGCCGCCCACGCCAACAACGGTGGCGGTGCCACCGCTCAGGCGCCCCTCACTCCGCTTCTCGACGGCGACGCCGGCTCGGCGGGCGGCGGCTCGGGCCACGCAATCGTCGGTCCGGCGGGCACGGGTGCCTACTCTTTCACCGGCAGCAACAGCCGGCCGGTCACCATCGCCGCCGAGTTTGTTGCCGGCGGGGCCGCCGTCACTCCCGAATTAAGACTGACAATCACCTCCAGCGGCGCTGGCTTCGATTTCTCCTGGCCCAGCCAGAGCGGCAAACTCTACGACCTCGTCAGCTCGACCAACCTCTCGACCGCTCCCACCACTTGGGCGGTCTATGATGACGGCGCGGAAACCTACGGCGACCTCAGCGCCACGCTACCGACCAATACGCTGACCGATGTTGCCGGCGACGGCCCGCGGCGCTTTTTCTCGATCATCGAAAAGGACTCACCTGTCTCGGCGGTGGAAACCGTCCGTGTCTTCCTGGTCGGGGGGCAGTCGAATGCCGACGGTCGCGCCGATCCTTCCGCACTACCGACGAGCCCAACCGATCTCCAGCAGCCGCAGGATGACATCGATTTCTACTACAAGGTCCAGAACGAGACCGCCGCCCTCACGACCCTGCGCCCGGGACTTTCGGAGACCGACGGCTTCGGCCCCTCGATCACTTTCGGCCGCACCCTCGCCGACCAGCTCGGCGACGGCACCACGACCCGTGTCGCCCTGATCAAATACGCCAACGGGGGCACCAACCTGGCCAGCGACTGGGTGGCGGGAGGCGATGCCACCACCAGCGGCGACGGGCCGGAATACGTCACCTTCCAGCAGACGGTCACCAACGGCCTCGCCGCCCTCGCCACCACCTACCCGGACGCCACCATCGGCATCGAGGGCATGATCTGGCTCCAGGGCGAAAGCGATATCCAGGGCGGCTCGTCGCTGTGGAATGCATACGAGACCAACCTCCAGAACTTCCTCGACGACATCACGGCGACCTACGGCACGACCCTTCCATTCGTCGTCATCCGCCTCTCCGACGGTCAGACCGCGCTGAACGCCACCGGACTCGGGGTGGTCCGCACCGCCCAGGAAACCGTCGCCGACAGCGACCCCCTCACCGACTGGGTCGATACCGACGGCTTCGGCATGAAGGGCGACAACCTCCACTTCGACGCCGCCGGGCAGCAATCGATCGGCAGCGCTGCCGCCACGACGATGCTCGGGCTGCTGCCGTGAAGGTCCGTGATGGGAAGCCCCGGCCCAACGCCTCCGGCTTCAGCGAGATCCCGAGGTCCTGAAAAAAAACTCAGAAGTTTCGTTAACGGCACCGCCTTCCATCGAATTCATTAGCGATGACGTGCACGAGCTGTGCTCGTCCGAACCCAAGCAGACTTTCATCCAGCAAACTGAAGTGACCGCCATGATGCCAAATTCCATCCTCCCCACCGCCATCGCCGCCATCTCGTTGGCCTCGATCTCCGTCGCCTCCGCCGCGATCTCCATTCTGGGAGGCTCGGGCAGCGGCACCTTCGACGCCAGCAGCGGCAGTTCGCTACCGGCGACCATGCTCTCGAGCTTCGACGCGTCCAGCGCATCCAAAGTCGTGGTCACCATCTCCGGGGAGGACGGCTTCGGAGACTCTCTTCCCACCGGCGTGTCGTTCAACGGCGACTCATTCACGTTGGCCGTCACCGACACCAATGCGATCCAGCAGACCTGGATCTACTACCTGGACGCCTCCGATGCCGGCGGAACGTTTGGCACCGGCAATCTTGTAATCGACGGATCGGGCAGCGATGACTTCGCGGCTTCCTGGTTGTTCCTCTCGGGGACGGCGGATGGCGTGGGAGCCACCAACTCGGCTCAAAGCCAGACCGTCAGTCTCACCACGACGGCCAACGACAGCTTCGTCGTTGCCTCTCACGCCAACAACGGCAGTTCCGGCACGGCCCAATCGCCGCTGACCGTTCTTCTTGATGGCCCGGCGGGCTCCGCAGGTGGCGGCTCCGGCTACGCGACCATCGCTACCGCTGGTGCCGGGACCTACGAATTCACCGGAGGAAGCAGCCGCCCGGTCACGGTCGCCGCGGAGTTCACCGTGATCCCCGAGCCCAGCATCGCCCTTCTCGGCGGTCTCGGGGTCCTCGGCCTGCTTCGCCGCCGCCGGGCCTGAGACTCGCCGAAGCGCGGTTGGGCGACCGACCGATTGATTTTCACGAGCGCACCCGTCTGCCGGCGGGTGCGCTTTTTTGCGTTTGTATCGAACTTTCCTCCGGGTCTGTCGCGGGCATCCTCTCAAGTGCGGGTCCGGAAAGGAGGACCGCTGAAACGGCGACGATCACCTTGGCCGGGCATGACTCCGTAGATTCCCTGAGGTGCCCGAGTGCACCGATCCAGAAGTCCGTGTGCAAACGCTTGCTCGCGTCGTCGATTCTCAGCATGCATTCAACGATTTGGAGCAGGGACTCGGAGCTTTTCCCTGATTCCGGCGTTGTTCCTCGGTCGGGGAGCAGTGCGCCGCCCGAACCGATTTGGTGGCTTGTTTCTCTGGAACTGGAGGTGAAGCGAGAAGGGGCGCGCGACGCTGTCGCGCATCGCCTGGCCCCGACGGCGTGAATCCTCCATGCGGGACGGTGCCCTGATACGCTCCTGAACCGCCCCATCAACCTTGCGTCTCTCATCCACGAACTGCTAGGAAATTGCTTTTTCAGGGACCGGCGGAAGGAGCCCTGAAGGCCGGGGTTGGAGGGGGTTGCGGGGGAGGAAGGGGGCGGGTAAAGGCTGAAATTCTGAAAAGCTGAAATGCTGAAACCGGATTGAGGCGGTTTGGCTCCTTTGGTGGGGCTTTCCAGACCGGACATTCGACGGTTTTCATGGCTTGAAGCGTGAGGATTCCGGTCCGCGACGTCAAGAACGTGCGGTGAAGGCGAGCCAGAGCCGAGCTGAAGTTCAGAATTCCCGGAACTCGTCGGCCGGGGGCGGATCGGCATCGAGGACCAGGATGCGCTCGTCGTCGAGCGGGAGTTCCGGGGCCTGCCATTCGGCTTGGGAAGCGCGATCTGCGAAAGATGCTGGTCCCGCGGCTGCGCGTCGGCGCTCCAATAGACGCTCGAAGGGGCAGGACAGCGGCTCCATGGTGTCGATGTCGTAGGGCGGATCGGGTGGTGGCGGGATGTCGATGATGCCTTCCCAGAGGCCGTGAAGTTGGAGGAAGAATTGGATTTCCTCGGGGCGTTGGAGGCGACCCTTGGGGCGCATGAGGCCCTTGCAGCAGGGGCAGATGAGAGGATCGGTGCGCCAGATCCGGAGGATGAGTTTGCGCCATAGGGGGCGGAGGTTGCGGGCGCTCCGCTTGGGCGGGGCGGGCACGGTGTGCGGGGCGGCGGGATCGACGCTGGGTTTCCAAGGCCGGACTTCGAGGCCGCGGGATTTGTTCGAGTAGCGGCCGTAGTAGCGGATGGTGTGCTGATTCTTCGCCGGGATGTGCTCGACGGCGGCGGCGAGGAAGTCGATGGCGGTGAAGACCTGAAAATTCCGCTTGGTGCGCCAACTGGTGCGGGAGCGGTAGATGACGCGCCTGGTTTTCTCGACCCAGGTGATCTTTTCGAGGGAGAAGGGGGCGCGCAGGAGATACTCGGCGAGCTTCTGACGTCCGACGGCGGTGCGGACCGGGCGGGTGCCGGCATCGAGGCTGAAGCCGCTGTGTTTCCAAGCGAGGAGCTGGCGAAGTTTCTTCTCGCTGATGAGCTTCTCCGCCCGGAGGACGGCGAGGAAGCGGTGGCGGAAGAGTTCGGCGAGGGGCTCGATGCCTTCGACGGGAAGTTCGTGGAAGGTGCCTTCGCGGTCGTAGAGGCCGGTGGCGGCGAGAACGTGGAGGTGGGGGTGGAAGACGAGGTAGTCGCCGAAGGTCTGGACGGCGGCGACGGCGGCGAGTTGGCCGTCGGGAAGATCGAGGCGCGAGCGGAACCAGTCACGCAGGGTTTCGATGGAGGTGCGGAAGAGGAGATCGAGGAGGTGTCGTCGCTTGCGAAAGATGCCGCGCAGGGGCCGGGGCATGGTGAAGACGAACTGCCGGTGAGGAACCTCGTGGCAGAGGGTGTGGCCGATCCAGTGGCCGGTGGAGCGGACGCGGCGCTGATGGCAGGAGGGGCAGAAGTGGCGGCCCTTGCAGGTGAAGGCGAGCAGGCGTTCGTGGCCGCAGTCGGGACACTGGAGGCGGGTGAAGCCGGTGGAGAGGTCGCCGCAGCAGTAGAAGCGTTCGACGACGTCGATGGTGTCGGGGCGGAGCGGGCCGCAGGCCTTGCGGTGGCAGTGCTCGTAGGTGGCGAGGAATTCGCCCAAAGCGTGGTGGACGATTTGCCACAGGGGCGAGGCGCGGGGGCGGCGGGGTTGGTAGATGGAAGGCACAAGGAGTGTTCATAAGAACATTTATTGTGCCGGGCAAGTTTGGGCGGGATAGATCGGAGGGGTTGGAAGTCGGGGTGGGTGAAGCGTTGGGTGCCGATTCGGAGATCGGCGGCCCGTGATGAGGCAGGCTTTCAGCCTGCGGATATTTTTTGGGGCCGGTTCCCAGGGCGGCCTCGCTGTACTCGTTGCCCCGGGCTATGATGATGGAGGCCGTTGGCCTCTCGAAGGGGTCCGAGAAATCGAGCCCTGATTAGGGAGCCGAGGAGCTGGCATTTTCAGTAGAGATCCTCCTTCCGGAGGCCTTCGATGTAGCAGTCCACGTGGCCGAAGACCTCGTCCTTCCAGTGCGGCTTCTGGGAGGAGGGGTAGACGAGGGTGGTGGAGATGGCGAGGGTGTTGGTGCCCTTCCTGAGCTGGGCGACCGCCCGCTTGCTCATCGGCCATTGGCGGTTGTCCTTGGGGTCCGCCCACCAGCTGTAGGACTGGATCCTGGTGCCGTTCAGGTAGACCCTATGGCTGCGACTGGAGCCAGCCACGCGCCTTCGGGGTGGTTTGAGGGTTGAAAGGGAGGTGCCGTGTCTGGTTCAAGTCGTGGGCTA
>JAKZES010000089.1 GCA_022548915.1 Verrucomicrobiaceae bacterium E54
CCGGATAACCTGCCGGTTTTGAGGGCAATGTCTAGCAAAAAGGAAACATCCCTTGCAACAGAGGCCCCGCAACTCCTGCGACACAAACGCCCTGCAACCTTAGCGTTGATGCGGAGATTGGGCTTGCATGGAAGAGGGTGTCGGCTTATGCCCCCGTCGATCAATCTTCCGACGCAAGCACGGAGTGGGTCGAGTACCCACTCTTTTGCGTCTCTGGACATCACCTGCGCGCCACGCCAGCCATGACCAACGACATCGTCGCTCTCATCGATTATTACGAAAAAGAGAAAGGCATCGACCGGGACAAGGTCGTTGCCGCGCTCGAGTACGCCTTCATTTCCGCCTACCGCAAGATGGTGGCCGGTGCCGATGCGATCGAGGACATCCGGGCCGACATCAACACCCGCAAGGGCGACACCCGGATCCACGCCACATTGACCACCGTCGCCGACGACGACTACGTGGACAAGTTCAACGAAGTGCCGCTCTCGCTGGCCCGTAAGCGCAATCCCGAGGTGGATCTCGGCGACAAGGTCGAGTTCGACATCACGCCGAAGAACTTCGGCCGCATCGCGGTGCAGACGGCCAAGCAGACGATGATGCAGCGCCTCCGCCAGGCGGAGAAGGAGATGATCTACGAGGAGTTCAAGGACCGTGCCGGCGACGTCGTCTCGGGCACGGTGCGGCGCTTCGATCGTTCCGACGTGATGCTCGACCTCGGCAAGTTCGAGGGCGTGATGCCGTCGCGCGAGCGGGTGCAGACCGAGGAATACAACATCGGTGATCGCCTGCGTGCCTACGTGGTGGCGGTCGAGAACGAGGGTCGGGGGCCGGAGATCATCCTTTCCCGCAGCCACCCGAATTTCGTGCGCCGACTGTTCGAGGCCGAGGTGAACGAGATTTCCGACCACACCGTGGAGATCCGTGGCATCGCCCGCGAGGCCGGCTACCGGACCAAGGTGGCGGTGTGGAGCAATGACCCGAAGGTCGACCCGGTCGGCGCCTGCGTCGGGCTCAAGGGGGCCCGGGTGAAGAACATCGTCCGGGAACTCAACAACGAGAAGGTCGACATCATCCGCTGGAGTGACGATCCCGACGAGTTTGTCCGCGAGGCGCTCAAGCCGGCGGTGCTTCGCAGCGTGAGCATCGACGAGGAGAACCGGGTGGTGAACGTGACCGTCGACGAGGAGGATCTCAGCAAGGCCATCGGCCGCCGTGGCCAGAACGCCCGTCTTTCCTCCCGCCTGATGGGCTGGGACGTGCAGGTCCGCAAGGACGAGTCGAAGCTCGAGCAGTTCCAGGCGAAGGTGGCGGACGCCGCCCAGACGGTGGCCGGCCAGCTCGGGATCGACGAGGAGATGGCCGACAAGCTTTTCCACGCCGGGGGCACCTCGCCTGAAATGATCGTCGACATGCCGACCGACTACATCGTGCAGGTGCTCGGGGTCGAGGATGAGCGTGCCCGGGAAATTCTCGTGCAGGCCCACCAGGTGGTGGGTCGCGCCCTGCCGCCGGAACTCGGAGGAGCCGATGCGGGCGGTGAAGCTCCCGCCGAAGAACCGGCCGAACCCGATGCCGCGGCACCGGAGCCGGAGGTGGCTGCCGAGGCACCGCCCGAAGAAACCGCCGCCGGGGAAGCTCCGGCCGAAGAAGCATCGGTCGAAGAAGCCCCGGCTGAAGCGGAGGAGCCGGCTGAAGAAACTTCCGCAGAAGAAGGCGAAGATGCCGAATCAACCAAGACCGAGAAGGCCTGAGCCTGAGACGGCCGCCATTCTCCCCAGAACCTCTGATGCCTGACGATAGCGACAGCAAGCCCAAGGAAAAAGCTCTCGACCTGATTGGCGAGAAGAAGACTCCCTCGCGCCGTGAACGGCAGCGCCAGGAGGCGTCGCAGATTAAGACGGTCGAGGACGCGAAGCGCGAGGCCTACGATCCGCTTGCGGAAGAAGAGAAGCCCAAGGTCCGGAAGAAGGATCAATCCGGAAAGGCGGTTTTGCCCGCAATTTCGAAGGTTCTCGAGGACGAGGACCCTTCCATGATTCCCACGCCGGCGGCGTCGACACCCAAGCCGGCGCCACCGGAAGGCGAAGTGGCCGCCGAAGGTGGAGAGGGGACCAGCGACGGCAAAGTCATCACGATCAAGCCTCCGATCATTGTCAGCGAGCTTGCCGAATTGATGGGGCTCAAGCCCTTCCAACTCCTGGCGGACCTGATCAAGCTTCAGGTTTTCGTGGCGCCGCATCAGGCGATCGAGCCCGAGATCGCCGCCCAGGTGTGCGAGCAGCACGGCTTCACCTTCGAACGCGAGAAGCGTGAAAAGGGCGGCGGTGTTCACAAGGAAGAGGACAAGGCGGTCGAGCCCGAGGCTCCGAGCGACGAACCGGAAGAGGAGCTGCAGCTTCGCCCGCCGATCATCACGATCATGGGTCATGTCGATCACGGCAAGACGACCCTGCTCGACCGCATCCGAGATTCGCGGATCACCGCCGGCGAGGCGGGCGGCATCACCCAGCACGTCGGTGCCTACAAGGTGGAGCACGAGGGCAAGCCCGTGACCTTCATCGACACGCCCGGCCACGCGATTTTCTCATCCATGCGCGCCCGCGGCGCCGACATCACCGACATCGTCGTGCTGGTGGTCGCGGCCAACGACGGTCTCATGCCGCAGACGCTTGAGGCGATCGAGCACGCCAGGAAGGCGGGCAAGACGATCATCGTCGCAATCAACAAGATCGACCTGGAATCCGCCAATCCGATGCACGTCAAGAGCCAGCTCGCCGAGGAGGGTCTGCAGACGACCGACTTCGGTGGCGACACCGAGTGTCTGGAGATTTCCGCGCTGAAGGGCGACGGGGTCGACGACCTGCTGGAACTGCTGGCGCTTCAGGCCGAGGTGCTCGAGCTGAAGGCCAATCCCCGCGGCCACGCCCGCGCGGCCATCATCGAGGCGAAATTCCAACAGGGCCGGGGCGCGGTGGCTTCGGTCATCGTCGAGAGCGGGACCCTGACGGTTGGCCAGCCGTTCATTTGCGGTCCGTTCGCCGGCAAGGTGAAGGCGCTGATCAACGACCGCGGCGAAAACATCGATTCCGCCGGTCCCGGCACGCCGGTCGAAGTCCTCGGATTCGAGGAATTGCCCCGGGTGGGCGACGAGCTGGTCGAGATGGACAGCGACCGCGCCGCCAAGAAGCTGGCCGGCGAGCGTCAGGGTGAAATGCGGGCCGAGCGACTCAAGGTGCCGCAGAAGAGCCGGATGGAGGACCTTCTTGCCCACGCCACCGACGGTGCCTCGAAGGCCCGGCTTCGCGTGATTCTCAAGGCGGACGTCCAGGGATCGGTCGAGGCCATCCGCAACGCCGTGATGGACATCGAGTCCGAGAAGGTGGATGTGAATTTCCTCGCCGCCGCCGCCGGGCCGATCACCGAAGGAGACATTCAGCTGGCGAGTTCGTCGGATGCCGTGGTCATCGGCTTCAACGTCAAGGTCGAGGCCAAGGCCGCACGGCTTTCCAAGTCCGAGGGCGTGCAGATCAAGCTCTACTCGGTCGTTTACGAACTCATCGACCAGGTTCGGGATGCCATGCTCGGATTGCTCGAGCCGGAAACCCGCGAGACGGTCATCGGCCACGCCGACGTCAAGCAGGTCTTCAAGGTGCTCAAGGGCCGGGCCGCCGGTTGTTTCGTCAAGGACGGCAAGGTGCACCGTAAGGCGCACGCACGCGTCATTCGCGACGGCGTGCCGATCTTCGATGGCAAGATGTCGACCCTCCGCCGTTTCACCGACGAAGTGGAGGAGGTCAAGGTGGGCATCGAGTGCGGCATCCGCCTCGGCGAGTTCAACGAGTACGAGGAAGGCGACATCATCGAGTGCTACGAGCTCGAGAAGGTCCCGCAGACGCTGTGACAAAGGTCCAAGTTCGAAGTTCCAAGTGCCAATGAAAGGCAGGGACTTCGACTCGAGCTTGGAACTTGGAACTTAACACTTGGAACTTCCGCGATGTCCCTCCGAATCACCCGCGTCAACGAGCTGCTGAAGCGTGAGATCGGCACCGTCATCCAGCGGGACTACGAATGGCACGGGGCGCTGGTGACGGTGAGCAGCGTCGAGGCCACCCAGGACCTGAAGGAGGCACGGGTCTGGATCAGCATCATGGCCGGCAACCCGGTCACGATTCTCGAAAAGCTCAACCAGCAGCACGGCGCCATCCAGACCAAGGTGGCGAAGCGCGTGGTGCTGAAATCCACCCCGGTGCTCGATTTCCGCCACGATGCCTCGGCCGAGCGCGGCGTGGACATGGTCAACCTGCTCGAAGAAGTGGATCAGCTTCCCAAGGCGCCCGAAGCTCCGGAAGAGGAGGAGCCCGGGATCTGAAAAGTCGCGTTACGCGGTCACGACGCGCGATTGATCAGGTGGTGATTGCGCTCCCGCTCCGGGATATCTAGGGTCGGAGGGCAATGAACATGCCTGGCTTCTTTTCCGTCCTGTTGTTCGCTCCGGTCGTTGTTGCCCAATGGATCGGTGTGGTGGCGATTGGAAGGGGGCGGCGGGGAGGTCCGTGGTGGTGCATGCTGATGGGCGTGATTCTTGCGACGCTTGGCATGGTTGCTTTGCCGATCATCCAGCTCGGTATCATGCCACGTCTCAGCTCGCCTTCCCAGCTGGCCTATTTCTTCCTGGGAACGGGGCTCTTTTCGAGCTTCGGATCCCTTTTGTTCATGGTCGGCTTTGCGATGCATGCGCTGGGTTTCCGCAGGGTCTGTGACCGGATCTCTGAACTCGAGATGGTGATCGAGGCGCAGAACGAGCAGTTGGGTCGCCAGCCCTGACGATGCCCGGGCGGCGGGTTGACCGGGTCGTGGCCCTCCGCTATTGCTCCGGGCATGATGCATTCAGGCCTGATCGGCATAGTGTTGTGGATCCCTGTCCTCGTCGGCCTCTGGGTCGGCGTCATCGGGCTGGGAAAGGCTGGCCGCGGTGCGGCCTGGTGGCTGATGCTCGTCGGGATTTCCTCATTGTGCCTGGGATTGGTGTTCACGGTGCTTGGCAGCTTTCTGGCCGTCCAAAACATTTCGGCGAGCATCGCGAGTTCAGGCGCGACTCCTCCACCCACCTTCGGCGGTTATCAGTTCATTCTGGCCGGCGGGATCGTCGCATTGGGCCTCGGCCTGCTGCTTTTTGTGATCGGGTTTGCGCTGCACGGCTTTCAGGCACGACGCAGCCGGGAGCGGATCTCGGAACTCGAGATGGTGATCGAGGCTCAGAACGAACAACTGGCCCGCTTTCAGGGTGAGAGGCCGGCGTGAGTTCCCCGGCGACAGCATTGCTCGGGTGGTCCGACGGTCTTGTGCTGGTGGGGCACGGCCCTTTCGAGTGCCGCGCGGAACCTCCGCAAAGGGGTGCGGCCTTCTATCGCAACGATTTCGGTCTGGGTGTCCCTGAGCCGTGGTGGGTGCCGGATCGATGGCAGCTTGTTGATCCCGGAGACCTCGGCGGGTCGCTGGCGGCAGAGGGTCCTCCCGAGATCGATTGGACGGTGCCGGAGGCCTCCGACTTTGCCGAGGTCTTTGAAGAGATCACGACTTCGATTCGCCGCGGGATGTTCGAGAAGACGGTGCCGGTCGTGGTCGAACGGGGGCGGGTGCGCTCGGGAGAGCCAGCCGCGATGCTGACCCGGGCGGGCTTGGCTCCGGCTCCCCTGGTCGCGTATGGGTTTTCCGCCGGCAGCGCGGGATTCGCCGGGATGTCACCGGAGCACCTCCTGGTGGTCGAGGGTCGCCGCCTGAGGACCATGGCGCTTGCCGGGACCGCGCGGGCCGACGAGCGCGAGGTGCTCGAGGTCGACGAAAAGGAGATCCGTGAGCACGAGTTCGTGGCGCAGGCGCTGGTCTCGAAGCTTGGAGACCTCGGGGATCTCAAGCGCGGCCGGCGGGAGATCATGGATCTCGGGCCGATCGTGCATTTTCATACCCCGGTGGAAGTCGAGCTCTCCGGCGAGGAGTCGGTCGATGATCTCATCCGCCGCCTTCATCCGACGCCGGCCCTCGGTCCGCTTCCAAGGACCCGCGAGACCATGAACCGGCTGATCTCGTGGCGGGACCGGCTCGGTGCCCCGGGCGAGTTCGGAGCGCCTTTCGGGGCGGTCGTCGACGGGGTCTTCCGCGGACTGGTCGCCATCCGGGGCGTCTGGTGGAACGGGGACCGCGTGTTGCTTCCCGCCGGTTGCGGCGTGATCGAAGCCAGCCGGTTGGTCAACGAGTGGCGGGAACTGCGCCTCAAGCGTGAGTCGGTGAAGGCGCGCTTTGGAGTGTAGGCGAACTCTGTGGAAGACTCCTTCTATTCGCCTTCTGCGATCGTTGAGCGTGCGGATGCGAGTATTTGCTTGATCGGTTGCGGCTGCTGGAGATGTTTACAGCCGTATGCATACTCATAAACGTCGCCTCTTTCGGATCTTGGTCCTGATTGCGGGCACAACCCTTTCGGCTTTTGCCCAGGGTGAGGGCAAGACGTCGTTCAATGACGCCAAGACAATTGATGGCAGCATGATTCGCCCGAATCCCTACGATAAATTCATCGCCTTGGATGACGCTTTGGGTGAGAACACGGTGGACTGGAGGGGGATTCTCTCGACGCTTCAGGTAGACGTGAATCCTGAGGACCTGAGCGATAAGGAGGTCGGAATTCCGGCGATGCTTGGGTTCCGGATTTGCGATGGGGTGATGGCGATCAAGGCTCGGGACGCGGAGATGCTCAGGGCGTGCGCTGACGATATCGAGGCGCTGGGTAAGATCATGGGGGTGACCGATGGCGACCTTAGGAGGGCGAAGCTTGTGAGAAGCTATGCGGATCGTGGTTTATGGACCCGGGTCTTTCTTGAGTTGGGGTTTCTCCAGCAGGACATTGAGAATGTTCTCAAACGAGACTTCGACAAGTCCTCGGAGAAGGGGACGGTTCCGGTTGGGAAAATTCTCTACGCTGCTGGTTGGATGCAAGGTGCCCGATACACATCCACGATTATTTCTCAAAATTACAATCCGACGACGGCGGGACTGCTCCGAGAGCCAAGGCTGGTGGCCGAGTTGAACAAGCAACTCGGAGAGGTGTCGAATCGCAAGGATGCTGACATTGTCAAAATTCTGTCGACAGCACTCACTGAGCTTGAGCAACTCGTTGATGTTCCAATGGGCGGGAAGATCAGTGAGAAAAACGTCAAGCGGATCGCCGAAGTCACCAGCACGATTGTATCCAAGTGCCGGGAGACAGCCAAGTGAGTGGGGTGAGCGTCGTCTCGTGGTTCAGCTGGCTGCAGGAAGGAAATGGAACCACGATGGGTGTTCACTGGAGCAGAAATCTTTTTGATTGATCCGAAAGGACTCACTTGCAGTCAGGGGGTCATCTGCTAGCTTGTCGATTTGGAGAAGGACGCAGACGTAAGCTTTGGATCCTTCCTTGAATTTAGAGTAGCCCAACGCCAACCAATCACCATGAACGCAAATTTGACTCTGGCAGGATTCGTTTCTCTCATGTGGCTGACTTCGTGTTCCAGCGAAGATCCTTCCGTCGCGGCAGAGCGCGAGAAGGAGTTGTCGGAGGCGATGACCCGATTAGGGCGGCTCGAAGTCGAACTCGAGCAATCAAGGGCTCAGGCTGAGGAGCTTCGTTCCCAACTTGAAGAAAGCACTGCGGCCATCGAAGGGGCCAAATCCTTGGCGATGCCTACCCCAGAGGAGGTTCGCAGCAAGTTTGTCGAAGCGGCGCTTGAGTGGGAGTCCAAGGTGAAGGACAGCAATCCAGCGTTTCAAGTTGCGCTGCGCAGCTTTGCCGAACCCCAGGGACCTTCCATGGACTATCCCTTTGTTTGTTCGGGCACGTTCACCTTGCGCGGCCCGATGGGAGAGTTGAAGGATGTCTTTTGGAAGGCGAAGGGGAATCCGGCGGGTGAATGGATTTTCACTGAAACGTCATTGCCCCACGAGGATATTGCTGTGGTGCGCCGGGATGGTGAATCACAGTCGCGCACTTCCAGCCAGGAAGAAGGTCCCGATGGGCGTTCGGGCGAGCTTTCCAATGTCGAATCCAATGAGCCCGAACGGTCACCCACTGATGCCAAGATCGATCAGCGCATCAGGGAAGCGAAGGCCAGAGGGGAGCGGATCATTGACACCCGCGATCCTTCTCGCGCCGTTATGGGGCCAGGAAGTCGCTAGGCCCGCTCTTCACGGTGTCCCTGAATGAGACGGCTTGCAAACTTGCCCGATGTCGCAAGATGAAGATCATGCGCAGACTCCAAAGGGAGGAGGTAGATCTACTGAATTGGCGGTTCGGGATGGTCGGTTTGCCGCTGGTCTTTACAGGAGAGATCCATTTTTCATATTTTTGGTGGCTCCTAAGGAGGTGAGCTGGCCCGACTGAAGTTCCAGACATTTAATGCAGGCACGCCTACAGATAAGAAATGCGGTTGGGCGGAGTGTCCTGATCGTTCCTTCCGGCTCTTGGGCTTTGGTCGGAATCGAGAGTGCTGCACCGGCGATTGTCGCATCAGATACAGCCCAGGATTCGGACCTTTTGCTGGATTGGAGGCCGGCCATCCAAACATTCTCTTGGCGACGCAGGTCGGCACCTGCTCTGGAAGCCAAGGTGCTCCAGCCCGGTCACTCTGCAGCAGTTGGAGCAGCGAGCTTCTCCTTGGAGGTGTTGCTTGACCCTCCCAAAGTCGACGGCTCGGAGGTTGATGGGGTGTTTCTGGAAATCGACAAGGTTTACACTCTGGGACGGGGGGGGAGCCCCGGGGGTGAGTCCGAATCGGACGTGGTCCGAGTCTGCCTCGATCCAGAAGACCGGGACATCTCGAGGAACCATGCAAGAGTCGAGTGGCTTGATGGATCTTGGCGGATTACCGATACCAGCTCAACCCAAACCCTCCTGAATGGGAACCCGTTCGTTTCGGAGCGATTGATCCTGAGTGATCGGTTCCGCATCAGCGATTACATCTTTGAGTTTCGCGAAGGGAGGATTGTTCGTGTTGACGATTCCCGGATGGGCGATGTGACGGCGTCCGGACTTGGAGTAACCGTCAAGGACCGGGTGACCGGAAAGCCCTTGCCCATTCTGAAGGATGCGTCATTGGCGATCCGCACAGGACATTTCATCGGGATCCTCGGGGGTAGTGGGCAGGGCAAGTCAACCCTGCTCAACGCGCTCTGCGGAATCCGGCCCGCAGATTGCGGGACGGTCGAAATCGGCGGGGTTCCAATCGTTTTGCTCAACCGGATTCTTCCGGGCTCGGTGGGATTCGTCCCGCAGGATGACATCGTGCACAGTGAGCTGGTGGTGAGGGATGCACTGCTTCTCAGCGCTCGTCTCCGGTTGCCGCTCGCCAAGGATGATCGCGTCCAGCTTGTTGACAGAACAATCCATCTGCTGGGTCTGGATGATCATGCTGGAAAGCGGGTTGCACATTTATCGGGCGGGCAACGGAAGCGGGTGAGCATCGGCATCGAGTTGCTCTCGAAACCTTCAGTCCTGTTCCTTGATGAGCCGTCGTCCGGGCTCGACCCCGCCACCGAGCATGCTCTCATGGAGTTGCTCCAATCGCTCGCTGAGCGGAACAACTTCACCGTTGTTTGTACAACCCACGTTCTTCAGAAAGCCTACATCTTCAATCGCCTCCTATTCGTTCACGGTGGGCGGATCATCTTCGAGGGGGACGCGGACGATGCGCGTGTTTTCTTCTTCGGGGCCAACCAGTCGGGGGGGGCGGAGAGTGTGTCCATCAGTGCCACCGCTGGGCCGAAGGCTCCCCTGGAACGAATCTACACGGAGGTGCTCTCTGGGCGGAAAACCGCTGAAGAGTGGAAGGAGAGGTTCGGCGAGTGGCGGACGAGCGATGGATTGCCCCCTCCTGAAGACGGTAAGGAAACCGTAGGTGGGGAGCGGGATCGCTTGCCGGGCCGCCGTCGCAGGGTTCCGGCCTGGCGAAGGTTCAGTACCCTGATGACCCGGCAGCGCAAGATCTTGTTCGCTGATCCGCTGAACCTGGTTTTTCTCGCCGGGCAGGTTGTGCTGATTGGGGCATTGATTGCGATCGTATCGGATGAGTTTGGCTTCCGGATGTTCCTCGGTTTGATCGCGACCCTCTGGTTCGGTTGCAGCAATGGGGCCCAACAGATTGTTGCGGAAGAACCGATCCTCAAACGAGAGCAGGTCTGCGGGTTGGGGAGGAATGTCTATCTGGCCAGCAAGTTTTCCTTCCAAGGCATTGTCTCCGCGTTGCAGGGCCTCTTGCTTTTTGCAATCGTGGTTGTGGGAGGGGCTCTGATTCACCCGATCGACTTTGATCAGGAGATTTTTGAGGATCTCTACGAGTCGCGGCTTGAGCGGGAGGCAGTGGAGGATGGAGCACAGGCAGCCGGCGATCCGCTTCTCGATGATTTCACGGTTGTGGATGAAGAAGGTGATTCCGAACTGCTGGGCGGTCCTGACCTCTCGGGTGATGAATCAGGTGAAACTACCGGGAACGAGAAGCCAAGCTCTCGATTCCAGATGCCCACCGGAGTCGTCGTCATCGCCGCAAAATGGCTGATGATGGAGGATACCATCATCGACTCCGAGCGTCGCCCGATGACTGATTCGAGAGGCACGCAGGTGCTCGATGTGGATGGGAAGCCTCTATGGTTTGAGGGGATCGAGGTTTGGCGTCTCCTTGTCGCAGGGCTTGGAATGAAGATCGCCGCCTACGTCGGCGCGGCACTGGTAGGCGTTGGACTCGGTTTGGCGGTCTCGTCTTGGGTCCGAACGTCAACCCAAGCGGTGATGTGGGTCCCACTGCTGTTGATTCCGCAGATCCTGCTGGGTGGCTATGTGATTTCCTACCCCAAGTTGCCGAGTGCGGTGCGACCGGTTGCAATCTACTTCCCCAGCTTTGCCTGCCAGCGCATCATCGACGTTTCGAATCTCTATGGCCGGGCCACCCCCCTGGTGACAAACCTCACCAAGAATCCGGTGTTTCTGGCAGGGTCCACGGAGCCCGAGAGAATTGAGTGGACGGACAACGGGGAAACGTTCTCGGAAACTTTCGACCGGGAATCCTACGTCAACATTTCCTGGCAGAACCTTGCGGTTTTGCCCGAACGGCTTGGGGAGCACAAAAAGATTCAGGAATCCGCAGGCAAGAACCAGTATGGTTCCGAGATTCTCCGAAAGCGCGACTCCGTTGAGGCCCGGCGTGACGTGCGCTATGAGAAGGGAACTCCGTATCTGTTCACTTTCCCGGCCGCCGTTGCGGGCTGCATTCTTGGGGCCTGGGTGTTCCTGACCTACGTCCTGGCGTGGCTTGGTGTCGTCCGTAAAACCCGCTAGATCATGAATCGAAGAAAACTCCTTGGCATCGCAGCAGATCGGATGCTTCCGCTTGCTTCAATCTGTCTGTTTTTCGGGGTTCTCAACGCCCCGCTTTTCGAGCTTCGGGGTTTTGACGAGTTTGGGCTGGATTCGGTCTCGGAGTGGACGGGACCGATGGTCCGGTGGACCCTGTTTGCGAGCTTGGGCTCCTTGCTGCTTCCGTTCCGCGCTCCGGTTCGATGGTTCATGGCACTCTCTGCCGGCCTTCTTGTCTCGCCGTTGGTCGGACTGGTGTCGGAAGCGAGCGCCTTGGCGGCGAGCATGAGTTCGGATCAGGAAGTCCGTCCGTTCGACTTGATTGAGATCCGCGTGGGGTTGCGTTGCATGATTGCGGGGACGGCAACTTGTTTGTTGGATGCGCTGATATGGGCGGCGACAACGGTGCGGATGCGCCGGCGCTCCGCCGACCACGGGGAAGCGGGTCCTCCCCGGTCGCGGGCTTGACCCCCTCCGGGCCGGGCGGTAGCTTTCCCCGAGGTGTTCTGAGCGACGAAATATGGGAAGGAATGCGATCGAAAGTCTCGTCTTCGGGCCGTATGAGGTCTCAAAGAACGAAGCCGGAGAGCACCACCTTCTTGGGCGGGGGGCAAACGGTGCCACTTACAAGGCTGAGCACCGTTTCCTCAAGAGGGTCACGGCCCTCAAGGTGATTCACGATTCCGAGGGCAGTTCCGAGGATCACGAGGAGAAGCTCCAGCGATTCAAACAAGAGGCCCAGATTCTTGCCAAGATTGATGATCCAGGTCTGGCCAGGGTCTTCGATTTTGGTGAGGCGGAGGAAGGAATCTTTTACCTTGCGATCGAGTATTGCGACGGCGGCACCCTTGAAGAACTGGTGAACCGTGTCGGGCCTCTGCCATGGAGTCGGGTGCGTGAAATTGCCATCAGCCTCGCCGAAGCGCTCCGGGCTGCGCACGCGGGCGGGGTTCTGCACCGCGATCTCAAGCCAGCCAATGTCATGCTGGCCACCGCAGACGAGAACTCAAAGGTCAAGTTGATCGATTTTGGTCTCGTCAAGTCGTTCGAGGAGGAGGGCACCGAATCCACGGTTGTAGCCCTCAGCCGCGATCAGCATTTCAAGGGCAACTATTCAACCGCCAGTCCCGAGCAGGTTGCGGAGCTTCCGCTTGACCCACGGAGTGACCTCTTTTCGCTTGGCGTGACCTTGTGGTGGTTGCTTGAGGGCAGGAACCCTTTTGGGGAGTATCGGAAGGGGCCCCTCATCGCGGAACGCCTGGGTCCGGCTTCGTATCTCGACCGGCTCCCCAAGGATCTGCCGGCCGACGCCGTTGCAGTGTTGGGAGCTTTGCTGGAAAAGGATCTTGAGAAGCGGATTGGCAGCGCTGACGCCCTCCTCGGTCTGCTCCGATCCAGCGGTTCGACCCATCCCGACGAGGAGGATTCGTCGGAACCAGCGGTGGAGGAGGTCATCGTCGATGCGGCACCTTCCGGAGAAGTCGTGGAGGAAGGGCCTGATGACTTTGAGAAATTCTTTCACGTGGTGCGCCAGCTGGCTTCCGGCAGGGGTGCCAAGCTCTATGAGGCGGAGGAAGGGGCCACGGGATCTAAGGTGCTCGCGGTTTGGATTGAGGAAGGTCTCCCGGGAGCTGAGGGTCTGTGCAAGGCCGGTCGCGAGTCCTTGACAGCGGGGGCCTTCGAGATTCTCGGATGGTATCGCGAAGGCGGGAATGATGTGGTGCCGTTTCGCCTGGGTGAGGGCGTCCCCTTGCTCACCGTCATGAGGGAACTGGGGAGTTGCCGGTTGCAGTCGGTTCTCCCCCTGTTGTCCGAGCTTGGTAGTTCGCTGGACACCGCGCGGGAGTGGTGGGACGGAGGCCTCAACCTCGATCCGGGCACCATCCTCTTGGTGCCTCGGAATGGATCGTCCGCAGGCGGGGTTCCGGTGGGTTGGGATGACCTGGCGGACTTCGAGGTTCGAACCGGACCATCTTTCGGTGCGGATGGCGGCGATGATTCCGCCATTGATGAGACGCTGACGGCGTCGGGTCAGATGGCACCCTACCTTTCCCAACTGGCGGCGTTGGTTTATCGCCTCGTTTCGGGAGCCCAGGTGAAGCATGCGGCGTTCTTCACGCCCGTGGCTTACGTCAAAACCCCTGCGCTCAGTGAGCAAGGCAATGCCCTACTGGCAGAGGCCCTGGTGGAGCCGCAGGCGTTTGAGGGAGCCTCGGAGTGGCTTTCTCGCCTGACCACCGCCGAGTCGCTCGCTCTGCCGGAACCCTCCCCGGTGATCAGTCGGGCTGAAGCTCGGATCATCGCCCGCCGCGAGGCCGAACGTGTAGCCCAGGAGGCTCTCGAGGCCGAGGAGGCGCGCAAGGCGGAAGAGGCGCGCAAGGCGGAAGAGGCGCGCAAGGCGGAAGAGGCGCGTAAGGCGGAAGAGGCGCGTAAGGCGGAAGAGGCGCGTAAGGCAGAGGAGGAGCGCAAGGCGGAAGAGGAGCGCAGGGCGGAAGAGGAGCGCAGGGCGGAAGAGGAGCGCAGGGCGGAAGAGGAGCGCAGGGCGGAAGAGGAGCGCAGGGCGG
>JAKZES010000008.1 GCA_022548915.1 Verrucomicrobiaceae bacterium E54
CCTTCCCGGGTGAGGGTGACCGTTTCCAGCCGCCCGATCGTGTCATGGGCGCGAACGATCTTGTAAGGATTCAGCTCGCCAGCGAGCCAGTCGGTGGTCGTCAGCCGGTTCTTCTCGTGGTCGAGATCGCGCTCGCCGGATGGGTCGGTGATCGAATCGATGTTCCCGGCAGCGTCGCGCCCCAGCAGGATGGTCCCTCCGGAAAACGGCTCGGCGACGAACCCCTCTGACGCCACCCCCGGCCAAGCGATCGACTCAAGATCCCTTGCGCCGTCTGCCGAGTAGCCAAAAACCGTACTGCCCCCACGCCCAAGCGATACACTTTCGAGCAGACCCCCAGGCAACCAACTCGTCTGGGTGTCAGCGCCAGCCGCGTAGTTGTGCAGGGTCTTCAACCCGGCGGCGTTGCTGGCAAGCACGGTGCTCGCTCCATCGGCGGGGTCGATGGTCTCTGCAAAGCCTCCACCGCTGACGACGGTCGATCGATCACTGTCCATTACCCCGGCTCCGGTGAGCGAGTTGGAAGAGCCGTCCAGCGCACGGCTCGCGGTGGCTCCATCCATCGCAACTGCCTCTTCACCGGCAGTGAAGCTGTGATCGACGGGTAGGGTTTCGTCTAGCCCGCCTGGGGTCTGGCGGTTGGGGATACTCACGCTCTCGACCGTGCCGTCCTGCTCGAAGGTGACCGTCGATTCCACCCCGCCGATGCTCAGCGAAAAGGCGGCCAGACTACCGTCGTCGCGAAACTCGGGATCGATGTCCACTGCGGCCAGTCCGGTGCCAACGACTTCCGTCCTGTCCGACTGACCGAGATTGTTGAGCGTGATTGTGCGGGTTTCAACGACGTCACCGCCTTGGGTTCGGGTAATGGCGATGGTTTTCGCCACGAAATCAGGAACCTCCGTGATCGTCGATTCTCCGCCGTTCAGCACGGTGGTAGTCGTGCCCGCAGCCGGGGTGTGGAACCGCACCATGCGATCGGTGGCGTTTCCGGTCTGGGTGACAGTTGTGCGCAGGGTAGCGCCGACCATGTCGGTCGTGGAAGTGACGTACCGATCGCCGGCGTCAAGCGAGCCGTTCCCGTTCTTGTCGATGCCGGACCTTGTAATGATGCCGCCAGTCGCCCATGGCTCGGTCTCCCGGACCAGACGGCGACCGGAGGCATGCTGAACTTCGATCTTCTTGGTCGTGGAGCCGGGGGCGCCATAGATGAATTGGGTTTCGTCGTCGCCCGTGCCGGCGGTGCTTGCCACCGCTGACTTTCTGATCCGCCCCCAGGCGTCGGTCCATGTTGTTCGAAAACTTGCTGAAAGCCCTCCCAAGCTGCTGGTGGACTTCAACAGACCTTCATCGACCGTCGTCGCGGTTCCATCGAGGCCACCGAACGGCAGCGTGTCTCCTGTCGCCTCCTCAAGACTCCCGTCGTCCGGGCGCATTTCCACGGTTCCGCTTGCTCCGGCCACGGAATTGTTGGTGGTAAGCGTCTTGCCGGTGGCCTCGTGGAGCAGTGCGAAGCTGGAGGTGCCACCGGCGGTCACACTGCCTCCAGTCGTGCGGCCGAGTGCGTCCCATGAACCAGAATGACCAACCGTGCGTCCATCGATGTCGATCGAGCAAGAGACGCCGAATCCGGAACTGTTGTAGGTCAGGTTCCCGCCGGAATGGCCGTTCCACGAAAACCCACCGGGGCGATCGAGTGCATCGTAGCTCGTGAATCCGGTCGCGACACCAAAGGCATCGGTAACGCTTGTCAGACGCTCCCGATCACCGTCATGCGTCAGAACGGTCACAAGCCCCGAGGGGAAATCCTCGATTTTCTTTGGAGCACCCCAGGCCGTAAACTCCAAGGAGGGGGTCGAACTTCCGCCAACCTGGACCTCACCGTCGGCTTGAAGGAGGTGGACCTCGGTGTCGGTGATGTAGCCTCGCTCGTTGGTATCGACCACGGACTTGGTGCCCTTCGTTACCGAGCCTCCGGACAACAGGCCGTCAGCAGTCTCGACGGTTGATGACCCATCCGTGTTTACCGTCCAAACCCAAGTCGTTCCGCTTCCGTCCTTGCGGGTGCGCACACGCGGCAAGCCAGGCAAGCCGGTGCCGGACGAGTTGCCGAGTTCGATCTCACTCCAGTCGCATGCTGCTCCTGCCTTCGTCGCGACCGTGCCATCAGGCGCGGTGGTCGTGCGAACCGTGCGGTCGTTGTTGCTCCATTCCGTCCAAGTGGTTGCATAGATCGCATCGTTGAGCTTGCTCACCGTCTTGATCGCGCCGCTCTCGACTGAGAAATCCGAGCGCCACACACCGCTCACGCGATTCTGGAGCATCCCACTGGGATTCCATGCCAAGGACGCATCCGGTTCGTCCGAGATCGTGATTTGCGAACTGAGCGGAAACCAGTTGTATTGGGTTCCGACGGCGGGTGGGCTGCTGGAATCGAAGGTGTTGACGACGATGACCTGCTGCGATCCCCGGGTGATCGTCACGTTGCCGGGAGGCTTGGCCCGGGCCCAGCACCAGTCCCCCCAGCCATCGAAGGTGACGTCTTCCACAGATTGGGTCAGCCCATCGACCTTGGTGGTGATCTCTGCCGCCGTCGCTCCCGTGAACGCAATCGTTTTCTCGAACGGTGTCGAGGTTCCTTCCTCGATCTTGAAGTGGATGTCCGGAGAGGCCATCGTGAGATAACCTCCAGAGTCGAGAGTCGTCTCGGGATAGCCGTCTCTCCAGACCTTGTAAGTCGTCCCACCATCGGTGAGGTAAAGTTTTTCCGGCGTATCCGGGTAGGGCTCGCTCGTCGCGTCCGGATTCTCGATCACGATGGTCCGGATGGGCGTGAGTCCATCCACAGACACCAAGGTCCCTGGAGTGCGATCGACCGTCATCGTCAGCGGACGTCGGTAGACCTTCACGATGTTCTTGAAATGTCCCTCCGGTTTGATGTCTACGATCAGACCGCGCGATACGACCTGCCTCAACCGGGGGAGGTCCCAGCTGCGGAAGAAGTTCGTGTCACTCAGTCCCGTGTCATCCTGTTGCTGAGTATCGGGAGCAGTCGCAGGAAGAGCCGCACCACGAGCGGCCTCACTCCTCAATGTCTCATAGACGACATGAAAGTCTTCTGCCGGACCCACGAAACGAAGGGCCGAAGCACTATCGAACCGATAGGCGAGGTCGCCGTAATCCAGATCGTCGTAGCCCTTCGGAGCTGATAAGACTCCGAGGTCCTCACTGGCGCGGGATGTGAGGGTTTCAGCTGCTGCGTTCCACGCGCCCGAATACAAGCCATCGTTGTCGTCCTCGCCGGGGGTGATGCCGACAAACCCCACAGTGGAACCGTCCAATCCGACTCCCAGCGGGACACCAGCCAACAGACCGGGCGACGGATGAAGCACTGGTTTCCCATCACCACAGGGCCCAATTTCGGCCAGCTCCGCCTTATCCAGCCACGCCGCCTTGCTCGACGCATCCAGCCCCTGCTCGAAGTCCGGAGCGAAAAGGGCTTCCACCGTTCGGCCAAGGACGTAGTAGCCATGTGGTATCCCGGGCAGCAGTGAGGCGCTGCTATTCACACCAAGTTCGCCCTCCCATGAACCTGCAGGAAACGAGATCCCGTCGGGAACGTCGTACCCCTTCGGATACCCGTAGTTCTCCGCCCACTCCATCTGGACCGTGATCTGAGGGGCCGAATCTAACGCAAGCCAACTTGCTGGATCATCTGCCGAAACCGCCACGAAGAGAGAGCAGTCAGCGGGGTCCCACGGAACCATGGATGTCGCCGAAAAGGTGGTCGACGTCGCGGGAGACCAGGTGTTGCGCACCAGAGCGGCGACCCTGCCTCCAATCTGGTCCTGCCGACCGGGAACCTTCGCGAACAACGCGACGCTTTCGCAGAATTTCTCCTCCTTGGCGCCGTAATACCTCGTCTCATCCCCGTTCGGTCCGGTATTCTCCTCCTCGTGGCTGCTGATGATCGAATGCTCGCCAAGAATGCCGGTTTCCCACTGTCCACCCGCCTCGACGGCACCTGTTCCCAGAGAAGTAAACTGCGTATTCGAATCCACGTCTACCCGCGTCGTGCGCATGTATCCAGCAAGAGGCCAGCGCAGCACATTCAAGCGTCTCACTGACTGTGCGAGACGCCTAAGCATCTCGTGATAGTTTGATGCGGTGGCGCGCTCAAACTCGGAAAAATCCTCCAGCAAGTAGGGACGCGCGTCACCAATGGATTCACCAACGGTTTCGAGGTCATCTTCGCGTAGATTGATAAAGCGGCGGTGAAGATAGTAACGAAACTCATCGATCGCCTGGTTCAACAGCGACAATCGTTCTTCCACTCCGAGAGCACTTAGATCCTGGTCGGTCGGGAATTGCAATGTTGGCGACAACCCAACCCATCCAATCATCTCCTGCTCTGAAATCGAAGACGGGGCACTCGGATACGCGGCAAGATATTCGGTCATTTGCTCAGCCTGCTCGACCGCGCGCGTTCGCTCCTGAATGGAGCTGAGCACTTCAGCGAGGCTCTGGGCCGACAGGGGCATCTGAAACGCGCAGGTAGCCGTCGATACGAGCAGCCGAAGGATCTTCTTCATGGAAAGGCCTTGATCAGTTTCCTACCGTCACGCTGAGCTTCACGTCCGGATGGTCCTTCACCTTCGGATCGCTTCCCGCAAGGTATTCCGAAGTATTCAGCGCGCCGTCTTCGTCGAGGTCTTCAGCCCCATCGAGAATCCCGTCGTCGTCCGAGTCGGTGTCGAGCGGATCGAGCCCGAACATCAGCTCGAAGATGTTGCTCAGTCCGTCGCCGTCGAAGTCGGCACCATGCGGATCGGAGCCCGTGTAGGGCCACGAAACCACCCGCACGAAAAACCGCTCCGAGCTGCTGTTGAAGTTGAACTCTTCATGGTCCACTCCCTGGTCGACGAGCGGAAAATACTGCCATCCGCCGAGGTCGAGCGACCACTGGATGAAGTAGGCCTCATCGGTCGTTCCGTCCCAGTCGAGCCGGTAGGAAGACATGCCGAGCGGTTCGATGGTGGCGGCGTGTGCCCCGAGGGCCATCAGGCCTGCCGAAGCGACTGCGAGGATGCGGACCTTCATTGGTCATCCTCCTTCTTGGTGCGCCAGAAATTGATCGTCACGTCCTTCGGTTTCGGCGGATTGGCGAGGTAGTAGGCCTCGCGCTCCTTGCGAACCCGCTCACGCTCGATGTAGGCGGCCTCCATCCTCGCTCCATCGGTGGCGTAGAGCCGGTGCATGTAGGCGAGGATCTCGCAGGCCGGATCCTCCACATCCCCTCCCTCGACAATCACGTAGCGAGGACCGGCCACCGCGAGGTCGGGCAAGTCCGGCACTTCGGGCACGGAATACTCCATGCCGTTCTGTTCAAGCAGTTCGCGCAGCCGTTCGGTGCTTTCGGCGGTCTGGTTGCCGAGCCCCATGAGCATCCCGTGGTCGGTGAAGCTGCCGTCCTCCCGGGTCACCCTGAATGTCGAGAATCCGGAGAAGTGGTTGAAGTCGATGTTCGACCAGGCGGTGATCTCTTTTCGGGCAACGCCGTTCGGGTAGATTCGCAGGTAGGTGCGGGACCGGTCGTAGACCGTCGCCGAGATGAAGAACAGTTCGGTGCCCTTGTAGTCGCGCCGGAACTCCTCGGTGGCGGCAAGCACCGCCGGATCAGTCGGGGTGGTGGCCGGAAGCGGCTCTGGTAGCGGAGGAAGCTTCGGATCCTCGACCCGGTTGAGCGTCACGTTGACCGTGCCGGTGACTGCGGGGAGCCCGTGCATCGGGGGAGGCTCAACGACGTTCATTCGGCTGGTACGGGATTCGACAACCTCGAAGTCGGGCTTTCCGGGCGGCGCGGGGGGTGGCTGTGGCGGCGTGCCGTCGACAATCGGGCCGGGAATGAATACCTCAGCGATGGGGGAGGTCGTGGCCTGATCTTCCTCGTAGGTCTCCTGGGCGTGGAGACAGGGAGCCAGACAGCACAGGAAGAGAAGGCGGGAGGGTTGCTTCATGGCGCGGTGGATTCTTCTCATGGGATCCCGGGCGGGCCACGCTTCTTCTGTGAAGAATCGGTCATTCCCGAGGATCCGAGAAGCATCGCAGCGAAGCGCCATAAGCCTGTCAAGAAGGCTCAGTCACTGAAAGGGAGCGCGGATTCCCGCGCTTTGGTTCCAACCCGCTCCAAATCCCGGCATCCTTTTTCATCGCATCTTCACACCCTCTTCGGCTAGTCCCATAAGCAGCTCCCACGCTCCCATCATGGAATTCGCCTCCGAAACCGAAGTCGCCGAAGCCGGCAAACACGTCCGTTCCCTCAACGCCGCGCTCAACCAGGTGCTTTTCGGCCAGGAGGAGCTGGTCGAACTGGTCCTCACCGGCATCCTCGCCCGCGGCCATATCCTGCTCGAGGGCCTCCCCGGACTGGGGAAAACCGAGCTGGTCAAGGGGCTCTCGAAAACCCTCAAGCTGGCCACCAAGCGCGTCCAGTTCACCCCGGACCTGCTGCCCGGCGACATCACCGGCAACCCGGTGCTTCAGGAGGTCGACGGCAAGCGGTCCTTCGTCTTCCAGCCGGGACCGCTCTTCACCAACATCGTGCTGGCCGACGAGATCAACCGGGCTTCGCCGAAGACCCAGTCGGCCCTGCTCGAGGCGATGCAGGAACGCCGCGTCACGGTGCTGGGCGAAACCCACGAGCTCCCCCGCCCCTTCTTCGTGCTCGCCACCCAGAACCCGATCGAACTCGAGGGCACCTACCCGCTGCCCGAAGCGCAGCTCGACCGCTTCCTGTTCAAACTGGAGGTCATGAAAAACGACGTCGGGACCCTGGAGCGGATCGTCAACCACCGGGAACTCGGCACCGAACCGGTGGTCGAGGCCATCATGGACGCCTCGACGCTCAACGACACGCTGGCACTGGTGCGCCGGATTTTCCTGCCCGAGGTCGTCGGCAACTACATCGCCCGCCTGGTGGATGCCACCCACCCCGGCCAGTCATCCGCCGCCCGCGGCATCCGCTACGGCGCCAGCCCGCGGGCCGCCCTTTCCCTGGCCTCGGCGGCCAAGGCCCGGGCCCTGATGAACGAACGAACCAACGCCTCTTTCGAAGACGTGCGTTTCGTCGCTCCCGCGGTCCTCAGGCACCGGGTGGTGCTCGAGTACAACGCACGGGTCGAGGGCCTGACCCAGAACGACGTCGTCCGCTCCATCCTCGAGGAGGTGCCGGCCCAGTCGGGGGCCACGCCGAAGACGCTCAACCAGACCGCCTGATCCCGTGACGATCCGCCGACTGATCTGCGCCGGGCTCCTGCTCGCGCCCCTCCTGCCCGCCCAGGAGAACCTCTTCATCCAGACGCCGAACGCGACCCATCCGAAGGACAAGACCCGGATCGAGGTCGAGTCGCTCTTCAGCATGGCTCCGCCCACCGGCTACCTGCCGCTGCGGGTGACCGTGGTGAACCAGCGGAAGAACGACGGGCGCCTGCGGCTCCGGTGCCTCTCGGAAAGCGGGGTCGATCCCCAGGACAGCGCGATGGAATCGGAGTTCTCCATCGAAAGCACCGCCGGCACGGCCAAGACGACCGATCTCCTCGTTCCGCTGACGACCCGCTTCGATAGCTCCGGCTACGAAGGCCTGTCGGTGCAGGTTCTGATGTCCGGAAGCTTCGGCGGCAACAACGGCAGCCTTTCCTGCAACTTCCATCCCGACGGTCCGGCCATCCTGATGAGCGAACCGCTCTTCACTCCGAACTCATCGGCACTCGACGCCCAGCTCAACTCGACCCGCTCCGGCGGCTACGGCAGCTACACCTTCGCCGCCCGTTTCACGCCCTCGAAGCTGCCGGAGGACTGGCGTGCCTACTCGGGCTACGACGTGATCATGCTCACCGACGACGACTGGGGCGGCATGCCGCCCGGTGCGAGGGCGGCGGTTCTTCAGTGGATCCGCCTCGGCGGCGTCGCCTCCATCTATCGCCGGGCCTCGACCAGCTTCGGCACCCTGGGCATCGAGACCCAGGAGGCCGGCAACAGCACGACCTACGGACTCGGCACCATTGAACTGCTGAATCAATCAGGCTCAACGCCCACGGGCCTCGACGCCAAGAAGACCGTCAACCGCTACCACACGTCCCGTGGCGGGCTCACCATCGACGCCCTCAGCGAGAGCATCTCCGACGACTACTCGTCCGGGTGGGCGCTGCAGGACGAATTCGGCAAGCAGAAGTTCGACTACCTCATCTTCATCATCGTGCTGATCGCCTTCGGCGTGCTGGTCGGCCCCGTCAACCTGTTCGTCTTCGCCAAGTCCGGCATGCGCCACAAGCTGTTCATCACCACGCCGGTCATCTCGATCGCGACCAGCGTGCTGTTGATCGCCCTGATCCTGATGCGTGACGGCACCGGCGGCCGCGGCGCCCGGATCGCCCTGATCGAGGTGCGTCCCGAATCCGGGGAAAACCGGGCCTACGTCGTCCAGGAGCAGGTCAGCCGCACCGGCGTCCTGCTCGGCAGCTCGTTCAAGATCGACGAGGACTCGGCGATCACACCGGTGCCGATCGCCAACAGCGCCTGGGCCCGCTTGACGCCCGGCGTGGGCGGGGCGGGCATGCGCTTCACCGGCAACTTCACCGAGGGCGGCATGGAGATTTCCGGCGACTGGTTCCAGAGCCGGTCGGAGCAGGGCCAACTGATCCGCGCCGTGGTCCCGACACGGGGACGGATCGAGCTGAAAGGTGCCGGCGGAGCGCCCACCTTCGTTTCCACCTACGACTTCCCGGTCGAGCGGCTCTACTACGCGGACCGTAGCAATGGCTACTGGATGGTGCGCGACCTCGAGGCAGGCAAGGCCACGACCGGCACCCCGATCAGCGAGGCTGAATACCGCTCGGCCGTCGGCGATGAATCGAGGCGCCTCGCCCGGCGTCAGCGCGAACAACTCAACCGTGTCTCCAAGCGAGCCGACCACTACGTCGCCGTCGCCACCGAAGCCCCGGCCATCGAGACCTTCGACGCCATCAACTGGGTCGACACCCGCACCATCCTCACCGGCCCCGTGCTGCGCTGATCCCACGCCGCGCCAGACCGTGATCCGCTGCCTGCCCGAAGTGCCAAGTAAGAAGTTCCAAGTTCCAAATCTGATGAAGACACGCATCGGTGAAAAGCCTCCTTATGATCTTGAGGAGCGAACCTACGAGTTCGCCTTTAGAGTGCGCTTGTTTCTGAAGCAACGCGAATGGGATCCGACGAGTTGGACCGATGTGAATCAACTCCTTCGATCGTCCGGGTCGGTAGCAGCAAACTACATCGAGGCCCAGGAGGCGGTGAGCGATTCTGATTTCACGCACCGGATCCGAATCTGCCGGAAAGAGACGCGCGAGTCGGCGCTCTGGCTGCGACTCCTCGACGACACCAACGAACTCAGCACGGCGGAGTCTGGTGAGGTCCGCCGACTTCTTGAAGAAATCCACGAACTCACCCGCATTTTCACCTCGATCATCCGCAAGCGCGAAGCGCGGCCCTAGACCAGCGCTCTCTTACTTGGAACTTGGCCCTTCGAACTTGGAACTTGGAACTTTCATGACCGCTCCAGCCGGCTCCCCGAATCTTCACATCCATCATCCGCAAGCGCGAAGCGCAGCCCCAGCGCAGCGCCTTCTTCCCTTGGAACTTGGCCCTTCGAACTTGGAACTTCCATGACAGCTCCCACCCCTCCCGCGATCCGGGTTCACAACCTCTACCGCTACTTCGGCCAGTTGAAGGCCGTGAATGGCGTGTCGTTCGAGATTCCCCACGGCTCGGTCTGTGGCTTTGTCGGTGCCAACGGTGCCGGCAAGACGACGACCATGCGCATCCTCGCCTCGCTCGACTACCCCACCATGGGACTGGCCGAAATCTGCGGCATCAACGTCGTGCACCACCCCGAGCAGGTCCGCCGCCTGATCGGCTGGATGCCGGACCACTTCGGCAACTACGACCACATGACGGTGCTCGAGTATCTCGACTTCTACGCCCGGGCCTTCGGTTACTCGGGCGAGGAGCGGCGGAGCCGGGTTCAGGAAGTGATGGAATTCACCGACCTGATCCCGCTGGCCGACAGATTCTCCAACAAGCTTTCCAAGGGCATGACCCAGCGTCTGTGCCTCGGGCGCGCCCTGCTGCACGATCCCCAGGTTCTGGTCATGGACGAACCTGCCGCCGGCCTCGACCCGAAGGCACGCGTCGAACTGAAGCACCTGATCCGCGTGCTGGCGGATGAGGGGAAGACGATCTTCATCTCGTCCCACATTCTCTCGGAACTCGGTGAGATGTGCGACTCGCTGCTCTTCATCAATGCCGGACGCATCGTCCACCACGGGGATGCCGAGTCGCTCAAGCTCGGCACCGATGCCGCCGGCGGCATGCTCTTCGACGTCCAGGTGGTGGGTGAACCGGAAGCCCTCGCCGAGTGGTGCCTGGTCAATCCTCACGCCGAATTCCTCGAAAGCCGCAAACGCGGCGGGCGCATCCGCGTCGAGGGCTCCGATCCGGGGAAGGCGGCCGATGTCCTCGCACGCATGATTCGCGATGGGCTGAGGGTGGTCGAGTTCCACAAGGAGCAGCGCAACCTCGAGGATGCCTTCATCGACATGCTCGGCCGCATCGACCGCGGCGAGGATGCCCAACCGCCGGCCATTCCCACCGCGCCCGAGCCCGCGTTCACCCCACCCGTCACGCCTGCGGTCCCCACTTCCACTGATCACTGATCACCGCTCACTGAGTAGTTCCCCATGTCCGAAGCCGCCGCCGCTCCCGACCCTCCGTCCCCGCCGCTCGTCGTCGACCGGCTGGCGGACTTCAGTGACAAGCTCTCGCCCATGCTGGTGAAGGAGCTGCGCCAGGGACTGCGGGCGAAGACCTTCGTGATCGTCTTCCTCACGCTGCAGGGGCTGCTCCTTCTGGTCCTCCTATCGGCCGTGGCGGCCTCGTCCCAGCCCCAGCGGGCCGGCGGGGCCATCTCGGGAATCATCTTCATGTTCTTCTCGATGGCCTTGCTGGTCATCCAGCCGATCCGGGGCATCGGCACCCTGCACCGGGAAGTGCTGGGCAAGACCATCGAACTGATGGTCCTGACCCGGCTCAGCGCCTGGAAGATCGTCCTCGGGAAATGGGTCTCCATCGTCAGCCAGTCGGCGCTGATCTTCGCGGCCATCATCCCCTACCTCATCCTCCGCTACTGGTTCGGCGACATGAATCTGTTCGGCGAGTTGTCGCTGATGATTCTCGTCTTTCTCGGGTCGGCCGTGCTCACCGCGGTGATCGTCGGGATCTCCTGCGTCCCCTCCGTCATCCTCCGGGGCCTGGTGCCGTTGCTGGCGGGTGGACTCGGGCTCTTTGCCATTCCCACTCTCTGCTTCGGCCGGGAGTTCGACGAACTCGTGTCCATTGCCTCGATGCAAACCGCGCAGGACTTCTGGGGAGTTTCGATTTCCGTCCTGTGCGCCATCTACATCGGCTGGACCGCGCTGGGGATCGGCGCCGGCATGATCGCCCCCGCCGCCGAGAACCATGCAACCCTGAAGCGGTCCATCACCCTTGTCCTGTTGCTGCTCCTGCTGCCGGTCGGGGCCTTTTCCTCGGTGAACCCGGAGGCTCTCGCGGCCCTGGTGGCCGTCATCCTGGTGCCTTCGATCGTCCTCGCCCTCTCCGAGCCCTTCATGCTGTTGCCGCCGATTTGCACGCCCTTTGTCCGCCGCGGCCTGCCCGGCCGACTCGCGGGGCGCCTGCTCTACCCCGGCTGGCCCTCCGGGGTGCTGTTCACGGTCACCGCGGTCGCGCTGGCCACCGGGGTGATCCTGCTTTCCCTCGACCACCGCTCGATCGACGATGAAATGGTGGTCGTCCTGCTCGGCCTGCTGGGCAGCCTGCTGATGCCGGCCGCCCTTGCCTCGCTCTTCGAGAAAAAGGTGAAGAGCCGCTTCACGACCTTCATGCTGATCTTTGCCGCCGGATCCGTGGTCGCCTTCGTGCTCGGATTCATCACCGACGCCGTCGACAGCGGTGCGCGTGGTTTCATGTGGCTGTTCGTCTGGCTGCCGCAGGCGCTGATTGCAATGGTCGCCTTCCCCCGCGATTTTGATGATGAAACCCTGATGTTCGCCGGAGCGGGCATCGCCCTGGTCTATCTGCTGCTGCTTCTGGTGGTGGCGCTGCGACGTTTCCGTGAGATGCCCGGGATCGAATCCGAAGCCCTTGATCTCAAATGACCGTCGACGAACTGAGCAAAGCCCACGCGCGGGCACTCGCGGCGGCCGGCCGGCTGAGGCTGCCCCTGCGAACCAAGGTGTGGAAAGGCCAGGCCGGCGAGTTCGTCGGAGCCGGCGTCGGCTCGTCGCTGGATTTCCAGGACCACCGGACCTACGTCCCCGGCGACGACCCGCGGCACATCAACTGGCAGGCCTACGCCCGCACGGGCAACTACACAATGAAGCTCTATCGCGAGGAGGTCCGGCCGGTGGTGGACGTCGTCCTCGATGCCTCCGACTCGATGTTCTTCGAGGAAAGGAAGGCCGAGCGGAGTGCGGAGCTTTTTTACTTCGCCGTGGAATCCGCCCGCCGCTCGGGAGCCGCGACCTCCGTCCACCTGGTGCGGGGAAGCGCGGTTCGTCCCCTCCTTCCGGAGGGCCTGGCGACCCACCGGTGGATCGATGAGATCAACTCGATGGAGTGCGACGACCCCGCCGCGGCGGCCGACCTTTCCCGCATTCCCTTCCGCCAGAACGCGATCCGCGTGTTGGTCTCGGATCTGCTTTTTCCCGGCGACCCCGATCCCTGCCTGCGCCTGCTGGCGGCGCGCCAGGGCTCGCCCATCCTCCTCGCGCCGTTTTCAAACTCCGAGGCCAACCCCGACTGGAGCGGCAACTACGAGTTCGTCGACGCCGAGCGGAAGAGCCGCCATCCGCACCGCGTCGAGCCCTCCGTCCTGCGACGCTACAAGGAGACCTACGCCAACCACTTCAGTCTTTGGAAAAACGCCTGCCAGCGCCACATGAGCGCCCTGGCCCGCATCCCCAGCGAAACCGACCTCCAGACCTCGCTCTTCGCCGACGCCGTCCCCTCGGGCGCCCTCGAGATCATCAACTGACCCATGCTCACCCTCGCCAATCCCGCCGGCCTCTGGGCGCTGCTCGGTCTCCCCGCCGTGCTGGCCATCCATTTCCTACAGCGGCGGGCCAAGGACCTGCCGATTTCCACGCTGTTCCTCCTGGAAAAGACCCAGCGCGAGTCGATCAGCGGGCGCCGCTTCGACCGGCTCATGAACTCGGTGCCGCTGTGGATGCAACTGCTCGCCGTGCTGCTGCTCACCTGGGTGCTCACCGAGCCCCGCTACCAAAAGGCCCGCAGCACCCAGCGCGTGGCGGTGGTGCTGGATTCCTCCGCCTCGATGAGCGTCTTCCGCGACCATCTCAAGGAGGAACTCGCCAAGCAACTCCCGGACCTGCAGGGGCCGGCCGCGGCGCTGGAGCTGACCCTACTCGAGTCGACCGGCAACCTCGCCAAGCTCTACACCGGCGACTCCATCGAGGACGCGCTCGCCACGCTGGACAGCTGGAATCCCAGCGCCGGTCTCGCCGATCCAACGGCGGCGCTCCGGCTCGGCCGCTCGCTGGTCGGCCGCGAAGGAACCGTGGTCTATGCCACCGACACGCCGCAGGAGGCGCTGGCCTTCGACGCCCAACTCCTCGCGGTCGGTGAAGCAATCGACAATGTCGGCATCACCGGCGTTCGCTTCGAGCAGAAGGAAGGCGCGCTGACCTGGAATGCCGTCGTTCGCAACTATTCGGAACGCCAGGCCGAGCGCACGTGGTCGCTGGTCCTCCCCGATGGGAAGCGCACCGAGCCGAAGCCCTTCGAGATCGGTGCCGGGGCCCTGGTCTCGATCCAGGCGGCGTTCCCCGAAAACGCCGAGCATGCCGTGGTCGAGCTCTCACCCGACCGCTTCACGATCGACGATCGCCTGCCGCTGGTCCCGCCCGCCCCGAAGGCCATCAAGCTGTTTTCGGCAACCTCGCCCGAATTCGCCAAGCTCGCCGGTCGGATGACCAAGTCGCTTGATGCCATCGAGCCGAGCAACGACGCGTCCCAGTCCGACCTCGCGCTCATTTCCTACGACCCCCTCGACCCGGCCCTTCCGGAGGGCAATGCCGCCATCTTCGTCAATGACACCGCCCGGCCCGGATCCTACCTCAAGGGAGGAATTGTGGCGGAGTCCCATCCGCTGGTCGCGGGGCTCAACTGGCAGTCGCTGCTCGTCCGCGAGTCGATCCAGCTCGAGCGGCTGGCCACCGACGACGTCCTCCTTTGGCAGGACACGCGGCCGCTGATCTTCCTGCGGCAGATTCCGGCAGCGGAAGGCCGGCCGGAAGCCCGGCAGCTGTGCTTCAACTTCGACCTGAACAAGTCGAACGCCGCCCGCCAGCCCGCCTTCATCATCTGCTTGCACCGATTCGTGGAGAGCATCCGCGAGCGAAAGGTGGCGCTCGTCCGCGAGAACTACGAAACCTCGCAACCCATCCAACTCGCGGCCCGGGCGGAACCACCCCTCACCTACCGCGACTTCGATCTGGACGTGGAGGTTCTCGTCCAGCGCACGTTGCCGGCCGCGCGACTGGTCCGCTTCCGGGCTCCCGCCGCGCCCGGCTTTGTGCAGGTGACGCAGGGCGAGGACAAGCTGCTCAAGGCCGCGGTCTATTTCGCCGACACCCGCGAGGCGGACTTCCGTCAATGCGACACCGACATCTCGCTCGGCGGCAGCAGCGCCGCCGCGGTCGAACGCCACACCGAGGAAGACCACTGGTGGCGCCTCTGGATCCTTCTCCTGCTCGCGGCGATTCTCGTTTCGTGGTATTTCTCGAAGGACGGCCCTCGTGAAAAGCCGGAAGCCACCACGAGTCCCGAACCCACCCCGACCGGGTAATCCTCCATTCGGCATTCGGTTTTCATCATTCGTCATTCCCGCCCATGCATTTCACCTCACCCGAGTGGTTTCTCCTGATCCCCGCCGTCCTGCTGGTCGGCTGGTTCTGGAAGCGGCTGCGCCTGTTCTCACCGCTGCGACTGGTGCTGGTGCTGCTGGCGGCCTTCACGCTGGCCGATCCGCGGGTCACGCTGCGCGACGACTCGCTCGATCTGTGGGTCCTGCTGGATCGCTCGGAATCCACCGAGGACCTGGTCGACCTCGGCCTGCCCGAATGGGAGCGCCTCCTGGAAAAATCGAAGCCGTCCCGGCGGGACCGCCTGCTTCTCCTCGACTACGCCGCGGAGATCGTCGAGCACGGCAAGGATGGCGCGACTTTCACCGGATCACGCAAGCTCACCCGCACCGAGCTGGCGCTTTCCCACGTCGCCGCGCTGGCCGAAGAAGACCGGCCGTCGAGAGTCCTGCTCTTCACCGATGGATTCTCGACCGAGCCGTTGGAGAAGGCCGCCGATCGTCTGGAGGCCCAGGGCATCCCGCTCGACTTCCGTCTGATCCGGGACGAAACCCTCGACGACTTCCGGATCGCCCGCATCGACCTCCCGGAGCGGGTCCAGACTGGCGAACCCTACCTGCTTGCGGTCACCGTGCGGGGCTCGATCGACGGCAAGGTCCCGCTCATCGTCCGCCGCGGCGGCCAACTGCTGGTCGAAACGGAAGTCGAATTGGTGAACGGTGTCGGTCGCGCGGAGTTCACCGACCGGATCCCGGTCGGCGGCTCCTTCGAATATGAAGCGGAGGTCGTCCCGGAAACCGACGCCCACCCCGGCAACAACCGCGCCTCGCGCTGGATCGAAATCACCGGCGGCCCGCGGGTGCTGGTGGTCACCAACTACACCGACGACCCCCTCGTCGAGGTCCTCAAGACGCAGGACTTCACGGTGGATGTCGAGACCGACTCCCTGAAGCTCCAGCCGGGCCGGATCTCGGGTGCCCGGGCGGTCATCTTCAACAACGTTCCCGCCCACGAAGTGCCCCAGGACTTTCTGGCAGCCCTCGATTTCTTCGTTCGCGAGCAGGCCGGTGGATTCCTGATGATCGGCGGCAAGCACTCCTTCGGTTCCGGCGGCTACTTCCAGTCCTCGATCGACCCCCTTCTTCCCATCTCGATGGAGCTCAAGACCGAGCACCGCAAGCTGGCGGTGGCGCTTGCCATCGTCCTCGACCGCTCCGGTTCGATGTCGGTGGGAGTCGCCGGCGGCAAGACCAAGATGGACCTCGCCAACAATGGCGCCGCCAATGCCATCGACCTGCTCGGCCCGATGGATCGCGTGTGCGTGTTCGCGGTCGACAGCTCACCCCACACGATCATCCCCCTGACCCAGATCCGGAACGACAAGAACAAGCTCATGGGGCGGGCCCGGAAGGTCCAGTCGCAGGGGGGCGGCATCTTTGTTTACGAAGGCCTCAAGGCCGCCTGGGATGAGCTTAAGAAGGCCAACGTCGGCACCCGCCACGTGATCCTCTTCTCCGACGCGGCGGACTCGGAGGAACCCGGCGACTACAAGCGCCTGCTCGCCGAGATGAAGAAGGAGGGCGCGACGGTCTCGGTCATCGCGCTGGGAACCAAGGCCGATCCCGACGCCAAGCTGCTCGAAGACATCGCCAAGCGCGGCGATGGGCGGATCTTCTTCTCCGACCGTGCCGTCGACATCCCGAAGATCTTCGCCCAGGAAACCGTGACCATCGCCCGCTCCGCCTTCGTCGAGGAAGCCGTGGGCGCCCAGCCGAGTGGTCGCTGGGCGGAGGTCTCGCCCAAGCCGATCGACTGGCTGCCACAGGCCGGCGGCTACAACCTTTCCTATCTGCGCGAAGGCGACTCGCAGGCCCTGGTGACCACCGACGAGTATGTCGCCCCGCTGGTGGCCCATGCCCGACGCGGTCTCGGGCGCACGGCGGCGGTGACCTTTCCGCTCGGTGGTGACTTCTCCGAGCCCGCCCGCGCGTGGGATGGCTACGGCGATTTCGTCCAGACCCTCACCCGCTGGCTGATGGGGCTCGAGCTGCCACCGGGCATCGGCCTCCGGCACCGCCTCGACGGCACCCGCCTCACCCTCGACCTGCTCTACGACCCGGAAATGTGGAGCGACAAGCTCGCCGCCACCCCACCGGGGATCCGCCTGCTGGAAAGCGGCAGCGGCAACACCGCCTACGAGATCCCTTGGCGCCGGATCGAGCCCGGGCACTTTTCGGTCAGCCGCGACCTCGACGAAGGCTCGATCATCCGCGGCGCCGTCCGGATCGGGCCCAATGCGATTCCTTTCGGTCCCCTCACCGTCGGCAGCTCGGTCGAGTGGGCCTTCGAACCGGAGAGGCTCACCGAGCTGCGCGCCGTCGCCACCCAAACAGGAGGTCGCGAGTTGCTCGACCTGGGCGAAGCCTGGCTACGCCCACCTAACGAGCACGAGATCGGCCTTCGGCTGTGGCTGGCCATCGCCCTGCTCGCGCTGGTCATCGCCGAGGCCCTGCTCACCCGGACCGGCTGGAAGATGCCGCTGCCCGGCCTGCCAAGCTTTGAGCGTCGGCCGAAAGTGAAGCGCCAGAAGGTCGTGCCCGAGCCCACGGTTGAACCCGAGCCCGAACCCGAAACACCCGAACCTCCTCCCGAGAAGCAAGCCACGGAAAGACGCTCCCGCTACCAGCGGGCCAAGGACCGCCGGTAACGGATCCGCCTTGCAGCAGAAGATCACCCGGCTCAACCGAGACGGCGGACCGCCTGGCACACGCTGGGGAACAATTGTTTCTTGCGGCTGACCACCCCGGGCGCGTTGAAGCACCCGGGCGACACCTCCTCGAAGGGCAGGTTGCCGACGAGCCGCCGGTCGCCCGCGGCGAGGACGACGCTGTGATGCTTGGCAATGTCGGTGACCGCCAGCACCGCAAGATCGAAGCCCTCCTCGGCAATCAGCTTCTCAAGAGCCGCCATCAGCTCCTCCCGGCGACCCTCGAGCGCCTCGAGCCCCAGCTCCTCGATCTGGGCGATGGTCACCTTGACGCCGTCGTCATCGAACTCCTTGCGGTCGGCATTCAGCACCTCCGCGGTGGTGCCGCCCACCAGCAGCGACCCGACGGCGAAGAACTCCCGCTTGAACTCCTCGGGGTCGATCCCGGCCAGGCCGCTCAGCCATTTGAGCATGGTCCGGTCGAGTTCGGTGGTCGTTGGAGAGGTCAGACAAAGCGTGTCGGAGATGATCCCCGCGCACAGGCACATCGCGGCTCCGGCGCTCGGCTCCAGGTCCCGGTGCTCGAACTTCCTTCCCACCAGCGTCGAGGTCGAACCCACCGGCTCGTTGAGAAAGCGGATCGGCTCGCGGGAAACGAGATCGCCGGCCAGGCGGTGGTGGTCGACCACCTCCACCACCCGCGCCTCGTCCACGCCCTGCACGGCCTGCGCGAATTCATTGTGGTCGACGAGGGCCACCCGGGTCCGCGGCGGATCGACCAGGTCGGACTTCGAGAGCACGCCGATCATCTTCCCTGACACGGGGTCAATCACCGGAAAAATGTCCTGCTCGAGCGACGCCACCGACTTGCGCAAGCGGGAGACCGGTTCGTTCGCCGGGATTGTGCTGAAATTCGACACCATCACCAGATCGACCGTCCGCGAGCATCGGATCAGCGTCGTGGAACCCGCCGTATCCTGTCGGCAGCGCAGCGCCACGACCCCCCTCTCCTTCGCCAGATCGGCGAGAGACGGGTCGATCGTGTTGCCGCCGGTGACCAGAAGAGCGCGCACGCCGCGCTCGATCGCATAGTGCTGGACCACCGGACGGTCGCCGCACACGACGAGATAGCGGTGGATGTTGCCCTCCTCCGCCGCCTTTCGGAGCCGGCGGTCGACGGTCTTCTGCGAAGACGCCCCCACCAGCATGATCAGGTCCTCCTGATCCCGCCCGTCGGGCAGCGGTGCCCCGACCGACTCGGCCTTGAGAGTTTCAGCCACCTTGAGCAGCGAAACGTGGACCGTTCGCGAATTCAGTTCCGAGCCATCGCCGGGAAGGAGCAGCTCCAGCAGGTCGCGATAGCGGAGGATCCCGATCGGACTCCCCTCGTCGTCGGCGACCGGCACCGAGCGGACGCCGTGGGCGAGCATCGAGCGATAGGCCTCGTAAAAGGTGTCGGCAGCACCGGCGGTCACCACCTCGGGCTGGCAGATCATCCGCGCGGTCGCCCGCACGTCGGTCACCAGCCGCGGTTCCTCGACACCGGCCTTTTCGAGCACCCAGGCGGTGCGCCGCGGGATGGACCCGCAGCGTGCGGCGATCGCATCGGGCTCGCCGGTCCGGCGCAGCAGTTCGGCGTGCCCGATCGCCGAGCAGATCGCATCGGTGTCCGGATTCCGGTGACCGATGACGTAGAATGGCAGGCGGCGTGGGTCCATGATCCGGTCACATGCGTTGCGGGCAGCGGATGCCCAGCAAGCCGAGTCCATGGCTCAGCACGCGCGATGCCAGCTCGCACAGCGCCAGACGGCTGTCGCGGGATTCGACACCCTCCGCCTTGAGCACGGGACACGCCTCGAAGAACGAGTGGAAGGCCCGCGCCAGTTCCAGCAGGTAATTTGCCAAAAGGTTCGGCCGGTGATCATCGAGCACCGTCGGCAGCAGTTCCCCGTAGCGCAGGGCCAGGCGTGACAGGTGAATCTCTTCCGGTGCCTCGAGCACCAGCTTCACCGAGGAGGCATCGAAGTCCTGGTCCAGCTTGCGGAAGATCGAACGGATCCTCACATAGCTGTATTGGAGGTAGGGTGCCGTATCCCCCTGCAGCGAGAGCATCCGGTCCCACGAGAAGACATAGTCGGTCATCCGGTGCTGGGAGAGCTCCGCAAACTTCACCGCGCCGATGCCGACGATCTCCGCCACTTCCCGGGCCTCGTCGCCCCCGAGATCCGGATTTTTCTCGGCAATCGCCGCGGCGGCGCGCTCGACGGCCTCGTCGAGCACGTCAACCAGCTGGACGTTGTCCCCCGAGCGGGTCTTCATCAGCTTGCGGTCTTCACCGAGGATGGAACCGAACGCGATGTGGTGGAAGTCGGCCTTCTTGCCCCACCGGCGGCAGGCATCAAAGATCTGGCGGAAGTGGAGCTGCTGCGGAGCCCCGACGACATACCAGATCTCGTCGGCCTTCCATTCGTCGATGCGGTACTCGACCGTCGCGAGGTCGGTGGTGGCGTAGAGAAATCCTCCGTCGGCCTTGCGGATGATCGCGGGATTGTCCTTCCAGCCATCTTCCTTGTGGATGCGGAAGGGATCCTGGTCGTCGGGCAGCTCGCCGCCGGAAAAGACGCAGATCGCGCCGCCGTCCTCGCGGGCCAGCCCCTTGTCGATGAACTCGTCGACCAGTCCCGGCAGGCGCTCGTTGTAGAAACTCTCGCCCAGCCAGTGGTCGAAGGACACATCGAGCCGGTCGTAGATCCGCTGCAGCCCCTCTTTTGACAGGTCCACGCAGCGCCGCCAGATGGCGAGGTTCTCCTCGTCGCCGGCCTGCAGGCCGACCAGCTCCGAGCGGCAGGTATCAAGCACCGCCGGGTCCTCCTTTGCCCGTGAGTTGACCTCGCGATAGACCCGAAGCAGCTCGGGCACCGGATCCGCCTCCAGCGCCGACTCGTCGAGGATCGTCTTCCAGCCGTGCAGGATCATCCCGAACTGCGTGCCCCAATCGCCGATGTGATTGTCGCGGATCACCTCGTAGCCGAGGAAATCCGCAATGCGGGAGAGCGAGTCGCCCAGAATGGTCGAGCGGATGTGGCCGACGTGCATCGGCTTGGCGACATTGGGCGCGGAGAAATCAACCACGACCCGCCGACCGTGCCCGCAGTCGGGGACACCCAGGCGATCGTCCCGGAGTTGTTCGCCCGCCTTGCGCGCGAAGGTCCCGGGCTCGATCCGGAAGTTGATGAAACCCGGGCCCGCGATTTCCGTCCCGGCGAGGCCGTCGAGGTTCAGCACCTCGATCACCTCCTGCGCCAGCGCCCGCGGGTTGGTCTTGCGCTTCTTCGCCAGCGCCATGGCGACGTTGCTCTGGTAGTCGCCGAAGCGCAGGTCGGCTGAGGGCACGACCGGGGTCGGCACCCGCTCACCGAGAACCTTCTCGAAGGCATCCGCCAGGGCGGACTCGATTTCCTGAAGCAGCGTCATGCACGGAGTCAGGCGACGTTATTCGGTGCCTTGCCAGCCAAAATGTTCAGAATCTCGTTCCGGCACTCGGCAGCCGCCAGTTGCCGGCGGATCTCGCAGTTGGTGAACATCTTGGCGATCGCCGCCAGGGTCTGCAGGTGCAGGTGGTAGTCCTTCTTGGGAACGACGAACAAAATGACGAAGTGCACCGGGCTGTTGTCGAGAGCCTCGAAATCGATGCCGGCCTTGGAGCGTCCGAACATCGTGACGACGTTCTCCAGGTTCTCCGAGAAGGCGTGGGGAATCGCCACTCCGTAGCCGATACCGGTGCTGACCTGCTCCTCCCGTTCGCGCAGGGATCCGACGACCTCCTCGCGCAGGTCCGCCGGCAGGCTGCCGATCCCCACCAGATGGTCCACGAGTTCCTCGATGGCCGGAATGTGCTCCTCGGCATGCATGTCGAGGATGACCTGATCAGGTGTCAGCAAGGATGCGAGCTTCATGCGAAATCCAGCAATCGGGAGGCCCGGGCGGGCCGGGTGCTTAGCGCCGTGAATTAGCCGATGCAAGGCGCTTTTCCGCTCATCGCCTTCCCCACGTGACCCGGCTTCTGCTTGCCGGTCATGCAAGCGCTACCCGCGGAGCACGCGACGCCGGGCTCCTCAAGCAAGATCAGCAGCCCGGCCGCCTCGCAGCCCTGGAAGGAAAGGTGGCTCGTTCCCCGAAGCCGGCGGATCTGAGCGCCATTCAAGGTCACGCCTTCCACCCGTACCGCAGACCCAATCAGAGGGTCTCTTCGAAACTCGCGCGAGATCCAACCATTCGCCAATCCCATGCCGTCTCTGCCTGACCCAGTCCAACCCCGTCAAACTCGACAACTCCCGGAATGATCGTGTATCTCAATTCCGGTGCGCTGGCTCCCTCTCTTCCTGCTGTCGATGTCCGGCTCGCTGTGTGGGGCGATTTTTCACGTCGATCGCGACGTCTCCGGCGGCCTCGGCGATGGCTCGTCATGGACCAACGCGTTTGCCGACCTTCAGTCCGCTCTCCTGGTGGCCCGGACCGGCGACGAAGTGTGGGTCGCCGAGGGTGTCTATTATCCCGACGAGGGCCCCCTGCAGATGCCCGACAGCGCTTCATCACGCTTCGAGCCGGATGCAGGGGTCGAACTCTATGGTGGATTCTCGGGCACGGAGACGATGCGGAGCCAGCGCGATGTTTATCGCCATCGGACAATCCTCAGCGGCGACTTGCAGCAGGACGATCTCGATCCGGACGGGGACGGCATTACCGCACGTGCAGCCCATATCGTGGGCGTCAATGCCGCGACTGTGGTGCGATTCAACAGAACCTACGGCGGCGGACGTCTTGACGGGCTGGTGATCACGGCGGGAGCCGGCACATCGGCAGGCGGTCTCTACTCGATCACATCCGACCTCGTGGTGGCCCGGTGCGAGTTTCAGGGAAACCGAGCGACCGATGCAGGAGGATTCTATCTGTCGGGGCAGAACGTCACCATGGTCAGCTGCACGTCATCCGGAAATCGCGCCTCACGCTTCGGCGGAGGAGGTGTGGCCAACGCGGAGCTTGTTCTGTCCGGTTGCCTCTTCCTGGCCAACGAGTCGTCCACCGCAGGCGGAGGATTGTACATCGGAACATCCGCCACCTTGACGGCGACCCACTGCACGTTCGTGGGAAACCGCTCGAGCCAGGGCGGCGCGATCCTGAATGTCTCAAGATTCGGAACCCCGACCTTCCGAAATTCGATCATCTGGAACAACGAGGCGAGCGGAAGCACGACGACACCCGCGGCCACTCATTCAGCCAGTTCACAAAGCAGAACCGGCTTCAGTCATTGCCTGCTTGCCAACTCCGGGGGGAGTTCGGCCTGGGTTCTGCCGCTCACGTTCAACCTCGGAGGAAATGTCGACGCCGATCCGCAATTCGTCGACTTGCCGGCGGTCGGTGAGATCCCGGCACTTGGATTCGAGGTGCTTCGACTCACCGCAGTTTCCCCGGGCATCGATACGGGGAGCAACTCCTCGATCGAGGCCGACCGCGCCGACCTCGATGGCGACGGAATCACCAACGAACCCCAGCCGCTGGATCTCGGCGGTGCCGAGAGGCTCCAGAACGGCACGACCGACATGGGCTGCTACGAGGGTTCGAGAGGCCCATCCGTGGTGGCGCCGGTCCCACCGATCGAACTCGCGCCGGGCAGCGGCCTTCATCCCGGGCTGGTCGATCTCTCGACCGTCTTCGACGAAACCGCAGTCGAGTTTGCCATCGAGTCCGTGACGCCACTCGGTCGCGTCGAGGCTACGGTCGATCCGGTCACTGGATTGATGGATCTCACCGTTCTGCCGGGAGCGGTTGGCGAGGTCACCATCACGGCCCGCGCGACCGACGCGAACGGAGCCGCTGCCTTCACCACCATCCTCGTGGCCATCTTCCCGCCGGTTCTCTATGTCGATGCGACGGCAACGGGTGCGGGCACCGGCCTATCCTGGGCAGACGCAATTCCCCACCTTCAGGACGCCCTGGATCTTGGAGGCGGCAGTCACGAAATCTGGATCGCCGAAGGCATTTATCGACCGGATCTCGGAGGCGGAAGAACTGTCGGTGATGCTTCCGCAAAGTTCGTCCTCCCGGCAGGCGTGTCGTTGCGCGGCGGCTTCGTCAGTGGTTCGACGGACTCCGCCTCGAGACTGCCGGAAGCGAGGTCCATCCTCAGTGGCGACGTGGATGCCGATGACCTCGATGCCGATGGCGACGGGCTTGCCGCCGACACCACCGAAGTCGTCGGTGAGAACTCCGACCTGTTGCTGGAAGTTTCTGGTGCGCCAGCTGGCGTCGTGGTGGAGCACCTGACCTTCAGCGCGGCGGGCGGGTCGACGAACGGAGGCGGACTGCGCGCGACCAGCTCGCAGATCATCCTGCGCCGTTGCGACTTCATTGCCAATCAGGCCACGCAGGGAGCCGGCGCGCACCTTTCCGGAGGCGATATCGTCATTGAGGATTGCACCTTCCAGGAAAACGTCGGCGTGCAGGACGGCGGCGGGCTCCGCCTGATCGGGACCAGCACCACCATGGACGACTGTGTTTTCGAAGGAAACAGGAGCTCGACGGGAGGCGGCGGCGTGGCGGCATCCGACTCGACGATAGAGCTTTCCGGCTGCGAGTTCCTCCGCAATCTCGCCTCCACCAGCAGCGATCGCGGTGGCGCGGTCTGGCTGCGCAGCAGCCCCCTGTCGGCCCGCGACTGCCGCTTCACCGGCAACGCGACACCGGGCACATTCGGCTACGGCGGGGCGATCTTCGGCTCGCTCGGAAGCATCGACCTGCTACGCTGTGATTTCGAAGGCAACCAGGCTTACGACGGCGGGGCGCTCTACCTCGACGGCGGCACGGTGACGCGCATCGTCCAGGCCAGCTTCGCCGGCAATGCGACGACCAACGACGGCGGGGCGATCCATCTCGACGGGGCGGAACTGGCGGTGTCTGCGTCGGAATTCCGCGGCAATGCCGGCGGCGACGGGGGTGCGGTTTACAACGACAGCGCGACGCCGGTTTTCCACGGCTGCACCTTTTCCGGCAACGATGCCGCGGGAACCGGCGGTGCGATCTACAACCAGACCTCGAATACCGCGAACCCCGCCGCTCCTCAGCTGACCCATTGCATCGTCTGGAACAATCGGTCATGGGGCGAGACCGGCACCGCCCGCGCCTCGGTTGGGGATTCAAGCACAGGCCACGAATCGAGCTTCGCCCACTGCCTGATCGCGAATTCCGGTGGCAGTGCGGCCTGGAATCCCGAACTGGGCCACGACCTCGGTGGCAACCTCGCCCTCGATCCGCAGTTCCTGCTCCCCGTCGATCCCGCCAGTGCACCAACGAGCCTGGGCGACCTGCGGCTGCCGTCGACCTCGCCAGCCATCAACTCCGGCGACAACGCCCTGCTGCCCGCCGACGAACTCGATGCCGACGGCGATCTCGATCTTGCCGAGCCGCTGCCGCAGGACCTCGGTGGACTTCCGCGGGTCGCGGGAGCGGCGACCGACATGGGCGCTCACGAAATCGAACCCGGACCCGCCTCGGTGGGTAGCCTGCCCCGACCGAGACTCGAGCCCCTGAGTGGCAGCCATCCCGCCTTGATCCAGCTGGCCGACTTTTTCGACGGCACCGCCGTCGGCTTCCGGATCGAACAGGTGGTGCCAACCGACATCGTCACCGCCAGCGTCCACCCCACGACCGGACAGTTCGACCTCGAGGTGCTGCCCAACCGCTTCGGCCCCGTGTCCGTGATCGTCGGTGCAACCAACGCGGCGGGTGCCACGAGTTTCCGAACCCTGCAGATCGATGTCTTCCCTTCCGTCGTCCATGTCGACGCCGCCGCGACCGGGCTTGCAACCGGATTGACGTGGGACGACGCCTTTCCCGACCTGCAGAGCGCGCTTCAGGTCCCGCGCATCGGGTTGATCCCGCTCGATGTCTGGATCGCCGAAGGCCAATACCGCCCCGACCAAGGGCCCGGGCAAGTGGCGGACAATCCCGGCGCAGTGTTCTCCGTGCCCGCCCGCACCAATCTTTATGGTGGCTTCGCCGGAAACGAAACGTCGCGCGATTCGCAGAATCCGGATCTGCATCCGACCATCCTGAGTGGCGACCTCGGCCAGGACGACATCGTGGTCGACGGCCGGACCGCCGATGCCGCCGACCAGCGAGGGGTGAACTCGAACCGGATCCTGTATGTGCCTCCGCTGACCCCCATCACCATCGATGGCGTGACGATCACGGGTGCGTCCGGAGGGAGCGGGATCTACGCCTCGGCACCACAGCTCACTCTCAGGGACTGCCGTTTCGCCGGAAATCGCGGCAATGGAGGAGGTGCGCTCAAGCTTGAAGGCGGCAGCGTGGTCGTCGAGGCCTCGCGATTCGAGGGCAACCTCGCCGCCAGCCTGTCGAGTTCCGCCATTCGTGACGGAGGGGCGATCGAGGCCTTGAACGTCCAGCTATCGATCCGGGGGTGCGTCTTCGCCGCCAATCGGGCGGGACCCGACCTCGATCCGCTCGGATCCGGAGGAGCCATTCTGGCCGATGGTCAATCGCTGGAGCTTGTGGACACCCGCTTCGAAAGCAATCGCAGCGCGAGCGGTGGCGGCGCGATCAAGGCGACGGATCTCGATCTCCGAATCGAGGGCTGCAGCTTCTCCGGAAATGAATGTGCCGGCTCCGGAGGGGCGCTGATGATCTCGAACTGTGCGACCGAATTGTGCCGCTCGATCTTCACCGCCAACCGGGGTTCCCAAGGCGGCGCCGTGAACTCCAACGGTCCGTCATTCATCGCCGCGAATGTCGAGTTCCGGGGCAACACCGGAAACTCCGGAGGCGCCCTGTTGTTCTCCGCCGCGGACCTTCGAATCAGCAACTCGATCTTTACTGGCAACACCGCGACTGACGGCGGTGCCATCACCCAGGGGAACGGCCCGGGGACCTACTCCCACTGCACCTTCACGGGCAACCGGGCGGGTTTTCGAGGCGGTGCCTTCTACTACCCCTTCACTTCCAACCCGGTCGCGCCGTCATTCCACAATTCGGTCTTCTCAGGAAACATGGCCGGCAATTCCACCAATCTCCCGTCGGCGACCGCCGCTTCGCAGGCGGACTACAACCAGCTTCTGATCACGTTTCATTCCTGCCTCGTCGAAGGCTCCGGTGGCAGCGCGACGTGGGATCTCGGCTTCGGCCTCGACGGCGGCGGAAACCTCGACGGCGATCCCGCCTTCCTGATCCCGATCTCGCCGCAGCAGGCCCCGACCATCGCCGGTGACTTTCGGCTCGGTCCGCAATCGGCAGCCATCGATGCCGGGGACCCGACCCTGCTGCCCGACGACCCCTGCGACCTGGACGGCGATCTGACCACGGCGGAACCCCTGCCACTCGATCTCGGTGACCTGCCACGTCTCAGCGGCATCCGGCCCGATCTCGGGGCCCACGAAACCGAGGGGGGTCCAGCGGCGCCGGGACCCGAGCCACGCCTTGAACTGGACCCCGACGCGGGAGTCCTGCCCGGCGCGCTCTCGGTCGCCGACCTTTTCGACAGCGATGCCGTCGGCTACTCACTCGACTCACTGCATCCCGCCGGTCCCCTCGACGTGCAGATAGATCCGGTCACCGGCCAACTCGATGTGACCGTCCCGCCCGGCACGATCGGCCATTTCGTGGCGATCGTACGCGCGACCAACAGCTCAGGAGTCGGGACATGGCGCGCGATCGTGATCGATGTCTTTCCGGATGTTGTGTTCGTCGATCGGGCGGCCACCGGAGCGGACACCGGGCTCAACTGGGCCGACGCCATCCCCCACCTTCAGGACGCGCTGGCCCTCGGCGGCAGCGGCTACGCGATCTGGGTGGCGGGCGGCGTGCACACGCCGGACCAGGGTGCGGGCCACACTCCGGGCGATGCCTCCTCCTACTTCCCGATCGGCGAAGGGACTGAGATCTACGGGGGCTTCCCGGTCGGTGCCACCACCATGGCAGAGCGCGATCCCGATCGCTGGCCGACGGTGATGAGCGCGGATCTCGGTGGCGACGACATCGATCCGGAATCCGACGGAGTGATCGTGCAACCCGGAGACCAGCGAGGCACGAATGCGAGACTGGTGGCAGCTTTGGTCGGCGTGAGCGAGGCCACCCGTCTCGACGGCATCTGGATCACGGGTGCGGCGGGCCCGGGATTCGGCGAACTCGGCAGCGGCATGCTCGTCAGCAATGCCACACCCACCCTCCACGGCTGCCGGTTTTACGGCAACAGCAACTCCTACGGCGGAGCGCTAAGCGTCGTCGGGAGCGCCCCTTTGGTGGTCGAGAACTCCGAGTTCGCAGGCAACTCGGCGAGTTCCCAGGGTGGGGCGGTTCATATGACGGACTCGGAAGTCGAGTTCCGCGCCTGCGCGTTCCGGGGCAATCGGTCGGTATGGGGAGGCGCCTTGGCCGACAGCAGCGGACGACTTTCCTTGGAATCCTCCACCTGCTCCGGCAACGCGGCAGAGCGAGGGGGCGCGCTCTACGTCGCGGGTCTCGGCGCCACCCTGCACAACAGCCTGCTGCATGGAAACCAGGCCGACATCGGAGGCGCGATCGAGAACGCGGCCGATACTTTTGAGGCCGTCCATTGCACCTTCACCGAGAACACGGCGTGGGAGCAGGGCGGTGCCGTCAGCAACACCGACTACCCCGACGAGAACCTCGCGAGCTACACGAACTGCATTCTTTGGAACAACCAGCACCGGCGTCGCACCGATTCGGCATCCGCGTCCAGCTCGACCTACAACGGCGCGGCACCCGACACTCTCTTCACGTCCTGCCTCATTGCCAACTCGGGTGGCAGTGGGGCATGGGATCCCTCGATCGGCACCGATGGGGGCGGAAACCTCGACATCGATCCGTCATTCATCGCTGCCGGCACCCCGGCCGTGCCGCTGGCCGGTGGCACCGGCTTTCAGCCACGCACCGGTTCTCCCGCGATCGACGCAGGGGCTGCGACGGCGCTGGTCTCCGACCTCCTCGGTCAACCGCGCCCACAGGGCACCGCACCCGACCTCGGCTGCTACGAGACGGCCCCCGCGGGACCCGGCGTTCTGTCATCATCCATCGACCTCCAACTCACACCCAACAGCGGCACGCATGTCGACCTGGCCGAGACCGCCCCGCTCTTCGACCAATCGGCAGTCGCCTTCGAGATCACGTCAATGGAGCCGGCTGGCATCGTCGAAGCGGCACTCGATCCGACCACCGGTTCGCTGACCATGGAGGTGATTCCCGACCGCTTCGGCCGCGTCCAGTTCGGGATCGGCGGGGTGGATTCGCAGGGACGCCGGAGCGTGGTGGGGCTGGTCGTGGATGTCGTCCCGACACGCGTCCACGTGAATGCATCTGCCACCGGCAGCGGCAGCGGACTGAGCTGGGCCGACGCCTTTCCGTCGCTCCAGTCGGCCCTCGACCGACTCGTGAGTGGTTATGAAATCTGGGTCGCCGAGGGCACCTATTATCCCTTCGACGGTCCCGGAGTGCGCTACCACAGCGACGACGCCAGCTTCAAGCTGCGCAGCGGCCTGCAGGTGTTCGGCGGCTTCGCCGGCAACGAAACGACCCGCTCGGCGCGCGATCCCGGGCGTCGAACCACCCTGCTGCAGGGTTACACGACGGATGTCGCGCAGCCGCGGATCTTCCTCGTGGTGACCGCCGTTGGTGTCGGCAGCGATTGCACGCTGGACGGCTTCACCATCGCCGGCGGCATCGGCGGTAGTGCCAGCGGAGGAATCAACGTGCGCGATGGCGGCGCCCTCCACCTCGACGGATCGAGCCCCGTGATCACCGGATGCCGCTTCATGGACAGCTACGCCAGATACAGTGGTGGAGCGGGCGCCTGGATCGGGAATGGCTCGATGCCGTTCTTCGAGTCGTGCGAATTCATCGCCTGTCAGAGTTTCTCCAGTTGGGGCGGAGCCGTGCTCGCCAGCAACGGCTCGGCGCCGGTCTTCGAAAACTGCCTGTGGCAGGGCAATTCCGCCTACCTCGGCGGCGCCCTCGGTGTCCGCGCCGGGGCGACCGTGCGGGTGATCAACGGCACCTTCTCCGGCAATTCCGCGCGGAGCGACGGCGGCGCCGTGTGGAACGAGGGTGCGCTCTTCCTCGGCAACAGCATCGTCTGGAACAACCGCTGCCGCACGGACAGCGCGCCCAGCACCGCGATCCCTTCCGCCTCGCTGTTCCAGACCGCGTCGGGTACCACCAACCACCGCCACAACCTCGTCGCCCATTCCGGCGGGAGCGCCGCCTGGAATCCCGACCTCGGCACCGACCTTGGCGGCAATGTCGACGCCGATCCCGTCTTCCTCAGCCCGGCAGATCCCACCGATTTCTTTGCCGCTCCCGGCGATCTGCGGTTGAGCTTCGGCTCGGCGGCCCTCGACACCGGCGACAACCTGCTCATCACCACCGGCCTCGACCTTGATGGCCTCCCGCGCCTCACCAATGCCGCCGTCGATCTCGGCTCCTATGAAGGTCAGAACGACCAACTGGACAGCGATGGCGACCAGCTCTCCGACGCTTTCGAAATGGCCTCGACCATTCCGCCCTCGCGCACCGCCCTCGTCGCGGGCGACGATGACGACGGCGACGGCTTGATCAATCTCGACGAGTTTTTCTTCGGCCTCGATCCACAGGTTTCCGATGCCCGGCAGGCAGCGTCGCTGGTCTTCGAGGAATACCTGAGCCAAACCTATCTCGCGATCCGGTATTCAGTGAACCCATGGGCTCGGACCTTCCGCAGGGCCGAAGTCCAGCGTAGCACCGATCTCGGCAACGACGACGATTGGTCGACCGGCGAAACCACCCGGGTCCGCGCCGAACGCCTGCGACCCGACCTCGAACAGATCACCGAGCGCTCCAACCGATGGGTGGGTCTCGATGACGCCGAGTTTCTCCGGGTCCACACCGTCGCCGAGCCCTGATGTCCACTCCCATTGACTGCCCTTGGGAATGGGAAAACTACTTGAAGGGCAACTCGCCCTCGCCTCGCGGAGCCGGGTCGCCGCCGCCGCCCTCCTTTTCGTAGACCCGCACGTAGTCGATCTCCATCTCCGCAGGGAAGGGTGTGGTCGGGTCGGGAGGCCCGAGAAAGCGCCCGCCGACGGCGAGGTTGAGAACGAGGTGGAAAGGTTTGTCAAAAGGCGCGGGCCACGGATTCAGCTCCGCCTCCGACGCCGGCTTCTCGCCGCCGTTCGGCCCGCGCTTCGAGGTGCTCCACCAAAATTGCTTCGTGGAAAACAGCTTCCCGTCGACATACCAGCGGATCACCCCCGGTTCCCACTCGATGGCATAGGTGTGGAAATGGTCGATGCCCTTCCCTTCGGGAAAAACAAACTCGCCGCCCGCATGGACATTCGCCGGCCAGCAACCGCCGTAGTGGATCGTCCCGAGCACTTTTCCCGGCTCCTGCCCACGCGCCTCCATGATGTCGATCTCGCCCGAAGCCGCCCATCCTCCATACGCATTGTCGTCGGGAAGCATCCAGATCGCCGGCCACAGGCCCTGCCCCACCGGCAACTTGGCGCGAATTTCGAACCGCCCGTAGCGCTGCGAAAACAGGGTCTCGCCCTGGCGCGTCACGGTCCGCATCCGCGCCGAGGTGTAGCCGCATCCATGCAGCGATTCCTTGCGCGCCTGAATGACCAACTTGCCGTCGCGGACGATCGCATTCCCCTCGGAGTAGTACTGCAACTCGTCGTTGCCCCAGCCGTGGATCCACTGCCTGGCCTCGTAGTTGTAGAAACCGTTCCCCACCTGGAAACCCCACTTCTCCCGATCGATGGAATCGCCCTCGAACTCGTCACTCCAGACCAGTTTCCAATCCTCCGCCATCAGCGGGGCGAGCAGGGCCATCAGCAGGATCCGGATCTTCACAAGCTCACGAATAGACCACCACCGGTCCGGCACTGCCACCCTGAACGCGGCGCAGCTTTTCGACGGATGACACCACGGCCTCGGCGGCCTTTTCGATCTCCTCCATCGTCACCAGGTGCGAGATCCCGAAGCGCAGGCTGCTCTTGGCCTTGGCATCGGAGAAGCCCATCGCCTTCTGCACGTGACTCGGCTTCTGTTTGCCGGTCATGCAGGCGCTTCCCGCAGAGCACGCGACGCCGCGCTCCTCGAGCAGGATGAGCAGCCCGGCCGCCTCGCAGCCCTCGAAGGAAAGGTGGCTCGTCCCCGGAAGCCGGTGGATCTGGTCGCCATTCACGGTCACCCCCTTCACCCGCTCGACCACGAGTTCCTCGAAGCGATCGCGCAATCGGCGCACGGCATCGCCCTCCGGGTCATGAGCCAGGCGCTGGCGTGCCATTTCCGCCGCGACGCCAAGACCCACGATCCCCGCGACGTTCTCGGTGCCGCTGCGCCGCCCACCTTCCTGCCCTCCTCCGCGGATCATCGGCTCAAACCGGCAACCCCGCCGCACATGGAGCGCTCCCACCCCCTTCGGCCCGAAAAACTTGTGCGCGCTGAGCGAGAGGAAGTCCACCGGCACCTCGCGCACGTCGATCGGAACCTTGCCGACCGCCTGGATCGCATCGGTGTGAAACGCCAACCCCTTGTCCTTGGCGATCGCGCACGCTTCCGCAATCGGCCCGATCACGCCGGTCTCGTTGTTGACCCACATCACCGAGGCAAACCCTCCGCCCTCTTTTGCTGCCTCACAAGCCGTGCGGAAGGCATCAAGATCCAACCGCCCTCCGGCATCCACGCCGACCCGCTCGACCGCAAAACCCACTTCCTCGAACGTCTCGATGGGCCGCAGCACCGCGCTGTGCTCGATTGCCGAAGTGATCACCCGTCCGGTCTTTCGCCCGACCACCCGCGACAACCACTTGAGCGCCATGTTGGTGCTCTCGGTGCCGCAACCGGTGAACACGATCTCCTCCGGCTCGGCACCGATCAGCGCCGCCACCTTTTCCCGTGCCTCGTCGATCGCCTTCCGCGCCTCCTTCGCCGGGCCATAGGACGAGTTGGGGTTGTGGAAATTCTCCCGCATCCACGGCAGCATCGCATCCACCACCTCGGGCAGCATCGGAGTCGTGGCGTTGGCATCGAGGTAGATCACGGTGGAAGCCTAGCCACCAACTCCGACCCCATCAAGCAGCCCGCCACCTTTGTACGTAGTTCCGCCTTTAGGCGGTTGAACTGCAAAAAGAAGACCGCCTGAAGGCGGAACTACATACATCAAGTGCCGAACCTCTTCGCTGGACAGCCTCTCGGCCCGAACTATCCCTCTCCATGCGGAACCTCCTCGTCATCCTCGGCGACCAGCTTGACCCGGACAGTCCGGCGCTCGCCGATGCGGACCCCAAGAAGGACCTGATCTGGATGTGCGAGGCCTCGGAAGAGTCCACCCACGTCAAGTCCCACAAGCAACGGATCGTCCTCTTCCTTTCCGCCATGCGCCACCATCGCGAGTGGCTGGAAGACAAGGGTTTTCAGGTCGATTACACCCCGCTGGACGCAGACGACCACAGCGGCCGCCTCTCCGGCGAACTCAGCAAGGCCATCGAGAAACACGACCCGGAGCGGGTCCGCATCGTCGAACCCGGCGAGTGGCGGGTGAAACAAGCCATCGAGGGAGCGTGCCACCGGCTCTCGGTCCCGCTCGACATCCTTGAGGACACTCACTTTCTCTCGACCATCGACGACTTCCGTCGGCATGCCGAAGGCCGGAAGTCGCTGCGCATGGAGTTCTTCTACCGCGAGATGCGGAAGCGTCACGACATCCTGATGGAGGATGGCAAGCCGACCGGCGGCGACTGGAACTACGACAAGGAGAACCGCAAGAGCTTCGGCAAGAGCGGGCCGGGCGAACTCCCTGAGCCGACCCACTCCGAGCCCGACGAGATCACGCGCGGGGTGATGGATCTCGTTGAAACCCATTTCCCCGACCACCCCGGCTCGCTCGAGAGCTTCCGGTGGCCGGTCACGCGCCGCTCGGCCCTCGCCCACCTGCGGTCCTTCGTCGAGGAACGCCTGCCGAATTTCGGCGACTATCAGGACGCGCTCTGGACCGATGAACCCTTCCTCTATCACTCGCTGATCTCGTCGTCGCTGAACCTCAAGTTGCTCAACCCCCGCGAGGTCATCGACGCCGCCGAGAAAGCCTACCAGGAAAACAAGGCACCGCTGGCCGCCGTCGAGGGCTTCATCCGGCAGATCCTCGGCTGGCGCGAGTATGTCCGTGGCGTCTACTGGCTCCACATGCCCGACTACGTCGAGCGCAACGCGCTGGGTGCCGATCAATCGCTGCCGGAGTTCTACTGGACCGGCGAGACCGAGATGAACTGCCTGCGCCAGGCGATCGGACAGACGCTCGAGCACGGCTACGCGCACCACATCCAGCGCCTGATGATCACCGGCCTCTACGCGCTGTTGCTCGGCGTGCGTCCTCAGGAAGTGCACGAGTGGTATCTCGCGATCTACGTCGATGCCGTCGAGTGGGTCGAGTTGCCGAACACCCTCGGCATGTCGCAGTTCGGCGACGGCGGCGTGATGGCTTCCAAGCCCTACTGCGCCTCAGGGAAATACATCCAGCGGATGAGCAACTACTGCGCCGGTTGCCGCTTCGATCCCGCGAAGAGAACCGGTGACAATGCCTGCCCGTTCACCACGCTCTATTGGGATTTCCTGCTGCGGAACCAAGACCAGCTCAAGGGCAACCAGCGGATGAGCATGCAGCTGCGCAACCTGTCGCGCCTGAGCAACGAGGATAAGAGTGCCATTCACGATCAGGCGGCCCGCCACCGGCGTATGTAGTTCCGCCCCGCGGCCGCGGGGCGGCTGAACCGGTGCACGTGGACCGCCTAAAGGCGGAACTACGAACCACTGGACCCGATCCGGAGGGATCACTTCCCCCAGTGCTTCAGCAGCGTGCTCGCCATGTCGCTCGGCGTTTCCGCCACCGCGATGCCGCATTCGGCGAGGATCCTCTTCTTCGCCTCGGCCGTGTCGTCCTCACCCCCGACGATCGCCCCGGCGTGACCCATGCGTCTTCCGGGAGGAGCGGTCGCCCCGGCGATGAATCCGCAAATCGGCTTGCTGCAGTGGTCCTTCGCCCAGCGAGCCGCTTCAGCCTCGGCGTCGCCACCGATCTCGCCGATCATGATGATCGCCTCGGTCTCCGGGTCGTCGTTGAACATCTTCAGCACATCGAGGTGCGAGGTGCCGTTGATCGGATCGCCGCCGATGCCCACGCAGGTGCTCTGACCATAGCCGAGGCTGGTGAGCTGAAAGACCGCCTCATACGTGAGAGTGCCCGAACGGGACACCACGCCGACATTGCCGCGCTTGTGGATGTAACCGGGCGAGATGCCGATCCGGCAGCCGCCGTGGCTCTTCTCGCCATGACCCGGCGTCACCACCCCCGGGCAGTTCGGACCGATCAGGCGCGACTTGGAGCCCATCATGGCTTCCTTCACCCGCATCATGTCCATCACCGGAATGCCCTCGGTGATCGCCACCACGAGTTCCACGCCGGCGTCCACCGACTCAAGGATCGCGTCGGCCGCGAAGGCCGGCGGCACGAAGATCGCGGAAGCCGTCGCCCCGGTTTCGGCCACGGCCTGCGAAACGGTGTCGAACACCGGCACCTTGTCCTCGAAGGTCTGACCACCCTTGCCCGGTGTCACGCCCGCCACGACCTGCGTGCCGTATTCGAGGGACAGTTTCGCGTGGCGGCCGCCGAAGCTGCCGGTGATGCCCTGGATCAGGACCTTGGTGTTTTCGTCGATCAGAATGGCCATCGGTGTCAGTGTTCGAGTTTCGAGGAAACGGTTTCGGGCAATTGGTCGGAAAGTTGGGGATGGGCCTCGATCAGACGCGCGATGTCGGCAAGATCCTTTTGACGCTTGCTGGGACGTCGCCCGGCATCCTGATAGGCTGCGAGTTTCCCCTGCAAGGTGTCCTCCAGCGACGCCACCCGCATCAAGATGCCGTGAACGTCGGCCGGAACCGACCTCGTGGGAAACTCCTGATAAAACGCCTCGGTGCTGATCTGGATGCTCACTTTCGATTCACCCTTGAGGTTCACCGACCACTCGAAGCGCTCCTCGCGGAAACCCTCACCTGTGAGCACCTCCACCGCGTCCTCGATGCGCTCCGCCGCAATCACCAGGTCGACATCGGCCGTCGCCATCGGTTCCTCGGACCAATGGTTCACCGCGAGGCCTCCGATCATGCACCACGGGATTCCACGGTCCTCGAGCGCGCCGACCAGCTTGGTGACGTCCGCGCCGCCACCCATGGTCTGCCAGTCGTAGAACTCGCGGTGAGTCATCGCCTCGTGAATCGCAAATCAGGAAACCGCCTCGACAATTTTCTGCGCGCCATCGGCCATGGTTCCGGCCGAGACGATGTTCAGGCCGCTCGCCTCGAGCGTCGCCTTGCCGGCATCGACGTTGTTGCCCTCGAGCCGGACCACCAGCGGCAGTGGCAGGCCGGTTTCCTTGGCGGCGGCGACCACGCCCTCGGCGATGACATTGCAGTCCATGATGCCGCCGAAGATGTTGATCAGGATCCCCTTCACGTTGGGGTCGCCGAGGATGATCTTGAAGGCCGCCGCGACCTGCTCCTTCGAGGCGCCGCCACCGACGTCCAGGAAGTTCGCCGGATCACCGCCGTAGTGCTTGATGATGTCCATCGTCGCCATCGCCAGGCCGGCGCCGTTCACGAGGCAGGCGATGTTGCCGTCGAGACCGATGTAGTTGAGATCATACTCCGAAGCGGCCACCTCGCGCGGGTCCTCCTCCTCGGTGTCGCGCATCGCGACGATGTCCGGATGGCGGTAGAGCGCGTTGTCGTCGAAGCCGAACTTGGCATCGAGCGCCAGCACCCGGCCGTCGGGCGTCGTGACCAGCGGATTGATCTCCAGCATCGAGCAATCGCAGGAGATGAAGAGCTTGTAGAGATTCTTGAGGAGCTTTCCGAACTGCTTTGCGAAATCGCCGGAAAGCCCGAGCGCCGCCGCCAACTTGCGGATCTCGTAGCCCTGAAGGCCGAGCAGCGGATGGACATACTGGCGGATGATCTTCTCCGGAGTTTCGTGGGCGACGTCCTCGATGCTCATGCCGCCCTCGGTCGAGGCGACGATCACCGGCCGGCAGGTCGCGCGGTCCATCAGGATGGAAAGGTAGTATTCGTGGGAAATATCGACCGCCTCGGCGACCATCACCTTGCGCACCAGGCGACCCTCCTCGCCGGTCTGCACGGTCACCAGGGTCTCGTTGAGCATTTTCCCGGCGAACTCCGCCGCCTGCTCGGGCGAGTCGATCAGGTGGACTCCGCCCTGAAAGCCGTTCTTGAAGTGCCCCTTGCCGCGCCCGCCGGCATGCACCTGGGCCTTGATCACCAGCTTCGATCCCGCGAACTCCCTGGCCGCCCCGGCCGCCTCCTCCGGCGTGGACGCCACCTTCCCCTGCGGACTCGGGACGCCATACTGATCAAAGAGTTGCTTGGCCTGATATTCGTGAATGTTCATGACTCGGGAATGGGCGGCGCGACGCTGTGACGGCGGACCGCAGGGGTCAAGGAGATGTGAGCCTTTTCCGTGCCAAACGCCAGGAACTTGCCAGCGGGCCCTGCATGCCGGATCGTCCCGCCGCCCCAGCACCACCATGAGCGAGCAAGACCTGATCCGCCTCCTCGAGCGCCTGCCTGAACCGAACCGCCGGGCCTCCCTCGCCCGCTGGATCGAGTCGACTGCCATGCAGCGGCTCATCATCGCGGTGATCCTGCTCAACGGCCTCATTCTCGGTCTCGAAACGAGCCCGGCCATGATGGACCGGGCCGGGACCCTGCTGCTGGTTCTCGACAAGCTCTGCCTGCTGGTCTTCATCGCCGAGATCCTCATCAAACTCGTCGCCTATCGCGGCCTCTTCTGGCGCAACGGCTGGAACTGGTTCGACTTCCTGGTCGTCGCCATCGCGCTGGTCCCCAACGCCGGCCCGTGGGCCGTGCTCCGCTCGCTGCGCATCCTCCGGGTGCTGCGGCTGCTCACCGTGATGCCGCAGCTGCGGAAAGTCATCGCCGCCTTCATCCACGCGATTCCCGGGCTGTCCGGCGTGATCGTCGTGATGGCGGTCTTCTTCTACACCATGGGAGTCCTCGCCACGAACCTGTTCGGCGAAACCTTCCCTGCGTGGTTCGGCACCCTCGGGGCGAGCCTCTACTCGCTTTTCCAGATCATGACGCTGGAAAGCTGGTCGATGGGCATCGTCCGTCCGGTGATGGAGGTCCACCCCTGGGCCTGGTCGTTCTTCGTCCCCTTCATCGTCATCGCCACCTTCACCATCCTCAACCTCTTCATCGGCATCATCGTCTCCACCATGCAGGAACTTTCGACCCTGCCGGACCCGGAGGAGCAGAAGTCCCGCTACGAGACCGTGAAGGAGACCCTGAGCAAGATGGAGCAGGGCCTCAGCGACCTGCGCCGGCAGATCGAACGGATGGATTGACCGCGGCCACACCGGCTTCGCGGCACAGGCAATCCACCGTGACCAGCTCCGAGGAGGTCGCGGGTGCCGCATTTCGGAGCAGGCGGGCATTCCGACGATGGACCAACCTGGCCACCAGGCGGACAAGGATGATCTCCCTGAGCGGCATCCCGGTGAGCCAGGAACCGGTGACTTGGTGGCTGGCGAAGTTGCCGAAACTGAGGGTCACCTTCCGAACCAGCTCGGGATTCCGCTCATCAAGGGCGGCGATAAGCTTGAGCCCGCCCCGGGACTCGGGCGACTCAATGAAAGTGCGGGTAACCATGCCCGGCCCCGCGGTGTAAAGCACCCGGAAGGAGTGGGCATTGCCCATGATCTCGGGGAGGCTTGCCAGATCCGACGAGCTCGGGAGGCGCAGGGAGTCCGGCTCCAGAGCCACCTTCCGGATGTTCTCGGCACAGGCCATCAGGAAGGGATGCCCGGGCTCGGCACCGAAGGCATACTGCCCGATCATCTCAAGGGTGCCGTATCGCGCCGCGAAGAAGGGGTCGGCATAGCGCTCGAACGGAAACACCGCATGGTGATTCAGAAGCTCGTCGAAGGGCTTGTGGGGAAGCACATCGATATCCAGATAGAAGCCCCCGTGCTTGTGGACCGCAAGCAGACGGAAAAGGTCGATCCGGGAAATGACATCCGGCAAGGCATCATAGGCCTCGGAAAATTCCGGATACTCCCGCCGCACGAAGGATTCAACCTCATCGTCGGCGAAAAACCGGAACTCGTAGTCCGGGTGCAGCTTCCTCAGCCGGCGCTGGAAGGCCCTGTAGCGTCGGGGAATCGTCCGGGTCTTCCACGTCTGGATGAAGCACTTGGGAATCATGCTTCGATCAAGGCGGAGGTGCTGGTGGAGAGCTTGCTGACAATCACGCCCCGGACCATGCGGAGTCCCCGGCATGGATGACAAGGCTTATGGCCGCATCCGGGACGCGCCGTCGACCTCACCCGTCCCCGCCGAGAGCCGCTCCCAGCATCTTCAGATAATCATCCCGCGTCACCTCGTAGCCACCGAACTGCCGCAGGTGATCGGTCATCCACTGGGTGTCCAACAGCACCGCCCCCTCGCTCTTCAGCCAATCCACCAGGTGCACCAGCGCGATCTTCGACGCATCGGTTTTCCGGGAAAACATGCTCTCGCCGAAGAAGCCCCGGCCGATCCGGACCCCGTAGAGCCCGCCCTGAAGCCCCTCTTCGTCCCAGCACTCCACCGAATGGGCGAATCCTTGCTCAAACAGGCCGACGTAGCTGGCCACGATCGTCTCGTCGATCCATGTCTCGGCGCGCTCGGCGCAGGCCCGCATCACGGCCTCGAAGGCGGTGTCGCGCCGGATCTCGAAGGGACGCTTCTTCAGAGCGCGCCTGAGCCCCCTGGGCACATGAAAGCGCTCATCCAGCGGGATGACACCCCGGAACGTCGGAGAGAACCACAGGATCTCCCCCTCCTCGGCCATGGGAAACACCCCCTGGCCGTAGGCCCGGAGCAGGATCTCGGGAGGAATCGCCGCCGACATCAACCCTCGCGCCGGTCGATTTTGCGCACCTCACTGACGGCCTCGCCATCGCGGAGCTTGGTCCGCAGCTCGGCACCCTCCCGCACCTGGTCCACCGAACGCACCGCCCGGCCCTCATGATCGAGCGTGATCGAAAAGCCCCGCTCGAACGCCGACTCCGGACCGAGCGCCCGCAGCAGTCCGCGCAGATGATCCAGGCGTTCCTCCTGGCCCGCCAGACGCTGCTCGACCGCCCGGAAAAGGCGGCGCGACAGGTCGACCGCCGCCTCGCGCTGACGCTCCAGCCGCCGCTCCGGCCGAACCGTTTCCAGCGACCGAGCCACCGCCCGGACTTCCAGCACGCGGTCGCGCCAAGATGCCTGAACCGCCCCCCGAAGCCTCTCCCTGAGCCCGTCGACCCGCATCGCCGGCTCGCGCAGCAGGCGATCCCCGCCGCGCGAAAGCACGCCCCGCCGTGCGTTCTCCAGCACCAGGTCGAGCCGACCCAGGCGATCCTCCACGCGGCGCCCCAGGCGGCTCCGCAAGGCATCGATCCGGCCCCGCAGCTCATCGCCCGACGGCACCGCCAGCTCGGCCGCCGCACTCGGCGTCGGCGCCCGCAGGTCGGCGACAAAGTCGGCGATGGTGAAGTCGATCTCGTGCCCGACCGCCGAGATCACCGGGATCGGACACCCGGCGATCGCCCGCGCCACGATCTCCTCGTTGAAGTTCCACAAGTCCTCCAGCGAGCCGCCACCGCGCCCGACGATCAGCACGTCGGCACGAGGCAGGTCGTACTTTTCGGGCTCACCCATCCGCCGGATGGCCCCGGCGATCTCCCGTTCGGCGCCCTTGCCCTGCACCCGCACCGGCAGGAGCACCGGCTCCACCCACGGCGCGCGCCGCTCCAGCACGTTGAGGATGTCGCGGATGGCCGCACCGGTCCCGGAGGTGATCAGACCGATCCGCATCGGAAACGCGGGCAACTCCCGCTTCCGCTCCGCCGCGAACAAGCCCTCCGCATCCAGCTTCCGCTTGAGCGCCTCGAAGCGCGCCTGAAGCTCGCCGACCCCCGCAACCTCGACCTTCTGGACGATGATCTGCAGCTGCCCGCGCGCCTCATAGACGCTCGGCTCGGCGAAGACGCGGACCTTCACCCCATCCTCCAGAACCTCCGCCCCCGGCCGCCGCCGCGCGCCGAACATCGCGCAGGAAATCTGGGCCTTCTCGTCCTTGAGCGAAAAATACCAGTGCCCGCTGCCCTGTTTGCGCAGGTTCGACACCTCGCCCTCGACCCACTGCTCGCCCAGCTCGACCTCCAGCAGATTCTTCATCCGCCGCACGAGCTGGGTCACGCTGAGCGCCTTCTTCTCCTTGCCGTCACCGAAAAGTTCCACCACCGGATGATGCCGTATCCTTCGTTTCCGGCAAGCCAGACCCCAAGCCGCGAAAGGCATTGAAGTCGGGTCGCACTCACCACTCCTTCATCTCCTGGTTCGTCCGGCGCCGCTCCTTGCGATGCTGGATCTGGCGTTTCTGCTTCGGCGTGAGTTCCTCCTCGCGGCTGAGCCACGGTTTCGGAACGTCACCCGCCATGATGCAGCCGAGAGGACGGATCTGCGCGACGATCTCCGCCAGTCCGAAATCACGGATCTGGGCCGTGACACTGGCGGCATTCTTGTAGGCCACCGGAGTCTCGCTGAGGTCCGGCTTTCCGCAGTACCAACGCACGTCGATGCCATCGGTCGACGACTCGATCTGATGACGCCGGGCGTCCTCACTTGGGAACTGCCGCTTGAGCGCCGTCCGCGACATGTTCCGCCCCGCACCGTGCGGCGCGAAGGAGAGGAACTCCTCACGGTCGCCACCCAGCACCAGCAGGATCGGCTCCGCCATGTTCAGCGGGATCAAGCCGAGCCGGGGCCGACCATCCGAGTCGCGCCACGCCGGCGTCGCGCCCTTGCCGTGCATGAACATGTCACCCCGTTGCCAGACGAAGTTGTGCTCGTTGCCGACCTCGGCCGATGACACCCCGCCAATCCGCTCAAGGAAGCGGCGATGGATCACCTCGTGGTTTGCCCTGGTCCACAACGAGACATACTTCAGTGCTTCCCAGTAGTTGCGACCGACGTCCGACTTCATATCCAGCCAGGCCGCAGCCGGCGGGATTCGATCCGCCTCGCGCTCGGTGTGCTTCAGCGCCGCGTGCTGGCCACGTTTGTAAACCGCCGCACCGAGACCCCGCGAACCGTGGTGGGTCACCAGCACCCGGTAGCTCGGCTGAGCAAGCTTCCCGGCCAGATCCTCGTAACCCGCCAGCCGCAGCATCGCGCGCATCGGTTCATCGACCGCCACCTCGCCCACGTAGGCGAAGTGGTTGCCGTCGCCCTGGTCCGCAAGGTGCGCATGCGCACGGTCACGCAGCCCCTTGAGGAAGGGATTGCCCCACACATCATGATCGAGCACCGGGTCCTCGACCAGATCGTCGAGATGCCGGTGCCCCATGCCGAAGCGAGTCGCCGAGGTCAGGGCATCGAGTTCCTTCGCCACCGTGCTGCGGGCCTCGTAAAAGGTCGCAAACATCGAACAGCAGATGTCGGCCGAGTGGGCGGACGGGATCACCGCGTTCTCCACGGCGATTGCTCCGCCCACCGGAATCACGGCACGGCCCGGTCCTGCCGGACACGCATCCGGCATGATCGCGCCACGCTGGATCACCGGGACCTTGAGGAGTTCATCCATCCTGGTTCGGACGGCCGCGACGTTCTCCCGCTCCTCCTTGCTCGCCGGGCGGATCGCCTCGGTAAAGGGAACGGCCCTCTTCCGCAGCACCGCCTTGGGCGGCGGCGGTTCGAAGTCGCGGCGCAGGAGCTTGAGAAGATACTTCTTCCCGCTCACGCCACGCGCTTCGTATTCCGCGGCGCGAGCGAGCATTTCCTTGAAGACCGGACCCGGACGGTAGCCCGCCGCGATCAGATCTTCGCCTGTGAGTGTTGATTTCATTCCGATTGAAAAGGGGTTCGGGAGCGGAGCCGAAGCTCCGCTCCCTGGGGTTGGCCCCTACTTCTTGAGGAAGCTGAGCCAGTGCTCAGAAAGAATTCCCATTCAGGAATCTTCCAAAGATTCCTGAGTCGCACGACTTTCGGCACCGGTTGCGGCGCGGCGGGCTGCCTGAGCAGCCTGAGCCCCGCTTCCTCGGGAGTCCTCGCACCTTTCCGACGGTTCACCTCCTTGTCGGAAAGAACGCAGTTCTCCCAGCCGTCCACGCCGCCCCGCGAGCGCGGGATCACGTGGTCGATGTCGGCCTCGTGCCGGGCAAGCCGGCGACCGGTGTACTGGCACCGCCCGCCATCGCGCATCCAGAGACCGTCGAGCCCGAAGCTTGGCACGTGCATCGGCACCCGATCGAAGTGGTTGAGCACCAGGACGGCAGGAATCCGGACCGGCCCGCGGGGAGTTCCGACGGATCGAGTGCCCGCATCCAGTGCCAGCCAGGCCTCCCAGTCGAGAGGTTCGACCGACCCGTCTTCGATCCGCAGTGCACGGGCACTGCCCGAGGCGAGATGAAGGAAGGCGTCCGCGGGAGTGACCGCGTCGATGGCCAGCCAGTGCCGGTTCAGAACCAGCACGGAAAGTTGATGGAGGAATGGAGTCGTCATGGATGGAAGAGTGTTTGGGTTGACCTACCGGACTTGAACCGGCCCCGCCGCAATCACACTGCGGGATGCTACCACTACACCAAGGCCAACATTTTTGCTCGAAGACATAACTTACCCGTCGCTCAGCACACCGCCTCCCGCACCCATGGTGCATCGGACGAATGAACAGCGGATCAAGCCACGCCTCGTGAGACATGATATGTTCTCGAATCAGGATATTTCGTGTTTCAATGGGTTCGACATGAGGCCGCGAATTCAGGTTTGAATATTGGGATTCATCCAGCTTCACCGGATCACAAGGACGCAAAAAAGCCCGCTTCCCAGTGGGGAGCGGGCGTCTTGAATCCGTGAATCGAGGCGTCAACCGCCTCTCGAGGACAAACACCGGCTCCCGCAGTCATTCGGGCAGGAACGGAGACCATGACCAAACTTCTCAAGCATGAGAAAACCTGGAGCATCCACCACCTCCTCGAGACCCAAACCTGCAATCATGCAAGGGGCGCTGAGCTTCGTAATGGCGGTTGAATAATTCATGGCAGGATTCGGTTGCGGGCGTGGGAATACATATCTCCCGCAATTGGGTCAACCTAAAATAACAATTCTTTCATCATCGATGCATCACAAGCGATATGGGGAAAGCAAATGTGCCATGGACTCACTCGCCACCCTGCCGCGTCTCGAGCGTCTTGAGCAGAATGCGCAGGGCACCGCCCGAAATCCAGACCTCGACCATCAGACAGGCCAGCGACAACCCCATCAGCGCCAGCGCGGTTCCGAAGCACGAGACCGCCAGCCACTGGACGCCACCGATGACCGCGAGCATCGACACCACGCAGAGAAACAGACTCACCGCCCCGAAAAACTGCATCCAGCGGATCAGCGTGAGGCGGCGTCGCAGGTTGGAGATCTGCCGCATCAGCGTTTCATCCCGCTCGGTCGTCCACGCGCCGTAGAGCTGGCGGATCAATGCCGCCAGGTGGAGGAAGCGGTTGGTGAACGACAGGAACAGGAGGCTGATCGCCGGGAACAGGAGTGCGGGTGTGGAGACTTCGAGGGTCACGCCCGCTTGTAGCTGCCCGGATGCGCGCCGACGAGGCTCGGTTCCTGCTTTCACCCACGCCCGGGACTGCTAGAAAGGGGCGGTGCCTGAACTTGTTTCACCCCCGTTCCTGACGCTGCTCGGTCTCGTGCTGCTCCACGCGATCGGAATCGGGCACATCGTGCACGTGCTGATCCACGGCCGGACGGCCCAGGGCACGATCGCCTGGATCGTCTGCATGGCGGTGCTGCCGTGGCTGGCGATTCCCTTCTACTGGATCGCCGGTCGGCGGCGCTTCACGGGCTACGTCCGGGCACGCCGTTCCGAGGACGAGGACGTGCGCCGGACCCTGGAGGACCTCCACCGTCGGCTCAGGGAATACGAGCTCGAGCCCGACGACGCCTTCGGCCGGGCCGCCCGGACCCTCGGAGGACTTCCTTTCACCAAGGGCAACGACATCGAACTGCTGATCGACGGCGACGAAACCTTCACCGCCATCTTCCGCGCCATCGCCTCGGCGGAGAATTACCTGCTGGTCAACTTCTTCATCGTGAAGAACGACCTCGTCGGGAGGAAGTTCCAGCAAGCCCTCATCGAGCGCGCCCGCAAGGGTGTCCGGGTCTTCTTCCTTTTCGATGAAATCGGATCCCACAAGCTCCCCAACGCCTACCTGGCCGAGATGGAGGACGCGGGCATCGAGTGCCATTCCTTCGGCACCAACCGCTTCTGGTGGTCCCGCCTCCAGATCAATTTCCGCAACCACCGCAAGATCGTCGTCGTCGACGGCCGCGAGGCCTTCATCGGAGGCCTGAACGTCGGCGACGAGTACCTCGGCCGCGACAAGAAGTTCGGCGCATGGCGCGACACCCACCTGCAGCTCCGCGGACCCACCGTCCAGGCCATCCAGCTGGTCTTTCTGGAGGACTGGAACTGGGCCGCCGACGAGCGCATCACCGGCCTCGACTGGGACGGCGACCCGCAACCCCACGACGAGATCACCGCCATCCTCCCCACCGGCCCGGCGGATCCGGCGGACTCGTGGCAACTGATCGTCGCCGAAGCCTGCAACAGCGCGAAGCAGCGCCTGTGGATCACCTCTCCCTATTTCGTCCCCGACGCCGGCGTGCTGACCGCTCTCCAGACCGCGGCCATCCGCGGGGTCGATGTGCGGATCCTGCTTCCCGAAAAGGCCGACCACCGGATGGTCTGGCTCGCCGCCTTCACTTTTTATGAGGAAACCCTCCCCTACGGCATCCGGCTGTTCCGCTACCACGAGGGCTTCCTTCACCAGAAGGTCATGCTCGTCGACGACCGCTACGGCTTTGTCGGCACCGGCAACCTCGACAACCGCTCGTTCCGCCTGAACTTCGAGATCACCGCCGTGACCACCGACACCGGATTCATCGGCGAACTCACGGAAATGCTGGAGAAGGATTTCGATCGGTCCCGCGAGGTCGAGATGGAGGATTTCACGAAAAGTCATGTCCTCTTCCGGCTCGCATGCCGGGCCGCCCGCCTCGCCGCTCCGGTGCTCTGAGGAGCCCGGTATTCCGGCGATTTGCGCACTTCGCACATTCCACCAAAACCGCCTCACCGCCTCCGATCCGGTCCGGATACGGTTGACCCACACAGCAAGTCTCGACTACCTCGCTGCCGTCAATTCCACCCGACAACTCACATGAAGGATCCCATCACCATCTCCATCACCGGCGCCGCCGGCAACATCGGCTACGCCCTGCTCTTCCGCATCGCCTCCGGCTCCGTTTTCGGACCCGACCAACCGGTCAACCTCAACCTGATCGAGATCGAGCCCGCCCTGCCCGCGCTGGAAGGCGTGGTCATGGAACTCGATGACTGCGCGTTCCCGCTGCTCAACAGCATCGTCGCCACCGCCGACCTCAATGCCGGCTTCCGCGACGCCGATTGGGCGCTACTCGTCGGTTCGGTGCCGCGCAAGGCCGGCATGGAGCGCAACGACCTGCTCGGCATCAACGGCAAGATCTTCACCGGCCAGGGCCGGGCCATCGCTTCCAATGCCAAGCCGACCTGCCGCACGCTGGTGGTCGGCAACCCGTGCAACACCAACTGCCTGATCGCCATGGCCAATGCCTCCGGCATGCCGAAGAACCAGTTCTTCGCCATGACCCGGCTCGACGAGAACCGCGCCAAGTCGCAGCTCGCCAAGAAGGCCGGCGTGCACCCCTCGCAGGTCACCAACCTGTGCATCTGGGGCAACCACTCGGCGACCCAGTATCCCGACTTCACCAATGCCAAGATCGACGGCAGGCCGGTCACCGAGGTCATCACCGACCGCGAGTGGCTCGAGGGCGAATTCATCACCACCGTCCAGCAGCGTGGTGCCGCCATCATCAAGGCCCGCGGGGCTTCCTCCGCCGCCTCGGCCGCCAACGCGGCGCTCGACACGGTCGTCAGCCTCATCACCCCGACCCCCGAGGGCGACTGGCACAGCGTCGCCGTGGCCAGCGACGGCTCCTACGGCATCGAGGAAGGCATCATCACCTCCATGCCGATCAAGACCAACGCCGACGGCAGCTGGGAGGTCGTGCAGGGCGTCCCGGTGAATGATTTCAGCCAGGGCAAGATCGACGCCACCGTCGCCGAGCTCAAGGAAGAGCGCGAGGCGGTGAAGGACCTCATCCCCGGCTGAGCCGGCGCGCGACCCGGTCGCGCCTCGTCAGTTCTCAGAAGCCCGGCCATCCACTGGATCGCCGGGCTTTTTCGTGCCGGGGAAATCACGCCAGCGACGCCGCGCCGTCTCCATGATCAAACGCCCGCACGACCTGCGTATCACTGGCCACTTCCAAACCTCCATCCCCCGTCAACCCGGATCATGAAACCCATCAGCTTCCTCGCGGCCACCCTCTCGCTGTTCGCCCTGCACGCCGCTCCGGTGCCCCTCGAACTTTCCCGCCCCGATGGAAAGCCCGGCAATTCCGACAAACCCGTCAAGGTCTACATCCTCGCCGGACAATCGAACATGGTCGGCATGGGCGACATCCAGGGAGCCCGGCCTCCCCACCCCGCCGTCTATCTGTCCGCCGATCCAGCCATCATTCCCGGCCAGATGCCGGCCGGCACCCAGCGCAGCAAGGGCGCCTGCAAGTGGTTCTGGAAAAACATCCCGGCTCTCCGCTCCCACGGTCTTTTCCAGTCCGCCGACGAGTCATCGCCAACCGGTGCCGTGGTCGCCATCCACAAGGGTGCCTACGATCCGAAGGCGGACTACACCAAGCTCAAGCCGGCTGAAAGCACCACCATGAAGCTGGGTCAGGTGGCGGCGACCGTCCCCGCCCTCGAAGGTGCCTGCACGACGGTCGCCCGCGCCTTCATCGAAGTCCCCGAAACCGGCTCCTATCTGGTGCACGTCGGCTTTGGCGACAGCACCCACGCGGTCGCTCAAGTCAACGGCCGCGAAGTTTACCGCAAGGAGACCGACGGACAACCCGCACTCACCAAGGTCACCCTAGAGGCCGGCCAGCGTTATCCGCTCACCATCACCTATCTCAGGGGAGGATCGGCCGCCCTGTGGCTGGAGCAGGTGGATCTCGTCGGCAAGGGCGACCTGGTCACGCTCACGAAAAAGGACGGCAAGTTTCCCTTCCTAGTCGACGAGGCGGGCGAGTGGACCGTCCGCCAGGATGTACATTTCAGGGAGGCCAGGGTTCTCAAGGGCGACAAGAGCGGCCCGCTTACCGCCACCTCCAACGGCGGCAGCATCGGACCGGAGCTTGGCTTCGGTTTCGTGATGGGTACCTACCACGACGAGCAGGTGCTGTTGATCAAGACCGCCATGGGCAACCGCTCGCTGGCCTCCGACTTCCGGCCGCCCTCCAGCGGCAAGTTCGACCCCGAGAGCGAGTGGGAAGGTTTGGAGTACCGCCTCATGCTCAAGGGCGTGCGCGAAACGCTTGAGAACATCGGCGAATACGTGCCCGGCTACCAGGGACAGGGATACGAACTCACCGGCTTTTGCTGGTTCCAGGGCCACAAGGACCGCGGATCGAGCAAGGAGGAGTACGAGAGCCATCTGGTCAACCTGATCCAGGACCTGCGCAAGGACCTCGAGGCTCCCAACATGAAGGCCGTGGTCGCCACGGCCGGGTTCGGCGGATACCGCATTCTAAGCGGCGACTGGAGCGGTGTGTGGGAGGCCCAGATGGCCGTGGGCGACCCCGCACAGCATCCCGAGTTCAAAGGCAACGTGGCCTCGGTCGACACCCGGGACTTCTGGCGCGAAATCGAGGAGTCGCCTCGAAGCCAGGACTACCACTACCACCGCAACCCGGAGTTTTACCTGCTGACGGGCGAGGCCATGGGTCGTGCGATGGTGCGCCTGCAGGGCGGTGAAGCGGCGGAGATGCCCAAGTCGGACCGCGAAGCGAAGACCAAGGCGGCCATGGCGACGGAAGCCGCGACGCCGGAGCCGACCGCAGAGCAAATCGCCGCTTCCAACGCGGCGGTCAAACCGATGATCCTCGACGGTCTGCTGCAGGCCTATCTCGCCGACCCCCGCAACCGGAAAAAGCTCGAAACCGCCTTCGTCACGGCCACGCCGATGCCGGACGCGACTCCGGAATACCTCGAGGATACGGTGGACGACGTTGTTGCCTTCATGCAGGAGGCCGGCATCCACGAATACGACTGGACGCCTGTGCCCGACGGCATGAGGACGGCCGATTGGCAGATCTTCGGCTTCGATCTCGCCGACAACCCCTACGACCAGACCACCCCCGTCAAACTGGAGAAGGGTCAGAAATTCAAACCCACCCCGGTGGAACTCAAGTTTCCCGCCGGCCAGGAGAATTGGTTCGCGCCCGACTTCGACCCGCAGAAAGCCGGCTGGCGAAGCGCCCCCGCCCCCTTTGGCATGGCCATGGAGGAGGAAAGGCCGGAGGGCGTCCAGTGGCTCGCCAAGTACGCGCTCTACCCCGTCAAGCGCCCCCTGCCCACCACCGTGGTGGAGAACGACGTGCTGCTGATGCGCGGCAGCTTCGAACTGCCACCGGTCAAGGACGGGCATCGCTACCGCATCCGCGTCGACGGCAGCATCAACGGCAATTCCGGGGAGGGCTTCGCCATCTACGTCGATGGCAGGCTGCTCGGCGAACAGAAGAACGGCGTCACCGCCTGGCGTCGGCAGGGCCTGCGGGGGAGCCATGTCTGGCAGGAATTCCGCGACGACTTCGGGGGCGGCAAGGTGACCATCGCCGTCGCCAACTTCCCGATGAGCAACTGGAATCCGGACAGCTTCATCCCCGCGATCGGACCCTTGAGCGTGTGGATCGAGGAGCAGAAGCTGCCGCAACCGGAGCTGCCGCCACTGGAGGAGTAGGTGCCCGGGGCTTGTCGCGTGGCTGAGTGGGCCCCGCCCCAGGCGATCACCTGCTGGTGATCGCTCTCGCAGGCCGTTCTCTTCTCGAATCTCGACATTCCGGAGCCGTTTGATGTAATGGCGCGATGAAACACTTTCAGGTTCTGAGCGCCGGAAGACCGATCTTCTTCTTCGAGGTCGGCGCGGAATACGCCGACGACGGGCTGACCGATCGCAATGTCGAGCTTGCAAGGAATCTCGCGACCGTCCTGGAAGTCGAGAAGTTCGGCCCGACCTTCGTCCCCCAGCTCATCTCCAAGATCCCGCTCGTCGTCGTCGACCGCGAACCCGACCACAGTCAGGAAGGATTGAAAGCCTGGGTCTCTCCAAAGCTGCGGAGGAGCTGACGGGCGCCCGCCAAGCGGTGCCGGCACCTCAATCTCCGTCAAAGCCATCCACCATCGCTCACCTCCGAATCCAGTCCTCCACCACCACGCCCGGCACCCGCCCGAGATGCCTGGCATTTCCCGTGACCACCGTGACCCGCAGCGCCCGGGAAATGCTCGCGATCCACAGGTCGGCATCCGGGATCGGATTTCCATCCGCCTGCAGCTTCGCCTTGAAGCCCCCGAAGAACTGCGCCCCGCGACGCCCGATGGGCATCACCTTCAGCGTCTTCAGGAAATCATCGACCACCTGCTTGTTGCGCGACGGCTCCCGCGATTTTGCCGCGCCGAAGTACAACTCACTCGCCGTGATCTCCGTGGTCACGACCTCCTGATGGATCCCGCGCCGCCGACCGATCACCTCCTCGTTTCCGCGCAGGATCTCGACGCAGGTGTCGGTATCGAGCAGGTAGCCATTCATCACCAGCTGAGATCGGCATCCCGGCCCGCGGACCGCGCCGAGTAGAGTGCTTCGATTTCCTCCTCGACGGAAAGATCCGACACCCAACTCCCCGCGAGTTTCTCCCAGGCATCGGCTTGCCCCGTCGACTCGTCCCGGAGCCGCCCCTCCTTCGCGCCGGTGTCGCCACCCTCCAAGCTCTTGCGCAAGCGGAAGAGAATCTCCCCGCTCAAGCTGCGGTGGGATTCGGCGGCCCGGCGCTTCAAGCCTGCCACCAAGTCCTCCGGGACGTTTTTCAAGGTGATCGCACTCACGCATCCTCAATACACCTATAGACCACCGTTTCAACACCGTTTTTACTCCATTTTTCAATCCCTCTTCCGTTCTTCCCTCTCGGCCGGATCCCCCATTCAATCGGCCCGTGTCCGAACCGCTCATCATCGCCGACCGCACCTTCCAGTCCCGGCTCTTCGTCGGCACCGGCAAATTCCCGTCGAACGAATCGATGCGGGCCGCCCTCGAGGCGACCGGCACGGAGATCGTGACCGTCGCCCTGCGCCGCGCCGACCTTTCCGGCGGGAACGACCCGTTCGCCAACATCCTCGATTTCATCGATCCGGAGAAATACCTGATCCTGCCGAATACCAGCGGCGCGATGAATGCCGAGGAGGCCGTGCGTCTCGCCAAACTCGCTGCCGCCGCCGGACTGCCGAAGTGGGTGAAGCTCGAGATCCACCCCGACCCGACCTACCTGCTCCCCGACCCGATCGAGACGCTCAAGGCCGCTGAAATGCTGGTGAAGGATGGTTTCACCGTCCTCCCCTACATCAATGCCGACCCGGTGCTCGCCAAGCGCCTGCAGGAGGTCGGCACCGCCACGGTCATGCCGCTCGGGGCGCCCATCGGCTCGAACCAGGGCATCGCCACCCGCGACCAGATCCGCATCATCATCGACCAGGCCACCGTGCCGGTGGTGGTCGATGCCGGCATCGGCGTCCCCAGCCACGCCGCCGCGGCGATGGAACTCGGGGCGGACGCCGTGCTGGTCAACACCGCCATCGCCATCGCCGAAGACCCCGCGCGCATGGGCCGGGCCTTCAAGCTGGCCGTCGAGGCCGGCCGCGAAGCCTTCGAGACCGGTGTGCCGGAGATCCGCAACACCGCCTCGGCCACCAGTCCGCTCACCGGCTTTCTCCACTGATTCCCCTCGGGGAAAACTCCGCGGCCTTTTTGCTTTCCCCGGTTCCGGCCTCCCTAGAGGGTCGTCCCGCCGAATGAATGCCCTCAAGCGACTGGAGAGAGCGGCCAGCGAGACCTTTCTGAAGTTGCGGCTCATTGGCCGTTACGGAACCCCGAGGCCGGACCGGGCGAAGCTCCCGGGCTGCGATCATCCGATCTTCTTCGATCCCGATGATCCCTGTGCCCGCAAGAAGATCCTCAAGGCCTCGATGCGCGGCATCGTTTCGGACAACCTCGTCTTCTGGCGCGAGTTCAACCGGCACCTCAAGCCGGACCTGTGCGTTGACGTCGGCCTCAACTACGGCGAGTGCCTGATCGGGACGCTCTACGCGCCCCAGACCCTTCTCTACGGTTTCGAAGCGCATCCCAAGCTGATCGAGCACTTGGAGAAGAGCCGCGACCATCATCCCGACGGCGAGCGGATGACCATCAGCCATTGCCTGGTCTCCGACGCCGATGCGGACGACCGGAAGTTCTTCATCGACCTCGACTGGTCGGAGATGTCCTCCGCTGTCGAGACGAGCGGCGGCGAACACCGCCGCAGCGAGATCCGGCTGCCCGCCCGGTGCATCGATTCCGTCATTCCGGTCGAGCATGCCAGGGACAAGACCATCCTCTTCAAGATCGACGTCGAGGGTTTCGATGCCTACGCGCTCAGGGGATTCAAGGAGACCCTCGACGCGGCGCAGCGGTTCGTCGGCATCGTCGAATACGACACCGTTTTCAGCTCCCGTGCCGGGGTCGATTGCGCCGACTACCTCGACTGGCTCGGGGAGCACTTCGACGTGTTCCTCATCGACAGCCTCAAGCACCGGCGGCTCCGCCCGCTGCCCCGCCACGAACGCGAGCCTTCCCTTGTCGATTCGGAGAAGTCCTATCACACCGACCTCCTGCTTGCGGGCAAGGGCAATCCGGGCGGCTGGCTGCCACCGTCCTGGACGATCGACCGCGGTCACCTGAGTCGCTGAGCGACCCTCCTCAGTGCAACTGGCTCTTGAGCAACTTGCGGAAGAGCTTGTGGGACTTCGCCAGTTCGTCGAAGCTGCCATCCCCCACGATCCGGCCTTCATCGAAGACCAGCACCCGGTCGGCGATGCGGATGCTGCTGAAACGGTGGGCGATGATCAGCGTGGTCCGTCCCTTGGCGAGATTCGCGAGTTCGTTCTGGATCTGGGATTCGCTCTCCGCATCGAGCGAGGCGGTCGCCTCATCGAGGATCAGCACCGGGGCGTTCTTCAGGAAGGCCCGCGCGATCGAGATGCGCTGCCGCTGCCCGCCGGAAAGCTCGGCTCCCCGCTCGCCGACCGGCGTGTCGTAGCCCTCCTTCTTGTCACGAATGAAGGCATCCGCATTCGCCAGTTCGGCCGCACGATGTATCTCCTCCTCGCTGGCACCGAGGCGGCCGAGACCGATGTTGTCCGCGATCGATCCGGAAAGAAGAATCGCCTCCTGGGGCACCAGCGTGATGTGGTCCCGCAGGCCCTTCAGCCGGAACTCGCGAAGATCCACGCCGTCGAGGGTCACCCGCCCCCCCGTCGGGTCGTAGAAACGCGGAACGAGGCTGGCGAAGGTTGTCTTGCCGGCTCCCGAAGGACCGACCAGGGCCACGATCTGGCCGGCCGGAATTTCCACCGTGACGTCGCGCAGCGCCGGCTTGTCGGCATAGGAGAATTCCACGTTCTCGAAACGCAGGTCGCCCGCCACCTTGCCCACCTCCACCGGATTCGGCGGGTCGGTCACCCCCTCCTCGGCGTGCAGGATCGCCTCGAGACGATCGAGCGAGGCCTCGCCCTGCTTGAGCCGGTTGTGGACCTCGCCCAACTTTTTCGCCGGATCGTAGCACATGTAGAGCGCGGCGACGACGGCGATGAAGCGCTCCAGCGAAAGCCCCTGGGTCGCCCCGTAGCCCAAGGCGGCCGCCACCGCCGCGGCGGCAACGAACTCGATGAGCGGGGGCGTCGAAAAGCGGTAGCGGATGACCTTCAGGTTCAGCTTCGTCCAACGCTTCACCCCCTCGAGAAAGCGGCTCGCCATCAGGTCCTCGAGATTGAAAGCCCGGATCTCGCGGGTCGCGCCGAGGGTCTCGGCCAGGATCGCGGAATTATCGCCACCTTCATGCTGCATGCCCGCCGCCCGGAACATCAGGCGCTTGCCGATCATGCGGATCGGCAGGACCACGATCGGCACACTGACCAGACAGATGATCAGGAAGGTCAGCTCCTTGTTCTGCAGGCAGTCATAGGTCAGATAGGTCAGCGCCGCGATGAGCGTGAAGGGCTGCTTGAGGAGATCGTTGGCCACCGTGGTGACCATCGTCTGCAGCATGATCGAGTCGTTGATCACCCGGCTGATGAGGTCTCCGGTCTTGCGTCCGCTGAAGAAACCCAGCGGCAGCTTCTGGAGCTTCACGAATACCGACTGCTGAAGCTGCAGGAGCACGTGCAATCCCGCCCCCGTCATCCAGTACACGTTGAAGAAGCTCGCGATGCCGCGCACCCCGGCCACGAGGGGAATGATGGCGCACGCGATGGCGAGCAGAATGGTGATCCCCTGCTCCTCGCCCCAGCGGTCGACGAAGAACGCCCGGATGGCCGCGGGATCGTTCATCCAGTCGAACTTGGCCTTCAGGCCGGAGGGAACCAGCGACGGCTTCTCGATCTCCTCGACCGGCGCTTCCTCGGCCGCTTGGACCTCCTCCACGGGTTGGTCCGCGTTGAAGATGATCGGAAAGACCGCCTTGATCATGAACGGAAATCCGAAACCGCTGGCCACCGCGTAAACGACGCCGGCGAGGATCGCCGCGGCGAACTTGACGCGGGCCCCCCGGAGCAGGGCGAAGTAAGGCCAGAATTTCCTCATGGGTGAAGGCGCATCGTTTCCGCCATGCCCCCCCACCGCAAGCCCCGATCCAGACACGCCGATGCCGGCTGGCACTCTTGCCAACCCCGCCGTGGCCCGACAAACTGCCGCTTCCATGAGCACCGACGCCCCTGAAGCGCCCAAAGCGAACACCTGGCTCCTCGAGCACGCGAAGGACCACCACTCCCAATGCGGGGAAGACGGCATCCTTGGAAAAGCCCTCGAAATGCTCCCGGAGCGCGACCACTGGTGCGTCGAGTTCGGCGCCTGGGACGGCCGCCACATGAGCAACACCTGCCACCTCGCCGAGGAACACGACTACCACGTCGTCTTCATCGAGGGCAATCCGGCCAAGGTCGAGGTGCTCAAGAAGAACTACGCCGACAACCCGAAGGTCCACCCGCTCTGCCGCTTCGTCGGATGGGAGGGAGAACAGAAGCTGGACCACATCCTGGGCGAGACCCCGATCCCGAAGAACTTCGACCTGCTCTCCATCGACATCGACGGCAACGACTGGCACGTGTGGAAGGCGGTCGAAAAATACCGTCCGAAACTGGTCATCATCGAGTTCAACCCGACCATGGCCACCGAGCTCGACTACGTGCAACCGCCGGTCTTCGGCACCCAGATCGGGTGCAGCCTCAAGGCGCTGGAGAAGCTCGGCAAGGACAAGGGCTACGAGCTGATCTGCGTCACCTCCTGGAACGCGATCTTCGTCGACGCCCCCTACTTCCCCGCCTTCGGCATCGAGGACAACCGCGCCGAGACCCTGCGCACCGACACCGACAAGGTGACCCACCTGTTCTCCGGCTACGACGGCGAGATCCGCCTGACCGGCTACCGCAAGCTGCCGTGGCACGGCGTGCCCATCGTCAGCAAGAGCATCCAGGTGCTGCCCGCCTTCCTGCGCCACTACCCGGACAACATGAGCCGGATGAAGCGCAACATCGTCGGCCTCTACCGCGCCATCGCCCGCAGCCGGTTCAGGGAATAGTCCCTCCTTCGGACTCCACCGTGCCGCCGAAGCGGTACCCGTGCAGTGCGATCTCCCGCTCGAAGATCTTCCCCACCCGCTCCGCCTGCTCCGGCGTGTAAACCTCGGTGTAGGGTCGTCGGTCGGTCCGATAGCCACCCTTTGCCCGCACGCCCAGCGTGCCCTCGTAGGGGATTCCCCAACGCTCGCACAGCTTTCCGAGTTCTGCGGCCAACTCCTCGTAGCGGATCACCTGGTCGACCAGCAGGGACCCGTCGCGATCGGTGTAGAAGGGATAGTTCACCGCGAAGGTCCCCTCGTCGAGATACTGGTCGAAGCTCAGTTCACCGTCCCGATACGACCGCTGCATGTGGTAGTGCGAGATCGTCTTGTCCCACGGGTCGCGCTCGATGGTGAACTTGTGGTAGCCGTCCCAGATCTCCGGATCGACCCGCATTTTCAGGACCCGCGCCGGGATGTGCTCGTGATAGCGCCAGCGCCTGACGCAGTCCCGGAAGGTCTGCACCGGGGTGAAGAAGCGCCTCTCGCAGAACAACGACTTGTCCCGCGGGTAGTTGAAGCTGAACAACTCCGGAAACGGCCAGAACGACCCCCGGTAGTTGCGCGGGCGGTGGCCCTCGACCAGCGGAAAGGTCGGCGTGATGATGTCGTCCTCGCCACAATGCTTCGCGAGAAAGACCTCGAGGCTGGTTCCCGCCGTCTTGGCCGTCTTGACGAAGATGAAGCGATGCTTGTGGGAGATGATCATGGGCCCACCGGGAGATCAACCTTACGAAACCCGGATGTAAACAACCAACCCCATGCCCGCAAGACACGCGACGGCCGCCACGGCGCGACTCCCGAAGGCGATCTCCAGCACGCTGGCGATCACCCTCACCATCCGCTGCCTCATAACCTTTTGGCAACCGTCGGATCCCAGACCTTCTCGAAACCCACTCCCTGGAAGTCCTTCACGTTCGCCGTCGCAAAGCGGGTGACACCGTGATGTTGAAGGGTCAGCGCCAGTCGCAAGTCAATGATCCGGCGGCGGGCAAAGCGGGGCTTCGCGGCCCACTCCCACACCTTGTCCATGACCGGCGCCGCTTCGGCCCGGGTGACGCTGGGAAACCCGAGGAAGGAGCGGACCGTGGACGTCGCTTCCATCGGACTCAGGGGACTCCTCATCACCACCGGATTCCGCAAGTGCAGGTAAAGCTCCACCAGCACGAGGTCGCTGATGACCACCCGTTCCTCACTGAAGGCATGCTTCAGAAAGCGTCTCGATGCTTCATGAAACCTCGACTTCGGCGAAAGCGAATAGAGGAGAAGATTCGTGTCGATGCCAAGCATGACTCAGAGGCTGCGCGCGGTTTCGTCCGCATCGGCCAAGGCCCGCAGATCGAGTTGATCGAAATCCTCCGCAAAGGCCTTGGCCGGAAGGACCGGCAACTCAACCCCATGGCCCTCGACCGGCGGGTGCGTGCGCGTCATGTACTCCAAGCCCCGCCGCATGACCTCGGCAAACGACCACTCACGCTCTTCCGCAACGCGCTTGGCCTCGCGGTAGAGCTTCTCCGGAATCTGCACCTGCGTCTTGATCATGATGGCAATTTGCCATCCGTGGCATCTTTGTCAAACATGCAGACGCAACCCGCTCATCCCAGACCGATCGCCTCAAGGATGGACCGGGCCCGGTGCTCGAAGGTGTGCTCGGCCAGAACCCGGCACCGCCCCGCCTCCGCGATATCATCGAGCTTCCCGGAGTCTCCCAGCAGCGGAACGATGTTCTCCGCGATGTCCTGCGCGTCGCGATAGACCAGCATTTCGGTGCCCGGCTCGAAGCAGCGGGCGAGATCGGGCACCTCGGGATAGAGCGAAACTCCACCCGCACACGGGACCTCGAAAGCGCGCAGGTTCAGGCCCCGCTCGGTGTTGCCCGGCTGGGGAAGGTTCAGGCAGGCGGCATGGGTGCCATACAGGCGCGCCACCTGGGCCGCGTTGAAGCGCCGCGACCGCCACGGGCGCCTCCAGTCACCCGCTCCCGGGCCATAGACCTCGAGAGGCACGCCCAGCGAGCGCAACTCCTGAAACAACGCGCGCCGGTGGGGACTGCATTTGCCCACGAAGACCAGCGCGGGCTTCCTCCCGCCCGGGGCGCGGCATGGATAGCGCCCGGGATTGACCGCCAGCGGCAGGAAGGCGAAGTCATCCGCCCGATGCTCGCCGTAGAACTCCCGCAAGGCCGGGAGGCATCCGCTGTCGAAGTAGAAGACTTTGGCGAACCGTGCGTCCTGCCCCGGTGGCACTCGGTTCAGGTTGTCGCAGAGCCAGCCCACCCAGGGCACCCGGTCGATCAGGCGCTCCCAGGCACCATCCAAGCCCTGCGGAAGACCCGCCCGGTTCAAGGCAATGACCAGATCGGGAGCGAAACTCCCGAGCCGCGTCGCCACCCGCTCCCGGACGCCGGGGTTGTCCAAATCGCGCAGGCCGTCGCGGCGCTGCAAGAGCTTCTCCGAGGCACCCTCCGCCTGCGTGCCGATCGCCTCGACCTGGCAGCCCAGGCCGCGCAGCGCCACGACAAGATCCTCGAACCACGTCAGAATGCTCCGCGTCTTTCCGAGCACCGCCACGCGCGGCTTTGCTTTCCCTGAAGGACTCACCCGGCCCCTGCTTAACGGCTTCCCCCGTCGCCCGCAACCTCCCTTGACCTCCCCGGGCATTTCGGGCCAAATCCCGGCTTCGAGGAAGCGCCCATGATTTTCAATTCATACACCTATCTCCTTCTCTTCCTCCCGATCGCGCTTCTTGGGTTCTCGCTTGCCGCGAGGATCCATCTCCGGGCCGGCTTCGGCTGGCTCGTCCTGTGCAGCCTTTTCTACTACGGCTGGTGGAATCCGAACCCGAACGAACCCTGGACCCCGGTCTACGTGTTCCTCATCCTCGGCTCCTGCGTCGGCAACTTCATCTGCGGCAACGCCATCACCCGCTCCCGGGGAACCCCCACCGGCAAGGCCATCCTCACCGCCGGCGTGGTCGCCAACCTCGGCCTGCTCGCCTACTTCAAGTACACCGGATTCCTCGCCCAGGTTCTCCAGCATTTCACTGGTTGGCCGGGAAGCATCCCGACCGTGGTCCTCGCCCTCGGCATTTCCTTCTTCACCTTCCAGCAGATCGCCTACCTGGTGGATGCCTGGCGGGGCGAGACCGAGGAGCATCGCTTCACGGACTACATGCTCTTCGTGTCGTTCTGGCCGCAGCTCATTGCCGGCCCGATCGTCCATCACAAGGAGATGCTGCCGCAGTTCCAGCGGGAAGCCTGGCGCAACCACCGCTGGGTCGATGCCTCGGTGGGCGTCACCATCATCCTGATCGGCCTCTTCAAGAAAGTGGTCATCGCCGACAACGCGGCGCCCATCGCCAATGCGATTTTCGGGCTGGCCGGGTCCGGAACCCGCGAGCCGACGATGCTCGAGGCGTGGTCCGGGGCCACGGCCTACTCGATGCAGATCTATTTCGACTTTTCGGGCTACACCGACATGGCGATCGGCGCCGCCCGGCTGTTCGGCATCCGCCTGCCGCTGAACTTCCACTCGCCCTACAAGGCGACCTCGATCATCGAGTTCTGGCGGCGCTGGCACATCACCCTCTCGCGCTTCCTCCGCGACTACCTCTACATCCCGCTGGGCGGAAACCGCTGCGGCAAGTCCCGCCGCTATTTCAACCTGCTGATCACGATGATCATCGGCGGCTTCTGGCACGGGGCCGGCTGGACCTACCTGCTCTGGGGCCTGCTTCACGGCCTCTACCTCTGCGTCAACCACGCCTGGATCACCTTGCGCAAGCGCCTCAGCCTGCCGCCCATCCCCAAGCCGGTGGCGGTCTTGCTGACCTTCTTCTTCGTGCTTCTCGCATGGGTGCCGTTCCGCGCGGGAGCCTTCGAGCTCGGTGCGAGCGGCTCGACCGCCAAGGCGCTCGAAACCACGCGCACCATGTTCGCCTCGATGTTCGGTTTCAACGGGTTCGGCGGCTGGCCGGACCGCAGCGCCTTCGTCGTCAAGGACAGTCACGCGATCCGCGTCTGCCTGCTGGTGTTCGTCTGCTGGCTCCTGCCGAACACCCAGCAGTTCATGGGGCGCTACCAGCCGTCCATCGACCCCTACGCCTTTGAAGACAATGTCCGCGGACCACGCCGCTGGTGGCAATGGAGGCCGACAACCGGTTGGTTCATCTTCACCCTGCTGATGTTGCTGGTGACCATCCACCAGTTCGACAAGCTCAGCGAGTTCATCTACTTCCAGTTCTGACCTTTCCTTGGGCAAGTCCGTTTCCAGATCCCGTCGACGCGGCAACCCCTACCGGAGGGTGGCGCTGGGTCTGCTGGGCACCGTGCTCGTCATTCTGGGGCTCTTCACGCTGGTCAACACCTGGATCAATCCCCTGTGGGTGACACCGAGTCCGTGGACCGACGAAAGTTTCGCCGAGCACCGGCAGATCTACCGGAACCTGCGCACCGCCAAGGCGGGGCTGGCCCGCTCCCAACCCTGGGATGTGGCCCTCGTCGGATCTTCCAGGGTTGCGATCGGGCTCGATCCCGACATTCCCCAGTGGGGCGACCTCCGGGTCGTCAATCTCGGCATCAGCGCCGGCAGCATCACCGAAAACGCGGTCATCGCCGAGTACGTGGTCGAGCGGCAACCGGAACTCAAGCGGGTCATCCTCGGCCTCGACCTCACCGACCTGACCTCCGAGGACGACAAGGCCCTGAACGCCGGCTTCTTCGACTCGCCCTTCAGCGACCGCGGCAGCCCCTTCGAGCGGGAGTTGCGCTACATGGTCGGCTTTTCCTCCGCCGAGGCATCCTACAAGACCCTCAAGGCCCGCGAGGAGGGCGTCGTCCCCCCCTACACGGCAAAGGGTCACTGGGCCCACCATCGCTCGGCCGACCCGGTTCGGACGATCCTCAAGCGGGACTCGATTCCCTTCGCCATCCGCTACGTGCGGCTGCGCAAGGCGGAACTCAAGGTCAGCGAGCGCAAGGTCGAGGCCCTCCGGCGCGGCTTGAGGGCCTGCCTGGGGGCCGGAGTGGAAATGGTCATCATCATCCCTCCGAACCACGCCGCCTATCTCGTCAACATGCCGCTCCAGGGCGACCCGGATCCCTTCTTCATGGTCGAGCGGCGGAAGATCGTCGAGGTCGTCGCAGAGGAGAATGCGAAGTTTCCCAACTCGCCGCCGGTCGTCGTCTGGGACTTCAACGATTTCCATCCGCTGAATGCCGAGAGGATTCCGAAATTGGGAGAAGGCCCGATGAAATACTGGGTGGATGGAACCCACGCGCTCGAAACACTGGGCACTGTGATGCTCTCACGCATCCACGGCTGGCCGTTGGAGGATCCCGACGAAAAGACCTACGGCTGCATCATCACCCCTGAGGACATTGATGAGCGAGAGACTGAAATCAGAGACTCTTACGACCGCTATCTGAGAGAGAACCCCGGCGATGTCGACTGGGTCCAATCCATCGCCCGGCAATACCAGAACACCTCCGACGAAGAGGCCCCGCGCTAAGTCTTCTTTGCAGGCAGTAACCACTTCGACCCGAATGCGCCCATCCTCGCCAACGCGCCGATACACGTTCAGAATGCTGATCGGAACGGTCATCACCCTCACGGTCTCGTTTGGATTGAACACTTGGGTCAATCCGCTCTGGGTTTCGCCAGCTCCTTGGAGTGACCCGCAGTTCGCCGACCACAAGCCCATCCACAAGCATCCCCGAACCGGCAAGGCAGGGCTTGCCAGCACCGGTGAGTGGGACACCGTGATCGTCGGATCATCCCGACTCGATATCGCCTTCGATCCCCGCCATCCGCTCTTCGCAGGACAGCAAGTCGTCAACCTGTCGCTTCGCGGCGGCAACCTGTGCGAATTCGCACCGATGATCGAGCTTGCCGCCCAATCCAACGACCTGAAGACGGTGATCCTCGGCATCGATCACTACGACCTGACGTCCTCCATCACCATTCCCAATCCCTCGGCGTTTGCCCAGTCACCTCTGGACGAGGCAACCCACCCAATCGAAAGAACCCTGCGATATCACTTGGGCGGGTCCTCCACAGAGATGTCGGTGAAAGCTCTCCACTACCGGGCGAAAGGCCGTCTCGCATCCTATGATCAACTCGGCCAGTGGGCCCACTCATTGGACGGTCGTCCGTTCCGGGCCATCTTTCTCACGGACTCACTACCGCAGGCAATCTCATGGATCAGACGAGTGCCCGACCCCGGGAAACTTGTCCCTGAAAAGGTCGCCGCCCTCAAGTCCATCCTCGAAACCTGCCGCAGGCATGAAATCTCCCTGACCATCCTGATTCCACCGAATCACGCCGCTTACCTCCTCGTCTTCTTTGAGGCCGACTTCCCAGATCCCGCTTTTGAAACGAATCGCCGGGCCATCTTGCGGATTGTCTCGGACTTCAGACAACAGCACCCGGAATTCCCCGAAGTCGCCGTTTGGGATTTCTGTGATTTTCACCCGGTCAACTGCGAGTCCATCACCGCCGAGGGTTCCACCGGGAAGATGAAGTACTGGATCGATGGCACCCACGCAACCGAGACCGTCGGAAATTGGATGATTGAATGTATCGTGACCGGAAAACCAGTCACGCCCATTGAAGGCGAAGGCCCTTACGGCACCCGTGTCACTCCGGAAAACATGGAACTCATTTCGCAGGCCTTTTTCCGCGGTTACGAGCGCTACACCAGAACCCACCCGGAAGACACAAGATGGACCATTCAAATGCTCGAAGAAGCCGGCAAACCCTGAGTCCGCACTCCCGGGAATAAGGCCGCTCCCCCAAGATAGACGGTCCGTCACTACTTGAGGATCCAGCCGAGCACACAAATCACCAACGCAATCAGGAGCGCTATCGGCAACCACTGCCTGACACGTCGTTTTCTCCTCTCCTGCCTCGTCTCATGGTGGGCGCGATGGATTGCCTCGACCAACCGGAACGCGGACCGGACCGCCTGGGGAGAATCCAGCAAGCCGGTGATCGTCTGAAACATCATCTGGGTCATCATCGACTGGTCCCTTTCAGCCGGATTCGCCCCCGCGACCCGGCCTTCCTTCTCCGCGGAGACCTTCTTCCAGTTCCGCGTGCGCATCCTCGCCCAATAGCCGGCAGCGGGGTCAAACGCGATCTTGCCCGCCGCGGCGATACGCAGCAGATACGCCTCGTCCCAAGCGGTACAAACCGGGTCGCGCCAGGCAGCCCGGGCGACTTCGGTCCGGAAAATCCCGTGAATGATGAAACAGTCCCGCGTGATTGTCTCCCTCGTCAACAAGCGCTCGAACACATCATCGGACATCAATCCCTCGCCGTAGGTCATCGGCTTCTTCATCGCAATGGGACGACTACCCTCATCCATGTGCCTTACCTGCGCTGCAGCCAACACAGCATCAGGGTGCCGCCCGAGAGCGTCCAACAGGATGCCGACCGCCCCGTCGTCGAGGCGATCATGAGCGCCCACCCAATGAAAGAACTCCGTATCACACTCGAAGAGGGCGTGGCGGAAGTTTGCAAACGCACCAATATTCTTCTGATGCCGGATGTAGACGCACCCGTCGTGCTCCGCCGCGAACCGCTCACACAACTCGCGAGTCCCATCGGTCGAGCAGTTGTCGTAGATCAACAGGCGCTCCGTCTGGCCCACGCACGACTCGAGGGCCTCCACGATATATCGCTCCTCATTGAATACGGGAACCGCCGTCGTCAGCGAACTCAAGTCAATATCCGACATGATGTCCGAACCGCTTCGCCTTTACATTCAGCTTCCACCCATCAGCGGATCCGCCTCAGGTAGCCTCCTCCTGCCACGCTGATCAGGATCTTGTCGTCCAAGCCGCGATCAACCTCGAAGGCATCGGTTTCCTTCAGGTATTCGTTCACCGCGGTCCGGGGATTATCGCCGGGAGCCCAGGGCCTGTCCGAGGAAAACTCCGCCGGAAGATCCTCGACCACCGTGTCAAAGACCACACAGTAACTATCTTTCGTCACCAGGGGGGCGAAGGCCCGCAACTCGGCAAGGACATGCTCATGGGTGTGATTGCTGTCCAGCAGTACCATCACCCGCCTGCGGCCCTCTGCCTCGATCCGCACCTGCCCGACAACCTCCGGAGCAATGCTGGAGCCCTCGATCATGCGGATTCGGCGTGCCATGGGATGCGCCTCGATCGCCTTCCGGTTGTGCTCGCGAATCTCGATGTCAACGGCCACGACTTTGGCATCAGCGGGACCGCCGCAAGCCGCGTTGAGTTCAAGCATGGATGCGGAGAAGATGATTGATCCTCCATGGGCAATGCCGGTTTCAATGATGAGGTCGGGCTGAACCGAATAGATCAGCTCCTGCGTTGCCACGATATCCTGCGGGTACTGGATGATGGGTCGGCCCATCCACCGGAAATTGTAGGAGTACTTCGCCGGTATGCTCGCCTCCATGAACCCGGCGGCAGCACGTTTCAACCCCTCATCGGCTCCATTGGCCGCGATCCGTCCGGCAACTTCTTCTTCAAATGGTCTCATAACTGGTCAATTGCGATCAATCGGTATTGGTTCCGGGTCATCGCCCGAATCTCTTCAAGATAATTGGAGTTCATCACACACAGGTTCGAACCCGGCTCAAGGAGTTCGAAAACCCGTTCCGGGTTCTTCACCTCGATGCCGGTGGCCGGCAAATAGCGTCCCTGTTTCACGGGGTTGATATCGAACACCTGATCGACCGCCACCCCCGCTCGCTCGGCCATCAGGGAGAAAATCACTCCCTTCGAAGACCCTCCCCAGATGGCCGATCTTCCTTCGCGCAACCGGCTCACGCTGGATTCGATACCAGCGGCAAAGTCCTCCGGGAAATCCACCATATCGACCATCGCCGGTGTCATCACCGAGGAAAGGTCGGCAACCACGTAGAGATACTGCTCTCCAAAGACCCGCCCCGACTCCAGCACCCGGCCGAAGATGCGGTGGAAGTCACTCAGGCGAAAATAGTTCACATGCTCGTAGAACACATCAAACCACGAACGGTGCTCCATGATCCAGTCGAAGCACGGCACCTCAATGTAGATCAGCCCCTTGCCTCCGTTGGACTCACACAGATGCTCCAGGAAGGCAACGGGATCTGGGATATGCTCCAATACGTGACGCAGGATCAGGGCGTCACCCCGCAGCCCCGTCGCAGGTCCGAAATACTCCTTCCGGATCCCCGGGTCGTCACCCTCATAGGTCGGATCGAGGCCGGTCACCGTGAATCCGGACTCCCTCAAATGCCGCAGAAACCAGCCCTTCCCACACCCGACCTCGATGAGATCCATGCTTTCGAAGTGGCCGCGGATGATTTCCGTCACCCGATCGAGGTGCGCCCGGAAACTTCCACTAACCGCCTGTTCGTTCTGGTAGTCCGCATCGTAGTCGACCCGCGACGGATCGAAGTCCGCGTTGAAAATCAGCCCCGTTTTCAGGTCCTGCACCAGGCGCATGTCCCCCCTGGGGCAGTCCCGCGCCTCTTCCGCCGTCGGATAGACGACGTTCTGAAAAACCGGAAGTCCGGCCACACGGTAGAGTTCCTGAATCTGGCTCATGACAGACATTGCTTCAGCTTCTCCCGCGATCCCCAGAACGACATCGCTTCGTAATCAGGATAGGGATAACGCCCCAGATTCAGTTTCAACTCCCAGCCATTCTCCTCCAGCCACTCCTCGACCTGCTCCCGCACGGTCTTCGGTCTTCCCGAGCAGATATTCACCACCCCGTGGTCACCGCCACCCAGGGTGAGTCGAACCAAAGCATCCGCGACTTCGGTCACCGGCACGAAGTCGCGTACCTGTTCGCCGCCCGACATGTCCAGAACCCCGGTCCCCTTTGCCGCAGCAGCAAGCTGCGGCAACAAGGCCCTCTCCGATTGCCCCTCTCCATAAACATAAAATATCCGCCCCCACGTCAGCCCAAACGCCGACTGCTCGCGCCGTTGTTCCAACCATCGCCGCAACCGGTCCTTGGATATCCCGTAGGCCGTGTCCGGAGCCGCCTCCATACCTTCCCAAAGCTCCCCTTCCCGGATCCCGTACTCGAGACAGGTTCCGGCGACGGTCAGCGACTTCAGACCGGCCGCGAGCAATTCGCCAAGGAAGGCCTTGTGCGCCGGCAGTTCCTCAACCAGGTGGGACTCCTTTCGAAAATTCGGAAGGCCGCCCCAGGCGAGGTGGATCACCCGGTCGGGACAACCCAACTTCTCGTATGCGCCTTTCGGATCGTCGCGAATATCAAGATGGCGACTCTCCGGTGCGTCCTCCAGCGCACGGGCCGCCGCCACGATTTTCACAGGCTCCTCGCGAAGCCTGGCCATGACATGCCGGCCCAGAAAACCGGTTGCTCCGGTGACGACCACCGTTTCTCGTAGATCCTCTGGCTGTACCTTCACGCAACACTCATTTCTCTGTGGCCATCAGGGGCTGCCGACAAGCCGTTATTGGGAGGTTCTTCATCCATGAATCTCCAACCCCGGCACCGCCGTCACCAACTTTGTGCCGCCTCTTCGCAGCACTTCAAGCTGGGACATCAACTCATCCTTGAGGTTCCAGGGGAAGATGATCACGTAATCCGGTGCACTTTCCAGCAGCACGCTCTCTTCGACGATAGGAATCCGGCTACCTGGGAGGAACTTTCCCTGCTTTCCGGGACTGCGATCTGCCACGAACTCGATCAGGTCGCCCCGGACCCCCGCAAAATTGAGCAATGTGTTTCCCTTTGCGGCGGCTCCGTAACCGGCGACGCGCTTGCCCTTCCTCCGGGCGTCCACGAGAAACTCGATGAACCCCATCTTCACCGACTCCGCCTTCGGTTGGAAACCCTCATAGAACGCACGCTGGGTCATTCCCGCGGACTTCTCCAACTCCAGCAGGTCCCTGACCTCCGCGCTCACGAGGCGATCGATCCCATCGAGTCGATCCGCAAAAATCCTCAGACTCCCGCCATGGGTCGGCAATCGCTCGACATCGATGATCCGCAGGCCATTCGCTTCAAAGATGGCCTTCACCGCAGTCAGCGAGAGGTAGGAAAAGTGCTCATGGTAAATCGTGTCAAACTGGCAACCCTCGACCAGCTCCAGCAAGTGGGGGAACTCGAAGCTCGCCACACCGGACGGCTTGAGCAGTTCGGCAAACCCACTGACGAAGTCGTTGATGTCGGGCACGTGGGCGAGCACGTTGTTGGCGATCATCAAATCCGCCGCCCAACCCTGACGCGCCAGATTGGCTCCGACACGGCGGCCGAAAAACTCCTCGACCACCTCGATTCCGCGATTCCTGGCCAGCTCCGCAGTGCTGTGGGTCGGTTCGATGCCAAGGCACGGGATCCCCCGCTCCTGCACATACTGGAGAAGATAGCCGTCGTTCGACGCGACCTCGACCACACGTGAATCGCCATTCAGCCCGAAACGATCGGACGCCTCACCCACGAACCGCTCGCAGTGCCGCAGCCAGCTTTCCGACATGGCGCTGAAGTAGCCGTAATCCGGGTCGAAGAGCGCATCGGCACGCGTGAAATCCTCCGTCTGCACCAGCCAGCAATTCTCGCACACGCCCACCCGCAGGGGGAACCAGAGCTCCGGCTCAGAGAGCTTGGCGGGTGTCAGATACGCGTTGGAGGGGGGCGCACTCCCGAGATCGAGGAAGGGCAGACGAACCGGGGTCTGACAATGGCGGCAATTCACGGCGCGACCCCTTGAAACGATTCCTCCAGCATGGGGCAATCGGAATCTTTCTCCGACATGACCGAAATCCCCAACGGCCACTCGATGCCAGCCCGCGGATCGCGGGGATTGATCCGGAATTCGGACGACGGCTCATAGGCCGCGGTATGGAAGTAGAGCATCTCGCAATCCTCGCCCAAGGTCTGGAACCCGTGGGCAAAGCCTTCCGGAATCACCAGTGCCCGCCGGTTCTCCGCGCTGAGCACCTCGCCATGCCACTGGAGGAAGGTGGGCGATCCCTTGCGCAGATCGAGAGCCACGTCGAAGACCTCGCCCCGCACACAACTGACCACCTTCAACTCGGCGTGCGGTGGCAGCTGACTGTGCATCCCCCGCACCGCCCCCAATTCCCGGGTGAGTGTGCGATTGACCTGTACGATTCGGCGCCCGGCCAGTACGCCCGCAAGTTCGTCCTCGCAGAACATCCGCTCGAACCAGCCTCTTGCATCGCCAAGACGATTCCGCTCGAAAAGAGCCAGGCTTTCGGGGGATCCGTCGACCAGGGGCAACTGCTTCACGAAAGTTCCCCGGTGAAGTCTTCGATCTGCCGCAGCGTGACGGCACTCATGTCCTCCCCGGCAAGAAATGCCCGGTGCCACTCGACGGTCTTCTCCAAAGACTTTCGCAATCCCCATCGAGGCCGCCATCCGAGGCGACTCCGAGCCTTTGAGCTGTCGAGCTTGAGCAATCCCGCCTCGTGAGGTTCGTCCCGTCCCGGGTCAGCCAACACACTGGCCCCCTCACCCCAGATCTCGGCAATCATCGCCGCCACCTCCCCGACTCGCGCCCCGTTCCCGTCCTCGGGACCGAAATTCCAGCTCTCCACGAAACCACCGGCACCCTCCATCATTCGCTCGGCGAGCAACAAGTAGCCGTGCAGCGGATCCAGCACGTGCTGCCAGGGCCGGACGGCATCCGGATTCCGCAGTTTCACCGTCTCACCTGCTTCGAAGGCCTCGAGGCATCCCGGAACCAGTCGGTCGTCGGACCAGTCTCCACCACCGATGACGTTGCCTGCCCGGGCCGTCGAGACTCGCGCCGCTCCGGCCGCGGAAAAGAAACTCGCCCGGTAGGCGTCGGTCGCCAGTTCGGCGGCCGCCTTGCTCGCACTGTACGGATCGCGCCCACCCAGTCGGTCCACCTCACGATACGGATGCTCCCACTCGCGGTTGTGGTAGACCTTGTCGGTGGTCACCACGACGATGGCACGGATCGAGTCGATCCCCCGTGCAGCCTCGAGCACGTGCAGCGTGCCCATCACATTCGTCTGGAACGTCTCGAGGGGTCGCAGGTAGCTCTCGCGCACCAGCGGTTGCGCCGCCAGATGGAAAAGGACGTCCGGACGCGCCCGGGTCATGGCAGTCGTCAGCGCCGGCAGATCAGCCAGATCGGCGCGAACGTCCGATGCTTGCGCAGCAGCCACCCCCGCCACCTCGCAGAGCGACGGACTCCGGAGGGGATCCAGCGCGAAGCCGTGCACCTCCGCCCCCATCCGGGACAACCACAGCGAGAGCCATCCGCCCTTGAAGCCGGTGTGCCCCGTGAGAAACACCCGCTTCCCGTTCCACTGTCGTGCGTCTACCACTGCTTCCATGGTGCGTTCCCCGACTCCCAGAGACTCTCCAGGTGCATCTTGTCCCTCAAGGTATCCATCGGTTGCCAGAACCCGGGATGCTCGTAGCACATCAGATTCCCCTCCGCCGCGAGAGTCTGAAGAGGCTCGGCCTCCCAAGTCGTCATGTCGCCCTTGATCAGGTCGATGCACCTGGGGGAAAGCACGAAGTAGCCCCCGTTGATCCATCCACCATCGCCACCGGGTTTCTCGATGAAACCGTGCACCCGGTTCCCGTCACGCTTCAGTGCCCCGTATCGGCCGGGAGGGCGAACCGCCGTGACGGTCGCCATCTTTCCATGCTGACGGTGAAATGCCATCAACGCCTGGATATCGATATCCGATACACCATCCCCGTAGGTGAAACAGAAATCTTCGTTGGGTGGGAGAAAGTCACCAACCCGCGCGAGACGCCCACCTGTCATGGTGGCCTCGCCCGTGTCCACCATGGTCACGCGCCACGGTTCGGCATTCCGCTGGTGGACCTCCATCTCATTGCTCGCCATATCAATCGTCACATCCGACTGGTGCAGGAAGTAGTTGGCGAAGTACTCCTTGATGACATAGCCCTTGTAACCACAGCAAATGATGAATTCCGTCACTCCATGAAAGGAATACGATTTCATGATGTGCCATAGAATCGGCTTACCCCCGATCTCAATCATCGGCTTCGGTTTCAATCCTGTCTCCTCCGAGATCCGTGTACCGAGTCCTCCTGCCAGAATTACTGCCCTCATTGCGTAGCGTCGGCTTCAATTTCCAATATTCCACGTGACCAAGTCCACCACGGATTCTCCTTCAAGCCGCAGAAGCCGGGGAAATCGCGTCATTACCCCGATTGACAGCGTATGCGGCGTCGCCCATACACGCCAAATGTCGGCCGTGAGCAGGTATCTCAGGGGGCTGTCGGTGGCCCTGGGCTCAGCCTTGCTCGGCTGCATCCTCATCAACCTGTGGGTGGATCCATGGCGGGTCACCCCCACTCCGTTGAGCTCCGAAACCCTCGAACCCTACCGCGACATCTCCTCGCAGATCCGCACCGGGAAGTGCGGGCTGGTCCGCTCCGCCTCCTCGATCGGCGTCGCCCTCATCGGCTCGTCGCGCGTCGCCAACGGCCTCGACCCCCTCGACCCCCGCTGGGCACGGGACGATGTCTACAACCTCGCCTGCCCGGCCGGGTTCATCTACGAGACCGACGCGATGTTCCGCTACCTGGTCGAGCGCCATCAACCGGAACTCGTCATCATCGGCATCGACCCGGGAGACCTCAGCTCCGACTTCGACAGCCGGGTGGTGGGCGACTACGCCGCCTCGCCGCTCGGTCCGGAGCGCCTGGCCCTCGACCGGCAGATCCGCTACCTCACCGGCGTTTCGACACTCGAAGCCTCGATCCAGACGCTCCACCGCAAGTCCGCCGGCCAACTTCCGCAGTACGACTCTCGGGGCCTGCGGCGCCGGCGCCCGCCCCTGCCCTTCAGCCAGCTCGAATTCCTCGCACGCGCACTCGAAGGCGAGAAGATGTTCGACTTCCCGGAGGCCGGGCGGCTCGATGGCGCACTGCTGCCGGAAAAGGCCGAACTCCTTGCCGGGATCATCACCACCTGCCGGGAGCGCGACATCCGGCTGATCCTCTTCATCCACCCGGAGCACGCGCTGGTGCACGCCCGGGCCGACTCACCCCCGCTACTCCCCTACTCGGCGGAGCGCAGGGCAATCACCGAAATCGTGGCTGGGATGAACCAGGACGCGCCCACCGACCAACACGTCGATCTCTGGGACTTCGGCGATTTCCATCCGATCAACTGCGACCCGCTTCCGGCCGACGAACAGGACCGCATGAAATACTGGTTGGATTTCAACCATTTCACCCTCGAGATCGGCGGAGTGATGCTGGCCCGCATGCTCGGCTGGCCGGTCGAGCTTGAGATTGGCGAGGATTACGGAACCCGCCTCACGCCCGATACCTTCGACTCGTGGGTGGAAAGGTCGAAGCAGGGCTATCGGCGCTATGTCGAGGGGCCGGGACGTGACGACCTCGCGTGGAGGCGGCGGGTGGTGAAGGGAACGGATGACGAGTAGGCATGCTGTTCAATTCCTACATCTACCTGCTGCTCTTCCTGCCCGCGGTGCTGCTGGGCTACCAGCTGCTGCGGCGGGCGCCCTTCTGCGCCTCCGTCGTCTTCCTCTCCGCCGCCAGCCTGATCTACTACGGTTACTGGGATTGGACCAACCTGTGGATCATCGGGGCGTCCTGCCTCTTCAACTTCTCGTGCGGGCGCTTCCTTTCCCGGCACCGTGCCAGCAGGTCCGGGCGGCTCATCCTCACGGCCGGCGTCACCGCCAACCTCGGGCTTCTCGCCTGGTACAAGTATGCCGGATTCCTCGCCAAGGCCGTCGCCGCCGTCAGCGAAAGCGGACTCCCCATCCCCGAGTTCGTCCTGCCGCTCGGCATCTCCTTCTTCACCTTCCAACAGATCGCCTACCTCGTCGACGCCTGGCGCGGTGAAACCGAGGAATACCACTTCGCCGACTACCTGCTCTTCGTCACCTTCTTTCCCCAGCTGATCGCCGGGCCCATCGTCCACCACCGGGAAATGCTGCCGCAGTTCAAGCGGCACCAGGGACTCGGGCTGCGGCCGACCGACCTCGCCGTCGGCTCGACCCTGCTCTTCCTCGGGCTGTTCAAGAAGGTGGTGCTGGCCGACTACCTTGCCCGGACGGCCAATCCGATCTTCGAGCTGGCACACGGCGGCGACCGCTACATCACCTTCGGCGAAGCATGGGCCGCCGCACTTTCCTACACGCTGCAGATCTACTTCGACTTCTCGGCCTACTCCGACATGGCAATCGGATCGGCGCGCCTGTTCGGCATCCGCCTCCCGGTCAATTTCCACTCGCCCTACAAGGCGGCTTCCATCATCGATTTCTGGCGGCGCTGGCACATCACGCTGTCCCGCTTTCTCCGCGACTACCTCTACATCCCGCTGGGTGGAAACCGCCTCGGGAACGCCCGCCGCTACACCAACCTGATGACGACCATGCTGATCGGCGGCCTGTGGCACGGCGCGGGATGGACCTTCATCCTGTGGGGCGGACTCCACGGCCTCTACCTGTGCATCAATCACGCCTGGCACTGGCTCGGCCGCCGCTTCTCCCTTCCGAAGATCCCCCGTCCGGTCGCGGTGCTGATCACCTTCCTCGCCGTGGTCGTCGCCTGGGTTCCCTTCCGCGCCGGCAGCTTCGAAATCACCAGCGAGGGCAGCATGACCGATGCCCTGCAAACGAGCGGCATCATCCTCGCCTCGATGTTCGGCTTCCAGGGATTCGACCTGTGGGCTCCGGATGCGGTGATCGTCGCGACCTCGACCCGCGCATGGCGGCCGATCCTCCTCGGGCTTCTGCTGGTCTGGGCCTTTCCCAACACCCAGCAATTCATGCGCCGCTATTTTCCCGCGCTCGGCCTCGGCGAACTGCCCGGCGGGGCGCTCGGCCCGCGTCGACGCTGGCAGTGGCGGCCCACGCTCGTCTGGCTTCTGTTCATCCTCGCCATCCTGTATGCCGTGAGCCGCGACTTCGACAAGATCAGCGAGTTCATCTACTTCCAGTTCTGACCCGTGAAACCCCGCCTCATCGCCATCATCAAGGGCGGCCTCGGCAACCAGCTGTTCGGCTACGCCGCCGCCCGCGCCCTCGCGAGGCGCGACGGCCGGAAGCTGCTGATCGACGACTCCTCGGGTTTCGCCCGTGACGACTACGGGCGATCGTTTCGACTCGATCGCTTTCCCATCGAGGCCGACCCGGCCCCGGCGGATGCACGCCTTGGCGACCCGAAGGGACTTCGCCACCGCTGGACCCGCTCGATCAACAAGCTCCTGCCACCCTTCTGGAAAGACTACGTCAAAGAGGCCCCCGGTCGCCCGCCGGAGCAATTGACATCATTCCACTCGAAGCGGCAAACCCTCCACCTCAACGGATACTGGCAGAGCGAAGCCTACTTCGCCGACATCGCCAATTCCCTCCGTCGCGAACTCCAGCCACCCGCTTCCGGTGACGATGAGTTGGAAAGGGGTCTTCAAACCGGCGACACCGTGATGCTCCACATCCGGCGAATCCGCTACGCGCCCCGCCTGGATTCAGGCTACTACACGCGCGGCATCCATGCCGCGGCGGAAACCCTGGATTCGCCTCGCTTCGAGGTCTTCGGTGACGATCTCGACTGGGCAAGGGAGCGCCTCGAGTTCGGAGACCACCCGGTCCGCTTCCACGATCCTGCCGACGACGAACTCATCGACTTCCGCCGCATGACGCTTTGTCGCCACGCCATTGTTGCCAACAGCTCCTTCAGTTGGTGGGCCGCATGGCTGCAGCCGCCTGGCGGGCAGGTTTGGACACCCGACAACCCCGGCTGGCCGCTGCGCCCGGCCGCAGGATGGACAACGGTCGCGAACAAATTGGAGTACGACGCCTGACGACTCCCTGGTGTAAACCGACGGGCAGGCGCCGGAAGGAACGCGCGACGCTGTCGCGCATCGTCTGGTCCCTACGGGCGCGGATCTCCCAAACGGACAGATGACCTGACACGTCCCGAACCCCGCCGCCGCCACCTGCGCCACTCCTCCCCCGCACTTGGCGCGACAGCGTCGCGCGCTCCTCTTCCCACGACCACCTTCAGCCTCGCCAGTTCCACCGCCCTTCAAGCCGGGCTACAACTTCTTGATCCGCAGATTGCGGAACCACACCGGGTCCATGTGGTCCTGGAGCAGGATCGGCGACTCCGGCACACCGAAATCCTCGCGCTTCTTGTACTTGCTCGCCTCGAAGCGCTGCTGCCAGTCGTCGGTCGATTGGTCCAGCGAGACCACCAGCTTTCCGTTCAGCCAGTGCTCGAGCTTCGATCCCTTGGCGACAATCTTGCCGTGGTTCCACTCGCCGACCGGCTTGATCGGCTTGTCGTCGGGAGCGGCGGCCAGGTCGTAGAACGATGCCGACCGCCGCGACGCCTTCTTGCGGTCGGGATGCTTGTCGTCGTCGAGGATCTGATACTCCAGCCCGATGTTCCTTTGCACGCGGTACTTCACCCCGCTGTTCCCCTTCTCGGAGATCTTCCATTCGAACTCCAGAACGAAATCCTTGAACCGGGAGGTCGTGACGATGTCGCCCCCGCGGCCCGCGCGGTGAATCGTGCCATCCTCCACGACCCAGCCCTTCGTCACCGGATCGCCATCGAGCGTCGTCCAGCCCTTGAGGGTCTTGCCGTCGAAAAGGTCGATCCATTCCTCCCCGGCGGCGCTAACGGCAGACAGGAGGAGGCAGAAGCTGAACAGGCGGAAAATCATGATCGTGAATGGTGGGAGCACCCCTGAAACGCCACGAACCGGTGCTTCCTGTCAACCACCCGTCCTTGACCCCGCTCCATCGGCGGGTATCTCTTCCGCCATCGCCATGAAACGCCTTGCCGCCATCCTGCTACCGGTCCTGCTGCTCGCCTCCTGCGATTTCGGGGGATCGACGCAGAGCCGCTACCTCTCCGCCTACGGCCCGCCACAACCGAACCAACGGGCACCCGAGGATCCGGGCGCGGCGCTTCCCGACGACGTCTCCTACTGGGCGGGCGACGGGATCTCCGGCAGCCCCCTGATCAAGATCGACCTGAGCGCCCAGAAGGCCTTCTTCTACAAGAGCGGCAAACTGGTGGGGGTCTCGAGGATCTCCACCGGCGACGACGGCTACGAGACCCCGCCCGGATCCTTCAAGATCACCCAGAAGAGCAAGAACCACCGGTCGAACCTCTACGGGGTCTTCAAGGACAAGCGCACCGGGGAGATCGTCAACGACGACGTGGACACCTCGAAGGACAAGACGCCGCCCGGTTGCGTCTATGTCGGCGCGCCCATGCCCTATTTCATGCGTTTCAACGGCGGCATCGGCATGCACACCGGCTACCTCCCCGGCTACAATGCCTCCCACGGCTGCGTGAGGATGCCCCACAAGATGGCCAAGGTGTTCTTCGAGAATGTGAGCATCGGGACCCCGGTGATCGTGGAGCGATGAGCGGCCTGCCCGATCCCGAGACCACTGCTGAAGTTTCCGTCGAGGACGTCGACTCGCTCGCGGAAGCCATCGAATCCGGGGGAATCGTCCTCCTCGATTGCCGGGAAGACGACGAATGGGAGATCAACCGCCTGCCCAACGCCCGGCTCGCCCCGCTCTCCCGGTTCGCCACGGCCGCCGCCGGGGTGCTCGGCAACGGCAACACTCCGTGCATCATCTACTGCCACCACGGCATGCGCTCGCTGCGGGCCACCGAGTGGCTGCGCAGCCACGGCCACAGCCGGGTGTGGTCGATGCAGGGAGGCATCCATGCATGGTCGGAACGGATCGATCCTGATGTCCCGAAATACTGATCCTCCGGGACCGAATTCATGAGAGCCGTCATCCAGCGTTGTTCCGAGGCATCGGTGGCCATCGATGGCGAGCGGGTCGCCGAGATCGCCGCCGGGATGCTGGTGCTGCTGGGCGTCGAGGGAAGCGATGGCGAGGAAGACCTCGAGTGGCTGGTCGGGAAGATCGGACGCATGCGGATTTTCGGCGATGCCGATGGGAAGATGAACCTCGCCCTGTCCGACCTGCCCGGGGCGGGCGTGATCGTCGTCAGCCAGTTCACGCTCCACGCCTCGACCCGCAAGGGCAACCGCCCGTCATTCATCCGGGCCGCCGCGCCCGATCACTCCGAGCCGCTTTACGAGCGGTTCTGCGAACGCCTGGAAACCGAACTCTCCCGACCGGTGGCCCGCGGTCGCTTCGGTGCCGACATGAAGGTGGCACTGGTCAACGACGGCCCGGTGACGATCGTGATCGACAGCAAGGCGAGGGAGTGATGGGGAATGACAGAAATACCCAAACACCCAAGCACGAAGGTCGTGGAGACCGCCTGACCGCGCGGACAAGACCTCGACCGGAAACTTCGGATTTGGGCGTTCTTTTCGGCCCTTGGGTGTTTCGTCATTCGTCCGCCCCGCGGACTACTCCTTGATACGGACGGCGGTGCCGCAGTAGGTGCAGTTGAACCAGCGGAAGAAGACCGCGTGGAGCGCCAGGGCGAAGATGTAGCCGAGCAGGGGAATGTGGTGGGCCTTGCGGTTTTTGAGGCACTGGCGGGGCGCAAGCAGGCGTTGCGAGCAGACGCGGCACCGCACCCGGAAGGAAATCGCGAAGTAGAGGATTCCGAAGACCGGCACCGCAATCGGAAAGGCGATCAGCCATTGGGGCACCCACTCGAACCCTTCCTTGGAGACATCGGACAGGATGAGCAGGGGCGCCGCAACGACAGCCAGGGGAATCGAGACCTGGAGCAGCAGCACCGTGATGCAACCGATCAACACCTTCAATCCGCGGTCGTGCAGCACCCCGCGAACGTATCTTTTCGACTTCGGATCCCTGCCCCGGTTCGTCGTCTCCTTGGCGGTCCGGATCAGGCGCGTTCGCTCATCGATCTCCGGTCGCGCCGGAGGAGAGGGATCGTCGTGGGTTTCATCGATGTGACGCACCCGGGAGGCATCGAAGCCGACCTTTTCGGTCGACCGGAAGTCGGCCACCTGCACCACTCCCGACGCACGCCGTTTCGGCATGCCGGCCAGTTCGCGTTTCTTCTCTCCGACCGAGACATTCACCTCGAGATCACTTTCGGCCCGGTTGAGGAGCGGCGCGGCGAGGATCTCGGCCGGACGGATTCCGGCATCGGCGAGCATCCGGTTGGAAATCGGCAGCGCGACCGGGGCGCGGTCGAGCATTTCCTGGACATCGGGGTCGGCCTCGAAATTCACCGGCGTATCCAGGCGCTCAGCCGTCGCCTCCTTCACCGGCTCGTCCTCCAAAGCGGGTGAGGTCTTCGCGGCCGTCTTCTTTGCGGCATTCTTCGCCGACTTGCGGGCGGTCTTCTTGGTCGACTTGCGGGTCGTCTTCTTTGCAGTCTTGCGGCTGGTCTTCTTCGCTGCCTTGCGGGCCGTCTTCTTTGCGGCCTTCCTGGTCGCGGCCTTCTTCGTCGCCGAAGCACCCCCGTCCCGGGTGGAGGCGATCCATTCCCGGACCCTTTCCAAGGGTGGCGAATCAGTCGCCAGTTCCAGCATCTCGTTGGCCTGCACCAGTTCCCGGTGCACCACCTCGGGATCCGCCGAGAGAAGATCCTGGTCGCTCTCGAAGCCTGCGGCTTCGAGAAGATCCAGTTCCTCTGCGGCGAGGTTGGGGCTGATCGAGAGTTTCGCCATGAAGGAGGCGGGAGGTAAGCCCCGACGCTAGCGAAACCGCGTCGGGGCACAAGCCCATCATCCGAGCGCCTCGATCATCTCCTCGAGCTGACCGAGCTTCTCGCGCCACTCCTCCAGCCGGGCCTTTTCCTGATCGACCACCGCAGCCGGTGCCCGCTCGACGAAACTCGCGTTGCCCAGCTTGCCTTCCGACTTCTTCACCTCTCCCCGGATCTTCTCGATCTCCCTGCCGAGGCGCTCACGCTCGGCCTCGACATCGATCAGGCCATCGAGCGGCATCGCCACCTCGCCCACATCCGTCAGCGCCGCCGGGGTTCCCTTGGGCGCCTCGTATGCGTCCTCCAACTCGATCTCCCCCGCCCCGGCGAGCAGGGCGAGCACGTCCTTCTCCGACGAAAGCCAGTCCGGCGCGCCCTTCACGACAAGGCGCACGTCGCGACGCGACGCCACGTTGTATTCGGCCTTGAGGTTCCGGAGCTTCCCCGCCGAAGCATAGATCGCCGACGCCCGCTTGGCTGCCTCGTGCGACTCCCGCCCTGCAAGCAACGGCTCGCTCGCCAGCGTCCGGCTCATGAGGAACTCTCCCTCGGGAACATAGCCCATCCGTTCGGAAAGCTCCTCGGTCACGTGCGGCATGTAGGGGTGCAACAACTGGAGGAAGCGCGACATGGTCGCGTCGAACACCGCCAGCGTGACCTCGCGGGCGTCCGCGGACGCATCGTCACGCAGGTCTCCCTTCACCGCCTCGAGGAACTTGTCGCAGAACTCGCTCCACAGGAATTCGTAGAGCCGCTGCGAGATCTCGCCGAATCGATAGTCCGCGTACAACCCCTCCAGATCCACCGCCAGGCGATCCAGCTTCGCCATGATATCCAAATGGTAGGGCCGCAAGGCCTCTTGCTTTGGAACTTGGAACTTGGAACTTGGAACTTCGCCGCTTGCCATCTGCCGGAACCGGCAGGCGTTGTAGAGTTTATTGGCGAAATTCCGCCCTTCCTCGATCTGAGTTTCGTCGAAGCGGATGTCCGTGCCCACCGGCGCGATCCGCATCAGACCGAAGCGCAGTCCGTCGGCACCATACTTGTCCATCAGGTCGATCGGGTCCGGCGAGTTGCCCAGCGACTTGCTCATCTTGCGCCCCTTGAGGTCGCGGATGAGCGCGGTGAAATACACGTTCTTGAAGGGCAGCCGCTCCTCGAAGCGGTAGCCCGCCATGATCATCCGTGCGACCCAGAAGAACAGGATGTCCGGACCGGTCACCAGGTCGGTGGTCGGGTAGAACTTCTCCAGAGTCTCGCTGCGCTCGCCAACATCCGACATCGTCGCGAAGGGCCAGAGCCAGGAGCTGAACCAGGTGTCCATCACGTCCTCGTCGCGGACCCACGCGTTCTCGTCGGCCGGAGGCTCGACACCGACGTGGATGTCGCCCTTTTCAAAGTCCGACATGTCGAGCGACTCGGCGCCCTTCAGCGCGTCGAGCTTGTCCTTGCGGTACCACACCGGGATCTGGTGGCCCCACCACAGTTGGCGGCTGATGCACCAGTCCTGGATGTTCTCCAGCCAGTGGGCGTAGGTCTTCGCCCAGCGAGCCGGGCGGAAAGTGATGTCACCGTCGGCGACCGCCTTCGCGGCCTCCTCGACGCAGGGATATTTCAGGAACCACTGCATCGAGATCCGCGGCTCGACCGGCACGTCGGCCCGCTCCGAGAAGCCGACGTTGTTCTCGTATTCCTCGACCTCGAGCAGCAGACCCATTTCCTCGAGCTTCTTCGCCGCCACCTTGCGCGCCTTGAAGCGGTCGAGACCGTCGAGGTCCGGGCAGTCGGGGCAGTTCACGGTGCCGTCCGGGTGGAGCACGTCGATGATGTCGAGGTCGTTCTTGATCCCGATCTCGAAGTCCGCCTTGTCGTGCGCCGGGGTGATCTTCAGCGCGCCGGTGCCGAATTCGATGTCGACATGTTCGTCGGCGACGACCGGAATCTCCGCTTCGGGAAACGGTCTGCGGACCTTGCGGCCGATGTGTTTCGCGTAGCGCGGATCCTTCGGATTCACCGCCACCGCCACGTCGCCCATCAGGGTCTCGGGACGGGTCGTGGAAATGTGCAGGTACTCGCCCGGTTCATCCACCAACTCGTAGCGCATCGTGTAGAGCTTCGAGCGCTGCGGCTTCATGATCACCTCCTCGTCGGAGAGGGCGGTGAGCGAGACCGGGCACCAGTTCACCATCCGCTTGCCGCGGTAGATCAGGCCCTGCTTGAAGAGTTCGACGAAGACGTGGCTCACCCATTCGGTGTAGCCTTCATCCATGGTGAAGCGCTCGCGCGACCAGTCGCAGGAGCAACCGAGGCGCTTGAGTTGCTTGATGATGATCCCCCCGTGGTGCTCCTTGAAGTCCCAAACCTTTTCCAGGAACGCCTCGCGTCCCAGGTCGCGGCGGCTCTTGCCCTCCTCCTCGCGCAACTGGCGCTCGACCTTGGTCTGGGTCGCGATGCCGGCGTGGTCGGTGCCGGGCAGCCAAAGCACCTCCCGGCCCTCCTGGCGCGCGCGGCGGGCGAGGATGTCCTGCAGCGAGTTGTTCAGCACGTGGCCGAGGTGCAGGATGCCGGTGACGTTCGGCGGCGGGATGACGATCGAGTAAGCCGGCTTGTCCGAGGACGGATCGGCCTCGAAACACTTCCCTTCCAGCCAAGCGGCATACCACTTCGCTTCCACAGACTGAGGCTCATACGCTTTCGCCAGTTCGGACATCGCGGCGGAGCCATGCCAGAGCCTCCGCTCTTTGTAAAGACGGGCGCACGCGCGCTCACTTGCCGCATCCGGAAAAACAAGAGGCCCGGCCGACACCGCGCTGGAAAAAACCCAAAAACCAACGCGAAATCAAACCGGGCCTCCCTACCTTGAGGCGTGAGCCCCTCGGCAAAAGTATGTCGCTTCTCGCAAAGCTTACATGGGGAGAAACGCCACCGACCCCGGATTGTTTCAGAAAAATTGCAAGAGACTACGATTTTTTACGCAGTCGGGCCGTGAAAAAGCACCAGAATCAACGGATCAAAACAGCCTCTATCCCTTGATTTCCAACAACATTTGAGGATTGTTGGGGAATTTCTTCAGGAAGAACAAAAGTCGCTCCATGGCCTCCACGGGGCGGTGTCCGGACAGGCCCCGGCGGATCATGTGGATCTTGTGCAGGGTGTGCTCGGGCAGCAGGAGTTCCTCCCGCCGGGTGCCCGACTTGAAGATGTCCACGGCCGGGTAGATGTAGTTCTCCGCGACCTTCCGGTCGAGGACCAGCTCCATGTTGCCGGTGCCCTTGAACTCCTGGAAAATGGCATCGTCCGCCCGGCTGTTGGTCTGGACCAGGGCGGTGGCGAGGATGGTCAACGAGCCTCCCTCGCGGGTGTTCCGGGCGGCGGCGAAAAGACGGCGCGGGGTTTCGAGCGCCCCGACCATGACGCCCCCGGAGCCGATGCCGCGGCCCTTGCCGCGCTTGCCGCCCGCGGCGTTGTTGTAGGCCCTCGCCAGCCGCGTGATCGAGTCCATCACGAGAAAAACATGCTTCCCGCCCTCGACCAGCCGCTTGGCCCGCTCGATCGCGATCTCGGCAATGCGGGTGTGGTTGCGCGGGTGCTCGTCATTCGAGCTGGCGTAGATTTCCACATTCGGCAACGCCCGCCGGAACTCGGTGACCTCCTCCGGCCGTTCGTCGACCAGCAGCACCATTGGGTGCAGCGTTTCGTCGTGCAACTCCTGCACCGCCTCGGCGACATGCAGCAGCAGGGTGGTCTTGCCTGAACGGGGAGGCGACACGATCAAACCGCGCTGACCGCGACCGACCGGTGAGATCAGGTCGATCACCCGGGTGGTGTAGCGCTCGGGCACCGTTTCGAACGAGATCCGCTTGTTCGGGTTGATCGCCTTCAGCTCCTCAAAGGCGGGCAGCTTGCGCGATTCGTCGGGATCGAGGTCGTTGACGCTGGTCAGTTCCACCAACTGCGGGCCGCGCGGGCCCTGCTGGCTCAGCCCCTTGAGCCAGAAGCCGACCCGCAAGCCGTAGCGCCGAACCAGATCCGGTGAGACAAAAACGTCGTCGCGAGCCTGCTCGAACTTCTTCGACGGCTGACGCAGGAACCCAAACCCCTTGGGGGCCAACTCCAGCAGCCCGTCGACCTCGACCTTCGGCCCTTCGAGCACCGCAGGACGCAACTCCACCTCGTCGGATCCGCCTTCTCCTCCACCCTCGCCGTCATCACCACCACGACGGTTGCGCCGACGGCGGCGGCGGCGGCGGCGCTTGCCACCCCCTTCGTTGCCATCCTCGCGGGACTCGTTGCCCGAGCCGTGGCGATCCTGGCGGTCGCCCCGCTCATTGCGGTCCTCGCGGTCCTCGCGGTCGCCTCGGTCGTTCCGGTCGCCTCGATCCTCGCGGTCGTTGCGGTCGTTGCGGTCTTCACCGCTTCCCCGATCCTCGCGATCCTTCCGGTCCGAACGCTTCACGGGACCACCGCCGGGCACGCGCCCGAATCGAACCTCCTTCTCGCCTTCCGCACCTCCGGCCGCGGTTTCGCCGCCCGCATCCGGCTTGGGTTCGGCCTTCGGCTCCGGGCCGGGTTCCTGCCTCGAACTTCCCGGGTCTGGAACGCTTGAGAAATTCAGCTCCGCCTGGGGCGGCTCCATCCGCGTTTCGGTGGATGGCCCGGCCTTCTTCGGCTCCGCGGGGGATGGAGCTTCCGCGGGGGTGTCCTTCACCTTGGCGGTCTTCCGCGCGGCGACTTTCTTCGCCGTCTTTTTCGCGGCCTTGGTGGCCGCCTTCTTCGCGGTCTTGCTGGCTGCCTTCTTGGCCGCTTTCTTCGCCGGGCGGGTTGCCCCGGCTTTGGCTGCGGATTCGCGCTTGGTGTCGTCGCTCATGGAAATGAAATCGGGTGCGGTCAGTCCTCGAGTTGCGCGAGGACTTCGTCGGTGACGTCGAAGTTGGTGAAGACGTGGATCACGTCGGCGTGGTCATCGAGTTTGTCGTAAAGGTTCATGACCTGCCTGGCCCGACCGAGTTCATCGACCTCGATCGGATTCTGCGGCAGGGAGACCAGCTTCTGGGTCTTCGGCTCGAAGCCTTGCTCGCGCAATGAATCGGCCACAGCCGCGAGTTGGGTAGGATCGGTGAGGATCACATGCTCATCCTCCTCCATTTGCACGTCGTCGGCCCCGGCGGTGATGGCCGCCTCCATGATCGGATCCTCCTCGACACCCTCGGCGGCAATGCGGATCTCACCCTTGCGGTCGAACTGATAGGCGACGCTGCCCGGCTCGGCGACGCTGCCGCCGCCCTTGGTGAAGATCGACCTCATGTCGGCGGCGGTGCGGTTGAGATTGTCGGTGGCCGCCTCGATCAGAAAGGCGATCCCCTCCGGCCCGTAGCCCTCGTAGGTGGCCTCCTGGATGGCCTCGCCACCGAGTTCTCCGGTGCCCTTCTTCACCGCCCGCTCGATCTTGTCCTTCGGCATCGACACCGCCTTGGCGTTGTCGATCGCGGCGCGGAGCCGGGGATTCATCGTCGGGTCGCCCCCGCCATCGCGCGCGGCGATGGCGATTTCGTGGGCACACTTGCTGAAGACCTTGCCGCGGACGACGTCGACACGGGCCTTGATGTGCTTAACCTTGGACCACTTGTTGTGACCTGCCATGAGGAAGGAAGGGAAACCCGATCGCGGAATGAATGAACCCATCCCGCGAAGGAGGAAGAACGATGGAGAAACGCCGGAAAGGGTGACCCCGCACGGAACTGCCGCAATGCGGCGGGTGGCGGAAACCCGAACCGTAGCAAGCTGTTCAAACACAGCCGCCGCCTCGGTCGGACACACGCAGATTGACCAGCCCACCCGGCTTTGGCAAAGGAAATCTTCCGCAGTGGCTCCTTCCAGGAGCGATGGCAGGGCAGGTCGGCCCGGGGCCGACAGTTCGCGGTCGGCATCCCCCATTCCGGCTGCCAAAATGAATGGAGAGACTGGAGGCAGTGGGACCGAGCCGCAGTTGTCGCGGTTCCACGAGTTCAAGGCGGCCCGTTCCGAGCGACGAGGACGTCGCCACGCCCCGGCATGGCGCTCGCAGAGCGCCACTCCACTCAAGCCAGCCCCACCGCTTTGCGCACCCGGTCGATCACCTTGGCTGCCTCCTCGCGGGCCCGCCCGGCACCCTTGGCGAGCACTTCGTCGACGTAGCCAGGATCCGCCAGCAGTTCCTCCCGGCGCTGACGCATCGGGGCGAAATACTCCCAGTAGGCCTCTGCCAGGCGTTTCTTGAAGTCACCGTAGCCGACACCCCCGCTCTGGTGATCGGCCACCATTTTCGCGTAGTCCTCCTCGCTGGCGAAGAGCCGGAACAAGGGCAGGATGAGCGAGCCGTCGACCGGCTTCGGGTCCTCGACCGGGGTCGAGTCGGTCTTGATCCGCATGATGAGCTTCTTCGACGGTTTCTCGTCACCGAACAGCGGGAGCGTGTTGTGGTAGCTCTTGCTCATCTTCTGGCCATCGAGCCCGGGCACCACGGCCATGCTCTCGGAAATCATCGGCTCCGGCACCACCAGCGTGTCCTCGCCATAGGCATCGTTGATCTTCCCGGCGAGATCACGGGTCATCTCGAGGTGCTGCTTCTGGTCGCGGCCGACCGGAACAAGATTCGAATCGTAGAGCAGGATGTCCGCCGCCATCAGCACCGGGTAGGCGAAGAGTCCGTGGGTCGGCGCGATCCCCTTGGCGGTCTTGTCCTTGTACGAGTGTGCCTTTTCCAGCATGCTCACCGGGCAGACGCTGGAAAGGATCCAGGCCAGCTCGTTGACCTCCGGCACATCCGATTGCCGGAAAAACACCGAACGCTCCGGGTCGAGGCCGCAGGCGAGGAAATCGATGGCCAGTTCGCGGGTGTGGTCGCGCAGGGCGTCGGCGTCCCGGACCGTCGTCATCGCATGGTAGTTGGCGATGAAGTAGAAGGCCTCGCCCTGCTCCTGCAGGCGCACCGCCGGCTCCATCGCGCCGAAGTAGTTGCCGATGTGGAGTTTGCCGCTCGGCTGGAGACCCGTCAGAATTCGCATCGGGCGGACGATGGAAATTCCCACCGCGGCGGTCAAGATCCGCCCTGCGCGAAGTCCACTTGCGGGAATCACGGAGCGGACTACCCTCCGCCATGGTCATCGATTGCACCGGCAGCCAATGCGGCGTCCCGAGATGGATGCCACGGATTCTCGTCGCTGCCGGGATCTATCACGTCCTTTTCGCCGTCTGGGTCGTCTGCTGGCCGAACATCTACTTCGACTGGATCGGCTGCGATCGCCCGAATCACCCGATGCTCTGGCGCGGTCTGGGATTCCTCTCCGGGGCCTTCGGGGTCGGATTCCTCATCGCCGCCCGGAAACCGATCCGTCACTGGCCACTGGTCCTGATCGGCTTCATCAAGTTCAACCTGGTCATCATCACCCTCGCAGTCGGTCTCTTCGAGGGTCCCCTGCCCCGCGAGATCATCGGCCTGGTGCTTCTCGACGACCTGATCTGGTGGTTCCCCTTCGCGGCGATCCTGTGGGCCAGCGCCCAGGCCCACGCCGGGCGGCCTCCGTCCGGGGCCCCGCCCCTCACGCTGGAGGAGGCAGGCGAACGCTACAAACTCTCTTCGGGCGAAACTTTGGGCGAAGCGGCCTCACAGCGGACCCTGGTCCTCGTCTTCCTCCGCCACTTCGGCTGCACCTTCACGCGCAAGATCCTGCGGGAACTCGAGGACCTGAAGCGGGAAGCCGACCGCCACGACGCACGCTTGGTGCTCGTGCACATGCTGGCACCGGGAGATGAAAGCGAGTACATTGACGAGCGGCGGGAGATCGCCCGGATCGCCGACCCGATGTGCGAACTCTACCGGTCCTTCGGCCTCGGCAAGGGGGGCTTTCTCGAATTGTTTGGTCCCCGCGTCTGGATTCCCCTGATCGCCGCACTCGTCAAGGGATGCGGCGTGGGCCACCTGGCGGGCGACGGACTGCAACTGCCCGGTGCGTTCCTTCTGCGCGACGGCAAGATCATCCGCGGTCAGCGGGCCCGCACCCAGGCCGACCTTCCCGACCTGCCGGGGCTTTTCAAAGGGTTGCAAGATGGCCCGGGGACTGAAAGCGTCCCCGCGTGAGCCCGCTCGCCAACAAGACCATCCTCCTCACCGGAGCTTCCAGTGGCATCGGTCAAGCCACCGCCCGCGGCCTGCTCGACCGCGGTGCCCGGGTCATCGGCGTCTCGCGCCGGCCCGATTCGCTCAGCCAAGGCATCATCCCGATCAAGGCCGACCTCACGAGCCGCGACGACATCCAGCAGATCTTCCGTCAGATCGACCGCATCGACGCGCTGGTGAACAACGCCGGCATCGCCTACCTGTCGCGGATCATCGATGGCAACCCGGCCGACTGGGAGGAGATGTGGCGCGTGAATGTCTTCGCCTTGTCCCTCTGCTCGCAACTCGCCCTCCGCCATTTCCCGAAAAAAGGCGGGCGCATCGTCAACATCTCCTCGATGAGCGGGCACCGGGTGCCTCCCACCGGAGGCTTCTACGCGCCGACGAAATTCGCGGTCCGGGCGATCAGCGACGCCATGCGCCTTGAAATCAAGGCCTCCGGCTTGCCGGTGCAGGTGGGATGCGTGTCGCCGGGCTTTGTGGACACACCACTGCTCGACCACTACTTCCGCGGGCGTGAGGAGGCCCTGCAGAAGACGCGCGAGGCCATGACGATGCTGGAGCCCGAGGATGTCGCCCGCTGCGTGATTCAGTTGCTCGAAACGCCGGACCACGTCGAAATCGGCGACATCCTGCTCCGCAGTGCCGAACAGAAGGTTTGAGCCCGTGCTTGCCGCCCTGAAATTCAGCGCCCTCGGCGACATCGCCTCGACCGTGCCCTACCTGCGGGCCATGGATCCGACGCCCTGCATCATCACCTCGCCGCTTGGAAAGGCCTACCTGCAGGATGAGTTCAGCGATTTCATCGTTCTCGACAAGACCTCGTTCAAGTCGCACGTCGACACGATCCTGGAGGTCAGGCGCCGCAAGTTCAGCGACATCGTCGACTTCCAGGGCAACAAGCGCTGCCGGCTCATCGGAAGGACCTCGGGAAGCCGGGTTCACGATGCCGTCACCCACTTCGTCCAGCGCAGCTCGCCCCCGCCCTACGTGGCCGACATCATCGACCGGGCCGTGGCGCAGCTCGACTGCAAGCCGAAGCAGCTCACCCACATCATCTTCAACGCCGGATCGAGTCCCCGCTGGACTTCCAAGCGACTGCCGGTTTCGAAATGGTGCGAGTTCGCCGCGATCCTCAACGAGCGCTTCGGCCTGCCGATCAAGCTCGTCGGCTCCGCCGAAGAGCGGCCCTACATCCAGACCATCGTCGATGCCTTGCCGGGCGACGCGGAGAACCTCGCCGGCGAGACGGGGTTTCCGGAGCTGAAGAAGGTCATCCGCGAGGCGACCCTGACGGTTTCGACCGACTCGGCCGCCCTCCATATTTCCAAGTCCGAGGGAACGCCGACCATCGGACTGTTTGGCGCGACCGCATTGGGCGGCAAGATGCGCTTCCCGTGGACGGTCGGCATCTACGACCGCGTCCGCTTCCCGGACGGCAATCTGCCCATCGCCGACCCCGAACCGCGGGCCTACTACGATCACATCGACCTCCGGGAAGGCCTCGAGGCCCTGGAGAAATACCTGCCCTGAGCCGCTGCCCGGCTTCCGGCTTTGTTCTTGCGCGGCCAGAGGCCGGAAAAGATGGTGCCCCCCGTGACCGCCCCGACCCGTTCAAGCTCCTGGCTTTTCCCCGATCTGGGGCCGACGGCGGAAGACCTCGCCCTGAGAGCCCTCGCACAAACCTCGGACGGCCGCTTCCGTAGCGGGCAGAACGGGGTGCAAGCGGTGGCGGCCACCGGCGATGGAAAGGTGGAATTCGTCGGCCTGGCTGACTCCACCCTCGCGCACATCACCTCCTCCATGGGCTATCCGGCCTACTATCCGGTGCCCCCGCTCGGCGAACCCTCACCGGTGAAGGCGATCCTGATGGATCTCGATGGCACCACGGTCCATAGCGAGGAGTTCTGGATCTGGATCATCCAGACCACCATCGCCCGACTCATCGGCGACGATGCCTTTGAGCTGGAGGAGGCGGACATCCCCTTCGTCTCGGGTCATTCCGTTTCCGAGCACCTCGGCCACTGCATCGCCAAATATTGCCCGGAGAAGTCACTTGCCGATGCCCGGCGCATCTACTTCGAAACCACCGAGCAGGAAATGGAGGCCATCCTCGCCGGCCGCGGGCGTCCCGGCGCGTTCCAACCGGCACCGGGGATCAAGGAGTTCCTCCTCGAGCTGAAGGCGCGCGGTATCCGCATCGCGCTGGTGACTTCGGGCCTGTATGCGAAGGCCTACCCGGAGATCCTCGATGCTTTCTCCACCCTCGGACTTGGCGATCCGGAAGAGTTCTACGACTCGATCATCACCGCCGGCACCGCGGTGGGCCGGGGCAAGGCCGGAACGATGGGTGAGCTTTCACCGAAGCCGCATCCGTGGCTCTACGCCGAGAGCCTGCGCGTCGGGCTCGGCATCGATTTCGTCGAACGGAGTTCGGTGATCGGCATCGAGGACAGCGGAGCCGGGGTGTGCGCCGTGCGCCTCAGCGGCATCCGGACCTTCGGACTCGCCCACGGCAACATCCGCGAATCCGGCACCGAAGGCCTGTGCCACGCGGTCGTCGAATCGTTTGACGAGGTCCTCGGCTACATCGACAGCCGGGCCCGCACCGGATAGACTCCGCCCCCACCCATCATGTCCACCACGGGAAAACTCAAACCTTGGGATGAAGCCGCCTCCATGCTCAAGGCGTGGAAGGATGACGGCATGACCGTCGTCTTCACCAACGGCTGCTTCGACGTCCTGCACGCCGGCCACGTCGACTACCTCGAAGCCTCCCGCAAGCTCGGCGACAAGCTCGTGCTCGGCCTCAACTCGGATGCCTCCGTGCAGCGACTCAAGGGCGAGTCCCGTCCCATCTGCGACGAACCGGCCCGGGCCCGCCTGCTGTGTGCCCTCGAATGCATCGACCTGGTCGTCGTTTTCGACCAGGACACGCCCACCGAGCTCATCGCCGCACTGCGGCCGAACATTCTCGTCAAGGGGGCGGACTGGGAAGGCAAGCAACTGCCCGGCAGCGAGCTGGTCGACAAGGTCGAGTTCATGCCCTTCCTCGAAGGATGGAGCACCACCAACGTCGTCGACCGCATCCGCGAGTTGATCGAACAAGGCCACCTCTAACCGCGATCGACCATGACGCTCTGGCTCTGCCCCCTCTTCGCCTTCCTGCTCGGATCGATTCCCTTCGGCCTGATCATCGCCCGCATGAAGGGCATCGACATCCGTGCCCACGGCTCCGGCAACATCGGGGCGACCAACGTGCTGCGGGTCGTCGGCAAGCAGTACGGCATCACCTGCCTGATCCTCGATCTGCTCAAGGGACTGATCCCCACCCTGCTCGGCATCAGCCTCATCCGCTTCGTCGATGCCTCCGGCCAACTCAACGGCAACCCGATGGCGATTGCTTCGCTTGAAACCCACGCCCACGTCTTCCCCGCCGCGAGCCAGTGGAAGGCGCAGACGCTGCAGGTGCTCACCGGCCTGCTCGCCATCCTCGGCCACAACTATTCCCCTTGGGTCGGCTTCAAGGGCGGCAAGGGCATCGCCACCTCCGCCGGCGTCCTGATCGCCCTGATGCCCTTCGCGGTCATCCTTCTGGTGGTGGTGTGGCTCGTGACCTTCTTCCTCACCCGCTACGTTTCGCTCGCCTCGATCGTCGCCGCCGCGGCGATCACACCGCTCATGCTCTACGGTTCCTGGCACCACGGAAAACTCCAGGACGGCACCTGGAACAAGCCGCTTTTCGCATTCACGCTTCTCATCTCCGTTCTCGCCATCTGGAAGCACCGCACTAACATCCAACGACTCCGCGAAGGGACCGAACACCGCTTCGAACGCAGGAAGAAGTAAGGTCCGTGCCCTCGTTGTCAGCCCTTTTCCCCAACATGACTTTCCAAAAAGCCGCCATTCTCGGAGCCGGGTCGCTCGGCACCTCCCTCGCCAAACTGCTCGCGCCCAAGCTCGATCCGGTCCTGCTGGTGTCGGTGGAGGCCGACGTCGTCGAGGGCATCAACCGCGACCACCGGAACCCGAAATACCTGACCGACATCGAGCTGCCACACAACATCCGCGCCACCGGTGACCCGCGCGAGGCGCTCGACCAACCACTCGTCATCTTCGCGGTGCCCACCAGCGCCATCCGACCGGTCGCCGAGGAACTCGCCGGACTCGGCCTGCCCGCCACCACCCCGCTGCTTTCCTGCGCCAAGGGCATCGAACGCAACACCGGCGAACGGATGAGCGAAATCCTGCGCGACGTGTTTGCCGAAAATCCGATCGGCATCCTGACCGGGCCGAACCACGCCGAGGAAATCGCCAAGGAGCTCATTACCTGCGCGGTCGTCGCTTCCGAGGACGAAGCGCTGGCCAAATCGCTGCAGGATCTCTTCACGCTGCCTCATTTCCGCACCTACACCACCCACGACGTCGCCGGCATCGAGCTCGGCGGCGCGGTCAAGAACGTCTACGCGCTGGCTGCCGGCATGGCCCACGGCATCGGCGCTGGCGACAATGCGGTGGCCGCGCTGGTCACCCGCGCGTTGGCCGAGATGGTCCGCATCGGCACCGCGCTCGGCGGCGAAAAGGAGACCTTCGCCGGGCTTTCGGGCGTCGGCGACCTGATCGTGACCTGTTTCTCGGAGCACTCGCGCAACCACCGCGTCGGCCACGCGATCGGTTCCGGCAAGACGCTCAAGGAAGCCGTCGACTCACTGGGCATGGTGGCCGAGGGCGTGCCCAACACCCTGTCGATCCACGAGGCCGCCCGCAAGGCGGGGGTGCGCACGCCCATCCTCGACAGCGTCTACGCCGTGCTCTACGAGGACAAGCCGGCGGCCGAGGCGATGCGCGAGTTGCTGCAGCGCGATCCCCGTCCCGAGGTGGAATAGAAGGCGGGACTCCCCGTCCAGCCACCGGACGAGCGAGGGCGCTCGTCTCCACGCTTTTCCCTCGGCAATCCGCACAATCCCCCCTAGATCTCCCGCGCCCTCATGGACGCCCTCCCGAAAGCCGACCTGGAAAAGAAAGACGGCATCATCCGCCGCCTCTACAACTGGACCGTCTCGTGGGCGGACAAGCCCAGCGGTGCCTGGGCCCTGTTCCTCATCGCCTTCGCCGAGTCGTCCTTCTTTCCCATCCCCCCCGACGTCCTGCTGCTCGCCCTGTGCTTCGGCGCGCGCGAGAAGTGGTTCAAGTATGCGGCCATCTGCACCGCCGGCTCGGTCCTCGGCGGCATCGCCGGTTGGTACATCGGCTGGGGCCTGCGCGAACCGGTGGCGATTCCGCTGCTGAACCTCTTCGACAGCGGTGGCGAAACCCGCGAGCAGATCGAGATGTGGTACGACGAATACGGTTTCTGGGGCATCCTCCTCGCCGCCATCACGCCCATCCCCTACAAGGTCTTCACCGTCTTCTCGGGCATGATGAACTACAGCCTGCCGGTGCTGATCGGCGCCTCGGTGATCGGCCGCGGCTTTCGCTTCATCGTGGTCGCCGCCGTCGTCCGCTACTTCGGGCAGCGCTTCCGCCCCTTCATCGAGAAGAACCTGGAATGGTGCTTCGTCGCCTTCGGCATCCTCCTCGTCGGCGGGATCGTGGCGCTCAAGCTGCTGCGCTGAATCAGGAGCGCGGCTTTGCAAGCCGCTTCATCTGCCGAGCGCGAGTTCAAGCGGCTTGCAAAGCCGCACTCCCCACCGGTCAGCGCTCGCCCGGCACCACGCGCCTGGGTCGATCGAAGCTGAGCTTGCTGCGACTCGCCGTCCGGTCGCCGTTCATCGTCGAGACATCCATCTCCTTGAGTGTGTAGCCATCACCGACCTTCTGGACCTCCCTCACCTCGAAACGCTTGAGCCGCTTGCCGCTGCGGTCGAATCCCTCGATCTTCATGAAGGCACCCGAGTCCTTGTGGATCCACACGTAGATGGCCGCGTAGGCACCCTTGTTGCCGGGATTGTTGACGCGGATCTTCCAGCAATCGTTGCGGCTCACCCGCTCGTCGCCCTCCAGCTTGGGATTTGGCCAGTAGAGGAAACGGAAGGCAAGATCCTCGTAGGTCAGGTCCGTTCCGGCGATCGATTCCTCGAGTTGACCGGCGGGAAAAGCCCGCTGCTTGCCGTCGACGATCTCGAACAGATCGAACTGATCGTCGCCGAGTCGCATGTGGAAGCGCTTCCGGCCCTCACCGGTGGTGAACTGGATGTTCTCACCCCGCAGGAACAGCGAAATCGGCAACTTGGTGCGTCCCTTGCTGATTTCCCCATGCAGATCGCTTTGCTGCAGCGTCGCCGCAATCCGCGCCCGCTCCATCAACTGCCCGGCGTCCTGACCCCAGGCGGGGGCGGTCATCAGACCCACCGCCGCCATCCTCAAAATCCATGATTTCATCATCTGCATGACCATCGCTTGTTCCCCTCCGACGCGCAAGCCCGCCCCGCTGTTCAAAAAATCGGAGGGAATCCGGCGGCAAATTGCCTCATTTTTTGTATTGGAGCTTGCCGGGAAACGAGCGGCTCCGTTGGATTCTCCACGACGCTTTCGTCTGATTCCCCACGACCCCCATGAGTCTCCGCACCCAGCTCTCGGACCTGCTACCTTCGCTCCTGCCCAACAATCCGTCGGAGGCGATCAAAGGAACCGAGCTGATCCGCCTGGTCCGACTGCAACTCACGGGCAACTACTCGGATGCCTCGCTGCGCTACCACTTTTCGATCATGTCCTGCGACCCGGCCTCGCCGATCGCCAAGGTCGAGAAGGGTCAGGGCTACTACCGCCGCACCGCCCCCGTGCCGGCACTCTCCGGAGCCCAGGAACTCGTCGCACTCAGCCAGGGCAGGCTCGAAGACCTCAGCGACAACCGCGAGGCCGTCGACCACGCCCTGGAGCGGGTCAAAAAATTCCGCGCCATCGTGCGCCGCTACAATGAGGTCAACGGGCACTTCCCCTTCGAATTTCGCAATGCCTTCACCTCCGGCTCCCCGCTCGGCAACCTGTGGAAGTTCCCCGAGATGGTCGTGGTCGACTGGCAGACCGGCGACGAGGAATCCGATGCCGAAATGGCGCTCGACGCCCGCATGCTGGCCCTCAAGCAGCGGCTGGGCCTGCCCCCCTTCCGCATCTGCTCCACCCGGCTCCGCATCCAGGCCTCGCTCCACGGCTTCCGTGAGGACTTTTTCCATGCCCTGTCGTCGGCCATGTGGACCCAGGGAGGCGACCTGATCTACGCCACCCCGATCGAGGACGAGGCCCTGGCCGACGGGTTGCGGGCGCTCAACGCCGCCTTCGGCGTCGGCGTCAGCTCCTTCGGCATCACCATCGAGGTCCTCGACGATCTCCCGCGGGCCGCCAACATCCTCAACGCCCACCCCAAGGAGACCGAGGCGCTGATGGAACGGCTCAACTTCGACCGGATCGCCGCCCCGCGCTACCGCGACCACATCGACTGGTCGGCGCTGGACTCCCTGCGCCGCGAAAGCGACGAGGCCGCCGCGCTCATCGAGTGGCTCACCGGCTGCATCGAGTCCGGCAGCGCCTCCCATTACTCTCCAAAGTAGTCGAGGCCCCGCCTTGCCCTTGGACGCGGGGCCGCTACGCTCTCCGACTTTCCGATGCACCGCGTTTTCGTCGAAAAGAGAGCTGAGTTCGCCAATGAAGCCCGCCGCCTTCTGCGCGAACTCCAGGAGTCTCTCGAACTCCGCCATCTGAACGGGCTCCGCCTCGTCCAGCGCTACGACCTCGAAGGCCTCGAGGATGCCGAGTTCGATCTGGCCGTGGCCAACGTGCTCTCCGAGCCGCAGACCGATGTCGCACTCCGGGAGCTGGCGATCCCCGACGGTACTCGCGCGTTCGCCGTCGAGTATCTGCCGGGGCAGTTCGACCAGCGGGCCGACTCCGCCGCCCAGTGCCTCCAGATCCTCACCGGAAAGGAGCGCCCGGTCGTGGCCTCGGCCCGCGTGATCCTGCTCGAGGGCTCTATCTCCGAGGCCGAACTCGACGCGATCAAGCGCTACGTGATCAACGCCGTGGATTCGCACGAAGCGTCGATGGCCCTGCCGGACACGCTCGACCATCCAACCCCTCCGCCACCGGACGTGGAGCTTCTCGAAGGCTTCGGCGAGCGCGATCCCGCGACGGTGCGCGCGGATCTCGGCCTCGCAATGTCGGCCGAGGACGTGGCGTTCTGCCAGAAGTACTTCTCGGGCGAAGAGCAGCGCGACCCGTCGATCACCGAGATCCGGATGCTCGACACCTACTGGTCGGATCATTGCCGCCACACAACTTTCCTGACGCGGATCGAGGACGTCACCTTCGACGAGGGCACCGAACCCATCCAGCGGGCGTGGAAGACCTACCTCGACGTCCGCGGGAAGCTCGGCCGCGAGGAAAAGCCGGTCACCCTGATGGATATCGCCCTCGCCGGCATGCGAGAGCTGCGCGCCTCGGGCGAACTCGACAACCTCGAGGAGTCCGAGGAGATCAATGCCGCCTCGATCATCGTTCCGGTCGAGATCTCCCCCACTCCCGGCTCCACGCTCTCCGCCCCCCGCTCCGAGGAATGGCTGATCCAGTTCAAGAACGAGACCCACAACCACCCGACCGAGATCGAGCCCTTCGGCGGTGCCGCCACCTGTCTCGGCGGCTGCATCCGCGACCCGCTCTCCGGGCGTTCCTACGTCTATCAGGCGATGCGCGTCACCGGTGCCGCCAATCCACTCGCCCCCTTCTCGGAAACGCTTCCGGGGAAGCTGCCGCAGCGGAAAATCTGCCAGATTGCGGCGGAAGGCTACGCCTCCTACGGAAACCAGATCGGCCTCGCCACCGGACAGGTCGCCGAGGTCTATCACCCCGGCTACCTCGCGAAGCGCATGGAAATCGGGGCGGTGGTGGCCGCCGCGCCGCGGGAAAACGTCTTCCGCGGCAGCCCGTCAGCCGGCGACCTCATCCTGCTCATCGGCGGCCGCACCGGACGTGACGGCGTCGGCGGTGCCACCGGATCCTCGAAGGAACACGACGACTCCGCGCTCGAGAATTCCGCCGAGGTCCAGAAGGGCGACGCCCCGACCGAACGCAAGATCCAGCGCCTCTTCCGCAACGCCGATCTGGCCAGGCGCATCAAGATCTGCAACGACTTCGGCGCCGGCGGCGTGTCGGTCGCCATCGGCGAAATCGCCCCCTCGCTCGACATCGAACTCGATGCGGTGACCAAGAAATACGACGGTCTCGATGGCACCGAGTTGGCCATCTCCGAGTCGCAGGAGCGCATGGCCGTGTGCGTCGACCCGGCGGATCTCGACTTCTTTGTCGCCGCCTCCGACGCCGAGAATCTCGAATGCACCCATGTTGCCACCGTCGCCGACCACGGGCGCCTGCGCATGACCTGGCGCGGCAAGACGATCGTCGATCTCTCCCGCGCCTTCCTCGACACCAACGGCGTCCAACAGAGCGCCACCATCCACGTCAACTCACCCACACCGCCGAAGGACAACGATCACTGCTCACCGATCACTGATCACTTGGCGCAGCTCAACCACTGCTCCCAGAAGGGCCTCGGCGAAATGTTCGACGGCTCGGTGGGTGCCGGCACCGTGCTCTGGCCTTTCGGCGGCGAAAGGCAGCTCACGCCGCCCGATGCCATGGTGGCGAAGCTCCCCCTGCTCGAAGGCGACACCGACACCTGCTCCTACATGAGCTGGGCCTACGATCCGTATCGTAGTTCCGATTCCCCCTTCCACGGTTCGGCATGGGCCGTCACCGAGTCCGCTCTCAAGTGTGTTGCCGCCGGAGCGCGCCTGTCCGACATCCGCCTGACCCTGCAGGAATATTTTCCCAAGCTCGGCGACGATCCGTCCCGCTGGGGACTCCCCTTCGCTGCATTGCTCGGCGCCTTCGATGCCCAGCATGGCCTGCGTCTCGCCGCCATCGGCGGCAAGGACTCGATGTCGGGTTCCTTCAACGAGCTCGACGTCCCGCCGACGCTGGTCTCCTTCGCTCTTGCGCCGGGTCAGGCCAGCCTCGCGCTCTCCCCCGAATTCAAGGAAGCCGGCTCCACCGTGAGCCTCGTCGAGGTACCTCCGACCGAAGAAGGACTTCCCGACTACCCTGCCATCCTCGCCCTCGCGACCCAACTCCACGGCCTCAACAAGTCCGGTGGCATCCTTTCCATGAAGCATGTCGGCAGCCCGGGCCTCGCCCATGCCCTCGCCGTCTGCTGCTTCGGCAACCACCTCGGCTTCCAACGGACCGCCGATCTCCGAATCGGCACCCCCCCCATGCCGGCCGCCTTCCTCATCGAGCACAGCGAACCCCTGCACCCCTCGCTCGGTGCCGTCGAGATCGGCTCCGTCACCGACGAGCCCATCCTCGAACTCGGCCATCAATCCCACTCCCTCGATGACCTCCTGAAGGCCTGGACCGGCACCCTCGAACCCGTCTATCCCACCCGGCCCGAGGAAACCCCCGTCTCATCGGTTCCCGCCGATCTTCCGATCGCATCTCCGCCTTCCCCACTCCGCGCTCCCCGCTCCCCGCTCCCTGCCCCCAAGGTCGTGATCCCGGCCTTCCCGGGCACCAACTCGGAGTATGACTCCGCCAAGGCCTTCCGCGAAGCCGGGGCAGAAAGCGAAATCCTCGTCTTCCGCAACCTCACCGCCGCCCACCTCGACGAGTCCCTCGCCGCTCTGGCCGCGAAAATCCGCGAGTCGCAGATCCTTTTCCTGCCAGGCGGCTTCAGCTCCGGGGACGAACCCGACGGCTCCGCCAAGTTCATCACCGCCGTGCTGCGCAGCCCCCGAGTCGCCGAGGCCGTGATGGACCTGCTGCAGAACCGCGACGGCCTCATCCTCGGCATCTGCAACGGCTTCCAGGCCCTGATCAAGACCGGCCTCGTTCCCTACGGCGAGATCCGCGAGCCCGACCCGGCATCACCCACTCTGTTCCACAACGACATCGGTCGTCACGTCTCGTGCTACGCGCGCACCCGCATCGCTTCCACCCTTTCCCCGTGGTTCGCCGGGTGCCGCGAGGGCGACCTTCATCGGGTCCCCGTTTCCCATGGCGAGGGCAAGTTCATCGCCGACGCCGAGACCCTCCAACAGCTTGCAGCCGCCGGGCAGATCGCGACCCAGTACTGCGACGCCGACGGCCGGCCTTCAATGGACATCGCCCACAACCCGAACGGCTCGCACGCGGCCGTCGAGGGCCTCACCAGCCCCTGCGGCCGGGTGCTTGGAAAAATGGGCCACACCGAGCGCCGCGGCACCCACGTCGCGAAAAACATCCCCGGCAACAAGCACCAACCGCTCTTCAAGGCCGGCGTGCGCTGGTTCTCGTAACGCAAGGGCGGACGCTCCTTTCGCTCACATTCCCTGCTTGCGCATCAGCTCGCTGAGTTGCTTCTGGAAGGACTCGATGTCTTCCTGCGACGGGCGGTAGCCGGGCGTGTCGGGATCGAGGCCGGGGCGGCCCATCTGGTCGATCATCCACACGGCGGTCTCGCCGTCGGAAAAGGTCACCTTGCCGCTCACCACCGCTCCGGGGATGGCGATGCTGTCGATGCTGACGTTCACGGCACCCGGGGACATCTCGGGCACGGCATCCACCAAGGTCTCGTCCTCGGGCTTCCCGTCGGACTCCTCCTCCTCCTTCTCCTCGAGGATTTCGATTCCGAGATCGAGCACCATGAAGCGGGCATCCATGTAGGTGATCGTCAGGGAATACTCGTCCTTCAACCGGCGTTGGAGGTCGGCGATCGAGGCCCCTTCCGCCGCCCATTGCTGGAGCGACTGCTTTTGTTCCTCGGTGAGCTGGCTGGCGCTGAACATCAGGGCGATTCAGAACCGCTGCGCGGGATTGCCAAGCGGAAACCGTCGGCACCTTACCGACTCACACCTTCGCGGCGGGCCTCGACCGCGAGCCGGAAGGCCTGGCGGTCCCCGTGGCGACGGATCGAAAACTTCACGCAGCGCCGCTGACCGGGCTCCGGACACCAGGTGGCCTGCCAGAAGAAATACGTCTCCCCGTTGCTGGCGGAGACCGCGACCTTCGACACCCCGACCACTCCCGACGAGTTGCGCGCCGACTTCAGGCAGACCCGGGGACCGGACTCGCGCTCGTCGAGACGCTCGATCAGGGCGTTGCGCCAGGCGCGGGCGACGCGATAAGCCTCGCGCGTTCCGCCGTGCACGCGATCGGCGAAGAACTTGCCGTATTTCCGGCCACGACGCTGCAGCCTAACCTGCCAGCCGTGGGTGCTGGCGCCCGGCAGATCGATGCGCGCGATCGCATACGTGTCCTCAGGCGTCGTCATGAGTTTCGTTGAAGTTCGGGTTCTACGAATGGCTTGTCAACGAAACCCGTGGGGCGGATTGCGGCACGCCTCAACGACCGGCCGCATCGGGCAACAGGGCATTTACCATGATCCGCGCCACTTCCGTGCCCGAATAGTCGCGGTGATTCCTTTCCCATCCCTTGCGGGCGATCGCCTCGCGGGCCTCGCGGTCGCCGACGAACCGCCGGACCCTTTCAACGAGTTCGTCGATGCCCTCGAAGTAAACGATCTCATCCTCGGCGTAGAGCTTCTCCAGTCCCGCCCCACGCGGGGTGAGGGTGAGGATGCCGTTGCCCATCAACTCGGCAATGCGTGACGAGGAATAGAGTTCGACATCGTTGCGCCGGGAAAGGTTGAGCGCCATTTTCGAGCGGCGGATGACTTGTTCCTTCTCCCAACCCATGATCAGCGGCCGGTCGAGGCAGCCGTAGTAGCCGAGGCTCAGGTCGGGCAGCCGCGCCTTCAGCTCCTCGAGAAAGGCCCTGCGTTCCGGTTGCCCCTTGTCGCGACCGAAGAACAGGAGGTCGTGCACCATTTCTCCGTCGGGCGTCTCGAAGGCGCGATGGCATTCGATGCCCGCATCGACCGCGCTGGGAATGAAGTGGGCCGGGCAATCCGCCGTGGCGAACGACTCCAGCAAGGGACCGCCGGTCGAACAGAAAAGCGCGTCCAGCACCGGCACCCGGTCGCGCAGGTGGCGGGTGGGCTCCTCGTCCCAGAGCGGGTCGACATACCAGAGGCCGATCCGGATCTCCGGAAGGAGGTGGCGGATCTCGCGCAGGGTGTCGGCCGAAATCCACTGGGCATGGCCGAGGATCAGCAGGTCGGGATGCACGTTCCGGCATGTTTCGATCAGCGCCTTTTGGGTCCTGCCCTTGCCGAAGGTCTTGCTCCCGGTCGGCGAAAACATCCGTGCCCGGTCGTTGATCGAGAACGGATAGACAAAGTGCCCGAGCCGCACGAGGCCGTGGTGGATTTTCTGATCCTGGTTCCACAGGTGCGCCCCGTCCTTGTCGAACTGGAGGTTGCAGGCGTGGACGATGCGCATGGGCGCAGCCTACGGCGGCGAAGTTCCAAGTGAGAAGTTCCAAGTGCCAAACCCTGGAACTTGGAACTTGGAACTTGGAACTTGGAACTTGGAACTTGAAGCTCCGAGCCATGTTCCGGGTTTGTCATGTGCTTGCCAGCGTCGGCGAAAAGGGTGGGCTCGAGAAGAACGTGATCGAACTCGCGAATCGCCAGGCGTCGCTGGGGCACGAGGTGAGCGCCGTGGCCGACGAGACCATGCGTCCTCACTTCTCCAAGGACGTCCGCTTCATCCCCCACCCCATGCGGGCGGGCCGCCTGAATCCCCTGAACCGGGCGGCGCTGCGCAAGCGCATCCTTTCGACCCGTGCCCAGATCGTCCACGCCCACGCCAACAAGGCCGGGGCACTGGTGCGCTCGATCCGAAAGGGTCTCGGCCGGATGAAGCGGGTGGCGACCGTCCAGAACATCAAGCGCAGTCCGGCACCGTTCCGCGACTACGACGCCGTGATCACCGCCTCGGCCCAGGTGCGCGACTCTCTGGGCGGCATCCCCGCCACCGTCATTTGGAATTCGATCGAGCCTCCACCGTCCGGCACGCGGGAAGCCGCCCTGGCCACCGATCCACCCTTTGTCGGTGGGGATGAACCGGTGTTCTGCACCGTCGGCCGGCTGGTCCCCGCCAAGGGAATGGACCTCCTTCTGGAAGCCACCGCCCGGGTTCCCGGTTTCAAGCTCTGGATCGTCGGCGACGGCAACCAGCGGAAACAGCTGGAGCAGATCATTGCGAAGCAGGAGTTGTCCGACCGGGTCTGGATGGCCGGTCATCGCGATGACGCGGTCGGGCTGATGGGGTGCGCGGATCTCTTCATCGTCGCCTCCCGCAACGAAGGCGGGCCCTACACCCTGGCCGAGGCCCTTCACATGCAGGTGCCGTGCATTTCGACGAAGGTCGGGTTCGCCCCCGAATTCCTGCCCGAAGAGGCGCTGATGGACACCCACTCGGTCGACGAGCTCGAGCGGGGTCTGCGCCTGGCTCTTGAGAAACCCGACGCTCTGAAGGCGAAGCTTGAGCCGTCCTACAAACTGGTCGCCCGCGAGGTGACCCTCGATGCAATGACCCGCAAGGTACTCGCGCTCTACGAGAGAATCACCGGGTGAGTGCCATCTCGGCAGTGAGCCAGCATTCGAAGGCTGCGTGATCTTCGAGGTCGTAGTGGTGGGTTCGCAGGCCCAGCGCCCGTCCGGTTTCCACATTCGCCGACAGGTCGTCGATGTAACGGGTCGACGCGGGCTCGAGCCCGTGATCGGCGATCGCCCGCTGATAGATTTCGGGTTCGGGTTTGAGGCACCCGGCCTCGAAGGAATAGGTTCCGGCTTCGAAATGCCGGAAGATGTCGTATTCCTCGAGCATCCACGGACAATGGATGGCATTGGTGTTGGAAAAGAGAAGCAACCGGTGACCGTCCGCCGCCAGGCGCTCCACCGCATCCCACATCGGAAGATTCGGGGTGAACACGTCGCGCCAGGCACGCTCGAATTCTTCCCTCGTCACCGATGGACCGAAGATGCCGAGCGCCCGGGCCAGATAGTCTTCATGCGCGATGTCGCCCCTCTCGAACGCATCCTTGTCCTCGAGCAAGGCGTCGAGCGCCGAGACACTGGAACCCGCGGGCAACAGACTTTCCAAGGTGCCTTCAAAGTCGAAGTCCAACAGTACTTTTCCGATGTCGAAGAGGAAGGTCATGGGGGAGTTGAACAGTTTCCGAATGACGAATGAAACGGGTGCCGGGATTCGAATCGGGGGGATCAGCGCCGGGCGATCTGCTCGAGGATGTAGCGGGCGGCGGTCAGGGCCCCGGCATTCCGGCCGTGCCGGGCGAGGCTCTGCTTCATGCGACGCCACAGCGCGGCGCGGTCGGCGAGCAGTGCGGCGGTGTGACGATGGATCGCCTCGGGAGAATCCGCCAGTTCGCCGCCACCGATCCGCCGCAGCAGCGCCAGGTTTCCCTCCTCCTGCCCCGGCACGAGGTGGTGGACGAGCATCGGGCAGGTCGCGGCGATGGCCTCGTGCACGGTGGCCCCGCCCGCCTTGCCGATGACGAGGTGATGACTGCCGAGAAGCTCGGGCACGCGTCGGGTCCAGCCCTTGATCCTCACCCTTCCGGGGAAGCGCTCCTTGATCTCGCGGGCACGCTTGAAGAGCAGGCGGACGTTCTTCCCGAGGACGATGGTGATCCGGGTGTCCGGATGGGCGTGGAGCACCGCCTTCGAGATCCTCCTCACATGCGGCAACTTGGCGGTGGCAAAATAGAGGACATCGAAGGGATTCACCGCCGCATCCGGTGCGAGTGGACGGAGCCTCGAGATGGAAGGGGGCACCGGAAAGCCGGTCTCAACGACGCGCGACGCCTCGAGACCATGATCGATCATGATGTCCCGGGTGAAATGATCGGTGACCAGCCATCGGGTGCCGGGTGCCTTCAACCAGGCGGCATTGATCTCGATCGAATCGGTGACGGCTGTGAAGACCGGCACCGGCTTGCCCCGGGCGGTGCCGATCCGGTCGAGGAAATACGGATAAAGCGGGTAGGTGGAGACCACTGCGTCCGGGTTGAAATCGTCCATCATTCCGGCAAGCGCCGCCTCCGAACGCCGCATGAAGGGCATCCGCTGGCGGGAGAAATCGACATCGGCCGTAGCCCGGTAGATCCGGCTCCAGAGGCGCGGTTGATGGGTGGTGACGAAGCGGTAGGCCTTGCAGAGGTTGCGGGTGGTCCACGGGATGCCCACCATGCAGGGATCGGCCACGCGGGCCTCGGCGCCCAGATCGCCGAAGGCGAGCGCCAGATTGCGGGCCGCGCTGTTGTGGCCTTCGCCGAAAGCAGCGGTGACGATCAGGATTCGGGCGGGCATGCGGGGCGAGGTCGAAAAGTTCTAGGCTGGCGTGGGGGGTTGCGTCGAATGGCAATTCGGGCTTTCGTCCCCCCGGGTGAACGATCGAGGGAAAAGAAAGGAGCTGAAGGTCATCGAGGACGAGGCAACGCCCTCGGAGGACGTCCTTCGGCTCAAGAGCACCGACGAAGCCGTCGAAGCCGAACCCGTGGACCGCCTGCCGGTGGCTCCGCCCCCGGAAGAGGCCACCCGCCTGGATGCCGGTGGCACCGACGAGGAACGCCGCACCCACGAGCCGGATATCGACGTCATCATCGACGCCGAGGAGGAGGCCCGCGACCCTGAGGAGGAATGGGTCGGGACCCGCAAGCCGGTGCCCTACGGCTGGTTCGTGCTGATCGCCCTGATCGTGGTGCTCGCCGTGGTCGGCTCGACCTTGGTTGGCCGGAACGACGAACCCGGCACCGGAGAAGTCGCGCGCGAGGCGGCGAGCGAACGGGTCGAGGCCGACGTCACCGCCGAACTCGAGGCCGAGGCCCTGGTCGCGGAGGTCGAAGGCCGGATCACCCGCTATCTCGCCGCCGGCACGGTCGAGGAGTTGCTTCCCCACGTCCGCCATCCGGACCGGGTCGAGCCCTTGATCCGCGAATGGTATCGGAACAGAAACATCGAACCGCGCGAGTTCCGGAGACTGATGGTTTTCGAACCTCTCAATATCGGCACGAGCACCTTCTGGAAGTCGGTGGTGACGGTGGCATCCGGCAACGGAGACCAGGAGGAACTGGAGCCCATTCTTCTCGAACAAACCGGTCCCGATTCGGTGCGGATCGACTGGGAAACCTCGGTCCGCCACCAACCGATGCCATGGGACGAGTTCGTCAGCGAACGCCCCGAAGGCCAGGCCATGGATTTCCGGGTCAAGGTGGCGCCGGATCTTCGCGGCTTTTACAGCCACGAGTTCCGCGATGATCAGGTGTGGAGGGGATTCGAGCTCACCGCCCCCGACGCGGAGGACTTCATGATCGGCTACCTGAAGCGGGGCAGCGACCTCGAGCGGAAGATGTACGAGCTCTACCTCGACAACGGCAAACGGGCGATGACGCTGATTCTGCGGTTGTCGATCCCCGAAGGCACCCAGTCGCCACGGGGGGTGGTGATCGAAAAAATCGTCAGCCCCCATTGGCTGATCGTCGATTCCGATTGATGCCTCCTCGCCGCTTGATGGACGGGATCGAGACTGCCAGTTTCCCCCCGTTGTGAGTTCCGAAGCCCAGAAACACCGGACTGGTCGCGGCGTCGCCGTCGGGATCGCCGTGTTCCTCGTGCTTCAGTTCGGGGCGGCGTTGTGGCGCCTTACCCACTCGGGCGGGATGGACAACAAGTTCAGCCGGATCGCCATCGAGGACCACCGGGGTTACGTGATCTCCCAGAATCTCCACGCGCTGCTCGCCTACGCCCTGATCGGCCTGGCCGGATGGCTGGTCGTGATGCCGGTGGCGACCTTCCTCCGACGTCGCTTGAGGAGGAAAATCCCGGCCGCCGTCATCGGCTTCGGCGGGGCCTTCCTGCTCCATGGCTACTTCATGTTCCGGCTCGCCCACGCCCGACCGTATTTCACCGGCGACGCATCGTTTGGCGACTGGTACTACGGCATCCTCCGGCTGCCGCCGGAACCATGGCAAACCTGGGTCAACGGATTCATCTTCGACACCCTTCCCATCATCGGACTTTTCGCCGTCACCCTCTGGTGGTTCATCCGCTTCCGTCCAGCCGGTCGCCTGATCTTCGGCGGCCTGATGCTCCTGCTCGCCATCCTGGGTTTCGTGGAACAGCACGGCTTCACCGGATCGGCAATGGTTTCGGAGAATTCGGGAACGAAACCCCTCAACGTCATCTTCATCGGCTCGGATTCCTTGCGGGGCGACCGGCTGGGCTACGCCGGCTACCGGCCGGGCCGCACCGACGGCCCCGCGGCCGATGGAGTCTCGCCCAACATCGACCGGTGGGCTGCGGACGCAGTGGTGTTCGACGCCTGCCGGACACCCATCGGATCGACGCTCGAATCCGGCGTCTCGCTGATGACATCGTCCTATCCCCACACCCACGGGCTGCGCCAGATGTTCGCCAGCCGCGATCAGATCGAGGGCCTTGACCGGAAGACCACGGCGCTTGCCGAAATCCTGCGCGAGCACGGCTACGAAACCGCCGCCATCGGCGACTGGTGCGCCGGCTACTACCAGCTCACCCCGCTGGGCTTCGACGAGATCGACGTCTCGAGTTTCGACAGCTTCCGGATCTACGTCAGCCAGGTGGTGCTGATGGCCCATTTCGTGGTGCCCCTTTACTTCGACAACGAGCTCGGCAGCCGGCTCTTTCCCCAGATCCGGTCCTTCGCCCAGTTCGTCACTCCCGAAGTGGTGACCGAAAGGGTCGAGAAGAAGATCCAGCGGCAGGCCATGAGCGGCCGGCCCTTTTTCTGGCACGTGTTCTATTCCTGCAATCACCTCCCCTACCGATCGGCGGAACCCTACAACCGGATGTTCAGCGATCCCGACTACGCAGGTCCCAACACGACCGGCGTCGACTTCGACATCGACGCCTTCATCGGCGGCACCGACGTCGAGACGAAGTGGTCCGCCCTGCCCGAGAAGGAGGTCCGGCAGATCCGAGCGCTCTTCGATGGATGCACCCGGCAGTTTGATACGAACTTCGGCCGGGTCATCCGGTCCCTCGACGAGCATGGCCTGCTGGACCACACCATCGTCGTGCTGGTGTCCGACCACGGCGATGACCTCTATGGCCCCGGACTCACCCTCGGGCACGGACTCAGTTTCAACGGCGCCGACCCCTCCTACCACGTGCCCCTCGCAATCCGGGTGCCGGATCGTCCGGCGCACCGGTTCCACGAACCGGTCCGGACCCTCGATGTTGCCCCAACCATCACCGGCCTGCTGGGGATTGAGACTCCGGACGAATGGGAAGGTCGCGATCTCGGCCCATGGCTGCGGAATCCCGCCAAGGCCTCACCGCTCCCGTTCTACGGAGAAACCCAGTTCCCCTTCATCCAGTTCCGGGTCCCCGGCATCGAACGTCCCCAGCTCCCGCCGATGGATGGACTCACCGAAGTCGATGCGGATTTCAACCATCAGTTCGTGCTGCGCCCGGACTTCAGGGACCTGGTCATCGATTCGAAGCAACGCTGCCTGCGGACGCGCGATTGGAAGGTGGTCTGCACTCCCACGGTTTCGGGGGGCCGGCACTTCCAGCTTTTCCACACCGCCACCGATCCCCACTGCCGCAGGGACCTGGCCGCCGAGCGGCCCGAGGTTATCGAGCCCATGAAACGGGCCTTGAATGCCTGGATCGATGACCGGGTCGAAACCTTGATCCCGGAAATTTTTCCGGATGGAGAACCGGCGGGATCAGATCCCCAGCACTGAGGCAGCCGAACCAACCGCAATCCCGTGGGCCTCGCCCACCGGGCCACAGGTCAGCCTTCCCCCGTGGCAGTTGATTCCACCCAGCAGGTCCGGGTGCCTTGAACAAGCGCCCGCCACCCCTTCCTCGGCAAGCAGGGCGACCCAGCGCTGGGTCACGTTGCACAGGGCCTGCGTCGCGGTCCGGGCATAAGCACCCGGCATGTTGGCGACGCAGTAGTGGATCACGTCCTCCTCCACGAAAGTCGGTGCCTGGTGGGTCGTCGGCCGGGTGGTCTCGGCGCAGCCGCCCTGATCGACGGCGATGTCGACAAACACGCTCCCCGGCGGCATCGCCCGGAGCATTTCGCGGGTGATTAACTTCGGTGCGGCAGCCCCGGGCACCAGCACGGCCCCGATCACCAGGTCGACGCGTGGCAGCAACTCGACGAGGTTGGTTTCGTTCGAATACACGGTGCGGGTTCCGTCCATGGTGATGTCCAGAAAGCGCATCCGGTCGAAGTCCACCTCGAGGATGGTCACGTCGGCCCCGATCCCCTTGGCCACCCGCGCGGCATTCACACCGGCGGTTCCTCCGCCGATGACCACCACCCGCCCCGGTGCGACCCCGGGCACGCCACCCAGCAGGATCCCCCGCCCGCCCGCGTGCTTCGCGAGGTGGTAGGAGCCCACGATCGATGACATCCGGCCCGCGATCTCGCTCATCGGCTCGAGCAGCGGCAGGTGGCCGTTCACCTCGATCGTCTCATAGGCGATGGCCGTGCATCCGGACTTCATCAGGCCCTCGGTGAGGTCCTTTGATGCCGCCAGATGAAGGTAGGTGAAAAGGATGTGGCGGGGCTCGAGCATCGCGACCTCCGCGGGCTGCGGCTCCTTCACCTTCACGATCATCTCGGCCTCGCCGAAGACCGCCTCCGCGTCGGGAACGATGCGGGCTCCCTGGGCTTCATACTGGTGATCGGTGTAACTGGAGCCCTCACCGGCAGAGCTTTCGACAAGCACCTCGTGGCCGCGGCGGACCAGTTCCCCGACCGCCCCCGGAATCATCGACACCCGGTGCTCCTGCGCTTTGATCTCCCTCGGAATGCCAATCTTCATATGCGGGAGAATCTAAGCACACCGATCCCCCGTGTCGTGACCGAAAACCCCGCCATCGAAGGAATTTCTGGATAGAAACCGACCTAAAGTGCGGCGTGCCTCCGGCTGTGGGCCGCGGAGAATCCGTAGATGGCGATCACCACAAAGCAGATGAACGGCAGATAGAACGAACCTCGAGTGGCTGAAGTTCCGAGGAACGTTTCCATGTCCATGATCCCGCCCTGGAGCCGGGGCATGAAGGCCCCGCCGACAATCGCAAGAATCAGGCCCGCCGACGCGATCTTGGCGTCCGGGCCCAACCCGTCGAGTGCGATGCCGTAGATGGTCGGGAACATCAACGACATGCAGGCCGAGATGGCCATCAGGCTGTAGAGTCCGGACATGCCCCCGAGGTGGATCGCCCCCAAGGTCGCGAGCATCGCACCAATGGAGAGGATCAGCAGGAGTTTCCCCGGTGAGAGATACTTCAGGAAGAAGGTGCAGATGAAGCGGCTGCTGAGAAAGATCACCATCGCCCCGATGTTGTGGTTCTGGGCGGTTGCCTTGCTCATTCCCAGTTCGTTCTGGGCATACTGGATGATGAAGGTCCAGCACATGATCTGGGCACCGACATAGAAGGTCTGGGCGACGACTCCGCCCAGGTAGAGCGGGTTGCGGAAAAGGCGTCCCAGAATGGCCGCAAGCGGCGAGTCCTCCCGTTCATCGTCGCCGTGCGAGGTGTGCGGCAGCTTGTTGACCAGAAAAAGCACCATCACTCCGATCACCACGAATCCGATGATCATGTACGGCGTGGAGACGATTTTCAGGTCATGTTGCTGGAGTTCGGAGTGAGACACCCCCGCAAAGGTTGCAATCTTGCCCTCCTTGTAATCTCCGAGCGCCTCGGAAAGGTCGAGCTTCGCCGCGCCATCCTGCGCGTAGTGCTCGGAGACGTAGGCCCCGAGCACGGGGTCCTTGATCGGCTCCTCTTGTTCCGCCTCGAAGATCGGCAGCACGGCATGCTCGGTCTCGGCCTTCTCGACCGGCCCATACTGGACCTGATAGGCATCGAAGTCGTTGCGGAAATCCTCGATCTGGAGATTCGAGAGGATGAACACGCTGGCCACCGTCATCCCGGTGAGCGAGCCGATCGGATTGAATGCCTGGGCGAGGTTGAGCCGCCGGGTGGCGGTCTTCGGATCCCCCATCGAAAGAATGTACGGGTTGGCCGTGGTTTCGAGAAACGCCAGGCCGAAGGTGAGGATGTAGAGCGCGATGAGGAACAGGTTGAAGCTGGCATTCGATGCCGCCGGCACGCACAACAGGGCACCCATCGAGTAGAGGACCAGGCCCAGGATGATGCCCGAGCGGTAGCTGAACCGCCGGATGAAGAGCGCCGCAGGAATGGCCATGGTGCCGTAACCGCCGTAAAAGGCCATCTGCACCCAGCTGCTCTGCGCGTTGTTGATTACGAATACATCCTTGAACGCGGCAACCAGGGGATTCGTGATGTCGTTCGCAAATCCCCACAGCGAGAAGAGGGAGGTGACGAGGATGAAGGAAACGAGAAACTTCCGGGGTACGACCGGGGCATCGGTCGGGGCGCTGGACTGGCTCATGGGTTGGGAAAGCTGAGGCTGGGGGTTAGATCAGCAGTTCGCCGCCCCACTGACAAAGCAATTCCCGCCGCAGCACCCCTCAGGGATCGGCGGGCTGAGGCTCCGCCGGTCCTTCCGACTCACCACCCGTGGCGGCATCCTCGATGCGCTCCCCGACCTTCTTGAGAAACCGTCCGGTGGCCTCGGCTCCCTTGCGGACTCCTTCCTCCGTCTTCTCACCCGCCGTCTGGAGGGCCTCCCCGGTCTTTTCGGCCGCGGTGGCGACCCCTTCGCGGGTTTTCTCGCCCGCGGTCTGAAGTCCCGTGCCGGTGGCCTCGATCGCCTGGTCGACCCGCTCGCCCACCGTCGGGCTTTCCTCCGCATCTTCCTCCGGTTCGGGCACGGGCAGTGCGGGCGGCACCTCGGGTGCGGAGGGCTCGGTCGTCACATCCCCGGACGATTCCGCGACTGCCTCCTCCTGCTCCACCACCACCGTCGCCCGGGGGGCCTTCTCCTGCTTCTCGCATCCTGGCAGCGCCAGGACGGCGAGGCCGATCCACCACACGTTCCTCTTCATCCTCACGATGTTGAACTACTTCCCGAGGAAGGGCAATGATCAGTAAACGTCGCGCTGGTAGCGCTTGTCCTTCTTGAGCTGCTTGACGAAGGCCTCGGCTTCCTCGGCGCCCATCCCACCGTGCTTCTCGGCGATCATGTGCAATGCGGAGTCCACGTCCTTGGCCATCCGCGAGGCGTCGCCGCAAACGTAGAATGAAGCCCCGTCCTGAAGCCACTTCCACATCTCCCCACCCTGCTGGAGCATGAGGTGCTGGACATAGACCTTGTCCTTCTGGTCACGCGACCACGCGAGGTCGAGCTTCTGGAGCGTTCCGTCCTTCTGGAAGGCCGTGAGTTCCTCCTCGTAGAGAAAGTCGGTCTCGCGGTGCGGATTGCCGAACAGCAGCCAGTTGCCGCCCTTGGCGCCGGAGATCCGCCGCTCTTCAAGGAACGCACGGAACGGCGCGATCCCGGTCCCCGGGCCGACCATGATGATCGGTGTGTCGCCACTCCCGGGCAGACGGAAGGCCTTGTTGGAATGCACGTAGACGCCCGGCTGCTCGCCCTCGGCGCGATCCGCGAGGTAGGTCGTGCAGATGCCGCCGCGCTTCCGCCCGTGAGTCTCGTAACGCACGATGCCGGCACAGAGGTGGACTTCGCCCGGATGGGCATTGGGGCTCGAGGCAATCGAATAAAGCCGTGGCTGAAGCCTCTTGAGAACGCCCACGAAATCCTCGCCATCGGAAAAGTCCGCGGGATGATCGCAGACGAGATCGATCAGGTCGCGCCCCCAGACGAATTCCTCGTAAGCCTCCATGTCGTCGGCCTCCACCAGCGCCCGCAGGAACGGCGAGCCGCTCCGGGGCTGCCACTTGGTGATGATCGACTTGTTGATCGTGCCGATGTCGTAGGACCGGATCAGCGCCTCCCGCAACGGGCCTTCGGTGCCGTCCGGCAGGGGCACGTCGGTATCCGTCTTGAACGGGAGATTCGCCAGGATCTCGTCCACCACCTCCGGCGGGTTTGCCGGCATCAGCCCGAGAGCATCGCCCACCTCATATTCGAGGCCCGAACCCTCGAGCGAGAGTTCGACGTGGTGGGTTTCCCTGGCCCCTCCCTTGTTGAGGTTGAAGTTCCGCAGGATGCGCGAGGGGAAAAGCCGATGCTTCGAGTAGCCCTCCTCGGTCTGGTCCAGTGCATCGACCTGCGCCGGCATCACCTGAACCTCGGGCGCCAGCACGCTGATGATGCCTTCGTACCACTGCTTGAACTCGTCATCGAAATCGACGTCGCAGTCGATCCGGTCGACGATGCGCTTCGCGCCGAGCGCGGCGAAGCGTTCGTCGATGTCGATCCCGCACTTGCAGAAGTCCGGGTAGTCGGTGTCGCCGAGCGCGAGGACGGAATAGGACACCCCCTCGAGCTTCGGGGCCTCGTCACTCAGGATCCATTCGTAGAAATCGGCCGCATTGTCCGGCGGCTCACCGTCCCCGTAGGTCGAGGTGATGATGAGCACGTTGCTCTCCTTGGGAAGGCGGTCGCGGTCGTAGTCCGCCATGTCGAAGCTCTCGGGCTCGAAGTTGCCCTTCTTCAGCCGCTTGACGAGCTTTCGTGCCAGCCCTTCGGCATTGCCGGTCTGCGAACCCCAGAGAATGGTCGCCGGCACGGCGGGTCCACCCGGGGCACTGGGGATGGCCGCTCCGGCCAGCGCCTTGCTGAGAAAGTCTTCGAGCCACAGTCGCTGTTCGGCAGTAAAGGGAGCATCGTCAGGGAGTCGAATCATGTCGAGAAATGGTCCGGCTTGGGCGGGGGCGCAAGATGCGTGTGCCCGCAATCGCGTTCAAGCCTGTTTCATGCCAGTCGCCGCACTCTCTGGCCTCGCTCCCGTCAACGTTCCAGCAGCTTGAGCATTCTCGGCAACATCTTGCGGTAGAGCGTGTTGCGCCCGCCCCGCGACAACTGCTCGCCGATCAGGTCGGCCGGTGCGTCGGGATCGGCCGGTCCCGGTGCCTCGAAGTCGTGCCCGGGACTGCGCAGGGTCCGCATCAGGTGGCTCGATCCCGCTTCCCGGGAAACCTCGACACGAACGTCGCCGGCGGAGATTTCAAGGAGCCCGAGGGCCGCCGCATCGGAATCGGCCACCAGCACCGCTTCGATCGTGTGGCCCCCCTCGGTTTCAAACGAGAAGCCATCCTTGCGCCCGTCGGCGAGCCCGAGTTCGAGGCCATCGCGCCATCCCGCCTGGTTCGCCAACCATGCCAGGAGTTGCAGGGCGGTGAGGCGGTGCTTGGGGTGATGGACGATCCGTATGGAATCCACCGAGTCGAGGGATGCCAGCGCCACCGGATCATCGAAGAGCGAGGCCACGGAGACCCGGAACTGGTAGCAGCGCGTCCACGAAAGATCCTGCACCACGAGCCGCGACGAGCTGTCGTTGGCCTCGAGAATCCGCTCCAGCGAGGGCATCGGTTCACTCCAGTCCGAGCTATCGAACACGAAGCGGTCGATCAGGCTGTAAAATCTCTCGTTGAAGATCGGACTCAGCTCCCCCTGCCACCACAGGATCAGCGGCAGATCCGAGTTGAGATGGGCGAAGACGGTGTTGCGGAGCCGTCCGGTCGCCCGCCCTGCCAGATGAAAGGCGATCTGTTCGCAGCAGACCGACTTGCGGCCGTCGCGAAGGTGGCAGTGCGCGGTGATCCATGCCCGGATCGAGGTCTCGGGGGCGTCGTCCTCGATTCCGATCAGCAGCGCCCGGCAGGCATGCTCGCGGGTGAGTTCCCTCACCGCCTGCGAATTCCGGACCAGGCAGTCCGGCTCCTCGGAATACACCGCCAGGTTGATCAACGACGCGTTGGTCCGCGCATCGTCCGCCTCCCAGAGCCGGTGCAGTTCATGGTCGATCTCGCCGATCGCCACTTCCTGTCCGAGCTCGGGATGGATGGAAAGCGTCTCACTCATGTCCTTGAATCAAAGCCTGCGCCACGCGTGACCGTCCGCCTTCAAGAGGTCGTCGGCTTCCTTCGGCCCCCAGCTCCCGGCGACGAACTCGGTCATCGGCGGTGGATTGTCACTGGCGTGCCAGGCGCGCTGGATGTGATCGATGAAGCGCCACGCCTCCTCGACCTCGTCACGGCGGGCGAACAAGGTCGCATCCCCCGCCATCGCGTCGAGCAGCAGGCGCTCGTAGGCCTCCGGGCTGCCCTTGCCGAAGCTCGTCGAGTAGTGGAAATCCATCTTCACCGGCTCGAGCCGCAGGTTCGTGCCGGGCAGCTTCGAGACCATCCGGAGGGAAATCCCCTCGTCCGGCTGGATGCGGATGACCAGCACGTTCGAACCGGTCGTCCCGCCGGGCAAGGCACTGAAAAGCACGTCCGGCGCTTCCTTGAAATGCACCGAGATTTCCGTCGCCTTCTTCGGCAGCCGCTTGCCCATCCGGATGTAGAAGGGAACGCCGCTCCAGCGCCAGACGTCGATCCGCAGCCGCAGCGCCACGTAGGCCTCGGTCATGCTCTCCGGGTCGACCCGATCCTCCTCGCGGTAGCCCGGCACCCCCCGCCCGTCGATGCTGCCGGCCACGTATTGGCCGCGCACCACGTTCTCCGCGACCTTCTCCGGCGTGTCCCATTGGCGCAGGGATCGAAGCACCTTCACCTTCTCGTCGCGCACACCGTCGGCACTCAGATCCGTGGGCGGCTCCATCGCGACCAGGCTGAGCAACTGCAGGAGGTGGTTCTGGACCATGTCGCGAAGCGCGCCCGCGGTGTCGTAATACCCGCCGCGCCCGCCCTCCATGCCGAGGTTTTCCGAGCAGGTGATCTGGACCTGCTCGATGTAGCGGCTGTTCCAAAGCGGCTCGAAGATCGCGTTGGCAAAGCGCAGCACCATCAGGTTCTGCGCCGTCTCCTTGCCGAGGTAGTGGTCGATCCGGTAGGTGTCCTTCTCCTCGAAGGTCCGGTTCACGACCTCGTTGAGGTGCTGGGCCGTCGCCAGGTCGGTGCCGAAGGGCTTCTCGACAATCACCCTCGACCAGCACCCGTCGCGGCAGGCGTTCAGCCCAGCCTGCTTGAGGTAGTCGAGGATGTCGTCGAAGAAATCCGGCGCACTGGCGATGTAGAACAAGCGGTTGCCCTTGCCTCCGCGTTCGCGGTCGATCTCGTCCAAGCGATCGGCCAGGCTCTTGTAGCCGTCAAGGTCGCCGAACTCGCTGCGGTGGTACTCGATGTTGCCGACGAAGCTCGACCAGATCGCGTCGTCGTGACCCGAGCGGGAAACCTTGCGGTTCACCTCCTCGAGCCCCTCGCGAAAGACCTGGTCACTCTTGTCGCGGCGGGCGAAGCCGACGATCCTCACCCCCGGCGGCAGCTCGCCATCGACGGCGAGGTTGTAGAGCGCGGGGATCAGCTTGCGGTGGGTCAGGTCGCCGGTGGCGCCGAAGATCACCACGGTGCACGGCTCCGCACTATTGCGGGAAACCAGGTGTTCGCGAAAGGGATTGGTCATGAAACAGGTCGGCGGTTTCGCCCAACTTCATCGAATGGAAAAGACAAATGGCAACGAATTCCCGGAACGAAAAACGCCCGGGAAACCCCGGGCGCCTTCGAAAATCGCGGAGCGAGCGGAGTCCTCAGCGTGAGTAGAGCTCGACGATGAGCTGCTCGTTGACGAGCGGATCGATGTCGGAACGCTCGGGCACCCGCTCGACGGTGGCCTCCATGGTCTCGCGGTCGAGAGTCAGCCAGTCGACCAGCGGCACCGACTGGGTGAGGTCCATCATGCGCAGCGCAAGCTGCTGGGCGGACGGCTTGGGCCCAACCTTGATCTTGTCACCCGGCTTGACCTGGTAGCTCGCGATGTCGACCGCTTCGCCATTCACCAGGATGTGGCCGTGATTGACCATCTGGCGGGCCGCGGCCCGTGTGTTGGCGAAGCCCAGGCGGTAGCAGACGTTGTCGAGACGCAGCTCGAGAAGTTGCAGGAGGATCTCACCGGTCACTCCACGACGCTGCGCGGCGGTCTCGTAGTAACCGCGGAACTGCTTCTCCAGAACGCCGTACTGGAAGCGAAGCTTCTGCTTTTCGCCGAGGGCGATCGAGTAGTCACTCTTCTTCTTGCGACCCGCGCGGAGGCCGTGCTGGCCTGGCGGGAACATGCGGCGCTCAAGCGCCTTCGAGGGACCGAAGAGGGCCACGCCGAAGCGGCGGCTGATCTTGGTGCGGGGACCGGTGTAACGAGCCATGATTCAGAAAATCGTTGGAGACAATTAAACGCGACGGGCCTTCTTCGGGCGGCAGCCGTTGTGCGGGATGGCGGTCACGTCCTTGATCGAGATGATCTCGACGCCGAGGGCCTGAACGGCGCGGACGGCGGACTCGCGGCCGGAGCCGGGACCCTTGACCCGGACTTCCGCTTCCTTGAGACCGTGCCCCATCGCCTGGCGGCAGGCGTCCTGCGACACCACCTGCGCGGCGTAGGCCGTGCTCTTGCGGGACCCCTTGAAGCCCATCTTGCCGGCGCTCGACCAGCCGATGGTGTTGCCCGAGGCGTCGGTGACGTTGACCAGGGTGTTGTTGAAGGTGGCGGTGACGTGGACAATGCCCTTGGTCACATTCTTCGACTTCTTGGCCTTGTGGATCTTCAGCTGGCCCTCCTCGGCACCGGCGATCTCGGCGAAGATGTCGCGCTTCTCCTCCTTCTTGGAGCCGGCTCCCTCCTCACCCTCCTTGGGACCTTCGCCCGCAGGTGCCTTCTCGTCAGCCTTGGGAGCCTTCGCCTCGGCGGCGGGAGCTTTCTGCTCGGCCTTGGGTTCCTCGCTCGGGGCGGCGGGTGCGCCTTTCTCGGCGGCAGCCGGCTTTTCCTCGGCTTCCTCGGCCGCGGGCACTTCTTTCTTGGTCTCGTCGTCAGCCATGTTCGGTGATGGTTCGGGGTCGCGTCGCCAGCTTACTTCTGCACACCCACCGTGCGGCGCCGGCCCTTCCGGGTGCGGGCGTTGGTGCGGGTGCGCTGGCCGCGGACGGGCAGGCCCCGCTTGTGACGGATGCCACGCACGCAGTTGATCGAGGTGAGCCGCTTGAGCTGTGACTGCTTTTCCCGGCGAAGGTCGCCTTCGATGATGATCTCCTCGCTCTGGATGACCCCGCCGATCTTGACCAGCTGGTCTTCGGTGAGCTGACCGGTCCGGATGTTCGGGTCGATCCCGGCATGATCCAGGATGCGCGACGCCGTGGACGGGCCGATGCCATAAATGTAAAGCAGAGAAGCCTCGATGCGCTTCTCGTTGGGGATCTCGATACCGAAGATTCGTGCCATGGGGACTCTGTGTTGAGCGAAATTCGCTCCGATGGAAGTGACGACGCCGAAGCGCGCACCACAGCGGAGCGGGCGGGCTGTTTACCAGAGGATTGCGGGCTGACAAGTGGGAAATGGAAATTTTCCGAGGCTTTCACCCCTCCCCGCCATCGCTGCCGGGATCCCCCGCCGAGTCCGCCGCCACGAGGTCACTCACTCGGCACTTCCTCAAGCGGCGGCCGTGGCTTCCGCACAAGCTTCGGCAGACCGCGGTTTCTAGCGACTCGACAAAACGAAGCGCCGCTCTAGCGTCGCTCTCAAGCCGTATCCCGCAGCTCCATGGAAGACACCTTGACCGACTCCCCCGCCGCCCCGACGCCCGCCCCCGATACTGATCATCAGCTTCCGCCCGACGATGTGGCGGCGATCGATGAGCTGGGCAAAACCTACGCCGCGTTCAAGGCCGAGCTCGCCAAGGCGATCGTCGGTCAGGACGATGTGATCGAAAAGCTGGCAATCTGCCTGTTCGCCCGCGGTCACGCGCTGCTCATGGGGGTTCCGGGCCTGGCCAAGACGCTGCTCATTTCCTCGGTGGCCCAGACCTTCGACCTCACCTTCAGCCGCATCCAGTTCACGCCGGACCTGATGCCCGCCGACATCACCGGCACCGACATCATTCAGGAAACCGGCGTCGGTGGTAAGCGGGAGTTCGAGTTTGTGAAGGGTCCGATCTTCGCCAACATCGTGCTCGCCGACGAGATCAACCGGGCTCCGGCCAAGACGCAGTCGGCCATGCTCGAGGCGATGCAGGAGCTCAAGGTCACCGTGCTCGGTGAAACCTACGAACTCAAGCCGCCCTTCTTCGTGCTCGCCACCCAGAACCCGGTGGAGCAGGAAGGCACCTACCCGCTTCCGGAAGCCCAGCTCGACCGCTTCATGTTCCTGATCGAAGTCGACTACCCGAACGCCGCCGAGGAAAAGGAGATCGCCCGCTCCACGACCGGCACGGCCCGGGCCTCGCTCAACCACCTCCTCGATGGCGAAAAGGTGATGGCCTACCAGTCGCTGGTCCGCCGGATGCCGGTGCCCGAGCACCTCTACGACTACGCCGTGGAGATCGTTCGCAAGACCCGCCCGGCCCTGCCCGAGGCTCCGGAATGGGTCCGCGATTACATCGCCTGGGGTGCCGGACCCCGCGCCGTGCAGTATCTCATCCTCGGTGCCAAGGCCCGCGCCGCCCTTCACGGCAACTACATGGCCAGCCTCGAGGACATTCAGTCCGTCGCGCCCTCGGTGCTCGGCCACCGCGTGCTGACCAACTTCGCCGCCGAGTCCCAGGGCATGAGCTCGAAGAAAGTCGTCGAACGCCTGATCAAGGAAATGAGCGACTCGTGAGCCAGGACCCCTACGACTTCCTCGACCACGACCTGCTCTCCCGGCTCGGATCACTGCCGGTCGAGAGCCGGATGCCGATGGTCGGCAACGTCGCCGGCAAGCACCGCTCGCCGCATCGCGGCTCGTCGGTCGAGTTCGCCGAATACCGGAAATACGTGCCGGGCGACGACACCCGGCGCCTCGACTGGAAGGCTTTCGCCCGCTCGGACCGTTTCTACATCAAGGAATTCGAGGCCGACACCAACCTCCGCGCCTATTTCGTGGTCGACGCCTCCGGCTCGATGAATTTTTCCGGCCACGGCGAAAGCAAGGTCGAGTTCGCCCGGCGCATTGCCGCATCGCTCTCCTATCTGCTGGTCAACCAGGGTGATGCCGCCGGACTTTCACTCTGCACGGAGAAGCTCCACCTCGAGATCCCACCAAGCCGGCGCGCCGCGCACCTCCAGCGGATCTTCGACACCCTCAAGGATCTCGAGCCCGAAGGTGAAACCGGCCTGGTCGATGCGCTGCACACGATCGCCGAGAAGATCGCCCAGCGCGCCTTCGTCGTGATCCTCTCCGACCTATTCACCGATCCCGGCGGCTTCTCCGACGCCCTCCAGCACCTGCGCTATCGCAAGCACGACATCTCGGTCTTCCACCTGATGGATCCGCAGGAACTCAGCTTCGATTTCGAGCGACCGCACCGCTTCGTCGACCTGGAGGATAATACGTCACTCGTCGTAGAACCCACGCTGGTGGCCGAGGAATACCACACGGCCCTGAACGACTTCATGAAGGCCGTGCGTGACAAGTGCCACGACGCCAATGCCGACTACCAACTCGTCCCCACCGACACCCCGCTCGAACCGTTGCTGCGCGAGTTCCTGACCGCACGGCTGCCGAAGGGGAAATGAATGTCAAATGACGAATGTTAAATGACTAATGGATGAAGAGGACCCAGCCAAACCACCTTACGACCTTGAAGAACGCACGCTTGAGTTCGCGCTCGATGTCCGGCGTTGCGTCGGGTCATGGGCGTGGACTCGTTGGCAGTGGTCAGACATCGATCAACTCCTTCGCTCCTCAGGTTCGGTTGCGTCCAACTACGCGGAAGCCAACAACTCGTCAACGAAGCCAGAGTTCCGTCACCGCATCAGCGTATGCCGACGGGAGTCGAGCGAAAGCCGGCTCTGGGTCCAGATTCTCGGCTCAACCACGAAGCAAGCTGAACCAAAAGAGCAGCTACGGGAGCTATTCAACGAGGCCGACGAACTCACCCGGATTTTTGCCACCATCTACCGCAATTCGAAGCCTTGAATGTCCGATCCGTGCTTTTGACAGTTAACATTTAGCATTTTTCATTCCCTTGTATTTCCAGCAAACATGGATGCTCTGGGGGCTGCTGGCGGCCTCGATCCCGGTCATCATTCACCTCCTGAACCGCCGCCGGCACAAGACGGTGAAGTGGGCGGCGATGCAGTTCCTGCTCAAGGCGACCCGCGAGTCCCGGGGCAAGAAGCGGCTGCGCCACATCCTCATCCTGATCTGCCGCACCCTCGGGATTGCCGCGCTGGTGGCGGCGGCCTCGCTGCCGCTGGTCGGCGGATTTTTCGGCATGGGCGCCGGCAAACCGGATCTGGTCGTCCTCGTCCTCGACCGCTCCGCCAGCATGGAGGCCAAGCCCGAGAACAGCGGCCTGTCGCGGCGTGCCCTCGCCATCCAGCGCATCCGTGACGCGGTGGCCGATCTGAGCGGCACCCGCCTGGTGCTCATCGACAGCGCTTCGGGCGCGCCCCAGGAAGTGCCCACCCCGGAGGTGCTGGGAGAGCTTTCCTCGACCGCTGCCACCGACTCGGCTGCCGATCTTCCGGATCTGCTGACCACGGCCGCAAACTTCCTCGCCGAAACGCCCGGGCGCGCCGAACTGTGGGTCGCTTCCGATCTGCAGCTGTCGAACTGGCTGCCGGAAGACGACCGCTGGACCCGCGCCCGCGCATCGCTGGAGAGCCTGCCCCAACCCCCGCGGGTCCGCGTGCTCGCGGTGAGCGGCGAGAGTGCGGGCAACCAGAGCCTGAGGATTCTCAGCTCCCGCCGGAACGGAGATCGGCTCGAGCTCGAGCTGGAGATCGCCCGCAACGGCCCGGCCCTCTCCCCGCTGGGCGTTCCGGTCACCACGACCCTCAACGGCGCCCGATCCACCGACAGCGTCACCGTCACCGGACAGCAACTGCGCTTCCTCAAGACCCTGCCCACGCCGGAAACCGACGAGAGCGGCTTCGGCTGGATCTCGATCCCCGGCGACGGCAACCCTCGCGACAACGTGGCCTACTTCGCCTACGGACCGGCCCTCCCGGTGACTTCCGGCGTCGTCGCCCAACCTGGCGAGGCCGCCGATTACCTTTCGCTTGCCGCCGCTCCCGACGGCTTCGGCGGCCAGACCTCGGAACGGATCGGCCCCGACGCCCTGTCCGGCAAGATCGTCGATGAAACCGCCGCGCTTTTCTGGGCCGCCCCGCTGCCGGCCGGACCGATTGCCGAAAGACTCGAGCAATTCGTCCGGGATGGCGGACAACTGCTGGTGTTTCCCCCGGACACCGACGCCGACACCGAGTTTCTCGGGATCACCTGGTCGGAGATCCAGAATGCTCCCAGCGAACAATTCTTCATCCTCGACAGCTGGGACCGCGCCGACGGTTTGCTGCGCGACGGCATCGACGGCACCCCGGTGCCGGCCGACCGACTCCGGGCCGTCAAACGGCGCATCCCCCAGGGCGATGCCTCGATCCTCGCCCGCTGGGACGACACCGAGCCCTTCATGGTCCGGCAGGTCATCGGCAAAGGCACCGCCTGGTTCATCGGCTCGCTGCCCGACTACAGCTGGTCGAACCTCGGCGATGCCGACGTGCTCCTGCCCCTCGCCCAGCGTGCCGTGGTCGCGGGCGCGGTCCGATTCGACAGCGGCTACCTGACCCGCGTCGGCGCCAGCGATTCCCTTCCAGCCCCCAACGAAACAAGGGAGCGCTTCGACAGTTACGCCGACGCTTCCACGGCCCAGGCCGATCACATCGCCGGCGTTTACCGCCTGGGCGATCGTGTGCGCGCGGTGAACCGGCCCGCCTCTGAAGACCTTGCCGGGCAGATTGAAACGCCGGCCGTCTCACCCCTCTTCGAAGGCCTAAGCTTCTCGCTGTTCGAAGACACCAGCAGCTCCGCCCGGGACAACATTTCACGCAGCGTCTGGCGCGCCTTCCTGATTGCGATGCTCTTCTTCCTGCTCGCCGAGGCCCTGCTCTGCCTGCCGAAAGCCATGCCCCGCATCGAAAGCCCCACCGCCGGCGCCCAACCCTCCACCCCGCGATAGCCCGCTCCGGACCGCGAGCTTCAGCTCGCACACCCCCACCCACCCACTCCTTCCAACCTCCGGCGTCTTGAGCTTCTCCATCTCCAACCTGCACTTCTCGCCGACTCCGATCACACTGGTGATCGGGATCGTCACGCTGATTTCGATCGCGGCGCTGAGCTTTCTGACCTGGCACCGCAGTCCGCACCGGGGCCGGACCGGCGCGCTCGAAGTCCTGCGCATGCTCGTCGCCCTGCTGATCGTGCTCCTGTTGTGGAAGCCGGAGTGGCGGACCGTGATCAACCCGGAAAGCAAGCCGGTCATCGCCATCCTCGAGGACAGCTCCGGGTCGATGGAAACGCTCGACGCCGAGATCCCGGCTGCCACCGATCCCGGCCAGCCGGTGGTGACCCGCGCCGAGTGGATCGATCAGGTCGTCGACGACGAACTGCGCACCACCCTGCAGGCCGACGGCAGCAACGAATTGATCGAACGCCGGATCGCGGCACCCCCGGAAGACGAATCCGCGCTTGCCGGCACCGACCTTTCCGAGCCTTTCACCCAACTCCTGGAACAGGGCGACAACCTGCGCGCGGTCGTGCTTTTCTCGGACGGCGACTACAACCTCGGCCAGCCGCCCGTCGTCGCCTCCCAAAAGCTGCTGCAACGCGGAGTCCCGCTCTTCACGGTCCCGGTCGGCAGCGGCAAGCGGCTTCCCGACCTCGACCTGATCTCCGTCACCGCGCCGACCTACGGCATCGTCGGCGAAAAGGTGCAGATCCCCTTCACCATCCGCTCGTCCCTCGAGCGAGAAGTCCGCACCGTGGTCCGCCTGCGCGATGAGAACGGCCGCGAACGGACCAAGGAGGTCGTCCTCCCGCCCGACGCTGAAACCTACGACTCCATCCTCTGGCAGATCGACGCGGAAGGGTCCGCCACCCTCGAACTGACGGTGCCGATCGCCGAGGGAGAGCGGATCGACTCCAACAACAGCCGCAAGTTCACCCTTTCCGGGCGTCCGGAATCAATCCGCGTGCTGGTCATCGAAACCCTTCCCCGCTGGGAATACCGCTACCTGCGCAACGCCCTCTCGCGCGACCCCGGCGTCGATCTTTCCTGCCTGCTCTTCCACCCGCAGCTCGGCATGGGCGACGGCCCCGACTACATCGCGGAGTTTCCTTCCCTGCCCGAGGAGCTGGCCCGCTACGACGTGATCATGATCGGCGACGTCGGCACCGAGCAGTTGTCCGTCGAGCAGTGCGGGATGATCGCGGGTCTGGTCGAGAACCAGGCCAGCGGTGTCGTCTTCCTCCCCGGACCGAAGGGCAACCAGCGGTCACTCCTCGACACCCCGCTCGGCGAATTGATGCCCGTGGTACTGGACATGGACAACCCGCAGGGCATCGTCGACCCGGTCGCCTCGCCACTCGAACTCACCGGTGAAGGCCGCGGCTCGCTGCTGACCCTGCTTGCGGATACCGAGGAAGGGAATCCCGACGTCTGGCGCTCGCTCCCCGGCTTCTTCTGGCACTCGGCCGTGGTCAAGGCGAAGGGCGGCACCGAGGTGCTCGCCGTCCACGCCAACCGCCGCACCAACTTCGGTCCCACCCCCCTCATCGTCACCAGCACCGCCGGCACCGGAAAGGTCCTCTACATGGGCATCGACTCCGCCTGGCGCTGGCGCCGCGGCGTCGAGGACAAATACCACTACCGCTTCTGGGGTCAGGTCGCTCGCTGGATGTCCTACCAGCGAAACATGGCCGCCGGTCAGCGCATCCGCCTGTTCTTCGCCCCCGAGAGACCCGAACCCGGCGACACCGTCACCCTCAATGCCAACGCCTTCGATCCCAACGGCGCACCCTTGGAAAAGGGCCAGGTGGCGGTCGATGCGACCCTTCCCGACGGCAGCAGCCAGCGGGTGATTCTCCAGAAGAATGACAGCGCCTGGGGATCCTTCAGCGGACGCCTGAAGATCACCCAGCCCGGCGAGTGGACGCTCTCGGCGAAGATCGCGGGCGAGAACGGTGAGGCGGTCGAGACCAAGCTGCTCGCCCAGGGGGTGGAGCTGGAAAAGGTCGGCCAACCGGCCCGGCCCGACGTCCTCGAGGAGATGGCACGCATCGCACGCGGAAGGATGATCCAGCCCGCCAGCCTCGCCGAGCTGATCCGCGAGATCGCCGCCCTGCCCGAACCGCGCCCGATCGAGAACCGCATCCCGCTCTGGTCGCAGTGGCAGACCGTCGCCCTCGTCGTCCTGCTGCTCGCCCTCTTCTGGACCGGCCGCAAGCTGAACGGGATGTTCTGATTGGCGGCTGGCATTCCAGCAAGACAGCATCCCCACGCGGACCGCGATCCCGCATCGCGCGGGATCGCCCCGGAGCCCAAGCAAGGACCGCACGACGCTGTCGCGCACCGTCTCGACTCACAGTTCGATCGCCATCCGCTCCGCCACCGCCCGCGCCTTGGCCCGGGCCTCATCGACATCTTTCCCCCGCGCCAGCGTCACCGCCATCCGCCGTTTTCCGGCCACCTCGGGTTTCCCGAAGAGCCGAAGCTGCGTGTCCGGCTCGGCCAAGGCTTCGGCGAGATTTCCAAAACGGACCTGCTTCGACTGGCCCTCGACCACCACCGCACACGAGGCGCTGGGGCCATGGGTCCGGATGTTGGGAATCGGCAGCCCGAGGATGGCCCGGGCATGCAGGGAGAACTGACTCAGATCCTGCGAGATCATGGTCACCATCCCGGTGTCGTGGGGTCGCGGCGACACCTCCGAAAAGATGACCTCGTCGTCCTTGACGAACATCTCGACGCCGAACACGCCGAAGCCCCCGAGAGCAGCGGTGACATCGCCGGCCATCTGCCGCGCACGGAGCAGCGCCGCCTCACTCATCGGCGCGGGCTGCCAGGACTCCCGATAGTCGCCGTCGACCTGGATGTGGCCGACCGGATCGCAGAACGACGTGCCGCCCTGGTGGCGGACCGTGAGAAGCGTGATCTCGTAGTCGAACTCGACGAAGCCCTCGACGATCACCTTGCCCGCCCCGGCGCGACCGCCGGCCTGCGCATGTTCCCAGGCGGGCTGGATGTCGGCCGGGGATCGCAGGGTGCTCTGGCCCTTTCCTGACGAGGACATGATCGGCTTGACCACGCAGGGCAGGCCGATCCCCTCGACGGCCGCCCGGTATTCCTCGATCGTCGCGGCGAAGGCATAGGGCGAGGTGCGGCATCCGAGTTCCTCGGCCACCATGCGGCGGATCCCCTCGCGGTTCATCGTGAGCTGCGTGGCCCGCGCGGTGGGAATGACCGTCGAGAGGCCCTCCTCTTCGATCGCCGCCAGCACGTCCGTCGCGATCGCCTCGACCTCGGGCACGATCAGGTGCGGCTTCTCCAGCTCGATGACCCGCCGAAGCTCCGCCCCATCGAGCATCGAAAACACATGCGCCCGGTCCGCCACCTGCATCGCCGGTGCATTCGGGTAGGCATCGCAGGCGATCACCTCCACTCCGTAGCGCTGCAGCTCGATCACGACCTCCTTGCCCAGTTCCCCCGAGCCGCAGAGCATGACCCTCTTCGCCCCGGCGGTGAACGGTGTTCCCAATGAACTCATGTGCCAAGAAGAGGAAACCCGACACCGGGAAGGAAGCAAATTTGAGCCACCTGCTCGTCCGCCCGCCCCCGCTCACGGCTTGCAAACCCCGCCGCGGTCCCCTAGTCCCTCCGGCGTGACGCCGGAAGCCCAACTCCAAACGCTTGTCGCCGGGACCGCCAAGGTGCTCTCCGAGAAGGAACTCCTCGAGCGCCTCAAACTCGGTCGGCCGCTGCGCGTCAAACTCGGCCTCGACCCGACCTCCCCGGACATCCACCTCGGTCACACCGTGGCGATGGAGAAACTCCGGCAGTTCCAGGAGTTCGGGCACCAGGTCGTCCTCATCATCGGTGACTTCACCGCCACCATCGGCGACCCCTCCGGCCGCTCGGCCACCCGCCCGCCCCTGAGCCGCGAGGAGGTGCTCGCCAACGCGAAGACCTACACCGACCAGGCCTTCAAGATCCTCGACAAGGACCGCACCGAGGTCGTCTACAATGGCGAATGGTTCCGGAAGATGACCTTCGAGGACGTGCTGCGCCTCAATGCGCGGGTGACGATGCAGCAGATGCTTCAGCGCGAGGACTTCCGCAACCGCATCGACAAGGGTCAGGAGGTCCGCCTTCACGAGATCCAGTATCCCATCGTCCAGGGATGGGATTCGGTCGAGGTCCGCGCCGACGTCGAACTCGGCGGCACCGACCAGCTTTTCAACCTCCTCGTCGGCCGCGACCTCCAGAAGGAGGAAGGGCAGCCACAGCAGATCGTCATGACGATGCCTCTGCTCGAAGGCCTCGACGGTGTGCGCAAGATGTCGAAGTCCTACGACAACTACGTCGGCGTGAGCGACGAACCGCAGGACATGTTCGGCAAGCTGATGAGCATCTCCGACGAGTTGATGGCACGCTACTACCTGCTGCTGTTCGGCGAGACGCTCCCGGCCGACGCCCGCCCGATGGAGGCCAAGAAGTCACTCGCCGAGAAACTCACCGCCCGCTACCACGGCGACGAAGCCGGCAAGGAGGCGCGTGCGGACTGGGACACCCGATTTTCCAAGAAGAACCTCGTCGATGCCGACCTGCCCGAACTCCCCTGCCCCGGCGAGACGACGGTGCTGGCCCTGGCCTCAAGCGCATTCGAGACCGCCTTCGAGCTGAAGAAGTCCAACGGCGAGCTGCGAAAGCAGTTCATCCTGCCCGGCGCGGTCCAGTTGAACGGCGACAAGCTCACCGACCCAACCGCCATGGTCGCCCCGCAGTCCGGCGACATCCTCAAGCTCTCGAAGAAGCACGCCGTCCGGTTCATCTAGCGCGGGGAGCGCCGGCGTCCCTCCGGCGACCCTCAACCACCGCTACGCAGCGGCGGGGCCTTTCGTCGCCAGGCCGACCACTGTCACGGAGCAGTCTCCGCCGGCGTCGAAACCCGGAAGTTCCGGTAGCGGGCCGATCGGGTGAACATGTGCCGCAGCCCGATTCGACCCCCGGTGACCACCGGCAGTTTGTCGTTGCGCAGATGGCAGTGGCGGACCTTATCCGGATTCTCGATCCGCAGGAGGAGATCGCGTTCCCGCTTGATCACCGTGATGCGGTGCGTCACCCCCGGATCAAAGAGGGACTCGAAACGATAATCGGGCTCGAGCTCCGTTCCCTTCAATCCGGTGCGGTGCGGCATGTAGCGCCGGCCGCGGATGTAGGAGGTCTCGTCCGTCCCGGAGTTTCCGAAGGCGGCGTAACTCACATGATAGGTATTCATGTGGTCGTAGTAGATCCGCATCGACGGCACCCGGCGCTGCTCGCTCCAGCTCGCGATGTCCCTGGCGAACGAGCCCCTGCCGCTGCCGGTGGCCTGGATGTAGAGGATGGTCACGCAGCGCCGTTCCTCGTCGAGCCGGGTGTAGTCGTACTCGATCTTCAGGTCCCCCTCGAAACTGTCGCGCGTCCACAGCACCATGTGATGCGCGTCGTTCCTGAACTCGGGACCCGCGGTCAGCGTCATCCCCTCGGGGCCGTTCGTCACCTTGCCCACCTCGCCGTCGAGAAACCACTTCTGCTCCCAGTCGCCCGTGCCCTCATCGGCAAACACCTCCCGCCACGGGCGGTCGTCCGCCTGCTGAAACGCAGCACGCTCGGCGGCATCGTCTCCCGGATCGGCGCACGCCGGCACGGCAGCCATCGCCAGCAGCAAGAAAACCCTTCCTGTGTTCCTCATCATCTCATGAAATCGAGAACCTTCTTCCGCTCGCCTTTCTGAATGGTCACCACACCGCGATCATAGTCGGCCTGGAGAAAGGGACTCTCCAGCACCTTGGAAGGGGCGTAGTCGACCGGTTGCCCGTTGATCGTCGGCACGGCTGTCTGGCCGGTGTCGAAAGTCAGGGCATCCGCGTAGATCGTCTCGTATTTCAGTACTCCTCCCTCCATCTCCGGCTCGTTGGCCTTCACCCTCGACTTGAAGGCATCGAAGCCATCGAGATCCCGTTTGGCCATGACCTCGAGGATCACCGGGGCGAAGTCGTCGTCCGGCAACACCACCCTGCCCGGTGGAGCCACTCGTGTGGGCCCCTCGATGGACGGGTTCGAGACCTGCTTCTCGGTGAGCGTGAATTCACTGCCGACCACCCGGATCGCGGCGTAGGCGCCTTCGGTCTCGACAAAGACGAGGTCTCCATCCCGCACCGGCTCGCCCATTCCCTCGGCCGGCATCCAGACGATCATCGGGCCGCCGCTCTTGTGGCCCTTCAACTTCTGGGTGATCAGGCTGCCCTGGCTCTGCACCGACCAGTGGCCGTTGAGCACGTCGCGCGCCCGGCCCGCCGGGCGCACGACCGGGACGATCCGCGCCGCCGGGTTGTCGCCGAAGATGATTCCCTGCCAGCGCCCCTGGGCGCTGATGTGGATCCAGTCCTCCAGCGGCCGGGCCTCGGTCATGAGCGTGCCGATGGTGAAGGCCGGATCGCAGTAGCTGTAGCGAACGATGCCTCCGCCGTCGGTGCGGAACCGGTTCGGCTTCATGGCATCCGACATCACCGCCTCGCCGACGCCTTGCTCACCGAGCCCCTGGGCGCGCTGGATGACCTCATACGCGCCGTCACCCCGGGACCCATGGGCGATCTCCGCCACCACCGCCGGCGGCTCGTAGTCGCTGAGCAAGGCATTGATCTCACCGTTGATGATGGTGGGCTTCTTCCCGATCCCAAAGTAGAACCATCCCAGGGCGGGAATCCCGTGCGTGGAAGAATTGAACCCCTTCACGCCGCGGATGCGGGTCTTCCCTCCCCCGGCGACACCCTGCAGCTGCTCCTGGGCCCAGTACGCCCAGTACAGATCCAGCAACATCCCGGCGGAACGCCGCACCTCCGGGGTGCCGAAATCACGGAAGTTGTAGAATCCCTTCAGCCAGACCGAATTGTATCCGGGGCACATGATCTCGATACACACCCCCTTCTTCGCCCGCTCCCGGCAATATACGACGATGTAGTCACTCCATGCCTGGTAGTGCTCCTCCAGACTGGTTCCATCGTCGAGCTTCAGCTCCTGGTAATCCGGCCGATCCTTCGCGATCCTGGCGAAATGCCACTGGACCGTGAAGTCCATGGCATGGTGATTCTCGGTACTGTGAAAGTCCCAGGTCTCCGTCGCGGCATGGTCCGGCTGGTTGTGCGTGGCGCTCTCCTTGACGTAGATCCAGATCGGCTTCAGGCAGACCGTCGCGGTCTCGGCGGTCAGGCGTCCCACCTCGACCGTGCCGTCCGGCCCGTACATGTCGATCAGGCGCATGACGATGTCCGCATGCCAATGAAAGCTGTCGCGGTCGATGATGTCCTTGGGGTTGTCGAGGTAGTGTTGGGCGTTCTCGACCAGCGCGGCATTGGCCTCGTCGAGCATCTCGCCGAGGTGGAAGCACCGCGCCGCAAAAAGGACGATGGAGTTCGAGTATGCCCGCGTGTAGTTGCCACGTCCGGGCCGCAGAGGAGGTTGCTTGGCGGCTCTCTTGAGTGGTTTGCCGGAGTCCGCCTCGAAAAACGCCTCCACCCTTTGCTCGAAGCCCGGCGCTCCATGCTCCGGCACCGGGTTCGCTGCATGAGCATTCACCATGCCCGGGACGAAGAGCACCATGAGTATCCCGTGATGAACTTTCCACATGGGCTTCGTCTACTTCTCGCCACCCGTTGAGCTTGCAGCCTTCGAGACCCGGTGGCGACGGTACAAAAGGAGGCCGGGACCGTGGCGCTTCCCTTAACGCACGATCCCGGCAGTCCGATTGAAGGCCAATCGAGGGCGAACCCCCGCATGAACACTACTTCATGGCCTGAATGTTCCTGGAAAGATCCGGCCACCGACCCGCCCCCCCGGACGGATCGGTTGCCGATGCGCAACTCCTTGAAATGTCGGCCTCTTGAGTCCGCCCCCCGACGGACATCGAAGCCGGTTCCCCCATTGTCGGAGTCGCGGTGATGAAAGCTTCGATGATTTTCCCACCGGCCTTGGGGCCGATGAGAAAAGCGAACCCACCCCACTCGGAACCGCCCTTCGGGCGATGCGTTCCCCCCAGATCGTTACCACCTTGTGGCTGGTTCCGAGTTGGGGTGAAGTTCGTCATCACTTACCCCAATCGCCTCCTGTCACCCCGATTTCCAAATTTTCTTAACTTTCTGTCGAGTGGGACTATCCCAATGCGCTTCCCATCGTGGTTGATTGACTAGAAACCTCGATAAATCAAAGAATTCAGGTGATTTCGCCCGGGTGTGAGATTTCCGGAAACCGGGCGGATTTTTTGGCTCTCCGTCAGATTTGCTGAGCCACCGAAGAACAGTGCGGGCATGGCCGGGACGCAGAGAACGCAGAGGAGACGGATTCATCCATTCTTCGACCGCCGTCCCTTGGCCGTTCACATCGGACGTGTCAGCTTCGGGGCGTGCAGGAAGTTGAGCACTCGGGAAAGAAGCCGAAATCCCGCCGCTCGTGGCCGGGTCTGGTGCTGGTGATCGGAGCCGGGCTGCTTCCGGTGCTCGGGGAATTCGGTCGCCTTCACTGGTTGCTCGATCTCTTCAGCCATTTTCAGGCCCAGTATTTCATCTTCATCGCCCTGTGCGGACTCCTGCTCTTCATCCGCGGCCAGCGTCGCTCCGCCATCGTCGCGGCCGTTTTTCTGATCCTGCCCGCTGTCCGGCTCGCGCCGCTCTGGATCCCCCCGGCTCCAAAGGGCGAACCCGACATCCGCGTCGCGACCTTCAACGTCCTCGGCTCCAACACCCGCTACGCCGAGACCCTCGACTGGATCCGCCGGGAACAGCCGGACGTGGTTTACCTCTGCGAACCCACCCCCGCATGGGTGGAGGCCCTGCAACCACTCGCCGAACTCTACCCGCACCGGGTCGAAAACCCGAAACGCGGGAACATCGGCTTCGTTCTGTTCTCGCGCTTCCCGATCCGCGACACCCGCATCACCGAGCACGGCGCGGTCGAGGTGCCGCTGGTCGCCATCACGGTCGAATTTCCATCAGGCCCGGTGCGGGTCTTCGGAGCCCATCCGCTGCCTCCGATTTCCGGATTCTGGGCCGGGGAGCACACCCTTTACTTCGAGGCCCTGGTCACCGGTGCCGCCGCCTCCGACACGCCGACACTGATCCTCGGTGACCTGAATGCGACGCGCTGGGGCCGCCGGGGACGGGAATTGATCGAGGCCGGATTCGAGGACGCAGCCGTAGGGCGCGGCTATCGGGCCACCTGGTCGCGCTCGAATCCATTGTTTGCCATTCCCATCGATCTCATTCTCAGCCGCGACCTCGGAGTCTGCGTGGAGTTCGGGCTCGGACCCGACCTCGGTTCCGACCACCGGCCGGTGATCGCGGGATTTCAGGCCAGCTCCCCGTGATAAGTCCAGCCACCCCTCATCGTAACGCCCCGCCATGACTTCCCAATTCCAAGGCAACTCCCGCCGCGGCTTCATGAAATCGGCGGGGATCCTCGGGGCCCTCTCCGTCCTGATCGCATTTGCTGATGCCGAAGCCCCGCGCGCCTTTGTCGACGGCAGCGGGCAGGGCTGGAAGCCTCTGACCGAGGCCGACTTCGAAAACGTCAACTGCGACGACGATACCTGGACCTGGAAGGACGACTTCATTGCCTGCACCGGCAAGCCGATCGGCGTGATCGCCTCGAAGGAGGCCTACACGAACTTCGAGCTGGTGCTCGAATGGCGCCACCTCAAGGACGCCGGGAATTCCGGTGTATTTGTCTGGGCGACGAAGGACTCCCTCGACCGCTTGCGAGCCAAGGAGGGCGCCCCCCTGCCGGACGGCATCGAGGTGCAGATCCTCGACCCCGGCTACGACCTCGCCTTCGAAAAGAAGACCGGCAAGCCGCCCAACTGGTTCACCTGCCATGGCGACGTCTTCCCGGTGCGCGCGAAGATGACGCCCTTCCCCCCCGTGGCCCCGAATGGCGAGCGCAGTTTCCCGACCAAGGAAACGACCCGCGACACCGGCGAGTGGAACCACTACTACATCCGCTGCATCAACGGTGAGGTGCGGCTGTGGGTGAACGGCGAGGAAGTCTCGGGCGGCACCGGTTGCCAACCGGCGACCGGATACCTCTGCCTCGAATCCGAAGGCTCTCCCATCGAATTCCGCAACCTGCGAATCCGCGTGCTTCCCTGAGGCGACCTCACGCCACCGAGCTGCGCACGATCTCCTTCCGTGCGGCCGGGATCGGGAGATCCTCCGGCTGGAGATCCAAGCCGTGGACCGGTTTGGCTTTGTCCGCATCCTCAAGGATGTCGAGTTCCGGACGGAAATCCGCCGCGTGGTAGGAGCTCCGCACCAGCGGCCCACTGGCCACATGGCGGAAACCCTTGTTCAGGGCGATCTGCTTGTACTCGTCGAAGCGTTCCGGCTTGAGATAGTCGACCACCGGCAAATGCCGCGGCGTCGGCCGAAGATACTGGCCGAGGGTCAGCACCGTGACGTCGTGCTCGAGCAGGTCATCCATGCTCCTCAGAATCTCCTCATGGCGCTCGCCCAGGCCCAGCATCATGCCGCTCTTGGTCGCCACCTTGCCGCCCACCATCGCCTTGGCCTTCTTGAGAACCCTCAGGCTGCGATCATACTTGGCGCGTGACCGGACCAGAGGCGTCAAGCGCTCGACCGTTTCCAGGTTGTGGTTGAAGATGTGAGGCCGCGCATCCATCACCATCTGCAGGGCCCAATCGCGATCATTGAAGTCGGGCACCAGCACCTCGATGATGATGCCGGGGTTGAGGGCGCGAACCGCCTCGATGGTCTTCTGGAAATGCTCCGCCCCGCCGTCGCGCAGGTCATCGCGGGCGACTGCCGTAATGACCACGTGATTGAGCTTCATCCGCCGGGTCGCCTCGGCCACGCGGTAGGGTTCGTCGTCCTCGAGAGCATCCGGCTTGGCCGTCTTGACCGCACAGAACCCGCAGGCGCGGGTGCACTTCTCGCCGGCAATCATGAAAGTCGCCGTACCCTGGCCCCAGCATTCCCAGCGATTGGGGCACTGGGCTTCCTCGCAGACCGTCACCAACTTGAGGTCGGTGATCATCGACTTGGTGGACCAGAACACCGGATCATTGGGGAGACGGACCTTGATCCAGGACGGCTTCTTGTCCTGGTGCAGGTCCGGGTCCATTTTCATTTTGGGACCGTGGCAACCGCTCATCGCGGGCAACCTAGGGGCCATCCGGCAACCGGAAAAGCGGAATTTCCCGGCATCTCGGGATCCCGACTTCCTCTGAAATCCCGAGCGACCCGGGATCGTAAACCTTTCCAACATGAGCCGTCCCCAATTTCCCCGCCGCCGCTTCATCCAGACCCTCGGTGCCTCGGCACTGGCCACCTTCCCCGCCTTGGGAGCCGCCGGCGCCAACGACCGGGTCCGCCTCGGCGTGATCGGTTGCGGAGGGCGGGGCTCGTCACTGACCAAGCAGTTCAGCGGACTGGCGGACGTCGAGATCGTCGCCCTCTGCGACGCCGACACCGCGCACATGGAAAAGCTCGCCGGCGGTTTGAAGTCCAAGCCGGCCCTCATCCAGGACTACCGGAAGCTGCTCGAGCGCGACGACATCGACGGCGTGATCATCGCCAGCCCGAACCACTGGCACGCCCTGCACACCATCCACGCCTGTCAGGCGGGCAAGGACGTGTATGTTGAGAAACCGGTCACCCACCGGCTCGAGGAAGCCGCCCCGATGATCGCCGCTGCCGAGAAATACGGACGCGTCGTCCAGGCCGGCACCCAGAACCGCTCGGACAAGGGGCTCATCGAGGCCTTTGATTTCATCCAGAAGGGCGAGATCGGCAAGATCACCGCCATCCGCGGCCTGTGCTACCGCAACCGCAAGTCGATCGGCGCCAAACGCGACACACCGCTCACTCCCCCCGCCACCTGCGACTACGACCTCTGGCTCGGGCCGGCCGAGGACCTGCCCATTCTGCGCCCCAAGTTCCACTACGACTGGCATTGGATTTTCAACACCGGCGACGGCGACATGGGCAACCAGGGACCCCACGAGACCGACCTGATGGCCTGGGTGCTCGGCGACCCACCGCCCCCGACCAAGGTCCGGACCTTCGGCCAGCGCTTTGGCTGGAACGACGCCGGCAACACCCCGAACCTGCTGACGTCGTCCTTCGAATACGGTGGCGTGCCGGCGATCTTCGAGGTCAACAACCTGTGGGTGAAGCCCGGCACCAACGCAGCCGCGTCCTTCAAGGGCATCCGTGTCGGCATCATCGTGACCTGCGAGGGTGGCGAGTTCCGCGGCGGCCGCGGCGGCGGCAACGTCTTCGGCCCCGACGGCAAGGAACGCCTGCACAAGTTCCCCGGCGACGCCGGCGGCGGTCACGCCCGCAACTTCATCGACGCGATGAAGTCGCGGAAGGCCAAGTCACTCCACGCCCAGATTGCCAACTCCTGCGGCAGCGCCGCCCTCTCGCACTACTCGAACATCTCGCACCGCGAGGGCGAGGAAACCACCGCGAAGAAACTGCGCGAGGAGACCTTTGCGTCGTCGCCGGCCATGCTCGAGGTGCTCGACCGCCAGGAAGCCCAGCTTGAGAACTGGTCGATCGACAAGGGCACCGCGCCGTACGTGCTCGGAGCGGAAATCACCATCGACTCCGGCAAGGTCACCAGCCCACTCGCCGATCCGAAACTCGTCGCGCCGTTCAACCGCAAGGGCCACGAGGTCCCGGCGACGGTCTGAGTGATAGGGGTAGGGACGGCGCATTGGCTTGCGCCGCCCCTCCCTTCGAACCGGACGTGCGGATCTCCCGCATCCGGCTGTCCAGTCAGCGGTTT
>JAKZES010000090.1 GCA_022548915.1 Verrucomicrobiaceae bacterium E54
TTCCTGCAGCGCCGCAACCAGGCGCTCAACGAGAAGATGGTGCAGCGGATGAAGGGGATCCTCGAGGAGATCCGCAAGCTGGTGGAGGAAGAGGCGAAAAAGGAGGACTACGACTACGTCTTCGACAAGTCGGGCATGAGCACCTCGCAGGTGCCCTTCCTGCTCTACACCAAGGACGCGACGGACATCACCGCCGTGTTGCTTGAAGACCTCAACAAGGACGCCCCGCCCGAGACCGAGGCACCCGCCGAGGAAGAAGCCCCCGCGGAAGAGGGTGGCGAGTAAGCCCCCCCGGCCGTGGCCCTGACTTTATCCGAGCTCGCCCGTCAGGTCGATGGAGACATCGTCCGGGGCGAGCCTTCTTTTTTGATCGAAGGCATCGCCGCGCTCGATGAGGCGGGGCCTTCCGAGTTGTCGTTCCTCGGCAACGAGCGCTACCGTCAGCAGTTTCTCGAAACCCGGGCCGGGGCGGTGTTCGTGCCGCCGGGGGTGACCGCCGGACCGGAGTCCGCGGCCTTGATTGCCGTCGAGAATCCCTCGCTCGCCTTCGGCGTGGCGGTGAAGCACTTCACGGCGGCGCATGCGCGAGTGTTCGAGCCCGGCATTGATCCGCGGGCGATCATCGACGAGAGCGTCGGGTTCGATCCGGCGAAGGTCCGCATCCACGCCGGCGCGGTCGTGATGGCCGGGGCGGTGATCGGCGACGGCACCGAGATCGGGCCGAACGTCGTGGTCGGCGAGAAGGTCGTCATCGGCAGCGACTGCCTGCTGCATGCGCTGGTTTCCATTCGTGAACGCTGCGTGCTCGGCGACCGCGTGATCGTGCAACCTGGCGCGGTGATCGGGTCGGACGGCTTCGGCTACGAGACCGTCGAGGGTCGTCATGTGAAGATGGACCAGATTGGCATCGTGGTGTTGGAGGACGACGTCGAGATCGGTGCCAACACCACCATCGACCGCGCGCGTTTCGGGCGGACGGTGATCGGGGCCGGCAGCAAGATCGACAACCTCGTGCAGATCGCCCACAACGTGCAGATTGGAGAACACAACCTGCTGGTTTCCCAGACCGGCGTGGCCGGCAGCTCGAAGACCGGGAAATACGTCGTCATGGCCGCCCAGGCGGGCGTGGCGGGTCACGTCAAGATCGGAGACCAGGCGGTGTTTGCCGCCCGTACCGGCGCGACCGCCGACCTCGAGGGCGGCAAGACCTACGGCGGCTACCCGGCCCAGCCCCACATGGACGATCAGCGCCAGAAGGCGGCGCTGAGGAAGCTTCCGGACCTCATCAAGCGGGTGAAGCGCCTGGAGGAGTAGCCCCGTCATCTCTCATGCTTGCGGACGGTTCGTCGCAAGCTGATGCTGAGCGCGTCGTGGTGGATTTGCATCAAGGGCTTCCTTGCCAAGGGTGGCAGGACTACACTGTTGGGTCGAAAAAACAGATTGCGGAACGCACGCCATCACGTACGCTTCACGGATGAAGACGATTTCCGCGACATCGGCGCGATCAGACCTTTACCGGGTGATCGATTCGGCCCTTGAAGATCACGAACCAGTGCAGATCACCGGGAAGCGGGGTAATGCCGTCTTGGTGTCCGAGGCCGACTGGCGGGCGATTCAGGAGACTCTGCATCTCGTGAGCATCCCTGGTATGCGGGAGTCGATTCGGGAGGGGATGGCTGAGCCGATTGACGCCTGCAGTAAGGAGATCGACCTGTGAGCTACGAGTTGGTCTATACCCGCCAGGCCAAGAAGGACGCCAAGAAGCTCAAGGGGACCCCCCTCGCCAAAAAGGCCAGAGAACTGCTTGAGATCGTGCGAAAGGATCCATTCGCGGATCCTCCACCCTTCGAGGCATTGGTGGGAGATCTGAAGGGAGCGTATTCGCGCCGAATCAATATCCAGCATCGGCTTGTATACGAGGTGTTCGAGGAGGAGCAGGTGGTCAAAGTCATCAGGCTCTGGACGCATTACGACTAGGACCCAACAAACCAGCAGTGATACCAATGAGCATAATCAACTGGTAGAATGGCCGGAGCAATTTCGCGCAAGGTCAAGGCGTGAGGAGGGCGCGGGGCGTGCCCCGCAACTGACGAACAACGAAGAGATTGCGCGAAAGGGCCCGGCTTTACGAAGTCATCGCGAAGCGCTGTTCAAAAAACAATAAACAAGCTCCATTCTACCAGTTAATTCTGTGAGTTGGTATGAACCCTCTCCCGGCGGAACAGTTCATGCTGCTCCGCTACGCCCCGCCTGCATGCCCGGTGCCTACCTGCTTGGACGTTCTTCCCCGAAAGAAAAAGCCGCCCGGCGGGTCGGGGGACGACCTGCCGGACGGCTTACACACACACGTTGGGGGAAAACGGTGTCCGGTTCCGGAATGTTTGCTCAGCTCAGATTGAGCGTCGCGGGCTCCGGGACTTTGCCCATATCGGGGGGACGGCAGGAGCCTACGTCCGTCGCCTGAGCGCTGCAAACGAATACGGGCCGTGAACGGCCACGCAATCGCGTAGGTCAGGAGTTTCCGGCCTTCTTCGCCGCCTTCTTGGCGGGGCGCGGCGGGAACTCGAAGCCGACTTTTCCGCTCTCCGGATCGAAGGTGAGAAAGGCGTCGAAGGGGCGCTTGGTGCGGTTCGAGATGAAGCCCTTGATGAGCCCCGTCTTGCCCTCGGTGAGCATCTTGAAGAGGTCTTCCTCGGGAATCTCGCGCTGCAGGATGGTCTTGCCGATGCGGATGCCGTCCTTGTCGCGGTCGCTCTTGATCGCCGGCAGGAACCAGGCCTTGTCGGTGCCGTAGACCTTCGCCTCCCGGCCGTCGGTGAGCGTGAGGGTGGCGACGACCTGGTCTTCGGTGAGGTCCGATGCCGATTCGTCGTCGTCCTTGTCGAAGACGAAGTTCACCTTGAACTTGTCGTCGAGTTCGAGGGCGGCTTCGAAGGGTTTGTTGAAGCGCGAGCGGAAGCCCTCGAGCGGTCCGACGAACTTGGTGGTGAAGAGCTGTTTGGCCTCCTCCATCGTCAGCTCGCGTCCGGCGATGTGCTTCTTGGCGCGGAACTTGCACTCGGGTTCGCGGCATTCGTAGGTCGCGTCGGTCTGCTTGAGGGAGGGGGCACCGCAGGCCGGGCAGGGACATTCGAGATCGGGAAAGCTGCGGTTCTTCAGTTCCGCCGCGAGATTCTTGGCCTTGCCGACGATCTCGTGGGTGTACTTCTTGATCTCGTCCATGAACTCGTCGCGGGCGAGTTGGCCGTGCTCCATCTGGCGCAGCTTGTATTCCCAGTCACCGGTCATCTGCGGCGAGGCCAGGCCGTCGATGTCCATCTCGTTGACCAGCCGGATCAGGCGCATGCCGTTGGGCGTGACGTGGAGCGGGGAGCGTCCGCCGTCGCCATCGCGGACGATGTATTTCTGGCGGATCAGGGTCTCGATGATCGCGGCGCGGGTGGCCGGCGTTCCGAGACCGCGCTCGGACATCGCTTCGGCGAGTTCCTCGTCGTCGACGAGCTTGCCGGCGCCCTCCATGGCGGAGAGGAGGGTCGATTCGTTGTAGCGGGCGGGCGGCTTGGTTTGCTCTTCGAGCACCTCGATGGCGCGGGTGTCCGCGGTCTCGCGCTCCTCGACGGCGGTCAGGTCGTCCTTGCCGGAGGCGACGCCGGCCTTCTGGCCGTAGACGGCCTTCCAGCCCGGGAAAACGAGCACGCGGCCTTCGGTCTTGAAGGTGTCGGTGGTGTCGGGGTGCGTGATCTTCGTCAGGCGGGTGGTCTGCTCGAAGCGGGCGTTGGGGAAGAACACGGCGATGAAGCGCTTCACGATCATGTCGTAGAGCTTGGCTTCGGTGTCGCTGAGCTTGACCACGCGGCCGGTGGGGATGATGGCGAAGTGGTCGGTGACCTTGGCGGTGTTGAAGATGCGCTTCGACTGGTGCAGCTTCGGTCCGTCGTCGGTCTTTCCGTCCAGCACCTGGCGGGCGTAGTCCGCGACGGGCAGGTCCGAGGAAGCGATGTCGGCGAGGGTCGAGCGGACGGTGCTCACGTAGTCCTCGGGCAGGTAGCGCGAGTCGGTCCGCGGGTAGGTGACCATCTTGTGTTTCTCGTAGAGCGCCTGGGCGATGGCCAGGGTGCCCTTGGCTGAGAAGGGGGCCTCGCGCTGGAGGGTGGTGAGGTCGTAAAGTTGCGGCGCGATCTGGGTCGAGGGCTTCCTGGTTTCCTCGATGGTGCCGGTCTTGCCCTCGCAGCGGCCCTTGATGGCATCGGCGAGGTCCTTTTCCCAGATCCGCTCGGGGCGGGCGTGGGGCTTGGCGGGGTCGCGCTTGAAATCGGGGTGGATCCACTTGCCGAGGTAGTCGCCGGCGCGGACGCCGAAGGTGCCGTGGACCTCGAAGTAGTCCTCGGGAACGAAGTCCTGGATCTCCTTCTCGCGCCTGGCGAGGATGGCAAGGGTGGGGGTCTGGACCCGGCCGGCCGAGGTGATGTTGAAGCCGCCGTGGCGCGAGCGGAAGCAGGTCAGGGCGCGGGTGGCGTTGAGGCCGACCAGCCAGTCCGACTCCGAGCGGCAGCGTGCGGCGTCGGCAAGCGACTGCATGTCCTCATCGGAGCGGAGCTGCTCCCAGGCCTCGAGGATGGCGCCCTTGGTCATCGACTGCATCCACAGGCGCTGGCTCGGCTTGTCGATGTTGCCGATGTCCATGATGTAGCGGAAAATCAGCTCGCCCTCGCGGCCGGCGTCGCAGGCGTTGACGATGGTGTCGACATCCTTGCGCTTGGCCAGCTTCACCACCTGGCGCAGTCGCGGTGCCGACTGCTCGATGGGATCGAGTTCGAAACGGTCCGGAATCGCGGGGAGAACGTCGAACTTCCACGGCAGCTTGTTGCCTTTCGGCCCGGTGGGCATGCGCAGTTCGACCAGGTGACCGACGGCGGAGGTGATGATCGCCTGATCACTTTCGAAGTAGGCATCCCGGGCCTTGCCCTTCTTGTCGAATCTCCCCAGCACGCCCGAAAGCGCCTTGCTGAGGTCGGTCATGACGGAAGGTTTCTCGGCGATGATCAGTGTCTTACCCATGGAAAGTCGTCCGTCGGTGTGACGGTGGCGACGGGACTAGACGCCACTGGGGAGGCTTGGCAAGGCGATTTCGGAGTGCTCGGGGGAATCCCCGTAGGGGATGAATTTTCGCCGGAACCATCCGTCGGGCCGTCGCCGGCCCCGGGGCGGCTTTGTGCGGATGGCCTCCGGGGTCCGGAGAATCCTGCATGGCGGGAAGTTTTGGGTTTTCACCGGGCTCCGGGTATGCGGGGATTTCGCCCGACCCATCCCCATGCCATGAGCCAATTCCCAGAGATCACCAAAGTTCAGTACGAGGGCCCCGACTCGAAGAACCCGTTTGCCTTCAAACACTACAACGCCGACGAGGTCGTCGAGGGCAAGACGATGAGCGAGCACCTTCGCTTCGGCGCCGCCTACTGGCACGTCATGCGCAACGGCCTCGCGGATCCCTTCGGCGGTCCGACCGCGCTGATGCCGTGGGATGACGGCTCGGACAGTGTCGACAACGCGCTCAAGCGTGCCGACGTGTTCTTCGAGTTCCTCGACAAGACCGGCATTGATTTCTGGTGCTTCCACGACCGCGATGTCGCGCCCGAGCTCGGGGACCTCGCAAAGTCGAACGCAGCCCTCGAGAAAGTGGCCGAGCACCTCGGCCAGCTCCAGCAGCAGCATGGCAAGAAGCTGCTGTGGGGCACCGCCTGCCTGTTCACCCACCCGCGCTACGCCCATGGGGCCGGCACCTCGCCGAATGCGGACGTGTTCGCCTACGCCGGTGCGCAGATCAAGGCGGCGATCGACGCCACCCACCAGCTCGGTGGCCTCGGCTACACCTTCTGGGGCGGCCGTGAGGGCTACGGCAGCCTGATCAACACCAACATGAAGCGCGAGCTCGACCACCTCGCCGCGCTGCTGCACATGGCCGTGGACTACAAGAAGAAGATCGGCTTCGAGGGGCAGTTCTACATCGAGCCCAAGCCGCAGGAGCCGACCACCCACCAGTATGACTCCGACGCCGCGGCCTGTCTGAATTTCCTCCAGGCCTACGACCTGATGGATCACTTCAAGCTGAACATCGAAACCAACCACGCGACGCTGGCCGGCCACACGATGCAGCACGAGCTGACCGTGGCGATCGACGCCGGCGCGCTCGGATCGATCGACGCCAACCAAGGCGACACGCTGATCGGCTGGGACACCGACCAGTTTCCGACGGACATCTACGGCACCACCCAGGTGATGCTGAAGGTGCTGGAAATGGGTGGCTTCACCACCGGCGGACTCAATTTCGACGCCAAGCGCCGCCGCGAGTCGCACGAGCCGATTGACCTGATCCACGCGCATGTCGGTGGCATGGACGCCTTCGCCCGCGGCCTGAAGATCGCCGCGGCGATCCGGGCCGACGGCCGCCTGGCCGACTTCGTCAAGACCCGCTACGCGAGCTGGGACAGCGGCATCGGGGCCAAGGTTGAATCCGGTGGGGTCACACTTGAGGACCTCACCGCCCACGCGCTTTCGGCCGGCGAGCCGACGCTCGACTCGGGCCGCCAGGAGATGCTGGAGAACATCATCAACGAGTTCATCTGATGGACTCCGTTCGATCGCCGGGCGCTCGACATGAGTGACCCGGCGTTCGGGCAGCCTGCTTTTCCGCCATGGAGTCCCTCGATTGGATCGTCATCGGGGTCTATTTCGCGCTGATCGCCGGGATCGTCTGGCGGTCCTCGAGGCGGGTTCGCAACACCACCGACTACTTCCTCGCCGGTCGCCACATCGGTTGGTTCGTGGTGGGGGCCTCGCTGTTTGCCTCGAACATCGGCTCCGAGCACATTGTCGGCCTTGCTGGAAACGGGGCGGCGTCGGGCATGGCGATGGCCCACTGGGAACTCCACGCCTGGATCATGATCCTCCTCGCGTGGGTTTTCGTGCCTTTCTACTACAAGGCCGGGGTCTACACGATGCCGGAGTTCCTCGAGCGGCGCTTCAATTCGAGGGTGCGCTGGGTGCTGTCGATCGTGTCACTCATCGCCTACGTCTTCACCAAGGTGTCGGTGACGGTCTACGCCGGGGCCCTCGTTTTCAAGACCCTGCTGCCCGACACCTTCGGCTCGCCGGAGAACGCCTTCTGGGTGGGGGCGTTCACGACCGTCATCCTGACCGGGATCTACACGGTTTTCGGCGGGCTTCGCGCGGTCGTTTACACCGAGGTGGCGCAGACCTTTCTTTTGCTGCTTGGCTCGTGCTTCATCACCTGGTTCGGACTCCGCGAACTCGGGGGCTGGGGTGAACTCAAGGCGATGGCGGCCGACAATAAGGAGAACTTCGCCTTGTGGCGTCCGCTCACTCAGGAAGGCGTTCCGTGGTGGAAGAACGGTGACTTCCCCTGGCTGGGCATTCTCATCGCCTCGCCGGTGATCGGCATCTGGTACTGGTGCACCGACCAGTACATCGTCCAGCGCACGCTGGCGGCCAAGGACATGACGAATGCCCGGCGCGGTGCCATCTGGGGTGGCTTTCTTAAAGTGTGGCCGGTGCTGATCTTTCTCGTGCCCGGAATCATCGGCTGGGCGCTTCACCAGAAGGGGATCATCGCCATCGCGGAGGACGAGGGCGGAAAGATGGAGGGCGACATGGTATTTCCCACGCTGGTGGCCAACCTGCTGCCGGTCGGGCTCCGCGGTTTGGTCGTCGGAGGGCTGCTTTCGGCGCTGATGTCCTCGCTGGCCTCGCTGTTCAACTCCTGCGCGACGCTCTTCACGGTCGACATCTACGAAAAGCTCCGTCCGAACCGCCCGGAGAAGGAACTGCTCAAGGTCGGCCGCATGGCGACGGCGGCGGTGGTGCTGTGCGGGATCGTTTGGATCCCGATCATGAACAAGATGGCCGGCGGCGGCATCTACAAGTACCTCCAGACGGTTCAGGGCTACCTGGCACCGCCGATCACGGCCGTGTTCCTGCTCGGGCTCTTCTGGAAGCGGACCAACCATCGCGGGGCGTTTGCCGGCCTGGTCGGGGGCTTTGTGCTCGGCATGGCCAAGCTCACCATCGAGGCCATCCACGGATCGAGTCCCTTTGCGGAGGGTTCGTTGTTCGCCAACATCGCCGATTTCAATTTCCTCTACTACTCCGGCGTGCTGCTGCTGCTGAGCGCGCTGATCATCGTCGGCACCTCGCTGGCAACGGCGCCGCCGGATGAGGCCCGCTTGAGGGGCCTGACCTACTCATCGCTGACCCCCGAAGACCGCCGGGAAATCCGGGCCTCGTGGGGTGCCGTGGACGTGGTGGGCACCGTGATCGTGCTGGGTCTCGTCGCCGGGATGTACCTCTACTTCAGCTTCTGGCTGGGGTGACGCTCAGTGGCAGCAGCTCGGGAGCTCCTTTTCCTCGTTGGCGGCGGGGGTCGGCTCGCGGCTCCAGTCGGGCAGGGTGTCATGCAGGCGCCAGGCGAGAAGCAGGGCGGTGACGAGGGCCAGGCCGCGCTGGAGGCGGGCGAGGCGGATCGGCGTGAGCTTGAGGCGCAGCCGGTGGAACTGGTGCTGGGCGAGCCACAGCAGGGGCACGGTGCCGAGCCCGAAGGCCAGCGCCGCTTCGGCACCGCGGGCGGCGGAGCCGGAGGCCATCAGCGCGATGAAGACGGCGTAGAGCGGCCCACAGGGCAGGAAAGGGGTGAGCAGGCCCATCGCCGAGGCACCGCCGGCGGCGGAGAACTTCGTGGCCTTGAGCCGGGCGCGGGCGGTCAGGCGGTTGAGGATCTTCGGCCGCGGGATTTTCTTGTCGATGCCGGTGGCCAGCAGCAGCAGGGCGACGACCAGGGCCCAGGGCAGGAGCACGGCCGGTGAATCGAAGAAAAAGTGCAGCGGTTCCTTGCCGACCGCTCCGCAGATCGCGCCGATCACGGCGTAGGAAGCGAGGCGCGAGGCGTGGTAGAGACTGGCGGCGGTCAGGCGCTCCGACTCCGACTTGGCCAGCGTGCCGACCCCACAGGCGATGGGGCCACACATCCCGGCACAGTGCAGGCTGGTCGCGAGACCGACGGCAAGGGCCCCGAAGATGGTGGTGGTGTCCATCGAGTGAATGTCGAATGTGGAATTTTCGAATGACGAAATCCTGGAGATCTATTTATCGGCGTGGACCTCGATTTTTTCGGGGGCGTGTTTCACGGCGATGGTGATGAGCGCCGACCACGCACCGATCAGGAGCAGGAAGGCGAGCACGACGAAGATCCAGGGATGCAATTTCATGGAGGTGGGGATTCTGGATGAAATCGGAGGGGATCACGAGTCCGGAGTGCCGAGCAGTTCCGGATTGGGTCCGAGGAAGGTGACGGTTTGGTCGATCTCGACATCGCCGGGATTGGCCGAAACCCGGAGGGTGACGGTGGTCTTCCCGTCGTAGTTCGCGGTCGGCGCGATCACCACGAACTGGCGGGTCACTTCGCCCTGGGCTTTGACGTCGACGGTCTGGCCACCGCCGCCGAGGACGAAGCCCTCCGGCGCGTCGACGAGCGTGGCGGTGAAGGTCGCGGGCTGGTTCCGCTTGTTGAGGAAGCGCAGCTGATAGAAGTTCCGCACGCTGGAGGCATCGGCCTGGAACGGCAGTCCGCCCATCGCCATTTTCTTGAAGGTGGCGGTGTAGGGGCGGGCCTTCTTCGATGCGGTGAAGCCGAAGGCGGTGAGGCCGAGGAGGGAAAGGGCGGTGTAGGCGAAGATGCGGGGCCGCAGGAAACGACGCTTCTTCCCGGAAAGGCCGTTCATCGAGTCGTAGCGGACCAGGCCGGTCGGGCGGCCGACCTTGATCATGATCTCGTCGCAGGCGTCGATGCAGGCGGTGCAGCCGATGCATTCAAGCTGGAGTCCGTCACGGATGTCGATGCCGGTGGGGCAGACGTTGACGCAGCGTTTGCAGTCGATGCAGTCGCCCTCGACCTTGTCCTTCGGTCCGCGCGGTTCGCCGCGGACCTCGTCGTAGCCGATGACCACGGTGTCGTCGTCGGTGAGCGCGCTCTGGATCCGCCCGTAGGGGCACATGATGATGCAGAACTGTTCGCGGAAGTAGCCGAAGCAGAACCACAGGACGAGCGTGAGGAAGGTGACGATGCCGAAGGCGGTGGCGTGGGCCATCGGACCCTCGCCCATGAAGGAGTAGAGCCTTTCGATGGAAACGAAATAGGACAGGAAGATGTGTGCGATGAGCGCCGAGCAGAGTGCGTAGAGCGCATGCTTGAGGATGCGCTTGGCGATCTTTGAAGCGGTCCACGGCGCAGCGGCGAGAAGCTTCCGGGCGGGGGCGTCGCCCTCGATCCAGCGCTCGATGCGGCGGTAGATGTGATCGAGGAAGACCGTGTAGGGGCAGGTCCAGCCGCACCACAGTCGACCGAGCAGGGAGGTTACGAAGAACAGTCCGAAACCGAGGCCGGTGATGCAGAAGAACATCACCCACAGGTCCTGGGGCACGAGCGTAAGCCCGAAGAAGTGGAAGCGCCGGAACTCGATGTCGAAGAAGACCGCGGGGGCGCCGTTGACCGGGATCCACGGCAGGGCGGCGTAGATGGCGATCAGCACGATGCCGAAGATCCGCCGCCACGCCGTCCACTTGCCCCGGACGTCGGAGGGGTGGAGGAAATAACGCGAGCCGTCCTCGTTGATCGTCGTGACCGAATCGAGGTTGGGCTTCCGGGGTGTGGGCTGTGCCATGGGAACTCGGTGAATGTGGGCGTGGTCGGTGGTGGTCGCTCCGCATGGGCTGTGGAGGACGGTGCGTTTATTAGCGGAGGATTTGCGTAGCCTCCCAGGCGTCGGCAAGACATGCCGGAAACTACGCAGATTTGGGATTCCTTTGGCGGCGCGGCGTCACTTTCCGTGTGGACCAACCCGGAGGAGGTGCACGGCGGTCGGTCCGAAGGGACCGACGGTGACTTCATTGCTTCCCGCCTTGAGATGGCGGGTGATGTCGAGGCGGTAGGGCGCGCCGATGAAACCGCCCGCTTCCACGCCGTTGACCGCCACCCGGCAGGCGTCTTCGGAGGTCGGTCGGGTGATCTCGATGAAGATCCGCTCGCCGGGGGGCATCGCGGTGTCCGGGAGTTCGAAACGTCCCTTGAAGGGGGCGCCCCGCCAGGCGGTGTTGGGAACCGGGGTGATCTCGGCGGCATCCATCATGGCCTGCGTCAGCCGGAGCGGCAGGACGCGTTTCTCCGGCTGGAATACGACCAGCACGCTTTCCATCGGCTCGAGGGAAAGCGGCAGGATCGAGCCCGCATCGTCGCTCGTTACGGGAACCGAGGTGATTTCCCCGCGCATGGCATCCCATATCTCGGCATTTCCCTTGCTCGGGATGCGCAGCCGGAAGTCACGCCGACTTCCTTCATGATCCTGGTTGCAGATGAGGAAGACATCGCGGCCTTCCTTGACGCGGTGAAGCACGTGCAGTTGTCCGCCGGTGTCGCCCTCCACGACCTCGATCACGGGTGCCACACCGGCATCGCCGTGGAGGGCGGCGGTCAGGGTGGCGACATCCGGCTTTTCGGGCAGGATGTAGGCGCGGCCTCCCCGGGCGTTTCGATTGCTGGCGGTGGTCGACGGCTTCAGGTCCCCGCCCCAGATCGCGTCGCGGAGGGCGGTGATTTCCGACGAGGCGATGCCAGGCGTGCCGGACCTGTCCGGCAGCCGGCCATAGCCGACCACCACGCCGCCCTGGTCGAAGAACGCCTTCGCCTTGGCGAGGGTCGCGTGCGGGATGACCTCGGTCGGTGGCACCACCAGCACGCGGTAGCGCTCGCCGTGAAGGGCGACGCGGTCCCGGTCGAGGGTGGCGAGGTTCTCGAAGGCCTCGAAGGGCAGCCAGTCGGCATCGTAAAGCGCGTCCTGCAGGACGGTGGTGAGGTCCTCGGGGGTGACGTATTCGCCGACGCGCGCGACATTTCCGCTGAAGAGGATGGCCACCGGGCAGACGTGGTGGCCGCCGGTGAGCATGAGGCTCAGTCGGCTCGTGTAGTCGGCCCAGATGCGGTAGAGCGGCCAACGGGTCTCGTGGCCGTCGTTGTAGAAATACGGCGGGTAGTCCTTGTCGTTGGGGGCCTTGGGGTTGAAGGCGTGGGGAATCATGAAGTTGATGCCGCGGACCTGGTGCTGGTCGGTCAGCCACTTCATTTCCGAGTAGGTCAGGACCTGTCCGTAGCCGCCGAAGATCTCGCACATCGCGAGGTCGTCCTGCTTGCCGTAGACGTGGGAGATCGAGCTGCCGAGCTTGGGAGTCTGGTAGATGTCGTGGGGCCGCTGGCCGGGATACATCTGGCGCACGACCAGGTCGATGCCGCCCATCGAGCTGTACTTCTGCAGGCGCATCATGTCGCCGGCGCAGTAGTCCGGCTTCAGGTAGAGCATGTTGTGCTCCATGAAGTGGCCGATCGACTTGACTCCGCGTTCCTCGCACCAGCGGGTCATGCCGCCATACATTACCCGGCCCCAGGCCTCGGCAAGGGCCTCCATGTACTGATAGCGGGCGGCGTCGTGGTCGTCGCCGGCCAGCTTGAGCTTGTAGGCGACGTAGGCCTTCTTCCAGTCGACGCCCCATTCCTCGAGGATGACCGGGACTTCGGTCCCCCAGTCGCCGCGGGTCTCCGGTTCGTCGTAGAAGAATCCGGGAATCCTTTCGCCGAAGTCGTCACCGAAGCGGTCGAAGTGAGGCTGATAGACGGTTTTCAGGAACCACTCGACGCAGTCGCGGCTGGCGCCGTCGACGCTTAGCTCCCTGCCGCCTCCCTGTCCGAGACCCGGTGCCTGCTCGTGGCGGAAACGAATGACCTGCCACTGCCCGGGCGGGACCTTCCAGATGAGATTGCCGTCGCTGATGAAGGGTGCCAGGTCGAGGAGGGTGCCGCCCTCGATCTCTCCCGCCTCGTTGAGGCGTCCGGCGACCGTGGCGATGTAGCGGTCACCGTGGTGGCCATCGGCCTTGAAGTTCTCCGGGCCTGTCAGGTCGGTGGTTTCCGCCACCAGTGACTTGGCGGCGTATGCCGGCGGCACCGTTCCGCCGATCGACTGGCTGGGCCACCATTTCTCGTCGAAGATCCACATCTGCAGATCGTGCTTCCTGGCCGCTTCGAGGCAGATGCCGAGGTCGCGATACCAGCCCGGTCCGAGCCAGTCGGCGTGGGGCCGCGACTCGGCGGTGAAGCAGCCGTTTCCTCCTTCGGCGATCTTTTCGATGTAGTGGGCGAGGCGCTCGGGCGTTTCGTTCTCGTCGCCGTGGAGCCAGAACAAGGGGCCGGTCAACCGGCGGGCGTCATTCGGCAGCTCGCGGAAGCGGGTTTCGAGCTCGTCGGAGCGGGCCGGAAGCAGGGAGAGGGCGGCAAGTCCGAGGATCCAGACGCATTTCATGGCAGGAACGATACGTCCCCGCCGCGCGGATCCCTTGGCGGATCCTGCCAATTGCTGTGCATCCTGCGAACGCCCCCCAGGACCGCGCGACGCTGTCGCGCCTCGTCCTTGCCGGGAGAAGAAGGAGTCGCCTCAGGAGAGTCGTCACCTGAGGCGGACCCGGACTGGGGGATCCGAGCCGCGAAGGACTCGGCGATGCGCGACAGCGTCGCGCGCTCGTGCGCGTGCACATACATGAAACCAACCAGTGAGAGTCTGAGTCCTCCCGAGACGAGCAACGGGAGAGCAGCCGAAGGCAACTGCGTCG
>JAKZES010000091.1 GCA_022548915.1 Verrucomicrobiaceae bacterium E54
GCCGAGGGTGCTCAAAAGCCGCTGATCTCATCTCTCACCGAGATCGAGCCCCCCATCGGCGAATCGCCACCGGGAGTATGAGAAATGCGGGCTAGCCGCCGTGGCGGCGAGTCGGCGTCCGTCAGTGGCGACGATCATGCCACCATCCTCGGGCGTGAGCAGCACGCTATTGAGGATGTAGCGCGTGGAATCCTTCGAGGCACAGACGGCGATTTCACCGACCATCTCGAAGGTGCGACCGGGGACCGGAGTGGGTTCGATGCCCTTCGGCACATGCGGACAGGGCGGAAACTCTTCGGTCTCCAATGTCGGGTGGTTGGTTTCGACGGTGATGCCGCCGCGTGTCATCGTCAGGCGGAGGCGACGGTCACCTTTCGATCCCTTGCGGGCGAAGGTGACGACGCTGCCCTTGTCGGCCTTGAGTGCGGCTTGGAAGGCGTCGGCAGGCAGGAGCAGCGACTCCACCGTGTCGGACGGGCGATCCGTCGGGACGCGGGTGGTGAGCCATTGGTCGAGGTTGCAGACGGTGAGGCGAATGCCTTCATCCGGGCCCGCCTCGACCAGGATGTGGTTGAGGACCGGCAGGGTGCATTGCTTGGTGCGCAGCCGCTTGAGCATTCGCCCGGCGGCCTTGAGTGATTCGGAAGGGATGTGGATCATGTTTCAGTGGTGGTTGTTTGTTGTTTTCAGAAAGCACGCAGGGCGGCCCCGGAAACCGGAGCCGCCCTCGCGTGCGGAGAATGAAAATGCCCGCCGCGACACGGGGTCGGGCGGACGCCGGGAAGAGGCGTGGTGGCCGCTCGAATCCGAACTGGCAGATCCTTCCCGCCTCGATTAGGCTCCGGGCATGAAGGATGTGACTCTCACTCTGCCGGGCGAGGCGCTCGAGGGTGCACGCATTCCTCCGGCGGAACTCGAGCGGGAGCTCCTGCGTCGTCTAGCGGCGGCGCTCTACCGGGACGGGATCATCGGTGGTGCCGGGGCATGCCGTCTCGCCGGCATGGAAAAGGCGGAGTTCCAACATTGGCTCGGTGAGCACGGATTTCCGCAACCGCTGTCGGAAGGCGACTACGAGATGGAACGGGAGCAACTCGGGTCATGGCGCAACGCCGGTTGATCGTCTGCAACACGACCCCGGTGATCAACCTGGCCGAAATTGGTCAGCTTGAACTGCTGGATCAACTGCTCGGAAAATTCTCCGTGCCACCGGCGGTGGTTGCAGAGTTGAAGGCAAAACGGGAACTGTTTCCGGCAGCGGCGGAGGCCGCCGATGCGCTCGAAGTTCTGGCGCCTGCCGACCAGCTCCTCGTGGAAGGGCTGAGTTCCATGGTTCATCCTGGCGAGGCCGAGTGTCTCGCGCTGGCCATGGAAAACCCCGGATCGCTGCTCATCCTCGATGACCGCCAGGCGCGGGCGGTGGCATCTTCCAGGGGGCTGCCATTTACCGGAACCCTGGGGATCCTGAGCGAGGCAAAGGCAGGCGGCCTGATCCCGCGGCTTTCTCCGGTCATCCGGGATCTTCGCGAGCGGGCACGGTTCTGGATTTCACCTGCGCTCGAAGCCCGCGTGCTGCAAGATGCAGGCGAGACGTAGGAACCCGGCCCTTCGCCCTATCGGGCTCCGGGCCGGGCTTCTTTGAATATCACGCCGCCACACGAATGCCATGGGGCCAAGCGGCGCATTCGGCCCGGAAGGGGCACCAGGAGCAGTGCATCCCGGGCTGCGGATGGAACCGCCCCTCGGCGATCCCCTCCACCGCCAGCCGCAGCAGGCCGACGACCCGCGACTTGCGGGCGATGTCCGCCGGCGGCGTGCTGACGCGGATGACCTGCGGCGTCTTGGTCTTCACCAGGAACACCAGGTCGAGCGACGGAGGGGTTTCTCCCGTCGCGCCCTCGACCAGCAGTTGGTAGCTGACCAACTGGATCTCGTGGTCGAAGGCCGCCTGCTTCGGGTCGGGACGTGCGGCGGCCGACTTGAAGTCCACCGGGACGCCGTCGTGGGTGACGAGGTCGATGACACCGCCCAGCGGCACCGGGAGCCCGTCGAGCTTCTGGTCGAGGGGCACTTCCACCGCCTTGGGGCGCTCGGTCGGTGCCTCCCCGGAGTCGAGGTAGGCGGCCAGCACCCGCAGCCCGTCTTCCCGGGCCTTGGTGCGAGCCTTGTCGTCCCTCCATGACACGGGGCCTTCCTCCTGCTCGAGCCGCTGGAACTCGACCTCGAAGACACCGGCGAGCATCTCGGGCGAATCATTTCCACCCCGCCAGCGGGCGAGGTGGAAGGCCTGGAGGCCGGCGTGGATCGCCTTCCCCAGATGCAGGGACGGCGACACCGGGGCCGGCAGCCGCAGCACGCGCTCGAAGAAGAAGCGCAGGCTGCACGACAGGTACGACTTCGCCGCGCTGGGCGAGATGTGGTCCGGGAGGGTCCGGGGCGCGGGCGCCACCGCCTGCTGGGTCGGGGCGATCATGAGCGACCTCCCTTCCCGTTGGCGTAGGCCCGGCCGCTGGAACGGCGCTGGGGCTTTCCGCCGTGGGTCTCGAGCAACTCGTCGATGAGCCCGGAGGCCTCCATCTTGTTGAGCTGCCGCACCCCCTTGCCAAAGCGTTGGCGGGCGAGGTGGTCGATCTCGTTCTTGTCGAGCGAGTGCTCGTCGACGAGCTTCAGGATGAGTTCCTTCTGCTTGTCGCTGCAGCGCCAGCTTTCCCCATTTGGGGAATGGCCGTTGCTGCCATTGGTCGGAGCGGAGTCGTCCATCCCGTAGTTGTCGGGCGGGACGAAGCCGGTGGATCGGATCTGCTCGTCGACATTGGTCTGGAGCAGCCGGTAGACGCGGGCCGCCTCGTCGGCGACCTGGTCGGTATGGACCAGCTCGGTCTCGATCGAGACGGCGAACTGGTGACTGGAATAGCCCGGGAGTCCCAGGCGTTTGCTGTAGTTGGCGATCAGTTTGACGGCCATGGCTGGTTGTTGTGGTTGTTGGTTTCGTTACGTGAAAAGGCCCGCCCCGGAGTGAATCCGGGGCGGGCCTTGGTGGTTGTGTCAGGGAACGGGAGTCGTGACGGCTTCAGGCCGCCTTCCTCCCGGGGAACGGTTCGGCCGCCTGTGGGGCGGCGTTACCGGTGCTGCACGGACGATCGGCCAGGGCGGCCGTGATGAGTTCGTCCGCCAGCCGGGTCATGGGCATCCGACGGCGCTGTGCTTCGCGATAGAGCGCACGCACGACGTCATCCGACAGCCTCGGGGAATACAGGTTCCGGGGCATGACATGAGGGAACGCTCCAAGAGCACCCCGGAGCGTTCATGGTCATTTAACACGGAGAGGGGTGAATTTCATCCAACCACCGGCTCCAGCCACGTGGCGCATGAGTTTCGCCCATAACGAATGCCACGATCAGGATGCGTCCCTAAAGATTGGCCAACGGGAAATTTTCGACAGATCTGCTGACACATTCGGCAACGCAGAAAAGCCCAGTCGCCAACGATCCTCGTCGAGTTCGACCACCCAGCCTTCGTCCCTCATGCGGTACAAATGCCCACGGACCACCTCGGTCCGTTCCTTGTGGCAGCACCTCACCAGGTCACGGGTGCTGTGCGGGGCAAGACGCAGCTTGTCGGCGATGATGCACGATACCTTCTCGGCAGGATCGTGAGCCGGGCCAGGGAAAAGAAGACGAACCTCCCGGCAGTGGACCGCGCGGATCCACCGGGCCAAGCGCGCGGCCAGCGTCCAGAGCATCCAGTGCTGATCGGGCGGACGCTGCACCTTGAGCGACATCAGACACAGCGCCGCGGCGAACTGCCAAGCGACAGGTTCATGCTTTCGCAGCAGGCCAGCGAGTGGCTCCATCCGACACCAGCGGGGCGGTCGCCACTTGCGGTCGGCCTGATCAAGCAAGTCAGCCACGACACAGTTCGGAGTGAAAATGTTCGGCGTTTCGAGATATCGCAGATCCAGAAGGTGCTGGTAGATCCCGAGCATCATCGGAGAGCCCGGCGGGAGGCCTGCTTCGGAAGTCGGAAGTCGGTCAGCGGGGATCAACCAGCCATAACAGAGAATCTCTTCGGGCCCCCGATCCCGCATCATCTTGCGGAACGCCTTGGCCGTCGACCACCCGTGGAGCGTCGTCCGCAGCCCGGGCCCCTCGTTCAGAGACCCGGACTTGAGGAGTGGTCCATGCCCCGAAGCCCGCCCGATTGCTCGATAGGCTGGATCCCCATTCAGAATCACGAGACGGTCGCGCCCGAACTGATTGGGCTCCACGGCGACTCGGCCGATCCGCGCATGGACATCAATCAGCAGATCCACGTCCACTTCCTCCGGTTTCGGGGCAGGACGTTTCTCCCGGGTAAGCTCGGGGCACCACCCACCGATCAACTCCTCCAACTCCTCGTGATTTTGGGTGTTCCGACGCCGAGGCTCAGATGCGGCAAGTTCCGCCGCCATCCTTTTCGACTTTTCGTGCCACGCCAGCAGCGGTGAGAGTTGAAAACGGAACCACCGAGGCAGGTTCTCGTTTGGTCCGAGAAATGTCACCGAAGGCCGCCCTGCTTTCGGAGTCTTCTCCCCCTCTCGTCGCCAACTCAACCGCGACCCACTTACCCCTGCGCCGGCCAGCAGAATCTGCGCGAGTGGCACCACCGGCGACACCCCTGCCAGATCCGCCAGGTTCAGGGCGGCCGAGGCCGTCAACCGCACCCAATCCGTTTCCTTGGCAGGCATGGTGGCACCGCCAAGAAAACCCGCGAACCCGTCCGGTGCCGGATGATTAGGATACGGAGACTCTTTCATCCCGGTTGGCGTTCCAGACAGACTCCCGCATGCGCCGAAGCTTGCCATCAAGGTCAGGCTCGGGGCCCATCACGTAGTCTCCGGCCGAGTCCTCCAAGATCACCCCCTCACACAACAACCAATCCAGCGTCGTCAAGCGGAGTCGAAGCTGGCGAGGATTGAGTCCCCGCAGCAGGTAATTGCGATCAATCGGCTGCATCTCCCGAATCGTTTTTGCGATCTGATTCGGTAGGTTGACTGGCTCCTGAAGAACCCTGCCGTATGCCAACCGCTCCCAGAGATCCGCGTGGCGCTTCCTCAGAATTCTGGCATGCCGGAACGCAGCATCCGCAAGCTGCCGCTTCGAGGGTGTGGTCTTATGAAAACTGTAAACCGCGCGCAGCATTCTATAGATCAGCACGGGCAAGTGGCGAAGCACACGGACCTTCATCTCCTTGCAGCCCTTCAGGTAGCGCCGATAGCGCTTCTCGAAGGCAGAGCGTTCCGCTTGCTCCTCATCCCACCAGCCGTATCTCGTTTCGGCACGAGGACGGGCAGCCAACTCCTTGCCAAGGGCCTGTGTCCACTCCTCGGGCGGGTCGACCCGCAACAGGGATTCCTGTGATCCAATTGCCCGCCTCGGTTGGAACAGGAGTGCGTTGCAGACGACACAGGGCACCTCCGGATCCTTCCAGTCCGCCGATTCGGCATGGAAGATCAGAGATGCCGTCGGGGTTCTGAATTGAAAGCTGGACCATTTTTCAACCACACCCCCACGGGACAGGAATCCAAAGATGTACTTTCCGGAATAGGTCCTCCGGCAGGAGTAGGGTATCGACCAACCCCCATAGACCAGCGCCAAGGCCCCATGGCATTCCTTGATCGCCTGCATGGTCTGACCCAACGGCGTCTCCTCGACCAGCACCCTCGGATGAAGCAAGAAGTCGAGGTGAGGCAAGAGTTCATCCCGAACGAGCCTTGCGGCGCGCACGTATTGCACCAGACGGAGGCGTCCCTGAGGGCTGTTCCGCAGGGGCCTTTCCGGATCAAAGCCCAGCCGATCGCTAATGCCCCCATACCAACACGAAAGGTAGTCGTCGTCGTCCGACCGGTTGGCAGGATTCTTTGACAACAGGAACTGCTTGAGTTGCTCCGGCTGGACATCGCGGAAGCGGTATCCCCAGTCCTGCTGGAACTCTCGAATCGGCGTCAACAACCAGCGCACCACTGCTGCCACGGAACCCTCGTCATCCACTATCCCGAGGTGGAAAGACCTCAACTCATCCATGAGTGGATCGGAACTCTTGGTGTAGTCGCAAAAACCCGGTTCAAGGATTCCGTTGAAAATCACGCCCATCAACGCAACTGCCGAGCTTGTGTCACCGCCGATCGCCTTGGCGACCATTTTCACGGGGTCCTGACACGGTGCACTCATCGCTTCGCGAAAAGCCTCAATCGCCGCAGAAGCCCGAGTCCTCAGAGCCCCTTGGGGTGGATGCGAACGACCCGACTCCCCCCTAGGAGGCTGCCCAAAGCGACGATTCCCGCCTGCGAAATCAACTTTAAGGGCAGTTTAAGGGCACCGCCGATTCTGTCAAGCCAACCGAAAAGCCCGCAAAGCCTTGAAAAATAATGGTCGGGGCGGCCAGATTCGAACTGACGACATCCTGCTCCCAAAGCAGGCACTCTACCAGGCTGAGTTACGCCCCGGACGGGCGGGACGTTCCGTGGCGAAACGGGTTTTGACAAGCGGGAAGTCGAGCTGACTTGCCCAAACCCGCAGCCTCCCCCAGCCTCCTGCCGTGGCCCACCTCGAAATCCGCGATCTTCACACCCATTTCTCGCAGCGAAAGGGAGGGCTCCTCGCCGGCCACAGGGAAACCATCCGGGCCGTGGACGGCGTCTCGTTGCAGCTCGAGAAGGGAGAAATTCTGGGTCTTGTCGGCGAGTCGGGATGCGGAAAGTCCACTCTCTCGCGGACCGTCATGCAGCTGATTCCGCCAACCTCGGGAAGCATCGTGCTGGACGGAACCGAACTCACCACTCTCCCGGGTCCCGAGGTCCGGCGTCGGCGCCTGGATTTTCAGATGATCTTCCAGGACCCCTACGCCTCGCTCAATCCGCGCATGACGATTTCCGCGACCCTCCGGGAGGCAATCCGCCGCCGCCATCCCAAGGCCGCCGGGGATGACCTCTCCCACCGGATCGCCGAGTTGATGGAAACCGTGGGTCTCGACCCCAAATTCCAGCGCAAGTACCCGCACGAATTCTCCGGCGGCCAGCGCCAGCGGATCGCCATTGCCCGCGCACTCGCGCCCGAGCCCAAGCTGGTCATCGCCGACGAGCCGGTGTCGGCCCTCGATGTGTCGATCCAGTCCCAGATCCTGAATCTGCTCAAGAAACTGCGCCGCGAGTTGGGGCTGACGATGATCTTCATCTCCCACGATCTCGGCGTGGTGCGCTACCTGGCCGACCGGATCCTCGTGATGTATCAGGGCAAGATCATCGAGGAAGGAGAACCGGAGGCACTTTTCCGGAACCCGAGGGAAGACTACACCAAGCGACTGCTGGCCGCGATTCCGAGCTTCTCGGACGCCGGCTGACTCAATCCCCGACTTTCTCGACCTCGACAGTGACCGAGAGCCGGCAGTGCCCGGTCCCGTGGTAGCTGCCCTTCACCGGGGCAACGTCGTCGTAGTCCCGCCCCACCGCGATCTTGATGTAGCGCTCGTCGGCAAGGTTGCCGTTGGTCGCATCGAATCCGACCCACCCGATCGTGGGCAGATATATCTCCGGCCACGCGTGGGAAGCCTGGGCTCCGATGAGGTCGTCGCGTGGTCCATTGTAGAGGTAGCCGGAGGCATAGCGCGCCGGGATTCCGACCGACCGGCACAGGCCGATCATGACGTGGGTGAAGTCCTGGCAAACCCCGTGGCGGTGCTCGAACGCCTCCTCCAAGTGGGTGCTCACGTGGGTCGCCCCGGTGTCGTAGCGAAACTCGGAATGGATCCAATGCATGATCGCCATTCCCTTCTCGAAAATCGACGTCGCATCCGCGCCGAGATCGACCGCCTGCTTCCAGATCATCGGGTGGCTGGACACGTAGCGGCTCTCCTGAAGGAAAGGCCAAACCCGCTCGCGGGTGTCGGGATCCTCATACGCCTCGAAGCCGTCGAAGCGGGCGGCTTCGGGAAGTTCGAGTTTCAGGTTCTGGACCCGCAGGCGGCTGGTGATCTGCAACCGGTCGTGCGGCGAGGGCAGTTCGAAATGGTGGGTGATGTTGTCGAACAGGTCCCGGAATCCCCGGAGGCGGGTGGCGGGCTTGATTTCGATGAAGCTCTGCAGCGTCTTCTGGAACGGAAAGGTCCGCGGCTCAAGGTGCAGGACGTTGGTGCTGTCGGTGACCGGCGAAGCATACTCGAAGGTCGTCCGATGAAGCACCTGATACTTTGGGCCCGGGGTCACGGGCGGGGAGGAAAGGGTTTCCCCGGAGGCTTGGCAAGCCGGGGTCGATGCAGCATCGGTCCGGGTCATTGCTGCTGCTGCTCCATTTGCCATTTCACCACCGCGGACACCGAAGAGGCGGGAATCGGAGGGCGCTGCTCGATCTCGTCGGGCAACAGGATGAACGCCCGGAATACCGCCTCGCCGATCGCGTTGAGACGTTGCTGGAGACCGTCGAGGTAGCCGTGGAGTCCCAAGGCCAGGACATCATCGCAGGACGAGAAGGCGAGATCGGAAAGAAGGCGACCGGACAGGCTTTCGGCCTCGTTGGCGAAACCGCCACGGGGAGTTCCGGAAATGGCATGCAGGCATTCGTCGATGCGAGCGGCGCAGTAGCGCACCGAACGGGGGAAATCGGGGGCGAGGACCAGGAACTCGGTGATGTTCCGGCGGGTGAATCTTCCCCGATGCTTCACCCGGAAGGCTCCCAATCCACCACAGGAACGCAGGATCGCGAGCCAATGCTCGTCGGCAGTCAGCCCGAAGTGATCCGGTTGGGCTTCGATGAAGGTCGTGATGTCGAGGAACCGGGTGGTCTTGTCGGCCCGTTCAAGGTGACGCCCGAGGTCCATGAAATCCCAGGCCTCGCCCCTCAGTGTCGTGGCCGCCGCCATTCCATGGAAGGCGAAGGTCGAGCGCCGGATCCGCTCGTAGTAGGCGGTCGAGTTGGACCGCACCAAGGCCGCACCCTCGGTCGAATGAACGAAGAGATAGAGCCCGTTGAGTTCCTCCCAAAGCGATTCGGCGAGTTGGTCGCGGACCATCCGCGCATTCTCGCGGGCCTGGCCGATGCACGAGACGATGCTATTGGGATTGTCGGTGTCGATGGTGAGAAACTCGATCGCCTCGCGCCGCAGGCCGTCGGGATGAGCGCTCTCGAAAAGCTCCTCGTCCCCCGAGCTGGCAATCACCGGACGCCACAGGGCGTCAAGACCGGCCGCGTCCTTCCAGCCCAGGTCGAGCAGCAGGCGTTCATTGACCTCGATCAGGCGCGCGAGGTTGTCGGCCCGCTCGATGTAGCGGACCATCCAGTAGAGGCAGTTGGCGACTCTCGACAGCATGATGATTCAGCCTCTCAGGACCCAGGTGTCCTTGCTTCCCCCGCCCTGCGATGAATTCACGACCAGCGAGCCCTTGTTGAGCGCGACCCGGGTCAGGCCACCGGGGACGATCTTCACGCTCTCTCCATAGATGATGTAGGGACGGAGATCGACGTGACGCCCCTCAAATCCCTCGCCGCACCATGTCGGGCAGCGTGACAGGCTGATCACCGGTTGGGCGATGAAGTTTCTCGGATCGTCCTGAATCCTCGCCCGGAACTCCTCCAACTCCGCCTTCGAGGCCGTCGGCCCCATGAGCATGCCGTAGCCCCCCGATTCGTTCGCCGACTTGACGACCAGTTCCGGCAGATGATCGAGGATGTATTTCCGGTCGGAGTCCTCATACGCGAGATAGGTCTGCACGTTCGGGAGGATCGGCTGCTGACCGAGGTAGTATTCGATCATCTTCGGCACGAAATGATAAACCACCTTGTCATCGGCCACGCCCGTGCCGACCGCGTTTGCCAGAGCGACGTTCCCCGCGCGGTATGCCTGCATGATCCCGGGCACCCCGAGCACCGAGTCCTTGCGAAAGACGGTCGGGTCGATGAAGTCGTCGTCGATCCGGCGGTAGATCACGTCCACCCGCTCCAGCCCCTTGGTGGTGCGCATGTAGACGAAGTCGTCGAGCACCACGAGATCCTTGCCCTCGACGATCTCGATGCCCATTTCGCGGGCCAGATAGCAGTGCTCGAAGTAGGCGCTGTTGTAGCACCCCGGCGTCAGCAGCACGCAGACCGCATCGCCTTCCCGGTGGGGTGAGATGAATTCCAGCATTCGCCGCAGTTCGCGGGGATAGGCGTCGACCGGTCGCACTCCCATGGCATCGAAGAGCCCGGGGAAGGCCCGCTTCAGGGCGTTGCGGTTCTCCAGCAGATAGGAAGCACCCGACGGGCATCGGGCATTGTCCTCCAGCACGAAATACTGGCCGTCGTCGCCGCGAATCAGGTCACTCCCGCAGATCTGGATGTAGATGTCCTCCGGGACATCGATCCCCCGGAACTCGGGTCGGAAGTGTTTGGCATTCTCAATGTAGTAGGCGGGAATCACCCCATCCTTGAGGATCTGCTGCTCGTGGTAGATGTCGTGCAGGAAGAGATTCAGCGCGATGATCCGCTGCGACAGCCCCGCCTCAAGCAGATCCCACTCCTCCGCCGGGATCACCCTGGGCACGGGATCGAAGGGAAAGATCCGCTCCGTTCCCTTGTCGTCGTGGTAAACGTTGAAGGTCACCCCCTGGCGCAGGAAGTGCGAGTCGCATGCCTGCCGGCGTGCCTCGAAATCCGCCCGCTCGATGCTCGAAAACCGCTCGAGGAGCGGCGAACAATGCGGCCGCACCGATCCGTCCGACTCGAACATCTCGTCGAAAAACAGATCAGTCTCAAAGTGGTCGAACATGGGTTTCGGGGGGCTTCGTAGCAGGGTCCGGGCCAAACCTCGGGGGCATTCCGCTTCTGCCCCGGCCGGCGGGATCATCGGCGCGCCGCCCAGCGCGGATCGCGAAAGCGGCGCGCCCGGCTTTCGATCTCCGGGAGGCCGGGTCCCCCTTGAAAATGCCCCACTTTCCCGGCCAGACAAGCGGCGAACCGAAAAGGAAAACCGGAGTCGGGAAGATGCGCCACCGAACCCTGGTGAAGCAACCCATCGGCGGAGCGGCGCTGCCCGGCCCCGGCGATCTTGCTGCCCTTGTGGTCGAGAAGATCGTGTTCGACGGGCTGGGCGAAACAGTCGCCCCCCCTGACCGCCACCGCCCCGCCGGCAAGTCGCAGGTCCGGATCCTCCGACGACAAAGCGGAGGCCAGCGCCTCGTGGATGAACCGATAGCTGGCCCCGCCCCGCTGATCCGCCAGCGGATGACCCGAGGGCACGACCAGCGTGTAGGTCAGGTCCTTCCGGTGATCGACAATACCCCCACCGGTGCGCCGACGGACGAGCTTCAATCCGGGAAACAGAGCCACCGCCTCAGCCAGCGGAACGAAGTAGCCGAAACTTCCCCAGCCAGACTCCCACCGGTAGATCCTGAGCACCGGGCGGCGTGCGGTTTCCTGCAACCAGTCGTCGACCGCCATGTTGCGCCACCCGTCGCGCTCGGCATCATCGATCCACAATTCCAGCTCCTCCAGCACCTCCCCATCACAACCCGGCGAGACGCGACCCGCAACGCGCTATTCGGCTTGCGCCCCGGCGAATCCCGCGCAGCTTCGGCGCATGCCGATTTCCCCGAAGCCAGGGACCGCCCTTCTCATCGTCGGTCATGGCTCCACCGAGAATCCCGACTCTTCCACTCCCTACTTCGATCACGCCGACGAGATCCGTGATCGTCAGCTTTTTTCGGAGGTCCACTGCTGCTTCTGGAAGGAGGAGCCGTCGATGCGCGAGGCCCGCTACCTCATCGAGGCCGACGAGGTCTACGTCGTGCCGGACTTCATCAGCGAAGGGTATTTCACCCAGGAGGTCATCCCCCGCGAACTGGAGCTCGAGGGTCCGACCACCCAACGCCATGGAAAGACCTGGCACTACACGCTGCCGGTCGGCGTCCACGCGTCGATGACCGACCTCATCCTGCGACGGGCGCGCGAAGTCGCACCCAATGTGGCGGAGCAGGAAACCACCCTGTTCATCGTCGGCCACGGCACGGGCCTGAACCAGAACTCGACGAAAGCCGTGAGGGATCAGGCCGAGGCGATCGTCAGTGGGGTCAGGTGCTGCATTTCAACATTATTGCCAGTTTCCTCAATTCCTTCTGATTTTTCGGTTGCTTCTGGGCCGAGGTGACCAAGCGGCTCACTGCTGACGGATGTCCCATCGCCAAGCGTTCCGCAAGCCATCCATTACCGACCGAACTGGCGCGACGCAAAAGCAGTGCCACGAGAATCTTGCGGCGGTCCCCCTTGCGGAAATCCGAAAGGCTCTCAGCATCTTGCGGCAATCCCAGACTCTCCAAGGCCTTCTTGGCAAGTTCCTCGGCGGCAACTGCGTCATGCGCCCTCGCAGCATGGTCACGGCCTGCCACCTTTCCAAGCTGCTTGCCCTCCACCAAGGCACGGAGCTTATCGGCAAAGTCCGGCTCACCCAGATACCAGCCGCGCCTCAAGGCCTTCATCGCCGCCTCATCCACCCTGCCTCCGTCGCTGGCCACCCTTGCCTCCAACCAAGAAACGTAGGCCCGGCGTCCGCGGCCATCCTCAGCCAGCTCAAAGGCCCGCAGGACTCGTTGCGTCACCAGCCACTCGGGCTCCCTGCCCTTGGCGTACTATGGCAGACTGCTCCACTTGTAGGACGCCAGTCCACCGCGTCGGGCCTCCGCCAACCCGGCACGGGCTGGATTAAGATGAATGTAGTCCGCGACGATCCGGAACTAGTAGGGACTCGACTTGTAGCGGCCTTGAAACACATGCCCGCGCCGCGCTCGGCGGGCGTTCCAGCCCTGGCTGAAGGTCCCCAGCAGCCGCTTCATTCCCGTCACGAGATTCGGCTCCGGTGTCTCAAGGAGCAGGTGGAAATGGTTGCCCATCAGCACCCATGCATGAACCCGCCAGCCATGGC
>JAKZES010000092.1 GCA_022548915.1 Verrucomicrobiaceae bacterium E54
ACGGAGACCGGAACCTCAAAACCTTCGACATCTCCTATTCAACGGACGGAGGAATGAATTTCAGCACGCCCGTTCCGGCGGCGTCACTCGGCATGACGGATTGGTCCATCGGGCCCAGCGACCGCAGCAATGCCTACGTGGAGAGCCGCACCTTCGGCACCTTGTCCGGAGTGACCCATATCCGGTTCAGCAATCTGAGCAATCACGGGGACACAAGCTACTTTGCGATGACCGAAATTCGCTTCGGAGGCACGGCCGTTTCGAGCAACAGCGCCCCGACCTGGGCAGCGGATCCGGTCAATGAAATCAATGCCACAGAGGACACCGCCTACAGCAGCACCCTCGCGGATGACGCCAGTGATGCCGACGCAGGCGATACATTGACTTACGCCAAGGTGAATGGACCTGCCTGGTTGACGGTGGCGGCCGATGGCACGCTTTCGGGTACGCCGGCCAATGCGGATGTCGGCGCCAATGTCTTCACCGTGAGCGCGGATGACGGCACCAACCCGGCCGTCGAGGCCACCTTGAACATCACGGTCATCGCGACCACCACGTTGGTGCCCGATGTGGCCGGCCTGTCGCAGGCCACGGCGGAGTCGAACCTCGTGGCGGCATCGCTGGTGGCCGGCACGGTGACGCAGGAATACAGCGCCACGGTTCCCGCAGGCGAGGTCATCAGTCAGGGCCCGGCCGCCGGAGCCCGGGTGGCGATCGGCTCGGGCGTCGACCTCGTGGTCTCGCTGGGACCCGACCTGTCGCCGAAGCTCGTGCGGACCACGGTCACGGGAGTGGGCAACACCGGCTGGACCACGGTCGGCCTCGGGCAGAGCTACAACTCCCCGGTGATCGTGGCGACGCCGATCTACCCGACGACGGGCCTGCCGCCGGTGGTGACCCGCATCACCAACGTCACGAGCGGTGGCTTCGACCTGAAGATCGACCGGGCGGATGGATTGACCGATCCGGTGAGCATCGACGTGTCGATCGTGGTCGTCGACGAGGGCGTCTACACGCAGGCCGTCGACGGCGTCACCATGGAGGCGGTGAAGTTCACCTCCACGGTCACCGCCAGGAAGGGCAGCTGGGTGGCCGAAGCGAGAAGCTTCCAGAACAGCTACACCAATCCGGTGGTGGTCGGCCAGGTCATGAGCGCCAACGATCCGGACTGGTCGGTGTTCTGGAGCATGGGAAGCGGGCAGACGAGTCCGGCGGACGCCTCCAACCTCAACGTCGGCAAGCACGTCGGCGAGGACCCGAATTCCGTGCGGGCGGATGAGACCATCGGCTACATTGTCATCGAGGCCGGCAGCGGCACGATCAGCGGCGTGGCCTACGAGGCCGCCCTCGGTGCGGATACGGTGCGGGGCTTGGGCAACTCGGCGAACCCCTACACCTACGGCTTGAGCGGAGGCCTGCCTTCCGCCAGCTCCGCGGCCGCCAGTGTCTCGGGAATGGACGGAGGCGATGGTTCGTGGGCGGTATTGTCCGGTTCACCCGCCCTGACTCCCACCAGCATCGGCCTGCATGCCTGTGAGGACCAGTTGGGAGACTCCGAGCAGAACCACACCACGACCCAGGTCGGTTATCTTGTCTTCGAGTAGGGCAGCCATGATGAAGCCCGGGATCGTCGTCGCCTGCCTCGCCTGCTTTGCCGCCGGGCTGTTGCTGGGACACCTCATTCCGCCCAAACCCGACGGGATGAGGGAAGCCGGCCGCTTGGGGGAGCATGCCCCTTCGCGGTCGTCGCTGGACGGGCCGGCCCGGTCGTTGGAGCGGGCCTTGGACGGTGAGAGCGAAGACCGGGTCGGAAAATCGGAGAGTCAGGGGGCGGCGACCCCCGGGGAGGATCTCGTTCAGGTGCCATTCACCTTGCTCGCCGAGTTGGGCCGCGCCGAGAGGGTCCTCAGCATCGATCATCCGATCATCAGCCGGGATGGCAGAATCGAGCAAATCCTGAAGATCACGGACAGGGAGAAGGAGGCACTCCAGACCGCCTGGCGCAACTCGCGTGCGGCCATCCGCGATGCGGAAGCGGCCGCCGTGATGATGGAAGAGCTCGAGGATGGCTCCGCGCGGCTGACCCTGCCCGATCTTTCCGACCGGCGGGAGGCGGTGGCCGACGGCTGCGCCTCGTCGATCAGGAAGATTCTGGGTCAGAGCCGGGGTGATGTTTTCCTGGCGGTCAGGCAGGTGCCGAGCGCCTTCGAGTCGCAGGGCGGGAACTGGTCGTGCACGGTCGCACCGGAAGCCACCGGCGATGGGCGCTGGCGCTTCCACATGACCATCGAGGATGCGAAGGGCCGCCGGGTATGGGTCGGTGAGTCCATCCCCGACGAGATCCGCCATCTCGCCGAGGCGGCCGGGGTGGTGTCTTCGCTGAATGATTCCACGGGTCCGTGATGGCGGTGGTTCAGCCGACAAGTCGGCATGGGGCATCACCCCTCCTTTGCCGGTCCGATGGTGCCTCCGACGACGAGGCTTGCCTTGGTGGAGCTCTTGCGGCGGTCGTCCTTGCCCCGGCTGATGTTGTTGGCCCATTTCACGACCCTGTTGATGAACGGACGCGATTCCCAGGTGATGTGGGTGATGCTCGGAACACACCATTCGAAGGACTCGCTCAGATCGGTGCAGGCGAGGGAAACATCATCGGGCGCCTTGATTCCGAGCGACGCAAGGTGCTGGAGCACGGCAACGCACAAAACCGGCTGATCGACGATCAGGGCCGTGGGCGGGGTGTATTCGAAGAGCGAATCCAGCATCCGGTGGAACTCGATGGGCCGGTCTCCCCAGTCGGGAAGGTTGTAGGGTCCGGTCGGGATGCCCCGTTCCTCAAGTTGGTCGAGAAAGAGTTGTTCGACGAGCCCGGGACCCGGTTTCCGGCGCTCTTCCCGGACAAGCATCACGATGCGCCGGTGCCCCAGATCGACGAGACGATCGACCAGTTCGCGCATGGCCCCCCCCTTGTCCGGCTTGGTGCTTGCGAGCGGAATCCGGGTCAGCCGGCCGAACAGGGCGAAGGCCGGGGTTTCCTGCCCGGCGAACCATTCGAGCACGTCCTGCGGCCCCGATATCACCACCCAGGCGTCGACATCGCTCCCGCCGGCGAAGCGGGCGATCCGGCTCACATCCATCCCCAGGTCGTGCATCGTCTTCTCCGCGAACGCAGCCTCGTGCCCCGCATGCTGGAGCCGGTGAACCAGCTCGAGGATGTAGCCCGACATCCGGTCGGATGCCTCGTAGAGCAGGAGCTTCACCTGCAGGGCGCGAGGCTTGATTCCTTCCCCCGAAAGCACGATCCGGCGCCGGCGGCCGGCTCCCTGGGACACCAGCAACCCCTCCTTGGTCAGCCGCTGCGCGGCCTCTTCCACGGTCCACTGGCTGCACCCCAGATACTCGGCCAGCTGCTTGCGGCCCGGCAGAAAGCCCTTCCAGCGGCCCTCCATCATGCCCTGGCGCAGCCGCTCGGCGACCTGGTCCGTGACCGAGGGAAAGGATCGAGTTGCCATCGCCGAAAGGTGTAAGGAAAACAGTCAGGAAGCCAAGAACATTGGGATTTCGGGAAGCGTCCGCCGGGGTGCCTGGTTCAATCTCTCCCCTTGCAACCCCCGAAGAACCCGGAAATTTGGGTAATCGATGTCGAAATCCGGAGTGGGCAGACATGATAACTGTTGGATGGCCCGCAAAGATTCATCAGATGGTCCTTCCGTGCCGGTAGTGCGTCTTCCCGGAGTCGTATGATCGCACGACTGGACAAGCCCTTGCGAAATTTCGGTTACTGGAAGTCACCCTCATGATCCGCCGCCCGGACCGGGCTGCGGGCAAGCAGCCTTTCTCCACCTCAGAATCTCCACCCCAAAATCCGAGCCCAGTCATGAAACTCACGTCAAGATTCGCAACCCTCGTATTGCTTGCCACAATGGCGGCACCCATCAATGCCGCGATCATCGCGACCGAATATTTCAACGGCTACGGTACATCCGAAATCACTTCGAGCGGCAGCAACCTCAACGGCGGATCCGGCTGGGATGGGGCTTGGACGCCTTCCGACATTCGCTATTTACCGGGCACGAGCATTTCCCCCGGCATCACCGGCTACGACAACTCAGCCAACCTCGGTGGCACTGGCGACGGTGCCCTGGCCTTCGCGACCTCGGCCAGTCCCTCCATCGCCATCCGGGAGTTCACGACCACCGCGACCACCGTCTGGTTCAGTGCGCTGATCTCGATCGACGAATCGGTCGACCGGGCCGTTCTCTGGATCGACTCGACGGGTCTCAGCGACTGGGGCAACGATTTCATCGGCGTACTCGACGGCAACATCCAGATGCGCTACGACGGCAATAACCTCACCAGCGCCGGTGCGCCGACCACCGGCACCCATCTGCTGCTGGCCAAGGCGGAACTCAACGTCAGCGGTGCCAACGACCGGCTCAGTTTCTGGTTCGACCCGGACCTCTCGGGCGGCGAGTCCGGACTTGGCGCGGTGACCTATTCCGACGACACGGCAGACACCTTCGGCACTTCGCTCGACGGCATCGGCGTGCTCCTCGTCAACCGTAGTCCCGATGGCAGCGGTGGATTCAATACGGACGCCCCGGACGGCGGGGAGTTGATCGACGCGATCCGCGTGGGCACCACCTTTGCCGATGTCGTGCCCGAGCCGTCCACCACACTGCTCGGCGGCCTCGGCCTGCTGGCTCTGCTGCGCCGCCGCAGGTCCTCGTGACACTCCTGGCCCCTGCCACGACCCAACCCCGGTCACCAGCCATGAAGCCCCACTCCATTCCCGTCTTCCTGACTCTCGGTGTGGCTCTGTCCGTGCCGCTCCACGCCGACCTCATCGCGACCGAATATTTCAACGGCTACGGCACGGTCGAGACCAACGCGCTCGGTCTCGATGGAGGAACCGGCTGGATCTCGAACTGGGCAAACGGTGGAGGCGTCGCCTCATTGCCCAACGACAACGAGTATCGACCCGCCAGCCTCTCCTACTCGGCCGCGGGCTATGACAATTCCGCCAACCTGAACGGGTCGGAGGATGGCGCGCTCTACTACGACGCCGACAACACCGGAACCTCGTTCGTCGTGCGCAGCCTGACGCCCAGTGCCTCCACCGTCTGGATGAGCGCCCTGATCTCCGTCAGCGGCGATACGGGAGACCGGGCGACGCTGTGGCCCGATGCCGTTGCGAATGTCAACAACGGCAACAGTGGGGACGGCTTCGGCATCCTCGACGGCAATGTGTTCTTCCGCCACAACGGAAACACGAGCACCGGCAGTGCTCCGGCAGCGGGCGTTTACCTGATCGTGGGCAAGGCCGAGATCGATGTCAGCGGCTCGAACGACCGCTTGAGCTTCTGGTTCGATCCTGACGTTTCCTCCGGTGAAGCGGGGCTGGGTCCGGCCACGTTCACGGCCGACAACGCCGATACCTTCGGCACCGCGATCAACGGAGTCGGCGTGCTCAACAAGGGTGCCGGTGCCCTCGACGCGATCCGGGTGGGGGAAACCCTGGGCGACGTGATCGCCTCCCTGCCGCCGGCTCCGCCGGAGGTCACCTCCATCACCAAGGCGGGCGATACGGTGACGATCGATTTCACGGGAGCGGAAGGTGCCAGCTACGGACTGAACAAATCCGCCAATCTCGACTTCACGACTCCCAATATCGTGGACACGGCGGTCGTCTCGGGAGGCACCGGCACCCTGGAGGACACCGCCGCGACGGATGATGCCTCGTTTTACCGGGTGGAGTCGCAGTAGAGGCTTGCCGTCCGCCCCGCAGGCTTCCCCGATTCCATCTCGCATGAAACCCACCCAGCGATTCCTTCTTTTCGCCCTCTCTCCGATGCTGGCCGCCGGCATCCGGGCGGAGGTCATTGCCACCGAATATTTCAACGGCTACGGCACGTCCGAAATCACTTCAAATGGCAGCAACCTCAACGGCGGCAGCGGCTGGGGCGGCGCGTGGACGCCTTCGGACATCCGCTACCTGCCCGGCACGAGCCTTTCCCCCGGCATCACCGGCTACGAGAACTCCGCCAACCTCGCCGGCCCCGGCGACGGGGCCCTGGCCTACGCCACCTCGGCCAATCCCTCCATCGCCATCCGCGAGTTCACGACCTCCGCGACCACCGTCTGGTTCAGCGCCCTGATCTCGATCGACGAGTCGATCGACCGGGCCGTTCTCTGGATCGACTCATCGGGTCTCAGCGATTGGGGCAACGACTTCGTCGGGGTGCTCGATGGCAACATCCAGATGCGCTACGACGGCAACAACCTCACCTCCGCCGGGGCGCCGAGCACCGGCACCCACCTGCTGCTGGCCAAGGCGGAACTCAATGTCAGCGGTGCCAACGACCGGCTCAGCTTCTGGTTCAACCCCGACCTCTCGGGTGGCGAGGCCGGACTGGGTGCGGCGACCTATTCACAGGATTCCGCCGACACCTTCGGCACTTCGCTCGACGGCATCGGCGCGCTGCTCGTCAACCGTAGTCCCGATGGCAGCGGCGGATTCAACACGGACGTCCCGGACGGCGGCGAGTTGATGGACGCGATCCGGGTCGGCACCACCTTCGCCGATGTGACCGAGCAGGAGGCCCCGCCTCCGCCGCCGATCCGCGCCAGCGACGGGTTTCCGAACATTCTCATCCTGCTCGCCGACGACATCGGCTACGAGGCGCTCGGTGCCTATGGCGGCCAGGATTTCATCACCCCCAATCTCGACACCATGGCCGCGCAGGGCGTGCGCTTCAGCCGGGCCTACACCAGCCCGGCCTGCACGCCGAGCCGGGTCAGCATGCACACCAGCCTCCACACCCCCGAGCACGGCAAGACCTCCACCCTGCCGGTCCACCTCGGCCAGAACGTGGCGGTCGATTTCCAGGCGATGCCGACTTTTGCGCAGTTGCTCCAGGCGCGCGGCTACCAGACCAGCACCACCGGCAAGTGGCAGCTCGCCACCCTGACCTTCCACCCCGACCACATCGCCGACGCCGGCTTCGATTCGTGGTGCGTGTGGCAGATCTGGGACGGCTCCGCCAAAACCGAGCGCTACTGGAATCCCTACCTCAACCGCGACGGCACCGTGCTCGGCGACATCGCCGACCGCTTCGGGCCGGACGTGCTCGAGGAATACGTCTGGGAACGCATGACCGACGCGCGGGACGCCGACGAGCCCTTCCTGATCGTCCACAACATGCTGCTGCCCCACGACCCGATCACCGAAACGCCGCAGGACCGCGCACTCGGCCGACCGGCCTCGCTGGGAAGCATGATCGAATACCTCGACCACCTCGTCGGGCGCACGCTCGACAAGGTCGGGGACCTCGGCATCCGCGACAACACCTACGTCTTCTTCATCGGCGACAACGGCACCGAGTCCAACTACTTCAACCCGCGTACCACCAACGCCGGGCAGGTGTTCGGCGGCAAGCGCGACCTGACCGATGCCGGCACCCACGTCCCGTTGCTGGTTTGGGGGCCGCCGGGTTTGAATCCGGGCAGCGTGGTCAACGACCTGATCGACATCACCGACATCTTTCCGACCGTCTGCCAGCTCGCGAGGACGGAAATCCCGGGAACGATTCCCTACCGCGGCACCAGCTTCGTCCCGCAGTTGCACGGCCGCCGGGGCATTCCCCGCGCCTGGGTCCACCATGGATTCCAGAGCGGCGTGGCCGTCAGCGACGGCGAGTGGCGGCTCGACAATGCCGACACGCTGCGCGACAGCCGCAACCTGCCCGCCGAGCCGGTCGCCGCGCCCGGGGCCGAGGCCGACGCCGCCCGGGCCAAGCTGGAACCGCTGCTCGATGCGGACGACGGTGCGACCTCCGCGCTCGACGGCTGGCGCAGCCGTTATTTCGGCGACGAGGCCGCGAACCCGGCCCTCGAAGCCAGCCTCTGGGGGCACCTCGCCAACCCGGACCACGACAGCCTGGTCAATCTCTTCGAGTATCTCCTCGGCTTCGACCCGCGGCAGGCGGACACACAGGACGGGCCGCTGTTCCTGTCGCTGGAGGGTGGCCGGCCCGCCGTGCATGCCATCGCCCGCATCGACGACCCGTCGCTCGCCGCAGTGCTGCAAGGCTCGCAGAGCCTGGCCGGCTGGGTGAGCGCGGACACGATGCTCGATCTCGTGGCCGCCCCGGCCCTCAACCGCAGCTTTGTCGAGGCCCGCTACCTATGGCCGGAGGCAAGCCCCGCCCCGGACCGGCTGATGTTCCGCTTCGGGGCTTCCGAAGGCGAATAGCCCCCTTTCCGCCCAATCCTGCTCAGTGTCATTTCATTCCGGGCCACAACAGCCAGCACCTTGGCTGCCGCCTTGTTGTCCCCACACTCGGGCCCCGTTTCAGGGGGGCTTTTTGAAACGACAAAAAGTGGGCGCCGGGTGTCGAAATCCGAGGTCGGCGGACATGAAGGAATTGGATGATCAGGGAATACACGTTCATCAGGCGATTCATCCGTGCCGGGAGTGCGTCCTCCCGGAGTCATACGATCGTGCGACTGGACAAGTCGCTGCGAAATTTTCGGTATTGCATGTACCCTCATTGTCCGCCGCCCGGGCGGGGCTGTGGGCATGCCGTCTTTATTCACCCCCAAAGGCTTCGCCAGTCATGAAACGAGCGCATCCATTCCCGAGATCCATCCCCGCCATCGCGTCGGGCTTCGCACTCACCGTCATGACCGCCGGCGGTGCCACGGTCTGGAACGTCAACGTCGGGAACACGGTCAACTCCACCCACCAGATCACAACCACGGACAACTACGTCGGTGCTGCCACCGAGAACACCGCCAACAGCGTGTGGAACGGAATCACCGGCAGCACCACCGTGACCCTGGCCGATTCCACCGGCAGCACGAGCGCCGGGGTGACTTTCACCGTCACGCCCGCCGCAGGGTCGGCCGTCAACTTCAGCAACAACAGCGGCACGGTGGGAGACGAGATCTTCAAGTCGTGGATCAAGGATGGAGGCACCAATGGGTCCAACAACGATCCCTACGAGGTGACCTTCGCTGGACTGACCACCGCGGCAGGCACGACCTACAGCCTGGTGGTTTACTCGGGTTGGGTCTTCGGGCCGGACAACGTGCCCATCTCGCAGACCGCGGGCTCCGGGTTGACGGGCACCTTCAACCTGAACAGCCTGGACATGGAGGCGGGAAATCCCCTGGCCACGGGATTGGCACCCGACACGAACGCGGCCGACGCTGCCGGAAACTTCAACTACGCGCGTTTCGACGGTTTGACCGCGGATGGCAGCGGGAACCTGACCTTCAGCTTCGGAGGTCCCAGTGGGGTCGACGCCCCGATTAACGGCTTCCAGCTCGTCCAAGTGCCCGAGCCCTCGGCTTCGGCTCTCGTCGGCGGCCTCGGGCTGCTCGCCCTGCTGCGCCGGCGGCGCTTCCGTTGAGGCAACCCTCCCTCGAACCCAATCTCTTTCCGACCATGAAGCTCAGGGACGCACTCGTCACCCTGGCGGTCTGCCTGACCGTCGTCGTCCAGGATTCCGCCGCCCAGACGGTTTGGAACGTCAACGTTGGCAACACGGTCAACACGACCCATCAGATCACGACCACCGACAACTACGTCGGGGCCGCCACCGAGAACACCGCCAACAGCGTCTGGAACGGAATCGCCGACAGCGCGACGGCGACGCTGGCGGATTCCACCGGCAGCACCGGCGCGGGGGTGACCTTCACCATCACTCCGGCGGTGGGGTCGGGCATCACCTTCAACAACAACACCGGCACGGTGGGAGACGAGATCTTCTTGTCGTGGATCAAGGATGGAGGTCCCAACGGTGGCAACAACGACCCGTATGAGGTGACCTTCGGCGGACTGGCCCCCGCGCCGGGAGAAACCTACAGCCTGGTGGTCTACTCGGGATGGGTCTTCGGGCCGGACAACGTGCCCATTTCACAGACCGCGGGCTCCGGGCTGACAGGCACCTTCAACCTGAACAGCCTCGACATGGAGGTCGGGAATCCGCTGGCCACGGGGTTGGCGCCCGACACGGACGCGGCCAACATCGCCGGCGATTTCAACCACGTGCGTTTCGACGGATTGACGCCGGATGGGAGCGGAAACCTGACCTTCAGCTTCGGAGGTCCCAGCGGGGTCGATGCTCCGATCAACGGCTTCCAGCTCGTCCAGCTTCCCCCGGACCCCGCTTCCGGTCAGGTCTGGAACGTCAACATCGGCGACAGCATCGACGAGAGCGACGACTTCGTCGGCGCGGCACCGGAGAACATCGGTAACAGCAGCTGGAACTCGGTGACGCAGGCCAACTACACCGATCTGCCGCTTGCCGACTCGACCGGGTCCACCGCGTGGGGGGTGACCATGGATTTGATCGGAGCCATCACCTACGGCAACTTCGCGCCCCTGACCGGCACCGGGGACGAGATCTTCGACGTCTGGGTCAAGTCGCCGGACAACGCGACACCCTACAGCCTGGTGCTCGGGAATCTCGATCCGGTCGCGACCTACGACCTCGTCGTCTACTCCGAGTGGTTCTGGAAGAACGGGCAGGCCCTGCCGGTGGCGCAGACCGCCGGCACCGGTTTGGGCGGCACGATCTACGTGAACCGCGATGTTTCCGGGGTGCTCACCAACGGCAATGTCGGCCCGCTGCTCGAAGACACCGACCCGGCGGACGTCGACATCGGCGCGACCAACTGGTTCCGCATCAAGGGCCTGACGCCCGACGCGAACGGCGACCTCGCGTTCAGCATGGGCGGGGCGAACAGTCCCTTCAGCGGCTTCCAGCTCATCAGGATGCCGGCACCCTCGTCCGTCGTCCTGGTGGACTTCACCTACAACCCGGCCACCGGCACTGCCGAGGTGAGCATCGAGGGCATCCCGAATACCCCCTACAAGCTGGTCGAGGCCGACGATCTCGATTTCTCGAATCCCGACCAGAATCCCATCCCGCTGAGCGGGGCCAGCGTCGGCACCCAGGTTGGCAACACGGTGACCACCGATGGCAGCGGCAGCGCCACCGTGCAGTTCAACCTCGGGACCACCAAGGACGCCACCTTCCTGCGGGCGGAGTCGGTGCCTTCCGCTCCGTGATCCTCTCCATCAACCTCAAGATCCAAACCGGCGTTTCTTGAGGGATGTTCACCGGGTTTAGGCCCCTTTTTTTGGGCCCGGATGGGTGCCAAACCAGGCCTCGAGGCCGTTGCTGAGCCGGTCGCCGTCGGGATCCAGGGCAAAGCCCTGTTCGGTGGGATCGAGGCCGAAGGCGGGGTCCGAGATCCATGAGTTGAAGTCATCGGCGACGGGCGTGAAGCGGAGGATGGCATCGCCGTTCCCGGCCGATTCGTGGTTGAAGATCGCCAGGTAGAGACTGCCGTTGTGGACGGTGAGGAAGTAGGGGTTCATTCCGCTGGGCAGGAGATCGCTGAGGTCTTCCCAGTTGCCCGTTTCGAAGTCGTCAAAGGTCTCGAAGCGGATGAACTTGTTCTCGTTGAAGTCGGTTCCGGCAGCATAGGATTCCGTGAAGTAGCTGGTCACATACCAATGGCCGTCAAAATACTCGGCATCGTTGATGACCAATCCGGTCCGCTCCCAGGAGCCCGCGGGTCCGCTGCCACCACTCGGATCGTGACTGTTGTAAATCGTGAAGGTCGGAGTGTCCCAGTCGGTGATCTCCACGATCCGGCCGGCGGACGAGCCGACCACGTAGATCTTGCCATTCACCAGGCTGATGGCGCGGGCATACCCGCCGGTGGGTGCCTGGACCGCCGTCTCATCCTGGCCGATCGCCTTGAAGCGGAACACGTGCCCCGAATTGGGATTGAGGGCATAGATCCAGCCCGTGTCCGGATCATACAAAGTGTCGTGCGGGCGATTCAATGTCACCCCGGCGATCGAGTTGGTCTGGGCGGCGATGGTGCCGATCGAGAGGTCGCTGAAGGCGATCATCCGGTGATTCGCGGTGTCGTTTGCGTAGTATAGCCCGTCGACCGGGTTGTAGGCCAGCGAGTGTGGTCCGCTCACCGATACCGGCGACGCGAGCCAGGCGTCGTCGGGGCCGTCGCGGTAGAGAAAGCGATTGTTCTTCAGGTCGGTGATGATCTCTTCGCTGCCCGGACCGAAGGCGATGTGGGTCGGCCATTTCAGCTGGAGGCCGCTGGCATCCGGCGCGTAGGTGGTGACGGTGAGCAGTTGCGATTTGGCCTGAACCGGGTTGACGAATAGAGAGATTAAGCACGTGAATGCGACCAAGCGGCATCGTGGGGGTGTCCGCTTGCGGCACCCGCGCAGGATGTCGGGGTTGCCGGCCGTCGGGTGGGTTGTCCGGGGTGCGCGGGCTTCGCAAGCGAGAGCCCCTGCGTCATGGTTCTGTCGATTTGTGTGGTTCATGAATTTACTGCCTCTGGTCGTCTTCAAGCAGTGGTTCCTTCGGCCAGATGTTCATGGGCATCTTCGCCCGATTGGCCCAGGCATAGTAGGGAATTCCGGTCAGGGTGACAGCTTTGCCTTCGGCATCCAATCCGGTGGCTTGAACGACCGTGACACCGTTCAGCAAATCGGGTCTGTGCTCGAAGCCCAGCTTGGCATCGACTGGCAGTTCGACTTCAAACAAATCGATCCCCGGATTGTCGATTTGCTCGAAGGCATAGACGACCGGTCCGCGCATGAGGGCGACCCGGCCACGGTTTTCTTCGAGCTTGGGATGGGCATGGATGCGGCGAACCGGCATGG
>JAKZES010000093.1 GCA_022548915.1 Verrucomicrobiaceae bacterium E54
TTCCTGCAGCGCCGCAACCAGGCGCTCAACGAGAAGATGGTGCAGCGGATGAAGGGGATCCTCGAGGAGATCCGCAAGCTGGTGGAGGAAGAGGCCAAGAAGGAGGACTACGACTACGTCTTCGACAAGTCGGGCATGAGCACCTCGCAGGTGCCGTTCCTGCTCTACACCAAGGACGCGACGGACATCACCGCCGTGCTGCTTGAGGACCTCAACAAGGACGCACCGGCAGAGACGGTGGAGGAAGATGCTGGCGCCGAGGGCGCTTCGGAAGTATCGGAGGAGTGATGGACGACATCCGCGCCCTGACCCGTGGTTTGCGCCGTGCCGATGAATCGTCATGGCGCAATTTCCATGAGTCGTACTACGACCTGCTCGAAGGTGTGGCGCGGGCGCGTGGCGTCGATCCGGCAGAGGTTCCGGACGTGATCCAGCGCAGCTATCTTCGCATGCTCCGGAACGCGAAGACCTTTGACCGCGAGTCGGACTTCCGGGCGTGGGTCTGCTGCGTGCTCCGGTCGGAAGTGATCGATACGGCGCGAGGCCGTGCCCGGCGCGCCGGGATGCTGGAGCGGGTGCGGGAATGGATTTCAGGAAAACCGGACGCCGGCCATGCCGGAGCCTTGCTCGAGGGAATGCCGGCGGCGGAACGGCGGTTGCTGGAGCGTCACTACACCGAGGGCTGGAGCCAGGCCGAGCTGGCGGCCGAGGCCGGCGTGTCGGTGAAAGCGATGGAGTCGCGGCTGGCGCGGCTCCGGATCCGGGCCCGGCAGTGGCTCGTCAACCAAGAGGAGATCAGTCGATGAAGGATGCCAAGGAACAGGTTTGGGAAGGATTTCGCGGAGAACTGCGTCGGCGCCGGGTGCGTCGCCGGGCGGCTGGATCCGCCGTGGTTCTGGGTGGTTTGGCGATGGCCGCCTGGTGGATGGTCGTGCCGCAGCCGGCACCGGCACCCCCGGCGATGGCCCAAATCGAGCCGCCCGCCGTTTCAGAAATCCCGCAGGCTCCGCCCCAGCTCGCGGTCTACGTTCACGATGCGGAGGGCATGCGGCTGGAACTGATCGATGCCGGCGCCATGACCACGGCGGCCCTGTCGATGAGCCTCGAGCCGGTGGTGTGGTCGGGCGAGTCGTGGTGATCACCGCGGAAAGTCTGCTCTTGTGAGGCTGCGGCGGGCTTCGCAAGCTGGGTCCGGCCATGCAGCACGCACCGACCTGCCCGAGATGCACCGACACCCAGCTGCGGACGATTTTCGTCGGGGATCTGACGCTCGACCAGTGCGATGGATGCGAGGGGGTGTGGTTCGATCCGAGCGAACTGCGCACGATACTGGACCAGGGCCGGGCAGTTTCGGCCGGCAGTGATCTGGAAAAGAGCCTTGAGACGGAGGTGGTCCGCGAGGAGGAAGCCGGCGGGGAGCATCTGACCTGTCCCCGATGCAAGGGCGGGCTGCGCCGCTATCACTACGGCTACTCCAGCGAGGTGCTGGTCGATGGCTGCGACCGCGGCTGCGGGGTGTGGCTGGATGACGGGGAGATCCGGATGCTCTTCGGCTACGCGGTGGAAGCCGCGAAGGAACTCGACCCGGAGACGGCCCGGATGATCAATGCCCGGCTCGATGCCCTGGCGGTCAAACGCGACGAACGCCGGGAGAAGTTCATCGACTCGCTGGTGAAGCTCGACGACGAGCCGGGGCCGCTGAGGCCCTTTGGCGTCGTCATGCAGGCCATCGCCGGTGCGCTCTTCAAGGCGCAGAAGAAGTTCCTGCCGTAGCGTTTCGGTGGAGGCCCGCCGCCGGCAGCCTCACTTCCCAAGCAGATACGCAAACAGGTCGCGCACCTCCTGGGCGTTCATCGAGTTGATCAGGCCGGCGGGCATGGGGGAGATGGGTGAGGGGGTGCGCTGGGTGAGTTCGGAGCGGGAGACCTCGACGGTTTGGGAGAAGTCGAAGGGATTCACGGCGATGATCATCTTCTCGTCCTTCTCGTCGACTTGGCGGCCGATCACCTGGCTGCCGTCCTCCTGGATGAACTGCTCGAAGTGGTACTGGTCGGAGACCTCCTTGCTCGGATCGAGGATGGCTTCGGCGAGGGCGCGGGCGTCGAAGCGCCCGCCCAGGGCGGTGAGGTCGGGTCCCGCCGCGCCGCCTTCGGAGCCGAAGCGGTGGCAGGCGGCACACATGCCGGCCTTGAACATGACGGCTCCATTCCCGGCGTTGCCTTTGCCGGCCTCCAGGGTCGCCACGACCTCGTCGGCAGTCCAGATGCGCCCGGGGCCTTTGGGTGAAGGCAGGTCAGCGAGCGGATTGGTGGACGGTGGCAGATCGCCGATCATCTTCCTTTCCTCCTCGGTGGCCCCGGCAAGCGCATCCTCGCGGATGCCCTTGATGAAGCCCCCGTAGCTGGCACCGCCCTTGTTCCGGGTCAGGCGGTCGAGCCAGCCGAAGTAGCGCTTCCGCTCGCTGGGCGTCCACGGGCCCTCGATCGTGCGCAGCGAGTAGGCGTAGTGGATGACCTGGCTCGGCGGCTGGTTCTCGAGCATGCTGAGGATGGTCTTGCCATAGCGGCCGTTGCGGGCGGCGAGCTCGGCCCAGTCCGGCTTCGGGTCGGGCGCGGCGGTGTCCATCGCCGCGAGCGTGCGGCCGACGATGCCGGGAGCATTGAGGTAGCACAGCATCCGGCACAGCTCGCGGTTGAGGGTGGCGTCGGTGGAGGGAAAGGACGAGTTGATGAGGTCAAGCATCGACTTCCTCTCCGCTCCCGTCGGCTCGCCCCCGCGGATGAAGGCAAGCCCGGCGGCGCGCAGCCACGCGAGCTTCTGCTGCTTGTTCAGCGAGACCCAGTCCAGCGCGCACAGCGACTGGATGATGGCCGGCTTCGATTTCTCGCCGTCCACCCGCGCAAGGCCGATCGCCTTGCCGATCACCGACCATGGATCGTTGCCAACCTCGGCAAAAGCTTCGGGGCCTTCCAGTTCCATCCGCGTGCGGGCGATGTAGCGCTCGACCCGGTCGTCGCTGGCGAGCGAGGGCCCGGCGATGGGCTCCGCGGCCGGGGTGCTGACGGGTTCGGTGCTCTCGTCGCCGATGTAGCGCACGCGCCACAGGGCCGACTTGATCTTGCGGCCGCCGGTGAGGAAGTACATCGCGCCGTCGTGGCCGATCGCCGCCGCGGTGTAGGGCATGCCCTGGCCGGAAATGAACTCGTCGCTGGTGGCGGTGAAGCCGGCGCCTTCGCGCTGCAGGTGGATCGCGTGGATCGTGCCGAAGGTCCAGTCGAAGGCGTAGAGGGCGTTCTGGTATTCCACGGGAAACTTCGCGCCCTTGCCGGAGAGCAGGGCGGTGGGCGAGCCGGGGCCGATGTCGTAGACCGAGGGCATACTATCTTCATAGTAGTCGGGCCACTTGCCGGTGCCGGTCCGCCAGCCGAACTCGGAACCCGGGACGACCTGGCAGATGCGGGTCGGGCGGTACCACGGCATGCCGAGGTCCCACTCCATGTCGGCATCGTAGGTGAAGAGGGTGCCGTCGGGGCCGAAGGCGAGGTCGTAGGGGTTGCGGTAGCCGATCGAGATCATCTCCCAGTCCGAGCCGTCGGGACGGAAGCGGGCCACCCAGCCGCCGGGGGCGCGGCGGTCGCGGGCGTGTCCGCGTGCGTCCGGACGGCTCGGAAGGAGCTGGTCTTCCTGCCACACCTCGGGAACCAGCGAGCGGTCGTATTCGGGCGGGTTGGTGTGGTTGCCGGCGATGAAGTAGATCCATTCGCCATCGGGCGAGGGGACCAGCGAGTGGGGGCCGTGCTCGCCCCGGCCCTGCAGCTTCTTGATCATCTCGATCTTTTCCACCTCGCCATCCCCGTCGGCATCGGTGATGCGGTAGACGCCTTCCTGGCCTCCGGCCCGTTCATTGACCGAGACGTAGAGCACTCCCTCGTGCCACAGCATCCCGTGCGAGCCGCCGATGCCGAGTTCGAGCCACTGGACCTCGGGCTTTTCGCCGGGAGTCACGCGGTAGAGGCCGCCGTACTGGTCGCCGCAGATCAGCCGGCCCTGAGCATCGACGGTCATCGAGACCCACGAGCCCTGCGATTTCGGAATGTCGTAGATCTTCTCGAGTTCGAAGCCGTCGGCGATCTCGATGCCCTCGGGGGCGATCCCGGCATTTTCCTTCGCCGGTGCGTCCTCGAGGACGATGTCCTTGAACTCGGCCTTCATCGGAGGGCCGGCGTGGAGCTGCAGCGCGAGCAGTCCCTTGAGCGAGCGCTTGTCCGGGTTGAGGTCGGTGATCTCGGCGGCCAGCGTGCCATTGACGTAGTGGCGGACGACATTCCCGCGGGCGACGAGGCGATAGGTGTTCCACTCGGCGAGGTCGACCTGATCGATCTCCAGCTTGGCGGTGACCTTCGGCTTGCCGCCGGCCGCCGGCAGCTCGACCTTCTGTCCGCGCAGGCACTGGATGCCGCGGCCCTGTTCCTCGTAGAGCATGCCAAGGTATTCCTGCTTCGGGTGCAGGTCCATCTGGTAGCCGCCGATGCGCCAGCCCTTGTCGCCGATCCGGCGGCTGCGGTACTGGACGCCCGAGTTGTTGCCGGTGACGCGCGCCTTGTAGCAGAGCGTGAAGTCGCCGGGTTCGCCGCCCTTCCAGATCAGGAAGGTGTTCTTGTCGACCTTGCGGTCGGCCTTGTCGGTCTCGCCGATGATCACGCCGTTCTCGACGCGCCAAAGGCGGGGATCACCGTCCCAGCCGGTGAGGTCCTTGCCGTTGAAGAGGTCCTTGCCTCCGGCGGCGACCGGCAGCAGGAAACAGAGCAATAATGCGAATCGGTTCTTGTGAAGCATGGCCGGACTCTACGTCGGCGCGGGTCGGGGCATTTCCGGAAAATCGCGGCAGGGAAAAAACTGGCGGGGAAGACCCCCTGAAGGAGGGACTACATACGCAACTGGCGCGCCGGTTCTGTTCGTAGTTCCTCCTTCAGGGGGTCTTGCCGCCCCGGTCATCCGGTCGTCGCCACCAGTAGGAACCTCCGATCAAACCGCCCTCCGGCGTGCTGGCGACAGCAGGGGAGGCAGGCGGCCTCGTGGCGCAGGCGGCGGGCACGGCGGACGACCTTGCCGCAGGCCGGGCAGGCATAGGTGAAGCGGCGCTGCTGGCGGATGCGCGGCAGCGGCAGTTGGTGGCGCGCGGGCTCGCCGGGGATCCCCAGCTCGGCGCAGGCGAGTTGCCATTCGGGGCCGTGCGGGGCGATCTTCCGGCGTCCGGCCCGGTTGTGCGCGACGAGGTGGGCGAGTTCGTGGAGCAGCGTGCGCCGGATCTCTTCTTCGTCGAAGTTCTTCAGCAGCGGGTTCAGCTCGATGCGGGCCTGCCGGCTCCAGGCCCGTCCGGCGCTGGTCCGGAGGCGCGGGTTCCACTCGACCCGCAGACGACCGGCCAGACGCGAAAGCCCGAGCGTGCGTGCGGCATCCACCGCAAGGCCGGTCCATCGTTCGTCGAGCACGGGGCTGGCTACCAAGCGGAGGCGGCGTTGGCAAATGTCGGCCGCATCCGCGCTGGAGCTTCCGCCCATCCACGCGATAGCTTGTTTGCAGTGAGTGGAAGATCGGCCGTCGAAGACAGGATTGAAGCGGGAAGGTTCAATTCTTGGCTTTATCCGTTCTACCACCGCGGCACGGCGGTCAACCAGTGGCTGCGGCGGAGGATCCGGCCGGCCGGGATGGGTCTCCTGCTGCTCGGGGTGGTGCTCGGCTGCCTCGCCGGCGGTCAGGCCTCCGATCCGGTCTTCCGCCTGTTCTCCTTCGGCTTCTCGCTGGGCTGCCTTTCGCTGCTGTGGCTGCCCTTCCGGCGGGTGCGGATCGAGGTGAAGCGCGACGTGCCCGCGCACGCGACGGTGGGCGAGCCGGTTCGCATCCGCTACCACGTGACCAACCGCGGCCGCAGCCTTCGCAACGCCTGGTTGCTGGAAACGCCGCCGGACCCGCGGCCGGATTTCGAGCGCTTCCTGCTGACCCCGGAGCCGGGCGAGTCGAAGCGCAACGCCTTCGACCGATTCTTCATCTACTACCGCTGGAACTGGCTGTGTGAAAGCCGGCTGATCTACGAGCCGCGTCCCAGTGAGCAGGCGCTCAAGCTGCGGCGGGGCGAGACGGGCAGCTTCGTCGCCGAACTGCTGCCGCGGCGTCGCGGGCTGGTGGCGCTCGACGACTTGCGGGTGCTGCTGCCGGATCCGCTGGGTCTCTATCAGCGCTGTCGCCGGGTCAAGGCCCCGGAGTCCGGCCTCGCGATCCTGCCGCGCCGCTACCGGCTGCCCCCCTTCGAGTTGCCGGGCAGCGCGAGATTCCAGCCCGGTGGCGACGCAACCTCGCGCAATGCCGGGCCGTCGGGCGAGTTCGTCGGCCTGCGCGACTATCAACCGGGCGATCCGCCGCGCCTGATCCACTGGAAAAGCTGGGCCCGCACCGGGCGGCCGATCGTCAAGGAGCTCGAGGACAGTTTCTTTCCCCGCCACGGACTCATCCTCGACACCTTTCCGGAGGCCGGGGACCTGGCCTTGTTCGAGGAGGCGGTTTCGGTGGCCGCGTCGTTCGTGTCGTCGATCGACACCCACGAGTGCCTCATCGACCTGATGTTCATCTCCGGTGCCGAACGGGTGGTCACCGCCGGCCGAGGGACGGGACGGGCCGAGTCGCTGCTCGAGGTGCTCGCGGGGGTCGAGTCGTCGCCGCGTCCGCAGTTCGACTCGCTGAGGAAACTCGTGTTGCGCCACTCCGAGGATCTTGCCGGCTGCCTGGCGGTGTTTTGCGGCTGGTCGGAGGAACGCCGCGAAATGCTCAGCCGCATTTCCGGGACCGGCATCGAGATCGCGGCGATCGTGGTCTGCGAGGAGGTGCCGGCCGCCCGGCCTCCGGGTGTGCATTTCGTGCGCGCGAGCCACCCGGCCGAGGACCTGATGCGACTGCCCGGAAAACTCTGAAGACCATGAGCCGATCGACCGACCCCAACCCACCGCAGCCGGCCCCGCGCCTGCTGCTGGGGGCGTCGTTGCTGCTGTGGGGAGGGATCACCGGGCGGCCGCTGGTCGGCCTGATCCTGGCACTGGCGGTCGAGGCGGCGCACTGGACGCGGATCCGCTGGGACTTCGGCGACCCGGCCTACCTGCGGGCCTGGCAGGTCTCGATCATGGGGCTGCTGGTCGTGACGGCGCTGGTGTGGCTCGACGGGTCGGCGCTTTCCGCGCTGCCGAGGACGATCACCTGGCTGCCGGTCGTGATGCTGCCGCTGCAGTTCGTCCAGAGCTACGGCATACGCCGTAGCATGTCGCTGGCGAACCTGTCGCTGTTCATGAGAAAACGGCGGGCGCATGCGCAGCGGCACGGGCTGCCGTTCCGCGACATCCGCTTCTCCTTCGACAACGTCTTCCTTCCGGGGACCCTGATCGCCGCGAGCCTCGGCGAGCACGCCCGTTCGCCGGTCTTCTTCCCGGCGCTGCTCATCCTGCTCGCGGTCGCGTTCTTTCCACGGATCAAGTCCCGCTTCGGCGCGGTCGCGATGCTCGGGCTGGCGGCGGTGGGGGGCTACGGCGGCGAGCGGGTGCTCGACTACGCCTACCGGAACTTCGTCCTCGGCAGCTACGACCCATCCTACCTCACCTACTCGCGCCAGACCCGCACCGCGATCGGCGAGCTGGGCGAGATCAAGCAGTCGCCGGCCATCCAGTGGCGGCTGATCCCGCGCCAGGGCGACCTGCCGAAGTTGCTGCGGATCGCCTCCTACAACGCCTATGTGAACACCTATTGGAGCGCGAAGCTGCCGGCGAGGGTCGACAGCGGCGAGAGCGAGGTGATCGACTTCGAAACGCTCGGGAACTTCGGCACCGATCCCGTTTACTGGATCACGGCGCAGGGTCAGGGGGTTTCAAACGAGGTCGCGACCCACGAGGCCCTGCCGCGCTTCACCATTCGTGGTGGCACCCCGCGCAAGGGGCTTTTCCCGATCCCGGGAAATGCGGCGAGCATGGTGCTGCCCAACCAGGACATCGAGATCAACCCCTTCGGCACCCTGCGGGTCGATCCGCGGCATCCGGTGGCCGACGCGCTGGTGCTGTGGGGCGACCCGATGATGACCGCGCTGCCGCCGTGGTCGAATCCGCGCAACCCCGGGAAGCCGTCGCCCGATCTTCAGGTGCCGGCGGTCGAGCGCGACGCGATCGCGCGCCTGGTCGAGCAGCTGGAGCTGCGCGGCAAGCCGCTGCCCGAGCAGATCTCGCGGCTGCGATCGCATTTCCTCAAGGAGTTCACCTACACGCGCTACCTTTCCTATCCGCGGCCGCTCGGCGAGGAGGAGCGCGGGCGTTTCGTCTCGATGTTCCTCGAGGAAACGAAGCGCGGGCACTGCGAGTATTTCGCGACCGCGACCGCCTTCATCCTCCGGGAATGCGGGGTGCCGACCCGCTACGCGACCGGATTCTCGGTGGTCGAGCGCGATCCCAAGAGCGGCGAAGCCCTGATCCGCGGAACCCACGGCCATGCCTGGTGCCTGGCGTGGGATGAGTCGCGAAAGAAATGGATCGATGTCGACCTCACCCCGCCCGACTGGACCGGGCTGGAGGCACCGCGGATGCCCGCCTGGCAGGGGCTGCTCGATCGTTGGCACATCCTGCGCGACAACATCCTCGTCTGGCGCAGTCAGCCGGGAAATCTCGGCATGGCGCTCGCCCTCATCTTCCTGCCGCTGCTCGCGGGGGCGGTGCTGATCGGGCGCAGGCTGTGGCGGTCGAAACGGCGGATCGGGCCGCAGCGCTCGCGCGCCGAGCGGCGGGCGGAACTCGCGCTTTCGCCCCTCGGGGCGCTGGAGAAACCCGCCACGCCCCTGCTCGGCGAGCGCCCGCTGGCCACTCCGCTGGCGCGCTGGCTGCGCGGGCTCCGGGGCTCGCTTGAGACGCCCGACCTGCTCGACGAAGCCCTCGCGCAGCACCAGCGGCTGCGCTTCGATCCACGGGCCGATGAGGCGGAACTCCGGCAGCAACTCGAAGCGCGGGTTCCGGTGTTGAAACGCCAGTTGCGGCGCATCAAGCCGGGCTGATCCGGGCAACCGGAATCCCTTTCCTTGGACGGCGGGGAGATCGCTGGTAGGCTCATCCCGATGCCCGAAACCAAGCGCGTGGCGCTCTTTTGCTCCGACCTCGACGGCACCCTGCTGGGTCTGCCGGAGGCCTCTGCGGATTTCCGGCGAATCTGGGATTCGCTGGGGGACGACCGCCCCGTCCTCGTTTACAGCACCGGCCGCCTGGTCGAGGATGCCATGCGCGTGATCCGTGCCGGCGGACTGCCCGAGCCGGACTACTACATCGGCGGGGTCGGCACCGTGATCCACGATCCGGGCGCGGGCGGGGTCATCCCGGACTACGCGGAGGCTCTCTCCGAAGACTGGGACCTCGCCAAGGCGATCGAGGTGGTCCGTTCCTTTTCCGGAATCGAGGAGCAGCCCGCCGAGCAGCAGAACGAGTGCAAGAGCAGTTGGTTCTGGCATGACGCCTCGCCGGCCGACCTCGACCGCTTGCGGGCCGCCTTGGACGAGGCGGGCGTGACGGCGCAGGTCATCTACTCCTCCGCCCGTGACCTCGACGTCCTGCCGCGCCGGGCGAACAAGGGCAATGCGTTGCGTTGGATCTGCGGGAAGCTCGGCGTGCCGCTCGACGAGGCGGTCGTCGCCGGCGACACCGGCAATGATTCATCGATGTTCCAAGTCGAAGGCGTCCGTGGCATCGTGCCCGCCAACGCCGAGCCGGAATTGATCGAGGCCGTCCGCGATCTCGACGCCTTTCGCGCCCGGGGTGAATGCGCGGCGGGCATCATCGAGGGCCTCATCCATCACGGAGTCTTTCCCCAGCACCGCTCATGAACCGCAAGCTCGACATTCTTCACTTCTCGCTCCACGGCCTGATCCGTGGCCAGAATCTCGAACTCGGCCGCGACCCCGACACCGGGGGGCAGTGCCTCTACGTGCTGGAATTGGTGAAGGCGCTCGCCCGGCACAAGGACGTGCGCCAGGTCACGCTGGTCACCCGGCGGATCTTCGATCCACGGGTCAGCGAGGACTATGCCGCGGCGGTCGAGGATCTGGGGAACGGGGCCGACATTCGCCGCATCGAGGCAGGGACCCGGCGCTACCTGCGCAAGGAGGTGCTGTGGCGCCATCTCGATGCCTTCATCGATGGCACGCTCGCGTGGCTGCGCCGCGAGAAGCGGGTGCCGGACTTGATCCATGCGCACTATGGCGACGCCGGGTATGTCGGCCGCCAGGTCGCCGCCGCGCTCGGCGTTCCCTTTGCCTTCACCGGGCACTCGCTCGGGCGGGTGAAACGCCAACGCCTCGTCGAGGGCGGGGTGGACGAGTCCACGATCGAACAGAAATACAATCTCGCCGTCCGCATCGAGGCCGAGGAAATGAGCCTCGACGCCGCCTCGATGGTCTGCACCAGCACGCGGCAGGAGGTCGATGAGCAGTATGCCCTCTACGAATGCCACGCCGAGGACCAGATGCGGGTCATCCCCCCCGGCGTCGATCTCACGCGCTTCGATGGTGCGGGCAACCGCGAGGCCTACGAGTCGGTGGATGCCAAGCTCGGTCGTTTTCTCCGCGATCCCTCCAAGCCCGCGGTGTTCACCATTGCCCGCGCCGACGAACGCAAGAACCTCGCCGGCCTGGTCCGGGCATTCGGGGCCAACGACTGGCTCCGCGAGCACGCCAACCTGGTCGTGATCGGCGGAAACCGCGACACGCTCAAGAACCTTTCGGCGGGCGCCCGCAAGGTGTGGAGCGAGTTGCTGCGGCTGATCGACGATCTCGACCTCTACGGGGTGTGCGCGGTTCCGAAGCAGCATGATTCCCCCGAGGTGCCGGAGTTTTTCCGCTGGGCGGCGGACCGCGGCGGGGTCTTCGTCAATCCCGCCTTCACCGAGCCCTTCGGCCTCACGCTGCTCGAGGCCGCCGCCGCCGGATTGCCGCTGGTGGCGACCAACGACGGTGGACCGCGCGACATTCTCGGCAACTGCGAGAACGGCATCCTGGTCGATCCCATGGACGACCAGGCGATCGGCGATGCCATCGAGAAGATCATTTCCGACCCGGCCCACCAGAAGGAGCTTTCGAAACGTGGCGGCAAGCGGGTGCGGAAGCACTACAGCTGGGACGCTCACGTGCGCGCCTACATGAAGGAGCTTGCCGGGATTCTGCCCAGGGAGCCGCGGCCCAAGGTGCCGGGCTCGCGCCAGTTCCTGACGCAGCGGGAACACTGGGCCTGCATGGATCTGCCGCCCCGGATCGAGAGCGAGGACCCCGGCCTGGTCGAGCGCTGGCGCGGGCTGTTCAACGAGGGGGAACTCGGCATGATTTTCGCCACCGGCCTTTCCTACAACGAGGCCCGCGGGGTGATCGAGCAACTGCAGATGCCCAAGCCCTCGATCCTGATTTCCGGCCTGGGCGCCGAGATTCATTACGGCTGGGAAACTCCCCATCGCGACGAGGTGTGGAGCCGTCAGGCGCGCCTGAAATGGGACCGCGATGCCGTGGTCGAGGCGATGGCCGACATCCCGGGCCTCACCCTGCAGCCGGAGGAACGACAGCACCCGCTCAAGGTGTCCTTCCTGCTGGATGAGGGGCAAAAGACGAGTCGCGCGGTCCTCCAGCGCCAGCTGCGCGAGGCCGGCGTCTCGGCCAAGGTGATGATCACTTCCGGGTGTTTCGTGGATGTCCTCCCCACGCGCTCCGGCAAGGACGTCGCCCTGCGCTACCTGGTCCACAAGTGGGGCATCGATCCCGCCCGGATCTACGTCTTCGGCACCTACGGCAATGACGCCGCCGCCATTCGCGGGCGCAACATCGCCGCGGTCGCCGCCGATGCCGATCCGGTGCTGCGGCGCATGCGCGAGCGCCCGCGTTTGTATCACTGCAACCAGCCCGGCCTGGCCGGATTCTTCGAGGGTCTCGAACACTACGGCTTCCTCGACCGGCAGCCGCCGCCACTTCCGGGTGAGGAGTTCACCAGCGAGGACGAGGAGGTCCCGCCGCTCGAACTGGGGCCGTAGGAATATGGAGAAGGGGTTTTCAACCCCTCATGGGTGAGTCGGGAAGAAGAAAGGAGCTGGAAGCTCCTTCTCCCATTTCACCCCAGCGGCGCGAGGAGCTTGGTGAGCACCGCGGGGTCGCGGGTGGCGGACTTGGCGGCGTCGGCGAGCAGCGCGTCGGCGAGCTGGCTCT
>JAKZES010000094.1 GCA_022548915.1 Verrucomicrobiaceae bacterium E54
GGCGGATGTAATCCGCCGCCACTCATGCAGATCGACATCCTCACCCTCTTCCCCGAGATCGCGCTCGCGCCGCTGAGCGAGAGCATCATCTCGCGGGCACGCGCCGCCGGGATCGTCGAAATCCATGCTCACAACCTGCGCGACTGGGCGACCGACAAGCACCGCCGCACCGACGACTACCTCTGCGGCGGTGGCCAGGGGATGCTGCTGAAGCCCGAGCCACTCTTCGCCGCGATCGAGGAACTGAAGACCGAAGCCACCACGGTCATCCTCATGACCCCGCAGGGGAAGGTCTTCAAGCAGGCCGTCGCCCGCGAACTCTCGGAAAAGGGCGGCCATCTCCTGATCGTCTGCGGCCACTACGAGGGGGTCGATCACCGGGTGATCGAGGAGCTCGTCGACCTCGAACTCTCCATCGGCGACTACGTCCTGACCAATGGCGCGATCGCCGCGGCGGTGGTGACCGACGCCATCGTGCGACTCCTCCCCGGTGCCCTCGGCGACGAACGCTCACCCGAAGACGAATCGTTCTCCGACCCGACCCTGCTCGAAGCGCCCGCCTACACCAAGCCGGCCGAGTTTCGCGGACTGGTGGTCCCCGAAGTCCTCCTCTCCGGCCACCACGCCAAGATCGAGGCGTGGAAAAAGGAGCAAGCCCTCGAACGCACCCGCGCCAACCGCCCGGACCTCCTCGGCGAGCCGTAGGGTTCGTTCCGCCGCATGAACGAGTCGATGCGCGAGTGGCCTCGCGCGGTCCTTGCCCGTGCGGAGTCCAACCGAACGACCGGGCTTACCAGCCGACCAGGCGCCGCACCGCGGCGGCGAGCACTTGCTCGAGCACCGCCGCCTCGGCATGGGTCACGGGAATCACCACCTTGCGCACCGACTTGTCGGCCGACTCCTGGCGCGAGAGCCCCATCAGGTAGGGCGCGCGGTCGGGGTCGTCCCGAAGCCGCAGCTCGAAGGCGCTGTTCGCCGCCTCGGTCTTGTGGAAGAGCTTCGTCTGGGACTCCCGCCCCTGAAGCACCGCCAGCGCCGCGCCAAGATCCGCCAGGCCCCACTTCATGGTGAACTTGTTCTCCCAATCGAACTGCCGCTCGCCGCTCTGCGAGGCCGCATCGACGAAAACCGCGGCCTTGTCGGGATTCAGGCCGAAACGGATCACCCCACCGCTGCCTTTGCCGTTGGGCTTGTAAATGGCGTGTTCCGGGAGGCGATCGACGGAGGGAGAGGTCTCAAGAGTCGTTGTCATGGCAGGGCGATCTAGCCCACCCTACGCCAACAGGTCAACCAAAAAGTGTTCATTTGAACTCCATTCGTGATCCTGACGCCGGTTTTCCGAACCATTTGATCGGATCCGGACCGGATGTATGGATAGCCATCGCCAAGAACGGTCAACATCCCCGGAAATCCGTCCGAATCCGAAAGAATTGCTAAGGCTTGGGCCCCATCCTGCGTAGCCTGCGAACCTTTGATGGCACATCTCCTTCCAACTTTTCTGACGCTCGTCACAGCGGCCTCGCTGTCGGCGCAGGGTGTCGACTTCAACCGCGATGTCCGGCCGATCCTGACCAAGAACTGCACCACCTGCCACGGTGGCGTGAAAATGGCGGGGGAGGTGTCCTTCCTCTACCGCGAGGATGTGCTGGGCAAGGGCGAGTCCGGCAAGCCGGTCGTGGTTCCCGGGGATCCCGCAGCCTCGGAAATGATCCGACGGATCCTGACCGACGATCCGGACGACCGGATGCCGCCCCCCGACCATCATCCCAAGCCGCTCTCGGACGCCGACGTCGAAACGCTGACCGAATGGGTTCGCGAGGGGGCCAAGTGGGGCGAGCACTGGGCCTTTCAGGCGCCGGTGATGCCGGAAATGCCGGACATCGCCGACAGCGACTGGCCCGAGCAGGAGCTCGACCGCTTCATCCTGGCGAAACTCGAAGCCGAAAACCTGAAGCCTTCACCCGAAGCCGATGGTGCCGAGTGGCTGCGCCGGGCCTCGCTCGACCTCACCGGCCTGCCCCCGACGCTCGAGGAATTCGAAGCTTTCCGGAAAGCGGCAGCGCAGAACCCTGAAGACGCCATGGAGCAGGCGGTCGACCGTCTGCTCGCCTCCCCGGCCTACGGCGAGCACTGGGCGGCGATGTGGCTCGACCTTGCCCGCTACTCGGACACCTTCGGCTTCGAGAAGGATCCCCATCGCGAAATCTGGCCCTACCGCGACTGGGTGATCGACGCCTTCAACGCGGACATGCCCTTCGACCAGTTCACCATCAAGCAGCTCGCCGGCGACCTGATCGAAGACCCCGAGCCGCGCGACCTGATCGCCTCGGCCTTCCACCGCAACACCCAGAACAACACCGAGGGCGGCACCGACGACGAGGAATATCGAACCGCCGCGGTGATCGACCGGGTCAACACCACCTGGACCGCGTGGAACGCGACCACCATGGGCTGCGTGCAGTGCCACGCCCACCCCTACGACCCCATCCCCCACGAGGACTACTACCGCTTCCTCGCCTTCTTCAACAACACCGAGGACATCGACCGGAACGACGACTGGCCGAAGACCAAGGTCGCCCACAATCCCTCGCAGCAGGCGGACGTCGTGCGCCTGGAAAAACAGATCCGCCAGCGTAATGAGGATCTCAATCGACCGCTGCGCGAAGCGGCGCTGGAGGTCGACGACTGGCAGACTCTTTCCTTCGACAAGACCGTGGTCGAGCCGGACACCGGAAAGCTCGATCAGCAGCCGGATGGTGTCGTGGTTTCCTCCGGCACCACGCCGAACCGCGGAGTCTTCGTGCTCGAAACCGAGGCGCGGCCCCTGTCGTTGATCCGCGTGGAGATCTTCCCGGAGCAGGACGATCCGGCCGAGTGGAGCGGAAAGGGCGCCGTGATTTCCGGATTCGAAGCGGCCTACGTTTCGCCGACGGGCGGGAAACGCCCGATCAAGTTCGAGGAAGTCGCTGCCGACTTCCTCGCCGGCCCCTATCTCCCGGGCGAAGCCCTGAAAGGCGGAGGGGGAGGATTCGGCGAATACCCGGCGGTGCATCAGCCCCGCACCGCGTGGTTCATCCCCGGCGAAAGCGCGACTCCGCAGGCGGGCGAGCGGCTGGAGATCCGCGTCCGGCACGGCGCCACCTGCAACGAAAGCCAGAGCTGCATCCTGCCCCGCTTCAAGATTGCGACCAGCGGCGACGACCGCCTGGTGCGGCACGTCGGTTCTCCCGCTCATCAGGCGGTCCGCGACGAGCTCGCCGGTCTCGAAAAGGAATACCGCGGCATCGGCGGAACGATGATCCCGGTCATGCTCGAGCGCTCCGAAGCCGCCAAGCGGCCGACCCGGCTCTTCATCCGCGGCAACCGCATGACCCGCGGCGACGAGGTCGAGCCGGGCGTCCCCTCCGTCTTCGGCGGCGAAGGCATCACCGGTGACCGCCTCGACATGGCCCGCTGGCTGGTCGGCGAGAAGAATCCGCTGGCCGCGCGCACCCTGGCCAACCGCTTGTGGGCCCAGGTGTTCGGCACCGGCATCGTCGAGACCCAGGAGGACTTTGGTTCGTCCGGCTCTGTCCCCACCCATCCCGAACTGCTCGACTTCCTCGCCCTGCGCCTGCGCGACCACCACAAGTGGCACCTCAAGCCCTTCCTGCGCGAGATGGTCCTCTCGGCCACCTACCGCCAGTCGAACCGGGCGACGCCCGAACTGCTCGAGAAGGATCCTCGCAACCGCCTGCTCGCCCGCGGTCCGCGCCAGCGGCTGACCGCCGAAATGGTGCGCGACCAGGCACTGCTGGTCTCCGGCCTGCTCGAGCGCAAGCTGGGCGGCAAGCCGGTCTTCCCGCCGCAGCCGGAAGGGGTCTGGAACTCGGTTTACAGCGGCGCCAAATGGAAGACCTCGACCGGTCCCGACCGCTACCGGCGCGGCATCTACACCTACCACAAGCGCACCGCCGGTTACCCAGCCTTCCTCACCTTCGACGCCTCGCCGCGCGACGTCTGCCTGCCGCGGCGGTTGACCACCAACACGCCGCTGCAGGCGCTGGTCACGCTCAACGACCCGGCCCACATCGAGTTCGCCCAGGGACTGGCCGAACGCATGGGCGGGGCAGGGTCCGACCTCCGCATCCAGCTCGCCCACGGATACCGCCTGATCACCCTGCGCGACGCCACTCCCGAGGAGCTCGACATCCTCGCAACCCTCCACGCGGAAACCAAGGCCGAGTACGAAAAGGCACCCGACGAGTCCGCCAAGCTCGGCAGCAACCCCAACGAGGCGGCGCTCGTCCTCGTCGCCAACACCCTGCTCAACTCCGATCTCGCGTTGAACCGATGAACCTGTTCCAGCAATTCCACCACGACCGCGTCCGCCACCTGACGCGCCGGCACTTCCTCAGCGAATCCTCGCTGGCGCTCGGGGCGCTGTGGATGGGCACGCAGACCGGTCTCGGCGCGAAGCTGAAGAAGGACCCGGCCGCCCCGCTCCTGCCCGACGCCCCCCACTTCGCGCCCAAGGCCAAGCGGGTGATCTACCTGCACATGGCGGGTGCCCCGAGCCAGCTCGAGCTCTTCGACTACAAGCCGGACCTCGCCAAGCTCGATGGCAAGGAGTGCCCGCAGGAATTTCTCGAAGGCAAGCAGTTCGCCTTCATCCAGGGCGTGCCCAAGATGCTCGGCTCGCAGTACCCCTTTCATCAGGCCGGGGAAAGCGGCGCGTGGATTTCCGACCGCCTGCCGCACTTCGAGGAGCTCATCGACGAGGTCTGCTTCATCAAGTCGATGTGGTCCGACCAGTTCAATCACGGCCCGGCCCAGTTGCTCCTCCACACCGGCAGTCCGCTGCCCGGAAGTCCTTCCGCCGGGGCATGGGCCACCTACGGGCTGGGATCGGAAAACCAGAACCTCCCGGGATTCATCGCGCTGACCTCCGGCGGCAAGAACCCCGATGCCGGCAAGTCGGTCTGGGGCTCGGGCTACCTGCCCAGCGTCTATCAGGGCGTCCAATGCCGTTCACAGGGCGATCCGGTCCTCTACCTCGGCAACCCCGACGGCGTCTCGCGCAGCCTGCGCCGACGCACGCTCGATGCCCTCAACAGCCTCAACCAGCGAGTCGCCACCGAGATCGGCGACCCCGAGACGGAGACCCGCATCGCGCAGTACGAAATGGCCTTCCGCATGCAGCTTCACGCCTCGGACGCCTTCGACATCTCCCAGGAATCCGAGGCAACTCACGAAGCCTACGCGACTCAGCCCGGCAGGGAGTCCTTCGCCAACAACTGCCTGCTCGCCCGCCGCCTCGCCGAGCGCGGCGTGCGCTACATCCAGCTCTTCGACTGGGGCTGGGACTCGCACGGCACCAACGCCCAGACCGACCTCCGCCAGGGCTTCGCCGACAAGTGCAAGGAGATCGACCAGCCGATCGCCGCCCTGCTCAAGGACCTCAGGCAGCGCGGCCTGCTCGAGGAAACCCTGGTCATCTGGTCCGGCGAGTTCGGCCGCACCCCGATGCGCGAGAACCGCGGCGGCGTCGAGATGCGCAACGTCGGCCGCGACCACAGCCCCTCGGCCTACACCATCTGGATGGCCGGTGGCGGCGTGAAGCCCGGCTTCAGCTACGGCGAGACCGACCCGATCGGCTACGAAGCGGTCGCCGACAAGGTCAGCGCCCACGACTTCCACGCCACCCTCATGACCCTCCTCGGCTACGATCACAAGCGCTTCACCTATCCCTTCCAGGGCCTCGAACAGCGCCTCAGCAACGTGACCAAGCACTCGCGCGTCGTGAAGGACGTGATCGCTTGAAAACGCTCACCGCCTGACCTCGGGCAAGCGCTCCCATCCCGGCACGAAGGCATCGAGCAGCCTCTTGAAGAGCTTTCCGTGATTCGGAACCTTCAGGTGCAGCAGTTCGTGAACGATGACGTAATCCCGGAACTCCTTCCGCTGCTGGAGCAGCTCCTTGGAAAAACTCAGGCACCCGGAGGTCGAGCACGAGGCCCATTTCCTCGTCATCCGCTGGACCCGAACTTGGGTGGGTTCGGTTTTCGTCAACTCCGCCCAGCGCCAGACTTCCGTCTTGAATGCCTCCGGGCTCATTTCCGGGGATCCTCGGTCCGGTTCAATCCGATGATCCGATCCGCGATTTCGACCATGCGCTTTCCATCCACTTCCTTGAGAAGCGATTTGTAGATCTCAGCTTTCAGTTGCCGCTTTTCCTCCGCGAGATGCTCGTGGTTCGGAAATGCCGCGAAAGCGGCGTCGATTTCTTCCGCCAACCCACGACGATCCGCCAGCCCCTCCTGCTTCAGCACCCAGAAGATCGCGAACACGTTCACGTCGAGCCCCATCTCTTGGCGTTGCTTCTCGGCCTCCACCTTCTGCTGCGCCAGCTCCTCCAGTTGCTTCAGAGCCTTCCGGGTCTGCTTCTGGTCGTTGCTGTACTCGTCGAGGATGCGCCTCGCCCGCTCCGCCATCGGAATCAGGAATGGCTCGCTGTCGCCCTTCTCCTCCGCTTCGGCGGTCAGCAGCCGGACCAAGTTGATGATCTTGTGGTTCTCCGACTCCCCGCTTTCCTCCAGGCCGGCGAGGAAGTTCTCATCGACCCTGACGGTCTTCCGCGGCCGGACCACGTAGGCACTCGCCTCGTCCCGCACCAGATTCTCGGTCTTCGCCGCCACCTCGCCCCAGTAGGTCGTTTCATCCCCGTAGGCGTTCCGCACCACTTGATAAAGGGCAGCCAACTGCCTGAAATCGTCGATGAAGCCGTACAGATCCGGTGACGGTGAGAGGATTTCGTAAAGACTCTCGATCTTCTTGTAGCAGGAGAAAAACTCCTCTCTCTCCTCCTTGTTACTGAAGGCATCGATCGCCGCCTCAAGTGCCTTGTCGTCATCCCCGTCGCCAGCCAGTTCGAGATAACGTTTCGCATCCTCAGCCATCAGCTTCGTAAATCCGGCGAACAACACGTCGAGGTTCTCGATCACCCCGCTCACGTCCTTCGAGTCGAACTTCAGCGCCTTCTTCAGCTTGCCGAAGATCCCGATGAAATCGATCACCAGCCCGCAGGGTTTGCGTTTCTTTCCGTCCTCCTGCTCGAAAGGCCGGTTCACCCGGGCGATGGCCTGTAGCAGCACGTGGTCCCGCATCGGCTTGTCGAGATACATGCAGTAAAGCACCGGCGCGTCATAGCCAGTGAGCAACTTGTCGGTCACGATCAGGATCTGCGGGTCCCTACCGGGCTTGGCGAACTGCTTGCGCACCGTCTTCTCCTCGTCAGGGCCGAGCTGATGCTTGTGCACGAGCGGCAGCTTCTCCGAGTCATTGTGGGCGCTGGTGTAAACGGCCGCCGTGACCTCCGGCGGCAACAGCTCGTCGAGCGCCTGCTTGTAGAGCGCGCAGGCCTCGCGGTCCACCGCCACCAGGAATGCCTTGTAGCCGAGAGGCTGGACGTTCTCCGTGAAGTGCTCCTTCACGAAGGCCGCCACCGAGCGGACGTGATCCTTGGATTTCAGGAACGCCTTCAGCTTCACCGCCTTGTCGAGGATCTTGTTCAGCTCATCGACGTCCGACACGCCCTCGCCCTCGGCCAGCGACAGGAATTCCTTCTCCAGCAGCTCGCCATCGACGGTCATCTCCGACGGCGCGTGCGCGTAGCGCAGCCGCAGCGTGGTGCCGTCCTCCATCGACTCCTTGATCGAATACTTGTCCAGATACCCCTGCTCGTCGTCCTTGCCGAAGACCTTGAAGGTTCCCTTGCCATACTCCGTCTTGTCGATCGGCGTGCCGGTGAAGCCGATCAAGGTCGCGTTCGGCAGCGCCGCCATCAGGTAGTTCCCGAGGTCACCACCGGTCGAGCGGTGCGCCTCGTCGATCAGCACGAACACGTTCGACCGAGTGCACATGTCCTTCGGCATCTTGTCGAACTTGTGGATCATCGAAATGATCAGCCCGCGGAAATCCGCCGCGAAGAGTTCCTTCAGCCGCTTCTTGGTGTGAGCATACTCGAAGGCGACGCCGCTCTCCGCGAGGATGCGCTCGACCCAGCCCTGGAGCTGTCCTTCCAGCTCGTTGCGGTCGATCACCAGAAGCACCGTCGGCTGCCCACCGAAACGATCCGGATCCTCCAGCAGCATCCGCGCCGTGCAGATCATCGTGAAGGTCTTGCCCGAGCCTTGCGTGTGCCACACCAGCCCCGCCTTCTTCACCGGGTCGGCACAACGATCGAGCACCTTCTCCACCGCGCGGGTCTGGTGCTGGTGCAGGATCGCCTTCCGCAGCTCGTCGTCCTTCACGAAGAACAGGATCCACTCACACAGCAGCTTGAGGAACCGCTCGCGGTCGAAAAACGCCTTCACCCGCGCCTCGTAGCTCGTCGCCCCGCCCGCACCCTTCTTCCACTTGAACAGGCCCTTGCGCTCGGTGCTCCAGGTCGCACCGTAGAAGATCTCCAGCAGTTGCGTCAGGTCGAAGACCTGCGGCATGGTCAGCATCTCCGGCGTCTCGCGGTGGTAGCGGCGGATCTGGATCAGCCCCTCCTCCAGCGCGTGCGGCTTCTTCGCATTCTTGGTCTCGACCAGCGCCACGGGGATCCCGTTGATGAGAAACACAACGTCCCCCCGGTTCGTCTTCAGGCCGTTGGTGTACTGCCACTCGTCGGTGACTTGGAAGACGTTGTTCTCCAGCTCGCCCTCGTCCAGCAACCGCACGTTGCGATCCCGCTTCTCGGTCTCGTCGTAGATCGTCCGCTCTCCGCGCAACCAGCACAGCACCTCCTGGTTGCCCTCGATCGAGTCCCGAGCCGACTCGATTCTGGCGATCACCGCGCCGACGTTCTCCATCGTCACCAGACCGGGATTCAGCCGCAGCAGGGCGTCTTCCAGCACCGGATAGAAGACCCGGCCGCCCTCGCCCCGGCGAAGGGTCAACGCCTCGTCGCGCGTCACCCGCTTCCAGCCGATCTCGCCGGCGTATTTCACCAACGGATCCTGCACCGTCCTCGTCTCGCCGTAACGGATGCCCTTCTTCTTCTTCGCCATCGGTGTTCTACGGTTCTGCAACGGGTTGTCGCAGATTTCGCAAGTCGCTCAACCCAAGAAACTTGGGCGGGTGCACGGTATCAAATTGACACGCGGGCACCGGTGGGTGACTCTTTCCCAGCGCCCCACTTGACCGAAGCTCAACGCCATGCGTCGAGTTCACATGTAGGTCAGGCCGGGCGCTACTTCTTTTTGGTGCGGGTGCCATCGAAGGTGGAGTGTAGGGATTCGAAGAGCCAGTGCCGGTAGGGATGCTCCCACTTGTCCTCCAGGCGTTCCCGCCCGGTCGAGACGCCGGGATTGAACCCCGGTCGCCACGCGCGGATGAGCCGGAGGATGTGCTTGTAAACGCCCTCCTTGGCCCGGGTTCGCTTGCCACGGACGCGGCTGCCGGGGGGCTTCGCCTTGTGGCGGTCATTCAAGCGGAACGACATCGCTCCGAGCACCACGTCCAGGCACTGGAGCAGGAGGTGATCGTGGGATCGCACCTCGGTGATGTCGCGCCGGGCGATCGTCAGGGGAATCTCCCGGAAACGCTTGAAGTCTTCCAGGCCGCGGATGTAGCCCTTGAACTGGCTCGCCACCTCGCGGGTGTCGGGGAACTGGTCGAAGTAAAGCCGCAGCCGCCGTTGGTGCTCGTTCGGTGGGATCCAATCCAGGCCGAAGGCCTGCTTGATGAACTGGTAGTAGAGCAGGAAATACTCGTTGTCGCGGTGCTCGGCGGTCAGGCGGGTCGGCACCCGGGCGTTCTGCGTGAACATGATCCGTACCTTCAGGTGGCCCGCCATCATTTCCTCGAAGAAGCGGTCCATCAGCTCGCAATACTTCGGGGCGTAGGGCTCGGAAATCTTCGACCACTTGATCTCGCCCGTCAGGTTCAGCTCCGCGCAGCGCGCGGCGAGCCGATCGTCGATGCGCTCAAACTGGGACGCCCCGATCCGCCTGCGATCTCCGAGGCGCAGCGGATGTTTCTGCTTACAAGAGACCTCGCAACTCTAAGCCTGCTTCTTGCTGTCAGCTACCTGGGAGCGAGTCTCATCATCTCGATCCCTGCGTTCTTCTGGCTGGCTGCAGGCGGTGGAGTCCTTTATCTCTTCGCGGCCACAAGTTCCCGCAACAATGGCAACCGATTCGCCCTCACGGTGCTTGCGGAACATTCCGCCGCCAGCCCCGCCTCCTGACCCTCCTCGGCTACGGCCAAAAGCGGTTCACCTTCCCCTACCAGAGCCTCGAACAGCGATTCAGCAACGTGACTATCGGGCATCGATTGCGGGCTTGGACTCGTTCCCCTGCCAAACCTCTGCTTGCCTTCTGCTATCATTGATAGCATAGTCACGCCATGAGCCAATTGATCGTCCGAAAACTCCCTCCGGACCTCGTTCGGAAACTCAAGCTGCGGGCGGCTGAGCACGGGGTCTCGGCGGAGGAGGAGCACCGGCGCATTCTCCACGAGGCGCTCACGGGATCGACGGAGTCCAAACCGAGCCTGATCGAGTTCATTGCGGCCTGCCCTGCCGCTGCGGACGTCGAGTTGCCCCTCGACCGCTCGCGGGAAATCGAGGACCGCCCGCTATCGTGGTGATGGCCTTCCTCCTCGACATCAATGTCCTGAGCGAACTCCGCAAGGGCAACCGCGCAAAACCCGCCGTCCGGGCTTGGGCGGCTGCCCACGCCGACGAAACCCATCACATCAGTGTCCTCGCCATCGGGGAGATCCGGAAAGGCATCGCCATGCTGAAACGCCGGTCGCCGGAGCAGGCCGCCGTGTTCGAATCGTGGCTGGAAACCCTGAAAACCGACTACGCGCCCGAGATCCTGCCCATCACCCCGGCGATCTCCGAGCGGTGGGGAGAGCTTCAATCCATCCGATCGCTTCCCGTCATCGACGGGCTGATTGCCTCGACCGCGCTTGAGCACCAGCTCGTCCTCGCCACCCGCAACACCCGGGATTTCGAAGGGATCGACGTGGCTCTGGTGAATCCCTTCGAGTATCCGGCAAAGTGAAGTGCGCAGGTCCCGACTTGGAAAACCCGGCCATCAGTGCATCGTGGGTCTCCCGTGGGATCGCTGCGATATCTCCTGAGCCTCCTCCTGGTGTTTCCCGCCGACGCCGCCGACCACCCGGTCTTCGAGGAAAAGGGGGGCGTCGTCATGATCGAAGCCGAGTCCACCGCCTCGCGGCTCGGCAAGTGGAAGCTCATGACCACCGTCGATGGATTCTCCGGCACCGGTCATCTCGAGTTCACCGGCAACAAGCCGGAGTCCGGCCCGCCCGACTCGCCGCTGATCTACCGCTTCACCGTGTCGAAGGCCGGCAACTACAGCCTGGTTCTTCGCGGTCACAAGAACCTCGTTTCGAAGCGGGAGGACATCTGCAACGACTGCTTCGTGGCCCTCGATGGGGACTTCGAGTCGGGCAACAACACTCCGAAGAAGATTCTGGAAAGCGACACCAAGATGTTTGGCGGGAACGCCAAGGGCTGGGGTTGGTGCCAGAGGCTCGACGTCAACCACAAGAAGTGGGACCCGGTTTACACCTTGAAGCCCGGCGAGACCTACGAACTCACCATCCACGGCCGCTCGAAGAACTTCAATCTCGACGCCATCCTGTTTCTCCACGAATCGAAAGGCTTCAACGAGATCCGAAGCAAACTGCCCCAGGAAAGTGACCGCAGCAGCGGAATGGCCGGCGGGTCGCGGGCCAACCCGGTCAACCGCACCCTCACCCACCAGGACGGACGGAGAATCACGGCCACCCTGCTCAGCCGTTCGGGTGACCGGATCACGGCCCGGGTGAATGGCCGCACCACCGACATCCCCCTCGAAATCCTCTCGGAAGACGATCGGAAGTTCATCGACGGGTGGAGCCCGGATTGACCGGCTTTTCCTGCCTAACATAAATGGCACTTCTTTAAGTGGACTTTGAGGATTGGAGGAAGCTGAGGGTGCCGTGGTCAAAGGCCTGAAGGTCCAAGGTCAAAAGTCCTCGCGTTCAAAGTTTCCCGAGGATTCGGCCCGGGTGATTGGTTCTGATTTTCGACCTTGAGACCTTTGACCTTCGGACCGGAACCTGGCTTAAGGAAGCGCCATTCCTTCTAACCCGCATTTCTCATACTCCCGGTGGCGATTCGCCGATGGGGGGCTCGATCTCGGTGAGAGATGAGATCAGCGGCTTTTGAGCACCCTCGGCG
>JAKZES010000095.1 GCA_022548915.1 Verrucomicrobiaceae bacterium E54
TCTCAAGTGGAATGCCTCGGGCGGAGGTTTCACTGACAACGACGCCGATCCGGACTTCTTCGTCTTCGAGGATCTGGGCAACGACAGTGTCGTCGTTCACGCGATCCTGGGCGACGGCACGCTCGGTGCAGGCGTGGCGCTCTCGGGCTGGAACGTGGTGCGCACCGATGGCGTGCTGAATGGCGGTGAGTTCACCGGCCGCTCGGTCGCCGGGGTGGCCTTCGATTTCACCGACCTCCTTGATGCCACGGGCGCGAACCTGACCAACGGCACGACAATCCAAGGTATCGTGCTTGGGGACGCTAGCGACGCCGACTTTTACGAAGTGTATGCGAATGTCGACACCGGCCCCGACACCACGGCTCCGTCATGGACCCTGACTTATCCGCAGGCGGACACCCCGACGGCTGAGGGCTTCACCCTGCGTGCGGCGCTCGACGAGCCGGGAACTGCCTACTACGTGGTCGTGGTCGACGGCGCCACAGCGCCGACTGCGGAGGAAGTCAAGGCGGGTATCGGTTCCGGCGGCTCGGGTGAACTCACCAGCGGCAGCATCACGCTGACGGCCGCCGAGACCGAGCACACCACAGCGATTAGCGGCCTGACGGACAGCACCGCCTACGATGTCTGGTTTGTGGCAGAGGACGACGAGTCGCCCACGCCGAATCTTCAGGCAAGCACAGTGAAGGTCGACATCACGACCGAGGCACCTGACACCACGCCTCCGTCCTGGACGGCGACTTACCCGCAGGCGAACACCCCGACGCCAGACGGCTTCACCGCGCGTGCCGCGATCAATGAGCCGGGCACCGCCTACTACGTGGTGGTGGCCGATGGTGCCGCCGCTCCTAGCTCGGCGGAGGTCAAGGCGGGCACAGGTTCCGGCGGCTCCGGCGAACTTGCCGGCGGGAGCATCCCGCTCACTGCAGCCGACACCGAGAACACCGCAACCATCACCGGTTTGGCAGTCGATAGCCCATACGACGTCTATTTCGTAGCGGAGGACGATGAGACATCGCCGAATCTTCAGGCCAGCCCCGCAAAGGTCGATATCACAACCGAGACACCTTTCATCACCAACGGTGGTTTCGAGAGCACGCCCTTTGACGTGGGCTGGACAGCGAGCGGGGTGACCTCCACCACCGGTCTGGATGGCTCCGCTACTGCGGCCCACCTGCCCTTCAACACCAGTGCCACCCTTGGCCAGGCTTTCAGCGCCCAGACGGATTTCACGGTGGACTTTATGGTCTCGGTAGCCGGCTCCTCAACCAACGACAGCTTCCACGTCTATCTCGATACTGCGGGCGGAAATGCCATCGAACTGCGCGGTGCGTTGGGCAACATCCTGCAGGTGAACGGTGGAGGATCTTACGAATCCCTGACCCGCATCAGCGACGGCACCACCTTCGGGTTCGGGGCCGACGTCGAGATGATGATCCGCATTATCGGGCGTAGTTTTGGCACGGCCAGCGCGGAATACGACGTGGCCTGGTCCGACCCGGCCGGGACCACGCTGGTACACGCGGCCACCGGCCTGACCACCTTCGCCTCGGCTAGCGCACCCGCTGGCGGTGCCATCACCGGCATTCGTTTCGACCGCACCACGACGTCGGGACATTCCTACACAATCGACAACGTCGTGTTGCTAGAGACCGCCGAGACTGCCCCCGTCGCCGATTACGAACTCGTTGTCGCGCCGCCGAACACCGACAAGGTGGTCGAGATCTCGGGTGTCTATCCTCATCTGACGATGACCAACAGCCACGGGGAGTGCGGACCTGGAGCGATCGCTCCCTGGGCCGGCGACTTGTGGGTGGTCACCTACGCCCCCCACGAGCCGGATGGGTCGACCGACAAACTCTACCAGATCAAGCCCGACCTGACGCGGGTCATCCGTCCCGAGAGTGTGGGCGGCACGCCGGCCAACCGGATGATTCACAACGAGTCGAACCAGCTCTTTATCGGCCATCACGCCATCGCCGCAGATGGCACGGTGCGGACGATTCCCGTGGCCTCGATGCCGGGTCGCCTGACCGGCTCCGCCCGCCACCTCACCGATCCGTCGAACAAGATCTACCACGCCACCATGGAGGAAGGCTTCTATGAGGTGGACGTGAACACGCTGGCTGTCACCACCCTGTACGTGGACAACCAGTACCCGGGCACACCCAAGGCCAACCTCCCGGGAGTTCACGGCAAGGGGCTCTTCACCTCGCAGGGGAAGCTGTACTACACCAACAACGGGGGTGGCGGAACTCTTGCCGCATGGGACGGGTCGAGCTGGACTGCGGTCCAGAATGACAACTTCACCGAACTCACTGGCCCGGGGGGAATCCGCGGCAACACCCCCTCCGATGACCGCCTGTGGGCGGTGGGCTGGGACGGTCGATCCCTGATCCTCAAGGTGCTGGAAGGTGGGACGTGGACGGATTTCCGCCTGCCGAAGTCGAGCTACACCCACGACGCCGACCCCGGCTGGTTCACAGAGTGGCCGCGCATCCGCCAGCTCGATCCCGACACTCCCGGCAGTCCCTATCTGATGCACATGCATGGGATGTTCTTCGACTTCCCCGGCACCTTTTCGGCCGTCGATTTTTCCGGCCTGCGGCCGCTGTGCTCCTACCACAAGATGCCGGTCGACTACTGCACCTTCGAGGGGCGGCTGGTCATGACCAAGAACGACCTCTCGAAGTTCTCCAACGCCCTCGCACCGCGGGCCCAGTCCAACCTTTGGTTCGGCCAGATCGAAGACCTGTCCGACTGGGGTGCACCCCAGGGACACGGCGGGGTGTGGGTGAATGAAAGCGTCTCCGCGGCCGAGGTCTCGGATCCGTTCCTCGTCAACGGTTTCTCCCGCATCACCCTGCACCTGCGCAACGGTGGCGGCTCGGCGGTCCCGGTGGCGATCGAATCGTCCGACGGGTCCGGAACCTGGTCTGCCGTCACCACGGTCAACGTCCCCGCGAATGGATACACCTTCGAGATCCTCAACGACCTCCCGGCGGAATGGCTGCGCCTCACCGCCAATGTCGCTGCGAGCAACCTCTCGGGTTACTTCATCCTCTCCAATCCTTACCCTCACTCGCCGATTGCATCCGTCGGCACCGACCGCTTCGCCGCCCTGGCCGACATTCGTGACACCGGTGGCCACTCGGACGGGCTCATCCGCCCGATGTCGGGCAGTGACCTGCAACTGGAATTCGCCTCGAACGACGGCGGCTACCACCGGATTGGCGGGGCGCTTGAATTGCAGGACGTCACGAACGGTTCGGCCGAGGCCAGCCTGCGGTCGCAAGGCGCGCTGAGCCAGGACTTCGGCAGCGACGCCGCCTCGGCGTGGATCGATGACGGCGGTACGCGTTTCCGCCTGCCGAAGCTCGATCCGCTCTACGATGCGCCCTTCCTGTCAGGATGGGCGCGGGGTTTCCGCGAAGTGGTCACCGAACGGGAGTTGCTGAATGTGCACGGCACCTTCTACGAGATCCCGCGAGACAACTCTGGCGGCAAGCGCCGGATGCGGCCGCTCGCCACCCACGGCAAGCGCATCACCGACTTCACTTCTTGGCGCGGGCTGCTCGTGCTGTCCGGCGTGCTCGACGACGCCCCGGCCAGTGACGCGCTGGTGCGCAGCCCCTCCGGTGCCGCCCTGTGGCTCGGCGAGGTGGACGACATCTGGAAAATGGGCGAGCCCCGCGGAACGGGCGGCCCTTGGAGGGATACCGCCGTGACGGCCGGCACGCCCTCGGATCCCTACCTGATGTATGGCTACGACCGCAAGGAACTGACCCTGTCCGTGGCCGATGCCGCCACCATCACCGTCGAGGTCGATTTCCTCGCCGACAACACGTGGTCCACCTACCAGTCCTTCTCGCTGTCGGCGGGGGAAACGCTCAACCACCTGTTCCCGGACGGATTCCACTCCCACTGGGTGCGCGTGACGAGTTCCGCCAGCACCACCGCCACGGCGCAGTTCACCTACGGCCCGGCCCCCCAGCGCGATGCCCTGCTTGACTGGGCTCGCGAGGAAGGTCTTCCGACCGCCGGCGGTCGGGCCGCCGTCGCTGCCGCCAACGGCGACGGGGACGATCTCGACGACCTTGCCGAGTTTGTCTTCGGCACGAACCCTGCCCTTCCCAACCCGTGGCCTCTCTCGGCAGGCCCGTCGGGCATGAACGTTATCCTGCGCGACCTTGATCCGGCAGACGGCTTCATCGTCGAGTTCGAGTCCTGCGACGACCTCCAATCCTGGCTTCCTCGCAACGAGCTTGCTGCCCCTGCCGCCGATCAGTCAGGGGCTTCCCCCGGGTTCACCCGCTGGACCTTTGCATGGCCCGAAGACGAACGGCACTTCGTAAGAGTGCGGATTCGGATACCGTAAACGGGGGCCGCCCCATGATGATCCCGATCCGCCTTGCATCCCTTGCGGCCTCGATCTGGCTTCTGAGCCCTGCCCACGCCTCACCCCGGCAACTCTCCGGGATCCACCCCCACCTCGCGATGTTCAACGACGAAGGTGAGTGCGGCACCGGTGCCGTGGTGCCGTGGGCGGACCGGCTGTGGGTCATCACCTACGCACCGCACAAACCCCAAGGCTCAAGCGACAAGCTCTACGAGATCACGCCCGACCTCGATCAGATCATTCGTCCCGAGTCCATTGGCGGCACCCCGGCGAACCGCATGATTCATCAGGAATCGGGACAACTCTTCATCGGCCCTTACGCCATCGACCGGGACCGGAAGGTCCGCACGATTCCCTACTCAGAGATGTTCGGCCGCCCGACGGGCACCGCGCGGCATCTCACCGACCCGGCCGGCAGGATCCTCCACGCGACCATGGAGGAAGGCATCTACGAGATCGATGTCGAGACGCTCGCGGTGAAGGAACTCTGGGCCGACGAAGCGGTGAAGACCGACCGCCGCAAGAGCGGCCTGCCCGGCTACCACGGCAAGGGATTCTACTCGGGACAGGGTGTCTATGTTTACTCGAACAACGGCGAGCGGGGAAACGCGGCGAAGACCGATCCCACCACTCCCTCCGGGGTGCTTGCGGAGTGGGACGGCGAGGCGGACGAGTGGACCATCATCCGCCGCAACCAGTTCACCGAAGTCACCGGCCCCGGCGGCATCCATGGCAATCCGGCCCCAGCCACTGATCCGATCTGGACCGTTGGCTGGGACGCCAAGTCACTGCTGCTCGGCGTGCGCCGTGCCACCGACGGATGGCAGTTCTTCCGGCTGCCCAAGGGATCCCATTCCTACGACGGCGCCCATGGCTGGAACACCGAGTGGCCGCGCATCCGCGAGATCGGCGAGGACGACTTTCTGATGACCATGCACGGCACCTTCTGGCGCTTCCCGGCGGACTTCGGGGTCGAGAGCTTCGGCGGCATCCGCCCACGCTCGAATTACCTCAAGGTCATCGGCGACTTCTGCCGATGGAACGACCGTATCGTCTTCGGCTGCGACGATACCGCCCGGAGCGAGTTCCTCAACAAGCGCAAGGCCAAGGGCGAGATCGCCGCCCCGCAGTCGCAGTCGAATCTCTGGTTCGTCGAACCGGATACTCTCGACAGCATCGGTCCCGTGATCGGCCGCGGCGCGGTGTGGCTGAAGGAAGACATCGGTGCCGACACCGCGTCCGACCTCTACCTTCTCGCCGGCTACTCCCAGCGTGGCCTCCACCTTCACCATCGTTCGGAATCCAAGCGGAAGATTCAGTTGGAGATCCTGGCGGCGGATCAATCCATCCTCTCCACCCGGACGGTCGAGATCCCGGCATCCGGTTATCGCTTCGTGGAACTCGCACCAACCGAAACGGGCGAGTGGATTCGCCTGCGCGCGCTGGATGCCCTGCGGCAGGCGAGCGCCGTGTTCACGTATCGCGGCGAGGACCCGCGGACCGACCAGGCGGATCCGATCTTCGAAGGTCTCGCCACTCCGGGCACGGCACGCAGCGGCGGCCTGGTCTGCGCCCGCGACAAGGGGCACAAGACCCTGTCATTCGCGGCCGTCGATGCCGACGGAAAACCCGCCGGCTACTACGAGATGGGCGCCGACCTGAAACTCCGCAAGGTCGACGACCCTGAATTGGACGCCTTCACCCGCAAGCACACGGCCATCCCGGCGAACGCCCTGGCCAAGGATGACGCTTCCGTGATCTACACGGACAACGACGGCAATCGCTGGAGACTGCCGAAAGGCGACGCGGAGGGCCTCTCCGATTTCGGTGCCTACCGGATTGCACGGGAGGTGGCGACCGAGCGGGATCTTCTCCACGCCGATGGCAGCTTCTACGAGCTGCCCGCCCTCAATGCCGGCGGCATCGCCAAGGTCCGTCCCGTCGCCACCCACAACCGCCTGGTGCACGACTTCTGCTCCTACCGCGGCCTCTTCATCATGTCCGGGATCGCAACCGACGCACCCGATGACAACCCGCACATCCTCAAGTCCGACGACGGCAGGGTCGCGCTGTGGGCCGGCGCGATCGACGACATCTGGAAACTCGGCAAGCCGCGCGGCAAGGGCGGCCCGTGGAAGGACAGCAAGGTGAAGGCCGGCGTTCCTTCGGATCCCTACCTGATGACCGCCTACGACAAGAAAAGCCTGCAGCTGGAGGCCAGCAAGGCGGTCGAAATCACCGCCGAGATCGACATCCACGGGGACGGCACCTGGATCGACGATGAATCCTTCGCCCTGTCCCCCGGGAAAGCCCACCAGCACGAATTCCCCGAAACGTTCTCGGCCTACTGGATCCGCTTCGTCAGCGACACGGACGCGACGGTGACGGCCCAACTCGAATACCGCTGATCACCACTCGGGCTGCCCCACTTGGGGAGCGGACGTGCTCCTCGCCACGGGAATCCGTGACTTGAGGGCCAGCGCCCGTTTTTCGATGAGGAACCAGCTCAGCATCCCCGCCGTCAGCGAGAGCGCGAAAACAACCCCCACCCAACCGGCGGTCGTCATCACGCCCAACTCGATCAGGATGTTGATCAGCAGGAAGTGGTAGATGTAGACCCCGTAGGAAATGTCGGTCCCACCGAGCACGCGCGAGGAAAGGCCTCTCGCCGTGAAGGCCGCGGAAAGGGTAAGGGCGGCGAGCAGAATTCTCTCGGGCAGGTAGCCGAGGTAGAAAAGCCACGCTGCCTCGCCTTCGCGCCCGAGGAGATGAACGCGCGAAAACGCGATGGCGGTGTAGGCGATGAGAAAGACGAGCGCCCTGCCCTCGATCAACTTCCGCACGCGGTCGAAGTGGCGGTGAAGCGCAATCCCCAGGGCGAACATCCACCAGTGCGGGGCGAAGGAAACGAAGAGTACCTTCGGCACGATGCCGGCATTCCCGAAGCCGCCCGGTCCATTGGTCCTCGCATCCACCCACAGGAACACCACGAAGGATGCGATGAAAGTGGCGGGCAGGATCCACCGGCGTCCCAGGGCCGGCCCCTTCACCGGGTAGGCGAGCCGGTAGAGCACGGGCAGCAGCACATAGAACTGGAGCTCGACCGAGATCGTCCACAGCGCGCCATTGACCACCCCCACCCCGAACTCCCGGAAACATTCCGGATTGTAGAACTGCCCGAAGCTGAGTTGTCCGACCAGCCACGCCCAGAAGCCGCCCGAGCCGAGGGCTTCCTGGTCGAGGAAACCAAGAAAACCAAGAGCCAAGAGACTGACGACGACGCAGGCCACCAGTCCCGGATAGATTCGCAGTCCCCGACGCCAGAAATAGGCTGCCGGACGATCCCGCGACCGTTCCCAGGACTTCGAGATCAGGAAGCCGCTGATCACGAAGAACACGGCCACGCCGGGATAGAGCACCGCCATGTCGAGCATCCGCAGCAGCCAGCCGGGGCCGTTGTCCAGCACTTCGGTGTGCCCGACCGCATGCACAAACACGACCTGCAGGGCCGCGATCAGGCGGATGAGATCGAAGTTGTTGAGGCGCGGATTCATCATGCTCATTCGACTTCCACCCTCAGAAACAACCTTGATCGCCCGGTGGGCAGAGGGACCGTCACGCTGGTCTGCGAGGCTCCCGGCGCGCCGGGAATCCCCGAGGCCAGCACCTCGTCGAAGGACTCCATGTCGTCGGACGCGCTCACCAGGTAGGTCTGGTCCCCGCTGGAGGCGAAGTTCAGCACGACCTCCGGGTGAGGCAGGGCCTGGAGGTCGAAGTCGGCCCCGAGAATGTGGAAATCCGGAGGGACCGGCGGGACGGTATTGGCAGCGAGCTGGAGAAAGGCCGGGGCGTAGTCGCGGAAGTCGCTGTCCTGAAAACTGAGCCGGAAACCCGGATCCAGGTCATCGCCCACCACGGCCAGGGTCACCAAACCATCGGAACCACGCGAGAGATTGACGAAGTCCAACAGGGCCGGCGTGCTCATGCTGACCACCTCGCCGGTCTGCAGCCCCTGGGGAACCGTGATCTGACCCAGCAGCGTCCCCGCCACGCCGTTGCCATTCGGATCGTTTCCCGGCGCGGTGGCCCAGGTGATCGTGTCCTCGGTCCAGTCGTCGCCACCATCGGCAATGCCATAGACCGAAACCGTGGCGGTGACGGGTTGGTCGTCGCAGCAGTTGCCGAAGGACGGGGTGCCGGCCGGCGCGCCCCAGAAGATGAGATTGAAGCGGGCCTCGTCCCACTGCTTGGAGAGCCCCGAGAGGTCGAGCTTGAGATAGAACTTCGCCCTCGCCCCTGCTTGGGAACCGGCGAGGACGTAAGGCTGGTCGTCAACGTCGGTGCCGCGCCCCTGCCGGAGCGTGCCATCACCCAGAACGCCCACATCGGCGCCGCCGAAGCCGTCGCCATCGGAATCATCGAGCGGCGTGACGATCGCGGTCCGGGCCTTGCCCCGCGCCCGCTGGTAGCCTTCCCAGAAATTCACCGCCATCTTGCGGTGTCCGGCATTGTACGGGTGCACGCCATCGCCGAGACCGGTGAAGTAGTCCTCCCCGTTGGTCGCGGTGGCAAAGCTGTCCGCCGTGTTCGAGGGATCGATCGGCGAGTAGTTATCGACGAGAAAGAATCGACCGGGATGGGCCGACGAGTAGGCGGCATGGACGGTGCCCACCACCTCCTCGTTGAAAGGCTCGATCCGCGCCGCATTGGCGGCGGCGCTTCCGATATTCGACCCGTCCGCCACCGGTGGGATCTTCGCCATCACGACCTTGGTAAACGCGCTTTTCGCGAGGATCGCATCCAGCAGGTCCTCGTAGGCGGACCTCCACGCCGAAATCTCGGCCGGGGTGGCCGGCACCGGACTCCCGTAGCCGACGTTGTTGGTCCCGATCTGGAGCAGGATCACGTCGCTCGCCGCCACCGGGATCGAACCATCATCGATCCGGTCCCGGATCTGCTCGATCGAGTCCCCTGGATATCCACTGTGGGCGACCGACTTGAGCGGTTTTTCGTTTTGAAACCACTTTCCCGCATCCGCCACCAGGGTGCCGCCGGCAAACGGGCTGTTGCCGATCACCACATAGTTGCCAAAACCATCCGAAGCCTCGAGGAAGCGCTCGAGGAAGTAACGGTAACCACCCCGGCCGAACGGTCCGCTGTTGGGCCCTCCGAGGGCCCCGGCGGTGATCGAGTCGCCGACCGGTAGGATCTTCACCGGAGGAGCCGCCCGGGCGTCCGCCAGCAGCAGCGCCATGGCGACAGCGGAAACGCCGCCGCCCGGTTTCGGGTGGATCGTCATCATCAGGGGGAGTGGAACAACCGACCAGCTATGCCACTGGCTCCTCTCGCCCGCAAGCTCCGCGATGGCGTAGGCCCGCCCGGATGCTCCGCCCGAGGCGCGCCCATTCGGGCTTGCCGCGGCACTCGCCGGCGGTCCACGGCAGCGTGAAGGTCCAGTTGTGGGGACCGACGGTTCCGGGGCTGTTGATGCGGTCGGTCATGCCGAAGAGGTCGGTGATCATGATCGCGGCGTAGCGGGAGCGGCAGGCCATGAGGGCATCGATCAGTTGCCACAGCTTGTCCTCGTCAAATGGCCCGAGGTCCTCGATCCCGGCGAAGTCGGCCAATCGCTGCAACCCCTCGCGGGTCTCCTCGCGATCCTCCTCGTCCTCGTTGTCTTCCGACACGCGGCGGAGAAAGTCGGCCCACATGGCCGGAATGGAATCGTGGTCGTGCGTGGCGTAGGTCGCGAAGGAGGTCTCGGGAATCCGCCCGCCGGGAATGACCTTGCCTTCCTCGTCGAAGTCCCAGTGCGGAATCCGGAAGCCGCAGATTCCAAGCCCGTACAGGTGGGGTCGCACGTAGTCGGGCACGCAGCCGAGGTCCTCGCCGATCACCTCGCCCGCTCCGGCGGCCTCCTGCACCATCTTCAGGCGCACCTCGCCTTCCGCCCGGTTGGCCTCGCAGTTCTCCGGGGTGTCGTCCGGGCGCGGCACCCACTTGGGCAGCGGCCCGCCGGTTCTCGCCGACGCCTCCTCCTTGGTCAGATCGAGATAGTCCTTGTTCTCGTCCGGCTGCCAGGGAAAGCCGTAGATCCGGTAAAAGCCCAGCACGTGATCGATGCGGAAGACATGGAAAATGTCGACCAGCTTGCCCACCCGCTGCCGCCACCAGGGAAAGCCCTCGCGCTCCATCTTGTCCCAGCGGTAGAGGGGGATGCCCCAGTTCTGACCCCACTTGCGGATGAAGGCGTCGTGCTTGAAGACGGTTTCCGGCGGTGCCCCCCCGCACCACTCGAGGTCGAAATCCTCCCGACCAAAAAACACGTCGGCGGAATTCCGGCTGACCCCGATGGGAATGTCGCCCATGAGTTGGACGCCCCTTTCATCTGCGTGACCTCGCACCGCCCGCCACTGGCGGAAGCAGAGCCACTGGATCCACTCGAAATAGCGACACCGATCCTCCTCTCCCCGAAGCGCCTCTCGCGCCCCCGGCACGGTCTGCCATTCGGCCGGCCACCGGTCCCACTTCTCGGTGCCGGCCTTGTCCATCAGGGCCCGATACGCCACGAAGTCCGGCAACCAGCCCGACTCCGCGCGACGGAAGGCCTCGAACTCGTCATGAAGCCGCGGGTCGGCCCCGGGCCAGCGCTTCCACGCTTCCTCCAGCAGGTCATCCTTGCGGCTTCTCACCGCCGCGTAGTCGACCGGCCCACGATCCTTGACCGCCATTGCCGCCACTCGTTCGGGATCCACACCCGGGACCTCCTCCATTGCCAGGTAGACGGGATCGAGTGCCACCGATGAAATCGCATTGTACGGACTGTCGTCCGAGCCGGTTTCATTGATCGGGAGCAACTGGATCAAGCCGACCTCATGATCGGCCACCAGGTCGATCCACTCATGCATCGAGCGGGTATCCCCGATCCCCAGACCGCCTTCGCGGATCAGGGAAAAGGCAGGGAGCAAGACGGCGGCGCGACGTTCCGGCATGGGACACTAGGCAGGTGGCGTGATGCGGATCGAGTCGTCCTCGACCTCGACCTTCCAGTCGGCCCGGTGCTTCGCAACCAGCGCCCGGACCTGATCGGTGCTCGGATAGACCTGATCGCTGTCGCCCTCGAAGCAGCGGGCATCATCAATGAGGATCGCGCAGCGGATGTCCGGCACCGAGAAGATGTGCTCCAGTTCCTCCATCACCGGCGTGTCCTTGTCGCCGCGGGCGGTATTGCCGGCCGAATAGTGGCCGTCGAGCCAGAACAGGCTCGGTTGGTCCAACCGGGGAAGCAGTTCCTTCACCACCCGCCCGCTGTCGCCATGCAGGATCTCGACATTGGCGTCGTTTTCGAAGCGCTTCACCGCCGCCTCGTAGAAGTGGTCCGCCAACTCGATCGAATACACCTTGTCGAACTCGCCCTTCATCGCCTCGACCATGTCGCCCTTGTAGGTGCCGGTCTCGACCAGGATCTTGAGGCCCAGTTCGTCCCGATAGCGGAGAATGTTGCGGCGCTTCACCGCGTGGGGTGGTGGGGCCGGCTTGCCTTCGACCTCCCAGCGGGTGATCGCGCGTTGTTCCTTCCAGCGGGTCAAAAAGCTCATGGACGACGGGAATCCTTGAGGATGAAAGCCCGCATGTCGATACCCATGCGAGGTACCTAGTGTAGCCCGTCCAACAGATTGGTAGTTTTTTGGAACCGCAGATTAAGGGGATTACGCAGATTTTAAGAGTCCAGAAAATCTGCGTAATCCGTTCAATCCCCTAAATCCGCGGTATTCGGCA
>JAKZES010000096.1 GCA_022548915.1 Verrucomicrobiaceae bacterium E54
GCTCAGCGGCGAAAATCGTGCATGCCTTCAAAGCCTGGTTACCGAGAACTTCCAGCTGTTCGAGAATCCGAAAAGTTAATGCCGAGAAGTATATCTCTAGAATCGGATAGCTCTCTCGATCGCCGCCAATCTCCCACCGATAACCGGCCTGCGCACAAATCCGGTCGATCGCGTGTGCGAACGAAATCGTGTCCACATTCAGTGTAATGCGGACGGGTTTCTTTGGAGCCCTCGGCTCGGCAGGGCCGTCTCGGTGAGGAGCAAAAGGATCGGCTGACCCATCGGCACCCAAGGCCGGAGGCCTACGGATGAAGAAGTTGATCACGCCCCCCTTCTCGCCGTCACTTCCCAACGCTTGGACAAGGGCAACCGCTTCCCCGATACTCAACCCGTTGATACGAACATCTTTCAGCATGATCTCATCCAGCCGTTTCACGATCTTCGCCTTGGCTTCGTAGTCCTCGGCAAGCGCGCCAAACTTTGGGTCCTCAGCGCCAGCAAGATGAGCGCTTACGACTCCGACGATTACTGGAATGAGCAGTCTCACTTTCTAGCCATCAGTGTAGAGCCCCCGCCCTCGCCCAGGAAGGCAATTGTCCACAGCCACCCCTACCCCAACCGCGCCAGAAACTCGCGGTTGCCGTCGGTGCCAGTGATGGGGGAATCGATCACGCCGCGCCACTCGCGGTCCATGCCCTCAACGAAGTCGCGAATCTTGGCCACGGCCCGGTCGTGAAGCTCCGGATCACGGACGATCCCGCCCTTGCCGATGTCCTCCCGCTCGAGCTCGAACTGCGGCTTGATCAGTGGCACGATCTCCCCGCCCTCCTCAAGCACCCCGAAGGCCGCCGGAAGAATCTTCGTCAGCGAGATGAAGGACACGTCGATGACGATCAGCGACACCCGCTCGCCCAGATCCGCTTCGACGAGTTTCCGGGCATTGAACTTCTCCTTCACCACCACCCGCGGATCATTGCGCAGCTTCCAGACGAGTTGATTCGTCCCGACGTCCACCGCATGCACCCGGATCGCCCCGCGCTGCAGCAGGCAGTCGGTGAAGCCGCCGGTCGAGGCACCGATGTCGAGGCACACCCGGCCCTCGGGAGAAATCCCGAAGGCATCAAGCGCGCCCTCCATCTTCAAGCCACCCCGCCCGACATACTTCGGCTTCTCCTTGAGCGTGAGGGGGGCGTCCATGGCGACCTTGGCGCTCGGCTTGTCGATCACCCGGTCACCACTGCGCACCTCGCCGGCCAGCACGAGGCGCTTGGCCTGCTCGCGCGTGTCGCAGAGACCCCGCGCCACCAGTTGCACATCGACCCGTTCCTTCGTCGCCATGATCAGGCGGTCTTGCTCTGGTTCACCGCATCGATCAGTAGCCGCAGCCGTCCGAAGTCCGATCGTCGGTGGCGGAACACCAGCCGCGGCAATTCCTTCAGCGCCGGCTCGTCGGCCTCCGCCTCGAGGGCTCCCCGCTGCTTCATGCCCCCGACCTTGATCACATCGCCGAACTCCGCCTGCAAACGCTCCGTCTCACCCCCGGCCAGCGGCTTCATCAGGCGCATCACCAGCTTGTCGCCGACGTAGCGGTAGGAATGGAACACGCGGTAGAAACCGGCCACCTCCTCGACCGCCTCGTCGATGTCGTCGGTCACCTTGAAGAGCGACAGGTCGCTCTCGGAGATCAGCCGGTTGCGCAGCAGGTGGTCGACCGTGAACTGCTCCCAGAAGCGCCAGTAGGTGCCGCCCTTCGCATCGACCAGCACCAGCGGATAGACCTGCGCCTTGCCGGTCTGGATCAGGGTCAGCGCCTCGAAGACCTCATCCATCGTCCCGAAGCCGCCGGGAAAGCCCGCCGCCGCGTCACTCTCCTTCACGAAGCTCAGCTTGCGGGTGAAGAAGTAGTTGAAGTCGATCAGCTTGTCGTCGCCGGCGATGAACTCGTTCGCCGCCGCCTCGAAGGGCAGCGTGATGTTCAGCCCGAAGCTGTCGTCCGCCCCCGCCCCCTCGTTGCCGGCCGCCATGATGCCCGGCCCGGCGCCCGTGATCGTCATGAAGCCCTCGTCGCGCATCTTCCGCGCGAAATCCACCGTCGCCTGATAAGCGGGTTCGTCGGGCTTCGTCCGCGCCGACCCGAAGACCGCGATCTTGCGGAAGTCGCGCCAAGGCTCGAAGACCTCCTCCGCAGTCCGCATCTCCTTGAGCGCCCGGTTCATCATCTTGAACTCCCCGGTCGGCACCCCGCCGCGCGACATCCGCGTCGCGGTCACCAGCATCTCCGCCAGCAGCTCATGGCCCGACTCGCCCGCCGCATCCTTCGCCAGCGCGACAATGCGTTCGTCGAGCTTCTTGTCCCCGGTCGTCCCAATGAAGGACCGCCGGCCCGCCCGCGCCAGACCGGCGGTGAAATCGCGCTCGACGGGCACCGGCTGCTTCTCGGCATGCTGACTCATGGGGTGGAGCGTAGCCCCGACCAGTCGCAATGCCAATGGTGTCTGTGACTCCCAACACACGCCCCGATGTCGACACCAAAATTTTCTGTCCAAGTCCCCCTTTGACAACCAAATCCAAGGCTGTTCAAATGAGTGCATGAGATCGCCTGCCCCAACCCAAGTGCTTGTCACGGCCGATTCGGAAAGCCGGGCGACTTGCTTGGGGAAAACGCGGGAGGCGCGGAGCGAGGCTGGCCAATTTTTCACACCTGTTCCCATCGCCCGTTGTCTGGCCGGATGGTTTCACGAAAAAGGCCTCAACCGGCCCACGCTTCACCTTCTCGATCCGGGAGCGGGCGGCGGAGCGCTGACGGCGGCGGTGGTGGACCGGATCATGGCCTTGCGGGTTTCCGGTAGCCTCCCCTTGCTGGAGAAGATCACGCTGGAGGCTTGGGAACTGGATTCCGCCTTCATTCCAGCGCTGCGGAAGAACCTTGCCGTCTGTGCCGCGGCCCTGGAGAAGGCCGACATCCAGGCGGTGGTCGATCTCCGTCAGGGCAGCTACGTCGAAGGGGGCGTTGATGCGCTGGACGGCGGGCTTTTCGGCGGAACGACACCCCCCGCAGTCACCCACGCCATTCTCAATCCACCCTACCGCAAGATCGCCTCGCGCTCGCGGGAGCGCCAGTTGCTGAGAACGCTGGGTATGGAAACCTCGAACCTCTACGCCGCCTTCGTCTGGCTCGCGCTGCGCCAGCTCGTCGATGGGGGCGAGCTTTCGGCCATCGTGCCCAGGAGTTTCTGCAACGGCCCGTATTTTCGCGATTTTCGCCAGGATCTGGTCGCTGAGTCCACCTTCCACCGGGTGCATGTCTTCGATTCCCGCAGCGAGGCCTTCGCCCGTGATGAGGTGCTGCAGGAGAACATCCTGTTTCACCTAACCCGCCGGAATCGCAAGCGAGCATCGATCACGATTTCCACGGGAAGCCTGGAGGCCCCGGCAAAAGTCCGGATCCCGGTCGAGCGTTTCGTCTTCCCGGACGATCCGGAAAAGGTCGTCCACATCGCCACCGACAACGATGCGGACGAGGTCCGGGGTTTCTTCCAGGCCCTCCCTTGCCGCATTGAGGAACTGGGCGTCGAGGTTTCCACCGGACCAGTGGTGGATTTCCGTCTGAAGTCGGCGCTGTCCAAGCGCTTGGGAAAAGACGACGTGCCCCTGCTCTATCCGCACACGGTCAAGGCAGGCCGTGTGATTCCACCGCTGGCGGATGCCTCGCATTACGGCGACGCCCGCATCGGCAAAAAGCCGGTCGCCATCACGGTGAACGAGGAGACCCTCCGTTGGTTGATTCCCGCCGCCCGCTTCGTGCTCATCAAGCGCTTTTCCTCGAAGGAGGAGAAACGCCGCCTCGTCGCCGGGGTGCTTGATCCCAAGGACTTCGCCGATGGCCGGATCGGCATCGAGAACCATCTGAACTTCCTCCATCGCAAGCGCGCCGGACTGTCTGTCGCGATGGCGAAGGGGCTTTGCCGTTTCCTGAATTCCACCGTGGCCGACCGCTACTTCCGCCAGTTCAACGGCCACACCCAGGTCAATGCCGCCGATCTGCGCGCCTTCCGCTATCCGGATTCCGCAGGGCTGGAGATTCTGGGCAAAGCCAAGCTGGACGACGGTGATCAAAGAGCCATCGATCTTGCCATGGCCGAACTGCTTGGGGCACCTTCGTGCACCGAGTCATGAGCGCTTCTTCATCCACCCGGGTCAGGCAAGCCCTTGAGTTGCTCCAGATGATCGGCATCCCGCGGGAGCAGCAGAACGAGCGTTCCGCCCTGACCCTTCTCGCTCTTGCGGACATCAAACCCCGGAAATCCTGGAGGAAAACATCCGCTCCACTCCGTCGCATCACGGAGATGATGGACTGGATGCGGGAACACTACGAGGTCCGCTACGCTCCAAACACCCGCGAAACCATCCGCCGCCAGACCCTGCATCAGTTCGTCCAGCACGGTCTGCTGATTGAAAACCCCGACAAGCCCGACCGCCCGATCAACAGTCCCCATTGGTGCTACCAGCTGTCCGCGGAAGCCTTGGGGTTGTTGAAGTCGTTCGGAACCCCGGCCTTCAAGACGCAGCTCAGGAAGTTCCGGAAGAACCCCGCCGCCAGCGCGCTGCAAGCACGTCATCGCGATCTTCCCCGCGAATCCGTCCGCATGCCCGGGGGTGCGATCATCGAGATTTCCGCTGGCGGACAGAACACCCTCATCCGCGCCATCGTCGAGGAGTTTGCTCCGCGCTTCGTCCGCAGCCCAAAAGTGATTTTGTTGGGTGACGCTGCGAACAAGGAAATCATCAGCGACGATGCCACGATGAAGGAGCTCGGAATTTGCCTCCCCCAACGGGGCAAGGCACCTGACGTTCTCGTCCACGATATCCAGCGCGACTGGCTTGTCATCATCGAAGCCGTCACTTCACACGGACCGGTCGATCAAAAGAGAAAGAACGAACTCACCGATCTCTTCGCCAAGGTCCGTCCCGGCCTTGTGTTTGTCTCCGCTTTTCCAGATCGCAGAACCTTCACCAAGTTCCACGCCGCCATTGCTTGGGAAACCGAGGTCTGGATCGCCGAAACGCCAGACCACATGATCCATTTCAATGGCGAGCGGTTTCTTGGGCCCTACCAATAAGTCCAAGCTCCCCAGCCAGGATTCCGCAATTGGAACCGCAGCCGAAGGGGATTCTCAATGAGTTGGAATGATGGGACGCTTTACCCGACGGGTGTTTCAAGCACTCCCATGCACGCGTCCCGCATGGCAGCTTCAAAGTTGTGACTTTCAGGCCCTCCAACTTTCCCACCGGGCGCTCCCACCCCTCAAAAAAGCTCCTTCTGCCCGGGCATCACCCTCCGGAAATGCCGCGTTTCCAGCGGCGGCGGGTTCGTCTCCAGTCCCAGCCGACGGCAGCTCGCATGGAACAACGCCCGCAACTGCCCGGCCGCCTGGCCTCGACCCCGCATCCGCTCACCCGGCTTCAGGTTGTTCAGGCCTCCCTGCATGCCCTCGATCCTCCCCAGCACCATTTCCTTCTTCCCTGGAAAGTGCCGGTCCAGCCAGCCCTCGAAAACCGATCCCACCGCGCCCGGCAGGCGCACCACCGAATAGGCGGCAAAGCGGCCGCCGGCCTCCTTCACCGCCCGGACGATGGACGGCAGTTCGCTGTCGTTGAGCCCGGGAATCATCGGGGCCGCACTCACCCCGCATGGGACCCCGGCGGCGGCGAGCTTCCCGATCGTCTCCAGCCGTGCCCGCGGCGAGGACGCCCGGGGCTCGAGAATGCGCGCCAGCGCGGGATCGAGGGTGGTGATCGAGAGATACACCGCAACCGCATTCCACCTGGCCAGCTCGACAAGGTGGTCGATGTCCCGGACGACGAGCGCGTTCTTGGTGATGATCGCAACCGGCTGACGGCAACGGGCCATGACCTCCAGGCAGCCGCGGGTCAGCTCCAGCTTCCGCTCGACCGGCTGATAGCAGTCCGTCGCCCCGCTCATCGCGATCTTCCCGACCCGGTAGCCCGGCCGCGACAACTCGGCTTCGAGCAGTTGCGGCGCGTCGCGCTTGACCACGATCTTCGACTCGAAGTCGAGGCCGGCGGAGTAGCCCAGATACTCGTGATAGGTACGAGCATAGCAGTAGCTGCAGCCGTGCTCGCAACCCCGGTAGGGATTGAGACCGTAATCGAAGGAAAGGTCCTCGGCGTCATTCCTCGTGAGAATGGTCCGCGAGTGATCGGTGAGGAACTCGGTCCTCAGGGGACGCGGATCATCATCGACCCACGCGTCCTCATCGACCTCCACCTGGAAGGCCTCGAAGCGATTGCCCGGGTTGTCGTCCGCCCCCCTCCCACGATGCGCGTTCACCTGAACACATTTTCATAATCCAGACTACGCACAAGGGCTTTTCGGAAAAGGGACCATTCGGTCGCCCGGACTGAAACAAGTCCACGCCGTCCGGCGTAATGCCTCGGTGGATGAAGCCCATACTGCTTGTCCGCAGATTCGGCCTCGCAGCGGGGCTGGCGGCGATCCATTTCGCCGGTGCGGCCACGACCACGGAGCTGCCTGAGTTGGACTTCGACTCGCTGGTCATGATCCAGCGCCAGCCGCTCAATCCGACCCACGTCTACACCTATCACGTCGAGGGGCTCAGGAAGGGCGGCGGGCTCGAGATCATGTCGCTGGATGGTGCGAAGCCGCGCCAGTTGGTCGACGCTTCCGAGGGCGTGATCCTCGACTGTCAAGTGTCTTATGATGGAACGCGCATCCTGTTCAGCTGGAAGCGCTCGATGGATCAACCCTTCGGCATCTGGAGCATCGGCACCGATGGCAGCGGGCTCACCCCCATCGTCGTCCACGAGTCCAACAACATGAACGCCTGCTGGCTGCCCGACGGCGGGATCGCGTTCCTCTCCGACCGCAAACCGGCCTTCGCCTACTGCTGGACCAGTACTTCGCCGGTCGTCTATCGGGCCGAGGGCGATGGCAGCCAGGTCACCCGGCTGTCAGCCAACTACCTCACCGACTTCACGCCCTCGGTCATGTGCGATGGACGCATCCTCTTCAGCCGCTGGGAATACGTCGACCGCCCGGCCATCCCGATCCAGTCGCTGTGGGCGATGAACCCCGACGGCACCATGCTTTCCGGCATCTTCGGCAACCGCGTGCTCGGGCCCGCGACCTTCATGGAGGCCCGAGAGATCCCCGGCATGCCGGGAAAGATCCTGTGCGTGCTGACCAGTCACAACGGCCCCTGCCGCGGCGCGATCGGCCTGCTGGATCCGGAAAAGGGCGGCAACGCCCAGGAAGCCATCCGCAACCTCACGCCGGAGATTCCCATCGGCACGGTGGACGACCCACGGCGGGGAAACGGAATGCGCGGCCCCTACGAAAGCCCGGTGCCGCTGGATGATCGGCATTTCCTCGTCTCGCGCGCGGGCACCCTCCAACTCCGCGACTACGAGGGCCGCCTGGAGCTCACCCTGCGCGAGCCGGAGAACGACATGGGCTTCTACTCCGCCCAGCCGCTGCGACCACGTCCGCTGCCCCGCTCCACCGCCGTGTCGCGACTCGATCCGGAGGCCCCGCCCACCGCCGAAGTGCTGCTCCACGACGTCACCATCGGCCTCGGCGATGCCGTCGAACCCGGCGAAGTGAAACGCATCGCGGTCGTTCAGGAAATGGAGAAGGACATCCGCTCGGAGACAAGCCAGCGCCAGTTCGGCTTCCAGTTCCCCGTGGTTTCCTGCGGGGCGACCTACGCGCCGAAACGGGTCTGGGGATTTGCGGATGTCGAGGAGGACGGCTCGGCCCACTTCGTCGTCCCCGCCGACCTGCCGCTGTATTTCCTGCCGCTCGATGCCGAGGGCCGCGCCGTCCAGCGCATGCGCACCTTCACCCACTTCCGCCCCGGCGAACGCCAGAGCTGCATCGGCTGCCACGCCGACCGCAACTACGTCTCGCCCGGTGCCCGCAGCCTCAAGGCCTCCATCGCCTCCTCCCGCCCGGCCGAGCCGCTGACCGAGCCCGACTGGGGCAGTGAGGACGGCTTCAGCTTCGCCCGCGTCGTCCAGCCGGTGCTCGACCGCCACTGCGTCGAGTGCCACGACGGCGACAACGATCCGGACCTCAGCGGCGACCGCACCGACTACTTCAATGTCGCCTACGAAAACCTCGCCCGGCGCGGCACCCAGGCCGAACACGGCGGCGACGCCCGCGGCGGCATGGAGGGCTTCGGAAAGAACCCCTTCACCTCCTGGATTCCCACCTTCAACGGCTGCGAGTCGAACATCCTCAAGGTAGAGCCCAAGACCTGGGGTTCACCCGCCAGCCCGCTCGCCGACCTGATCATTGCCGGCCACCCGGACAAGGACGGCCGGAAACGCCTCCAGATGACGCAGGCCGAGCGCCAGCGCATCCTGATGTGGATCGACCTCAACGTCCCCTTCTACGGCACCTCCCAATCCCGGCAACCCGAGCTGCGCGGCTGCCGCCAGATCGTCCCCGAAAACCTCCACAAGGTGCTCGACGAAGTCGCCGCCCGCCGGGGTTTCGAACTTCCCCAGACCTTCTTCATCCGCCTCGACCGACCCGAGCGCAACCCCTTCCTCGCCATCCCACTGGCGAAAGGCGACTTCCAGACCACCGCCGACTCCGACTACCAGCGCATCCTCGCCTGCTTCAAGGACGTGCAGGAGCAACTCGAGGACCGCATCGACGTCGACTACCGGACCGTCATCCAGGCGCAGAACGAGTGAACCGCCATGCAACGCCGGGCGACTCTCCTTCTGCTGGTCCTGGCACTCGCCGGAGGGAGCCCGGCGGGTGAGTTGGAGGATCTGGCAAAAGACCTTCGGCTCCATCGGGAGGGAAAGACCGACGCCGCAAGACTCGCGCGGGAGGCCCTGCATCCGGCGTCCCTGATCCATCCCGGGGACCAAACCCCGGTGCAGGTCATCCAGCGCCGGACCCGCGCCTTGATGCACGACCTCGGACTGGATGAACCGGTCCCCGACGATCCCGCGGCGCTCCTCGCCCTGCGCCGCCGGGTCGCCTTCGGCAATCCGCTGCTCGACTTCACCGACATCCTCTTCCTCAAGCACCACAAGGCCCGCTACGACCACATGGTCGACCAGTACTTCGGCTTCAACGCGAAGCCGGGCGGCGGCGTCTTCATCCTGCGCGATGCCTTCGGACCGGATCCCCGCGTCGAAAACCTGCTGGAACACTCGGTCGTGACCAATGGCCGGCTCAAGGGCCGCAAACTTGAAGGCGGATCCTTCATCAGTCTCGAGCTCAGCTACGCCGGCGACGAGATCCTCTTCGCCTGGACCGAGGCGGAGGTCCCGGTCAAGCCGACCGACCGGACGCCACGGGAAGACCTGTGGAAACCGGAGAGCACCTACCACATCTTCAAGGCACGGATCGACGGTTCCGGACTCACCCAGCTCACCGACGGCGAATGGAACGACTTTGATCCCTGCTACCTGCCCGACGGACGCATCTGCTTCGTCTCCGAGCGGCGCGGTGGATTCCTGCGCTGCGGCGTGCGGCCCGATCCGACCTACACGCTGCACAGCATGAATGCCGACGGCTCCGACCTGCGGCCGTTGAGCTTTCACGAAACCCACGAGTGGCACCCGAGCGTCACCCACGAGGGCATGATCGTTTACACCCGCTGGGACTACGTCGACCGCGACTCCGACATCGCCCACCACCCGTGGATCACCTACCCCGACGGCCGCGATCCCCGCGCGCTCCACGGCAACTACCCGAAGGTCCGCGAACAACGCCCGTGGATGGAGATGGCGATTCGCGCCGTCCCCGGGTCGACCCGATTCGTGGCCGTGGCCGCGCCCCACCACGGGCAGAACTACGGCTCCATCGTCCTGATCGACCCCGAGGTCGAGGACGACGACGCGATGTCGCAGGTCAGGCGCGTCACGCCGGAGATCCACTTCCCCGAATCCGAAGTCGCCCCCGGCGTCCCCGGCCGCACCCACGGCGGGCGCCACTCCCCGAAGGCGGAGGTCTATGGCACCCCCTGGCCGCTCAGCGAAACCTACCACCTCTGCGTCCACGACCGCGGGCAGAAAAACCACGGCCTCTACCTGCTCGACGCTTTCGGCAACCGCGAGTTGCTCTACCGCGACCCGGAGATCCCCTGCCTCGATCCGATCCCTCTCAGGTCGCGGCCCCGCCCAGCGGTCATTCCCACCAGGACGCAACCCGGAAAGAAGGGGCACCTGCTGGTCGCCGACGTCTACGAAAGCCGTTTCGAATGGCCGCCGGACACGAAGATCGCCGCGCTTCGCCTGATCCAGCTCTTCCCCAAGACCACACCGGCGATGAAGGAGCCGAACATCGGCATCGGCGACCAATCGCTCGCTCGCGGCATCGTCGGCCACCTGCCGGTCGAGGCCGACGGCAGCGTCTATGGCGAAGCTCCGGTCGGCGTGCCCTTCTACATGCAGGCGGTCGACGAGGGCGGCTTCGCCATCCAGAGCATGCGCTCGGCCACCTACGTCCACCCCGGAGAAACGCTGTCCTGCGTGGGCTGCCATGAAGGGCGAAACCGGACCGGACTGTCGAAGCGAAGCGCTTCGTTGCTGGCGCTCCAACGCCCACCCTCATCCCTCTACGAAGTGCCCGACGGTGCGTTCCCCCTCTCGTTCCCACGCCTCGTCCAACCGGTCCTCGACCGCCACTGCGTCGAATGCCACGCCAACGAACCCAAAGCCCTTGAACTCGACGGCAAGCGGACCGGCAAGCACGGATGGACCGCATCCTACGCCAACCTCGCCCCGTTCGGCTGGGCGAAACACGGTGGCAACGGCGCCCTCAAACGCAACGGAAGCTCGCGATCCGAAATTGGAGACGTGGGTGCCCGTGCCTCAAGGCTCATGAGGCTCCTCGCCGCCGGGCACCACGGCGTGAAGCTTCCGCCCGACGATGTGCGACGCCTCGCCTTGTGGCTGGACGCCAACAGCAACTTCTACGGCGCCTACCACAATCTCGAAGAACAGGCCCGCGGCGAGCACGTGATGCCCAGTCTCTACTGATCGCCGGTCGAATCCCTTCCTCGCCCGCGGCGACGGCTTCGGGGGGCTCGACTCGGCGGGTGCTTTCGCTCATGCTGCCGACACCATGAAGATGCTGATCACGCTGGGGTTGACGCTGTTCCTGGCCCTTCCCAGCCGGGCCGGTGATTCGACAAGCCACACGCCCAAACCGGGCTCCCCCGAGCGGAAGGCGATCTGTGATGCGCTGCGAACCTACGCCCGCTCCGAGTACCGTGTGGATCCGGACTTGAAGTTCCTGTGGATGATCGACGACCTGCGGGTGCTCAAGAAGCATGCCGCGTTCCAGGGCCATGCCGTGAACTCCAAGGGTGGATATCTCGAAGATGATTCCATGATCGGTGACATGGAAATGACCTGTTTCCTTCGACGGGGCGAAAACGGATGGCGGGTCATCGCCGACCTTTCGCGGGGCGACGTGCCTTCGGAAGCCGAACTTCGCGAGATCCGGGCCTCATTTCCCCGCGAGATCCCGACGGAGATTCTTCCCGCCTTCTGGCGCGACAAGCTGCGTTGATGCCCTTCAAGACCGCGGACAAGGGGCCATACCCCGGTCTCTCGGATCACCTCGACGCATCAACCGTCTCAAGCTCGATGCCGGGACCGCCGACCCGTGTCTTCGCATGCTCGATCGTGATCCCGACCACCTGCCCTTTTCCGTCGTAATCAAGTATCGTGTCCTGATCGAGATCACGGGTCTTCACCACCTGCGAGTCTCTCAACTCAAGGTAGAGCGTGTCGGTGTCCTGAAAATACTTGGCCTGCATTCCTCACTCGTGAGAAATGCAGGCTAGAGTGCGGCGATTCATCGCCGATGGCCCGGCTCGCATTGAAATGCTTCGCCAAAGCGGCGATTCATCGCCGCAGTCTAGTGTAGCCCGTCCAACAGATTGGTAGTTTTTGGAACCGCAGATTAAGGGGATTACGCAGATTTTAAGAGTCCAGAAAATCTGCGTAATCCGT
>JAKZES010000097.1 GCA_022548915.1 Verrucomicrobiaceae bacterium E54
CTTGGCCCTCCACCCCCGGGGAACATCACTTCAACGCGAACAGACGGTTCACTTTGCGTGACGCAGCTGTTCCGTGTTGGAAAGGGAAATTACTTTCTGCGACGTGCCGCCTTCTTCTTGGCGGCCTTCTTAGGGGTCACCTTCTTTTTGGCGGCCTTCTTCTTGGTTGCCTTTTTCTTGGCGACCTTCTTTTTGGCAGCCTTCTTCGCCGGCTTCCGCTTGGCGGCCTTTTTCTTCGCGGCCTTCTTGCGGGTCACCTTCTTCTTGGCGGCTTTCTTGGCGGCCTTTTTCGCCGGCTTGCGCTTCACAGCCTTCTTGGCGGGCTTGCGGCTTGCCGTCTTCTTGGCAACCTTCTTACGGGTCACCTTCTTCGCCGCCTTCTTGGCGACCTTCTTGCGGGTTCTCTTCTTTGCAGCCATGGCTTTGTGTCGTTTGAGTTCGCGTTCGATGTTTGTTTTCTCTTCCGGAGTCAGATGTCCGGCGGAGAGTAGTGCGAGGATCGCCTCGTCGAGGCGACCTCCAAAAGCATTGGTGAGGAAGTCGTCGACCGCTTCGCCGACGATCTTCGCCTGGGAACGCGATGCCTCGTAGACGTGTGCCCGCCCCGAGCGGCGGCGCTTGACCAGGCTCTTGCGCTCGAGGCTCTGCATGACCGAGAGCACGGTGGTGTAGGCGCGGTCCTTGCCGTCGGGCAGGGCTTCAAGTACGTCGCCCACCGTAGATGGGCCATCGTGCCAGAGGACCGAGAGGGCCTGGAGTTCGAGGTTCGAGGGTTGCGAATAGGCGGCCATGCGTAGCGACTGCTTTGAATGGCCAACATAAAGCTGGTAGACGCGTCCCGGGTCAAGGTTAATTTTTCCTAAATATTGCCGACACGGTGCCCGAGCGGACCGTGTTTGCGACTACGGCAGCTGTGGTAGTTGGCCGCGCGCCCGCCTCAATGGCCGGCGTTCCTCCGTGCGGGGCGCTTGCAGCCCGGCGCGATTTCCGACAGATCCTTCCACAACTGCTCGTCCGATGGATGGCCGTTGAAAAGGACCCTTCCCGACTTGTCTACGAGGATCATGGTAGGTGCGGACTGGATCCTCAGGAGGCGGGCCAGGGGGTTCTCCGGGTGATCGACGAGCCAGGCGCCGGGGGCGGGTTCCTTGAGCGTGGCGAGGAGATCGCTGGTCTCGGCGACCGCCTCGGCGCCTCCCTCGCCGACGATCCCGATCACCGGGATCCCGTGTTTCCCGAGTTCGCCGGCGACCGAGCGGAGGTCGTCGAGGCCCTCCTCGCACTCGCGGCTCCAGGGGGAAAAGAAGTGCAGCAGAACGGCCTTCGATTCGCCCCGGAGTTGTCCGAGGCTGGCGGGCCTGCCGTTGAGGTCGGTGAGTCCGAGTTCGAAGTCGACGCGGATTCGCTTCATCGCCTCGGTGAGGCGGACGCGCTCGATGTGGGGCGCGAAGGCCGCACCCTGCCGCGGGCTCAACCAGAAGGCCTCGGTGATGTGCTTCTTGAAGCCCGCCCGGTCTCCCTTCTCGAGGGCGGCGATGGCCTTCACGTACTCGACCACGGCCAGCCAGTCTTCCTCGAAGGCGAAGATCCGGGATTCCTCGATCCGGAAGCGATCCGCCTGCTCGAGCATCGCCGGAAGCATCGCGGCGAGCTGGGCGTCCTCGCGGCGATCGACGTGGTAGAGGAACCGGGCCTCGATGACGGCCTGGGTGCCGGCACCCAGTTTCCGCGCATCGGCGATGGCTTCCTCCAGCCTGGCGTCGGACTCCCGGACCGAAAGCATGGTCTCGACGGCTTCGTCGAGCGGGGTGCTCCCGGTTTCCGGTTCGGCGGACGCGATCAGTGAGGTGGCGAGGACCGCTGCGGCGATCGGCCCCGGCCACTTCATTGAGCGGGAATGTTCAGGGTCTGTCCGATGCGGATGTTGTTGTCGCCCGACGCCATCCCGTTGGCGGAGCGGATCGCATCGACCGTGACGCCATACTGCCGGCTCAGTCCCCACAGGGTGTCACCCTTGGCGACGGTATGGGAGCCGGCGCTTGCCGCCGGGGCGGCGGGCGGGCTCGGCGGGGAAGGCGGCATCGGCGTGGCTTCCTCGTAGGCGGCGCTGCCGTAGGAGGGATCGGCCGGCGGATTCACCGATTGGTAGGGGCTGGCGTCCTGGCCACCCTGCTGGGGGACCCCGTAGGGATCGGAGGTGTCGTATCCGGTATCGTAGTCTTCGGAGCCGGAAGGGCTGCACGATGCCAGGGCGGCCAGAGCGGAAACGGTGGTGAGCGAGCGAATGATTCTCATGTTCGGCGAGGGTTGGTTGTGGATTTAGCAGATGGACGTTTTGATGAAAAGCCGCGTCCACGGTCTTCTCCCTGCTAACGACGCAGAGGTCGCGGTTTATTCAGAGATCCTGAAGAAGTCGCTCGCGGTGGCGGTCGTCCGCCGGGCGAGTTCCGACCATGCCATGCCCTTCGAGGTGGCGATTTTTTCGGCCACCAGACGGACGAAGGCCGGTTCGTTGCGCTCGCCGCGGTGGGGGTGGGGCGCGAGGTAGGGTGAGTCGGTTTCGATCATGAACGACTCCGGAGGAAGCGCCGTGGCGACCTCGAGGACCTCCCCGGCGTTCTTGAAGGTGGCGACGCCTCCGAAGGAAACCAGGCCACCGAGGTCGATCACGGCACGGGCGTTTTCGAGCGGCCCGACGAAGCAGTGGAAGACCGCGCGCACCTGGTCGGAGTGGCGACGGTAGATGGCCAGCGCATCCTGGAACGAGGCGTCGCCCTTGCGGTCGCGGGTGTGGATGACGACATTCAGTCCGGTTTCGGCGGCGAGAGTGAAGTGTGCCTCGAGGAAATCGATCTGGCGCCTGCGGAAGGAGGGCTCGTCCCAGCCGTCCGGGGCCGGGTGGAAGTAGTCGAGGCCCGTCTCGCCGATCGCCGCGACCAGTGGGTTGGCGACTTCAGGCCGAAGGCGCTCGAGCGCGTCGTCGGGAGCCGAGTGGACGTCGCATGGATGGATTCCCAGGCAGGCGCTGACTTCCGGGTGTGAGGCGGCAAGCTTGAGATTGGCCTGAAGGTCGTCGAGGCAGGTTGCGAGCGTGATGAGGCGGGTGACTCCGGATGCCTTCGCCCGCTCAATCACGGCGGCTGTTTCGTCCGCGGCGAATCGATGGGACGCGAGATGGCAGTGGGAGTCGGTGAGCATCATGTTTCCAAGTTCCAAGTTCCAAGTTCCAAGTTCCAAGTTCCAAATGCCAAATGCCAAATGCCAAATGCCAAACCCTGAACCCTGAACCCTGAACACTGAACACTGAACACTGAACACTGAACTTGATTCAGTCCTGCAGTTGGGTCTTCGGCTTGTAGAGAAGGGCGAAGGGGATGAAGGCGATCGCGGTGCCGAACATGAGGTAGGCGAAGAAGCGGAAATAACTGGCGCCCTCCATCCGGGTCATGCCCCCCGAGAAGAAGGTGAGGTGGGGAAAACGGTCGTCTTCCTTTGCTTCATCGCTGAAGCCGAGTTCGGCCTTGCGCTGATCGAGCCATGGAGTCTCCGGGTGGAAGCGGTCGGTCCACGAGTCGGCCTTCTCCTTCTTTTCCGGTTTCGGGAGGTCGATCAGGATGCCGGTGTCCCAGCGGGTTCCGGGCGTCCGGTCCGGGCCGTCACTGATCAGCCGCAGGCGGGTGGAGTTGAGGATTTCGTAGCGCACGGGGTTGCCCCATGGGTCCTTGCCGGGGTCGCCGAACTCATCGGGTGTCGGCGGGCGTCCCGTCTCGATGGCATCCTGGCGCAGGCGGGTGGCGACGGCGGCGAAGGGTTCGAGCGAGGGAATCTCGATGCGCGTGAGTCGACCTTCTTCGTAGCGGGCGATGAAATCATCGTCGGTGCCGGTTTTCCCGTCGTGTCCGGGGAGGACCACGTTGCGCGGCGAGTCCTGCCAATCGTCCGGCAGAGCTTCGATCGCGGTCTCGGCCTGCTCCAGCGGCGCGTTCGGGATCTGGATGAAGTGGTTGATGCCGGCGACCAGCAGGTTTCCGACGGCCACCGCGGCGAGGTAGAAGCACATCACGAGCGACTTCATGGTCTTCGGTGCCTGGGTGTAGGCAAATTCGAGAGCGACGATGGACACCATCACCTCCGCTGCGGTGAGCAGCGCGTAGGAAATGATCTGCCACGAAATCGAGGGACGCTGTCCGGCGTCGATCCACTGCTGGATCAGGGCGACCAGGCTGAACGAGCCGACCATGATGAAGAGCCCGAGTCCGATCTTCCGCAGGGCCGTGAGTTTCCAGACGCGCCCGATGGCCGGGTAGAGCACGAAGGTGAAGAGCGGGATGAAGGTGAGGACGAAGATCGAATTGAGCGACTGGACCTGGGACGGCAGCCACTCGATGCCGAGGAACTCGCGATCCATGTCCATGGCCTGGAAGATCCAGGTCGAGCCGGTCTGGTCGAACAGCGCCCAGAAGACCGCGACGAAGAGATAAAGCGGGAGGATCTTGAGCAGGGTGACGAGGCCGCCTCCCTCGAACAGTTCGGTGATCACCCGCCTGCCTCCGGCCGGGACGTGGATGAAGCGCTTCCGACCCATCCAGAACACCACGGTGGCGATTGCCATCAGCACACCGGGCACGCCGAAGGCCCAGTGCGGACCGTACCACTCCAGGAGCCAGGGTGTGAGGGCCATCGAAACGGCCGCGCCGATGTTGATCGAAAAGTAGAACCAGTTGAAGACGCGCGGAAGCAGGTGGCTGTTCCTGGCGCCGAACTGGTCCCCCACATGGGCGGAAACGCACGGCTTGATGCCTCCGGACCCGAGGGAAATCAGGGCGAGTCCGAGGATGAGCCAGACCGAGGCCGAGCCGGTGGTGCCCATCAGGGCGAGGGCCCCGTGGCCCATGCAGTAGACCACCGAGAGCCAGATGATCGTGCGATACTTTCCGACGAACAGGTCGCTGAGGAGGGCGCCGAGCAGGGGGGTGAAATACACCGCCGTGTTGAAGAGGTGGACCTTCGCGGTGGCCGAGGCCTCGGACATGGGCGTGCCCGGAGTGCCGTCCATCAGGTGCAGGTACTGCGCCATGTAGACCGCCAGCACCGCCTTCATCCCGTAGAAGGAGAAGCGCTCGGCGGCTTCGTTGCCGATGATGTGCGGCACGCCGGGCGGCATGCCTTCAAGGTCGGCGGGGGACGTGCGGTACTTCATGGAGACAGAAGACGGGAAGACAGAAGACTGAAGACTGGAGGCACAGGGCGATGCGGGCTGGAAGCGGGAGTCTTGCGTCTTCCTTCTCCCGGTCTTCTGTCTTGCCTACCACTTGATGGCGGCGGCGGCCCAGGTGAGGCCGGCCCCGAAGGCGACCATCACGACGTGTCCCCCCTTCGGGATGCGTCCCGAGCGGTGGGCCTCGTCGAGGGCGATGGCCACGGCGGCGGCGGAGGTGTTGCCGTATTTCTGCAGGTTGGTGAAGACGCGATCGTAGGGAACGTCGAGTCGCTCGGCGATCGCATCGATGATCCGGAGGTTGGCCTGGTGGGGGACGACGAGGTCGATGTCCGCGGGCTTGAGGTCGGAGCGCTCGATGACCAGTTCGGCCGACTGCTTCATGCGCAGGACCGCGTGCTTGAAGACCTCCTTGCCGAGCATGGCGAGGGTGTTGAGGTGCTGGTCGGCGTTCTCGCTGGTGATCGGACAGGCGGAACCGCCGCCGGGGATGTTGAGCAGGCGGGTCTGGCGGCCGTCGGTGCCCATTTCGGTGGCGAGGATCTCGCCATCGTCGTCGTCCTCGCGAAGCTTGAGCACCGCGGCGCCGGCGCCGTCGCCGAAAAGCACGCAGGTGGAGCGGTCGTCCCAGTTGACGAAGGACGAGAGTTTCTCCGCGCCGATGATGAGTGCGTTGTCGAAGGCGCCGTCGGAGATCAGGCGCTTGGCGATCTTCATCGCATAGAGAAAGCCGGAGCAGGCCGCCGAGATGTCGAAGGCGACCGAGCCGAAGGCCCCGAGGTTCTGCTGGACGTAGCAGGCGGTCGAAGGCGTCAGCGTGTCGGGCGTGATGGTCGCGACGATGATGAGCTGCAGGTCCTTGGGGTCGAGCTCGGCCTGCTCGAGGGCCTTGTTGGCCGCATTGGTGGCGAGGTGCGAGGTGAACTCGTCCTCGGCGGCGATGCGTCGCTCGCGAATGCCGGTGCGGGTGACGATCCATTCGTCGGTGGTCGCGACCCGCTTCTCGAGGTCGGCGTTGGTGAGAACCTGCTCGGGCACGTAGCTGCCGGTGCCCGCGATGCACACGGACCTCGTGGTGGTGGAGGCGTCGCTCATGGGCGGGAATCTGGGTGGTGCCACCCGATTGGGCAAGGGGGAAGGCGAGCCGCGTGATTCAGGCGCGTTCGAGGCTGGCGAGCGCCTCACGGAGGGTCACGCAGTCCCTGAAATCGACGGCATCGGCCTCGACGGCACTCAGGGCCTCGAAGTGGCGCTTGCCGAACTTGATCTTCTGGTTCTCGCGGTCCCGGCGGGCGTTGGGGTCGGATGTGCTCTTCGTCTCCCGGACGAGGTAAACCTTGTTCTCGTCGCCGGTGACGATCGCCCAGTCAGGGTTGTAGGGGCCGACCGGAGTCGGGATCTTGAACCAGCGGGGCAGCTTGAAGAAGAGCTTCACTTCTTCCCGGGCATCAAGTGCCTTGGCGAAGTCCTTCTCGATCTCCGATTCCCATTCGATGACGTCGTAGAGGGCCTTGGATTTGTTCTGCACCTCGTAGAGGCGGGATGCGTAGGCGGTGATTTCCTCGCTGTCGTCTTCGTCGAAAAGCCTCTGTTCGTAGGCGAGGCCATTCACGCGGTGGTAAGTGACCCCGTCATCAACGATGGCGCTGAGCGCCTTGTTGACGGCCTTGGTGGCCCAGGTCGAGAAGACCGATGGGTTCTTGAGGAAGTCGGCCAGCCGGTCGGAGTCGATGAGGATCCTCGCCAGGGTCGCCCGGGTGAGCCGCGTTTCGCTCTGGAGGTGCCCAAGGATGTCGGGCAGCCGGGTGTTCGTGAGGGTCTTGGCAGTGCTCTCGCGGACGGTGGTGCCGCGCACGCCTCCCTCAGTCAGTTCAACCTGCGTCTTCGAGGTCGCGATCGTGATTTCGGGAATGTCGGGGATTTTTCTCATCTCCTCGACCGCCGAGGCGATCAACGCGTCGGTGGAGAATTCCACGGCATACTTGGTGCGCTGACTGATGCGACGCCAGAGTTCCTCGAACTCGGGAGTCAGCTGGACCGCCTTGTTGAGCCTGATCCGGCGCCGCTCGCGGCGATTGCGGATCCGCGAGGTGAACGACATGTGGCGGATGAGGTCGATGACCTGTGGACGGAGGTCGCGGAATTCGTCGCTGGTATCCAAGACAAAACCCTCCTGATCTGGAGTGAACCTGTCGGTGACCTCGCCCTTGACGGTGAGGTATTCGCGGCTCTTGAGTTCGTCCCAGAGTTTGCGGGAAGCGTCCTTCCCGATGGGATCGCTTTCGCCCGGCCGGACGAGTTCCCGGAAGGCGTCGGGCTTGACCTTGCCGAACTCGATGCCCGAAGCGTCTGCGATGTCGCTCTGCAGTGCCTTCGCGTAGTCCTCGAAGCGTTCGTTGCAGACAACGGTCAGGCGGTTGACCTGCGGATCATGGATCACCGCCCCCTCGGCATCGCGGGCGAGGCGCAGGCCGCGGCCCAACGTCTGCCGCCGCTCAGTGTCCGTGCCCATTTCGCGCAGCGTGCAGATTTGGAAGACGTTCGGATTGTCCCAGCCTTCCTTGAGGGCCGAATGGCTGAAGATAAACTGGCGCGGTTCCGCGGGGGAAAGCAGGCGCTCCTTGTCCTTCATGATCAGCTCATAGGTATCGGTGTCCGCCTTGGTCGTGCCACTGGTGTCCTTCCAGCCGCTTTTGTCGCCGGAGAAGTATCCGTCGTGAACGGTTTCGGCGGGGTGATTGAGGTGCTTGCCGAGCACCGGGTGGGCGGCAATCTCGCGATAGGTCTCTTCGAGCCATTCGGCAAAACGGCCCTTGAGCGGGGTTCCGTCGCTGGTGCGCTCCCGGTAGTTCGCCACCTTGTCGATGAAGAACAGCGAAAGCACCTTGATGCCCTTCGGCGCGAGCTGGTTGAGCCGCTCGGCATGCACTTTCACCGTCTCGCGGATCTGCTCGCGCAGGATCTCGTCATTCGAACCGCCCAGCTCATCGTCGAGCGCGACCGCCCGGCTGTTGGCGAACTCGATGTACTCGCTGCCCGGCGCCGCATTGATTTCGCGGACAATCCAGTTCCCGCTGTAGGCCTCGTTGCCGCCAGCCTTGGATTGCAGGTTGTCGCCCTTCTTGATCGTAACCAGCGAGGTCTTCGAGGATCCCGCCTTGAGGAGACGGACCTTGGCGCGGATCGACCCGCCGCCTTCGCGCAGGTCGACCTTCTCGACCTTGAGGAAAGGATCGGCCTGCGAGGTGGTCCCGGTCGTGTAGGATGAGGAAACGTCGATGCCTTTGACCAGGTGCCGGTCGTAGGCCTGCACCGGGTCGAGGCGGTAGAGCAGGTGATACGGATTCCGGTGCGTCGCGGAGTAGCGCAGCGTGCAGAGCGGATTGAGGGAGAGGATCGCCTTCTGGGACGCCGGGGTGTTGTCCACCGACTGCGGCTCATCGATGATCACGATGGGGTTCGCGCTGGCGACGAACTCGGAGGGTTTGTGCCCGGAGAGCTGGTCGCGGCGGTCGTTGAAGATCCTCGAATCCTTCTTGCCGCGGAAGGCGTCGATGTTGATCACCATGATCTGGAGCTGGTTGCTCGAGGCGAACTGCCGGATCTTGCCCAGTTTCTTCGAGTCATAGACGAAGAAATCGTAGGGCACCTGGTCGTAGAGCGAACGGAAGTGCTCGCGGGTCATCTCCAGGGTCTTGAGCGTGCCCTCACGGATCGCCACGGAGGGCACGACGATGATGAACTTGGCGAAGCCATGGTGCCGGTGCAGCTCGAAGAGGGTCCGCAGATAGACGTAGGTCTTGCCGGTGCCGGTCTCCATTTCGATGGAGAAATGCGGGCAGTCCGACCCGTCTGAGTCCGCGTAGCGGATGCCCAGCGAGGGCGAGGGTTCGATGCCGTTGCGCTCCTGCACGGCCCGGATTCGCTGCAGCAGACCGTCGCGGGCGAGGACGGCGTTGCCGACGCCCATCGGCGTCTGGACGGTCCCGCGGAAAAGTTCGGTGTCGAAGGTCTGGAAGGCCGTCGCCACGTCCCGCGAATCGGCGGCCTCGCTGCCCTCGAAAAGGCCGAGCACTGCGTCGATGGCGGTGGTCTGGTGCGGCAGGTGGGCGTCGAATTGGAATTTCATGGTTCCTTCCGTTTCTTCCTTTCGGTCGGTTTTGCCGGGATCTCCCCGGCGATCTCTTCCAGCCGCTTGAGATTCTCCTTCGCGCCTTCGGCTTCCAGCAGCGCCCGCCGCCGCACGACGAAGGCCTCGTATTCCGTCGCCGCGTGAGCGTCCGCCTCCTCCTTGGATACGGATCCGGGGTTCTCCAGCACTTCACGGTCATTGAAGCGAAGGAAGTCGTCGAGCTTCGTCCGCCAGTCCTTGAGGAAGATCTGCCGCCGTCGCTTCGCCTGGTCCTCGGCGAAGTCGAGCCACATCACAACGATGCGGTTGAGTTCATCGATCTCGCCGTCCTTCAGGTAGTTCTTCGCCACGGTCACATCCCCCTTGCGGACCACGCCGCCCTTCCAACTCGTCAACCCCATGTTCGCCTTTGTGGCGTCCGCCCGTTGGTCGATCAGCTCTGCGGCGGTGAGTCCGGTAGCGGCGAAATGCAGCTTGTTTTGGATGGTCTGGAAAAACTTGGTCGTCTCCTTGGATGAAGGCTCGTAGTCGCCCGCCATGGCGAAAATCTCACGCACCCGCAGATACATCCGGCGCTCGCTCGCGCGGATGTCGCGGATCCGCTCCAGCAAGTCGTCGAAGTAGTCCGGGATGCCGGAACCGGCGACGGGCGGGTTCCGGAGTCGCTCGTCGTCCATGGTGAAACCCTTCACCAGATACTCTCGGAGCCGCTCGGTGGCCCAGCGGCGGAACTGCGTCCCGCGGACCGAGCGGACCCGGTAGCCGACGGCGAGGATGGCATCGAGATTGTAGTGGCGCACCGACCGGCGGACGGAGCGCTCCCCCTCCACCCGAACTTGTAAGTATTCCTTACAGGTTGCCTCCTCGTCGATCTCACCGTCCTCGTAGAGAGCCTTGAGGTGGAGCGTGATGTTCTGGGGGGTCGTCTCAAAAAGCTCCGCCATCAGCTTCTGGCTGAGCCACAGCGTCTCGGCCTCGAAGCGGCACTCCACCCGGGTCCGGCCGTCCTCGGTGGCATAGAGGAGGAATTCACCGGCCGGTGGAGGGAGATCGTCGTCCATTGCCTCAGACGGTGCGGAACTGGATTTCGGGCTGCAGGGCGCGGAAGGTTTCGAGGGCGTTGACCTTGAGGGCGTCGTCGCCGTGGAGGGCCTTGTCGAGACAGAGGAACTGGAGCGGATGGCGCTCGGCCACGGCGTCAATGATTTCGGGGCCGATGCGGTCGGCGAGGCAGAGGAGAAGCGACCCATCCTCGACCGAATAGACCGGATGGCCGGCGAGTTCGAGCTTCTCGACCGGGCAGGTCAACTCGAAGCCGGCCTTGAGCAGGATCTCGAAGAGGATGGACTCCTCCGTTGCGTGGCTGGCGAGGTGGTCGAGGTGGGCCTCGAGTTGCTGCTGGATGGCGTTCTCCGACTCGGCCGCCGCCTCGCCGTCCCAGCGCTTGAAGTTCGACGGCGCGAGCTTGAAGACGCGGAAGCCGAGATCGGGGGATGATGGATGGTGGATGGTGGATGGTGGATCGAGGTCGAGTTGATCCGCTTGCTCGGCGCTCTTCGATTCCAGCTCGGCGCGGATTTTTGCCCCGGCGCGACGAATGCGCTCCTTGCAAAGGTCGGCAATCGTCTTGTAACCGGTGATGCTAACGGGTTCGGGTAGCTGGATGCTCAGAAACCTTCTCCCCCCCGAGCTGAAGCTGGCATGAGCAGTGGATCCACTACCGGCAAAGAAGTCTGCAATCAAGTCGCCAGGTCTGGAACCAACCTCGATAAGGCTTTCGATCAAAATTACAGGCTTTGGATAATCAAAGACCTGCGCGCCGAATAGCTCTCGAACTTCTTTGGTGGCTGATTGATTCAATGCGGAAAAAAACCTTGTGCGGCGTTCACTGGGTTTCTTAGGGCCGACAGGCTCGACCCACGTAGACACTGGGTTTGAAGTAGAATGAGAATCGTCAGCCTGAAATCGAGTTTTGAAACGTGGGCGACTCATGTTCCCGGAAGGGTTGTCCTCAGGCCATATGATGTTTCCTTCGTCTATCTGACGTTGCATCGTGCCGGGTTCGAATCTCCAAACTCTTGTTTCTGGAGGTAGATACTCAACCGAATCCGCCGACCTTTTGATGGGGTAGAATTGGTTTGGACGCATTCCCCTAGTCATCCCAATTGTATACTTCTCGGCATCATTATTTCGGATTTCTTGAGTGTGGCAGATATAGTCATCATTGCGGCTGCGTATTAACTCCCGATGATAGAATTG
>JAKZES010000098.1 GCA_022548915.1 Verrucomicrobiaceae bacterium E54
GGGGAGTCGATGCAGGGCGGTCTCGATGGATTCCTCGAGGTCTTCGAGCCCGTCGAATCCCGCGTCGTCAACGGCATCTACCAGCTCACCACCCGCCCCAAGCCGCGCAAGATGCGCTCCAAGGTCGGCTGGGTCTATTTCGACATCGACCCCGGCAGGAACGAGCTCCGCGCACTGGAGATCCGCCTCGATGACAAGTCTCGGATCAAGACCATCTTTTCGAACACGAAGTTCAACCTCCCGATTCCCGACGATCGCTTCCAGCTCGACCTCAGCGGCTACAAGGTGCGGTAGGTCCGGTCAGGCGTAAATGACATCAGCTTAGGGAGGTTGGTCGGTCGAAGGTTTGAAAGTCAAAAGTCCGAGCCTCCGATGCGGGTCGCAAGTCTGTGAACGCTTGGACAAGGAGACTTTTGACCTTGGACCTTCAGACCTTCGACGAGCTCCCCTCAACTCCGTCCACAACCGAACACGTGCTCAAGCTGGTGCAATTCGGTCAGACGTCCTGTTCTTCTCAATCACCCAACCGTTCGAGATGGCACTTCAAATTGACGTGGATTGTCGGAGACTGACAAAGGTTGCTCGAAGCACAGGAAATCAGCAGTTCCTTGGGTCAATCGGTTACGAACCACCGACACGGGTGGGTCACCTGGCCTTTCGATACTGAGCCCCATCGGCTACTGTTTTAACAAGCGCCTTCCAAACTCGCGGGCTGAGTTGGCTCCCTTGCCTCAAGGCTGATCCGCCATCCCCTTTGCCGCCTGATATTGCACGGCCACCTCATCGGCAGTCAACGGGCGGTTCCACATAGCGATCTCATCGACCCAACCGGTGAAGGAGTGGTAGTCGTCATACAGATTCCGACTGGGCTTGCCGAAGCGGACATACCTCCCGGAAAAGCTTCCCTCCTCCACCGTGCCGGCTCGCGCTGCCGATGCTGTACGGTGGCCATCGACATAGAGATCGACCGCCGAAGGCCCCCAACTTGCGACCACGTGGTGCCACTGGCCATCGGCGATATCGCGTGAGGACGCCACCTGCGTCGAGGTCCCATCGTCGTCGACCACGAACTCAAGGTGGCCGGTGCGGCTGAGCCGGGTATGGATCATCGCGCGGTCCGGAACATTCACGTCGCGCGAGGTGTCGCCGGCCAACCAGAGAATCTCGTCACGTCTCTCGGCCCCCGGCACGCGCCGGATCCAGAAACTCACCGCTCCCTCACGACGGCGCACGCCTCCGGGGCCATCGATGCCGGCCACCACGGATTGATCAGGCGAGCCATCGAGGTAGAGTGCCCGGTTACCCGCCGGGAAACCGGCAAGCGCTCCGCGCGCGCCGACTCCCGCAACCCCACCCTCAACCGCCACCCCATGGAAACCGATCGATCCATCGGCCACCTCGTTGCCGAGTTCCATGCCCGATGGTTCATCCAGAGTCCAGTAGCCCGCCGGCGACTGGCCTAGCAGGGTCGTCCGGTAACCGCTTCCGCCAGCCAGCAATTCGGAAAGACCCGGGAACGGATCGGCAGCCAGGGGCACGGCAGATCGTCTCCCTCCATTGGCGAAGGCCTCAGCCGTGCCGGCAACTGAGAGATCGCTGACCATAGACGAGCCGGCCTTGGGCTCAACCTGAACCCTACCCTCGATCAGATGCACCTCCATCGGGCCGCGGCGGGGCACCCGCACTCCGAACCGGGTGCCGATGTCCCGGACCACAAAATCCCGGGTGCTCACCACGAAACCCTCATCGTCCCCTGTCGCGTCGATCCAGAGCCAACCCGAGCGGAGTTCAGGACGCCCCAACTCGGGAAATGAGACCTCGGCGGGGCCTTGGATAACCAGAGCGCTGCCCGAGTCCTGCTTCAGGCGGACCGCCCCCGACTCGACACGCACCGTCGTTCCGGGTCGCAAGGACAACTCTTCCTCATCCGACTCACGGGGCTTGCCGTCAATAGACCACTTCGTGCCTTCCACCGCGGCCGAGGACACGACCGGCACCTCGGGCACGGTGATCTTGATCACCGCAGAGATGACTCCCAGCAAGACCACCACAGCGGCCGCCGACATCACCGAGCGGCGCAAAGCCCTTCTCGAAGCCAGCGCATCGCCCACCACGGGCATCCGGCCCCGCTCGTCGAGGGTCCGGGCGATTTCACGCAAAACCGCCGAATCCTCAAAATATTCAAGGTAGAGCTGCCGGGCCACGGGAGAATCATCGAGCAACCGAGAGAGCGCTTCGGAGCGGGCTGGATCCAGCGTCCCCTCCTCCAGTTCGGCCAGGTCCTTCCAGAGGGACGTCTTGTCGATCACCTTGTCGTTCCGATCATTCATGACAGGGATCTTTGCTGGAGGATGCGCCGACGCACGCAAGTCGCGAGTACGTTACGGATTCGGTAGAGCGACATTTTCACGCTATCAACACCGCGCCCCGCCTCGGCCGCGAGCTGCTTGATGCTTGAATCGTCGAAGTATCGCCGCAGGATCAACGCCCGGTCGGTCGGTCGCAGGCGCTCAAGACACTCCCACAGGATCTTGTGCCGACTGGGAGGCGCAGCGGTGGAGGACTCGATCGCCTGGTCGACCAGCTTCGCCAGCACGTCCTCCGGAAATGCCGACTCCCGCCGGTTGCGCTGCCGCCGCCACGCGTTCAGCACATGGAATTTCGCCACGGTCAGCATCCAGGCATTGAAATTGGTCCCAATCTCGAATTCACGCCGCTTGCGCCACACCAGGGCATTCACCTCCTGGACCACGTCATCGACGTCGGCACTTCCCGGCATCATCGCCATGACGAAGCCACGCAGCGCCGACTGGTGCGTCGCCACCAGTTGGACCAGGGTCTCGTCCGAGTTGTCGCCTTCCTCCAAGTTGTCACTTTCCTCCATGCCTGCGTGGGTGAATGTCCCTCAACTCCGGAAAGTAAGCCACTAATTCAAGAACCGAGCGGAAATCCTGATTTTTCGCCGACCGCGCCTCGCCAAGCGGCCTTTCCCGGGCCGGTGTGAATTTTTTCAGATTCTGAATTACCAAGGCCGGCCCGCGGGACATTCACCCATAGCACGGGGCCGTTCCTGTCTGTGAAATCATTCCATCAAGAAGTCCATGAGATCCGCAATCCTTGCCCTCCTCGCCGCCCTTTCCGCCAGCTCCGCCCACGCCGCGATCACCTACGTCGATGCGGCAGGTGGCGCCGGGGGCAATACGGTCAATGCAAGTGGTGGTAGCGCCACCGACTGGTATGGGACTACCAGCGGAAGCGATACCTTGTGGACGGAACGAGGTTTTGCAACAAACAGTACCGTTTATGAGGCCCTGACGGCCACCAATAATGGATCGGTTGGCGGTTTGCCCAAACTGAAAACCACCATTACCGGCCTCGACTCCGGAGAGACCTACAATGTCTGGGTCTTTTTCGTCGACAACACCGGAGACGACGCAACGCCCATTCAGAACTGGTCGATCGGAGCCAGCCTCACCGCCACCGTTGACACGACCTATTGGAGTCAAGTGCAGCCTCTTGGCACACACAATTCAGCGACCCCTGTGGTGGGCACAAATGGGTCGGGAACCGTCACCTCCATTGGCGTGTTGGAGGCATCCTCACTTGATTTCGTTGTAGATCCCGTGTTCACGGAGAACTTGGGCCTTGTGAGCGAGCGTCGCCTCTTCGGCGTCAACCTCGGCCAGGTTTCCGGCAGCACCACGGCCGATGTATACATCCAACAATTGATCGAAACGAATAGTTCTGAATCGCGGACTTGGTACGACGGCGTCGGCTACGAACTCGTGCCCGAGCCCTCCATCGCGCTACTCGGTAGTCTCGGCTTGCTCGCCCTGCTCCGCCGTCGGCGTGCCTGATTCTCCGCGCGCCCGAGGCCTTGTTCCGGTCACAAGATCCATGCCTCCGTCCCATCTTCGAGGGTGGTGCGTTTCGCGTTTTGCCTGCAAACCCACCCACTCCGAAGCCCATGAGCATCAGAAAAGCGCGATCGCTGATCCCCTGCTTGCTCGTGTTGGCGGCACCAGCGGCCCGCGCCTACGACGTGCCCGGTTTCACGCCGGACCAAACCATTCCTTACAAGCAAACCGTCAACAGCACCGGTGGAGCGGTCACGCTGAACCTGCACGTCTTCACGCCGGAGGGTCACCAGGCCTCCGACAGCCGCCCGGTCATCGTGTTCTTCTTCGGCGGCGGCTGGGTCGACGGTTCGCCCACCCAGTTCCATCCCCATTGCGAATACCTCGCGTCCCGCGGCATGGTCGCCATCTCGGCGGAATACCGGGTCAAGAACGTCCACGGCACGACGCCCCAGGAGTGCGTCAAGGACGGCAAGTCGGCGGTCCGCTACCTCCGCGAAAACGCCGCCTCACTCGGCATCGATCCCAACCGGATCGCGGCCGGTGGCGGCTCGGCTGGGGGGCACGTGGCCGCGGCCACCGGCACCCTCACCGCCTATGAGGAGCCCGGCGAGAATCTCGCGGTCAGCTCGAAGCCCAACGCGATGGTCCTCTTCAACCCGGTCTACGACAACAGTGTGGACGGCTACGGTTACAGCACCGTGCAGGCCTACTGGGAGGATATTTCCCCACTGCACAACATCGATTCCACCACCCCGCCGACCGTGGTCTTCCTCGGCACCAGCGACAACCTGATCCCGGTCGCCACGGCGGAGAGTTTTCAGGCCCTGATGGAGGCCGAGGGCATCCGTTCGGACCTGCACCTTTATCAGGGCCAGCCGCACGGCTTCTTCAATTACGAGGTGCCCGACGACGGCAGCGGACCATGGTATGGCTACCAGGCCACCGTCTTCCGCACCGACGGGTTCCTCGTCTCGCTGGGTTACCTTCCCGACCCCCATGCCGCCCCTGATCCGGTGACCGGCTGGGTGACGATCTTCGGCGACGCCGACTTCTCGGGGGGCAGCGAGGCCACCTCCTCGCCCGTGACCACCGACGGCAACACCGACAGCATCGCCGCCAACATCGATCCGGTCGCGCTCGCCGACGGCGACTTCATCCGGCTTGCCGGCTCGGTGACCTTCGACGTGCCGATCCCCGCCGGTCACTTCCGGATCGGCCTCTTCGATAGCGACGATCCGGTGACCGCGGGCGACGGCAGCGGCTACGCCGGCATCTGGGCCGAGACACCGTCCACCTCGGCGGCGAAGATCGCGGCCGGCGACGGCACGGGTGCAAGCAGCCCTTTCGAGTCGGTGACCGCCATCGAACTCGGCCCGATGCCCGCGGCCGAAGTTCAGGTGGCCGCCAACACGCCGATGGAGTTCACCCTCATGATCGCGCGCAACGGCGACGCCCTCGACATCACGGCGGACTTCGCAGACGACGGATCGTTTTCCTCGGAACAGAACCTGCTCAACCAAGCTCTCGCCGATTACGATTACAACAGCGTCGCCTTCCTGATGACCGGCATCCTGAATGCGAGCCAGGGGAGCTATTCCGGCATCGGCGTCACCCGCGGACGAGTTCTCAGCGACCCTGTCGAGCCACCACCTGCCGGCCCCATTGGCCTGATCACCTATGTCGATGCGGCGGAAGGTTCCGGCGGGAACACTTTCGTGACCGGAGGCACGCCCGCGGACACCTCGTGGATGGTCGTGGACGTCTCGTCGACCGACGACGACCAATGGAGCAAGCGGACCACGGTCGAAGGCAATGGCGGCACATTGTTCCAAGCCATGCCCAATGGCTCGCCCGACTTGATCCCGGAACTCACCACCCGCCTCAGCGGCCTGGCCGACGGCGACTACGAGCTCTACGCCTTCTACTGGGACCAGATCGATAGCGACACCCAGAACTGGGTCCTTTCCGCCGGCCTCACCTCCGGGGTGATGACGGCCTACAGCTCTCCGGGCGAACCCGCGGTCGCGGGTGCCACCGCCACCGGGGTGAACCACGCGGCCGACCTGAGCTTCGCGGATCCCGCCCCGGCGGTGGTGGCGGGAGGCGGCCTGCGCAAGCTCTTCGGCATTCATCTGGGCCGGGGCACCGTGAGTGGAGGATCGGCGGTGGACGTCCGCATCGACCTGTTGTTGAACGGCAGCTCGACCACCACCCGTGCATGGTTCGACGGGGTCGGATATGCCCGCGCCAACACCTTCCGAAACTGGATCTCAGGCTACGATGCGGGCAACGAGCCCGGTTTTGATGATGATCCGGATGGAGACGGCAGGGCCAACGGACTGGAAAACTTTTTCGGCACCGATCCCGTCGTGGCCGACGCCGCCGGCCTCAATCCAGTTTCGTTGAATCCGCAAAGCGGCACCTTCACCCATCCCCAGTCCGAAGCTCCGGCAGAAGACCTCGTGGTGACCTACCAGTGGTCGGACAACCTTTCCACCTTCCTCGACCACGGGGAAACGAACGCCGCAGGGACCCGCGTGACCTTTTCGTCCCAAACCCATTCACCCGCCCCTGGCACCACCACCGTGATAGCCACGATCTCCGGACCGATGAACCCCGACCACCTCTTCTTCAGACTCAAGGTGCTCCAATCCAATCCTTAAAGCCGATGCCCGCCATGAATACCATCCGCCCCTTCCATCCTGCCCTCTGCCCGCTCGCAGCCATCGTCTTCATCACCCCCGTACACCTGTTCGGTGAAACGGCCGCGGTCGGCTCGGTGGATCGCATCCTCGGCGAACAACAGATCAACGGACCCGGGGTGGGCTACTATCCCGACAACACGGCCGGGGTGGTCGGCATCAGTGGCTCCACCGCCACCAGTTCGCGCATCGACACCAACGTCGTCCTCGGTTTCACCCTGCCCCCGCTGCCGACCGGTGCCACCGTGGAAACGGTGATCCTCTCATTCGAAATCACCGGTGCCCAGGACCTCCCCGGCTCCGGGCTCCCCAACCTCCACGCCTATCTGCTCGATACCACCGATCCCGATGGCAGCGGCACCACTTACTTCCATCACGGTCCCGAGGACGGCACCCCCACCGTTCCCTTCGTCGGCGCGACCCGCGTGGAGGTCAGCGGCACTTCGCAGAACACCTTCGACGATGACACCGAGGACTGGACCCTCGTCTTGACCGGCGATGCCCTGACCCTTTTCCAGAGCTTCTACGGTGGCGACAACCTGCCAGACCGGGCGGAGGCCTTCTTCCGCTTCAATCTCGATGTGAATCCCGATGAAACCGTGGGCAGCCAACTCATCCGCTACAATCTCGACATGGCGCTCGACGAGGCCGAGGTCGAAATCAACGTGCCACTGATCACCTACGTCGATGCGGCGGAGGGCTCTGGTGGAAACACCTTCGCCACCGGCAGCACTCTCGAGGACACCTCGTGGATGGTGGTGGACGTCTCCGCGACCGACGACGACCAATGGAGCAAGCGGACTACCGTTGAAGGCAACGGCGACACCCTCTTCCAAGGAATGCCCAATGGCTCGCCCGACTTGATTCCCGAACTCACCACGGAGATCACCGGCCTCGCCGACGGCACCTATGACATTTACGTCTTTTATTGGGATCAGGTGGACAGCGACACGCAGAACTGGGTGTTGTCAGCGGGCCTCACCTCGGGTGCTCTCACAACCTACAGTTCTCCGTTCGAGCCGGAAGTCATCGATGCGACCACGGAGAACGTCACGAATGCTGCAAACCTTCCCTTTACGGGTCCGGTCACGGTCCGGGCCGGCGGCGGACTGCGCAGTCTGTTCGGCATCAAGGTCGGGCAGGCCACGGTCAGCGGTGGCTCCCCCGTCGCGGTCCATGTCGACATGAATCTCGACGGCAACTCCAGCACGACCCGCGCGTGGTATGACGGGGTCGGCTACGCTCCGGCCGCCGCCGCGGCAGGTTCGTCCCCGGTGATCACCTCGTTCTCCGCAGTGGAAGGCGGCGTCTGGGAACTGACCCTGATGGGTGCCGCCAACACCGACTTCGAGTTCCGCTCGTCCACGACGCTCGACTTCACTCCCGGCATCTTGGTCGAGAACCTGACCCAAGACGATCCAGGCGATCCCGGCATGATCGGCGGCACGAATGACAGCGTGGTGACCACGGACGGCAACGGCCTCGCCACGGTCCGGATGGCCCTGACGGGAAATCCCGCCGACTTCGTCCGCGCCCAGAGCGTGCCGTGAACCCCATGCTGTCAGCACTGTGGACCGCCGCGTTCGGAGCCAGCATGGTCCACGGAGACATCACCTACCTCGACGCGGTGGAGGGTTCCTCGGGCAACACCTTCGCCACCGGCGGATCGCCGGCCGACTTCTCATGGCTCAATCCGGACACGACATCCACGGCCGACGACGACCAATGGAAGAAGCGGCCCTATGGGAACGGCGGCACCGTTTTCCAGGCCCTCCACTCAGGAAACACGATGCCCGAACTGACCACCCGGATCAGCGGGCTTTCGGATGGCAGCTACGACGTCTGGGTCTTCTTCTGGGACGGTCCAGACAGCAACCAATGGACGATCTCCGCGGGGCTCACCCCGGGCTCTCTCACCACCTACAGCTTTGACGGCCCCGGAGACTCATCCGCTGCCGTAGCGGCCAGCACCCTGACATTCAACAACCCTCCAATGGTCACCGAGGACGTCCGGACCCTCTACGGCGTCAAGGTCGGACAGGCGTCCGTCGCGGGAGGAAACGCGATCGAACTCCACGTGGACAACCTTGTGGGCGGCGGCAGCGCGACCCGGACCTGGTATGACGGAGTCGGCTACGGGCCGGCCAATCCCGGCGGAGGGGACCCACCGGACGAAGGCCTGCGTCTCTTCGGGGTGGAGTTTAACCGCGACGACGCCCTGGGTTCACCGAGCCAGTCGCAATTCCGGGTTGTTTCGGGATCCACGACCCAGAACGGCAATGCGGCTTCGTATGTCAAAACCATCGGCCCAAGACAGGTCACCATTTCACAGCCCGGTGCGGTCGACTTCGAGTTCCGTGGCGCCAATGGCGATGCATCGCGCGCGATTCCGGGCGGCGACACCTCTCTCTCCTTTCTGGTGGCGGACTTCATCGCCACCCGCGAGGGCGCGATCAATCTCGAAATCACCGGCCTGCCCGCCGGCGACTACGTCTTTCGCTCCTACCACCTCGACCCCTTCACTGGCAGCGCCCTCGGCTTTGCCCAAGGCCTGACGACCACCACGCCCAACACCATCGAGGCCCGCACCGGCGGCGTGATGCGGGGCAGCGTCCAGCCCACCGCGCTCGGATCCGCCGGGCTGAACACCACCTTCATCAACGACTCACAGGTGCCCACACTGATCTTTCCCTTCACCCACGATGGATCCTCGCCGCTGGTCGTCGAATTGCGATCCACCAAATCTAACGGAAGCGAGAACTTCCTACTACTGAACGGATTCGAACTCTTCGAGGCCGCGCCATGAAACTCCTGCCACCACTGCTGGTCGCGCTCGTCGCCATGCTGCACGCCGAGCCGCCGAACGTGCTCTTCATCGCGGTCGATGACCTGCGGCCGGAGCTTGGCTGCTACGGTGAAAACCACATGGTCACGCCGCACATCGACACGCTTGCCAACCAAGGCCGCCTGTTCCGCAACCACTACGTCGCCGTGCCCACCTGCGGTGCCTCGCGCTATGCGCTGATGACCGGCCTGCGGCCAACCGCCGCCTCAGACGACAACGGTGCCTTCAACGCCATGCCCACGAGCCTCCCGGCCCAGCCCGAAAGCTGGGTCGACCTGCTCCGCCGCAATGGCTGGCACACCGTCTCGCTCGGCAAGATCACCCACGAGCCCGACGGCTACCGCTGGAACTTCCCCACCAACTACGACATCGATCGTAGCAGCGCCACCAATCCCGACATGCGCCACTCGTGGAATGAGATCCTCTACGACCACGACAAGTGGGGTGCCCAGCGCTACCCGCTCTTCGCCTATGCCGACGGCACCGGCCGCGTGCGCAACGTCTCACTGGCCTCGGAAATCGGCATCGACGGCTCGGGCCAGAGCCTTCCCGACGAAGCGTACCCCGACGGGCAGATGGCGCAGGCCGCCATCGACAAGCTCCGTGAATTCGCCGACGACGGCACCCGTTTCTGCCTGGCGGTCGGCTTCCACAAGCCGCACCTTCCGTTCAACGCGCCCAAGGCCCACTGGGACCTCTACGACCCGGCCACCCTGCCCGACCCCTGCCCGACGGACAAACCGGTCGGAGCCAACGCCGCAACCACCGCGGACTCCGGGGAAATCGGTGCCTACACCGACGGCAGCGACCGGGCTCACCTTCACCGCGCCTATTTCGCCTGCGTTTCCTACGTCGATGCCCAGGTCGGCAAGGTGCTCGCCGAACTCGACACCCTCGGACTCACCGACAACACCGTTGTGATCCTGTGGGGCGACCACGGCTGGCGTCTCGACGATTACAACGGCATCGGCAAGCACACCGTGCTCGAACGCGCGGTCGAAGCTCCGCTGATCATCCGCCCGCCGACCAGTCTGCGGCCCGAGGTCTTCGCCGGTGTCCCAGCCGAGGGTGTGGTCGAGACCATCGACATCTATCCGACCCTCGCCGAGTTGTGTGACCTGACCCCGCCCTCCTCCACCGCTGGCTCGTCGTTGGTGCCCATGCTGCTCAACCCCTTCGCGCCAGGGAAAAGCCACGCCTACTCGCGCTACAACTCGATGACCAGCATCCGCACGCGCGACTGGCGGCTCATCGACACCAATGGCGACAGGGATCTCTACGACCTCTCGTCGTTTCGGTATGAATTGGAGGACGTCTCCGGCAGCAACCCGGCGGTCGTCAGTGCCTTGAGTTCCGGTCTCGGCACCCAGGCCACCCGGCCGGGGATCACCTACGCCGACTGGACCGGCGGCAACCCGTTGCTCGCCGACCCGGACGACGACGGCGACGGCGACGGCAGCCCCAACGGCATCGAGTATGGTGCCGGCACCGACGGCCTCGACCCGGCCTCGCGACCGGTCGGGCACCTCGACTTCGAGGATCTCGCCGCCTTCGGTTTCGGCAGCGACGAACCGGTCTACCGTTTCCAGATCGCCACCGATCGTGAAGACGCCTCGTTTTTCCCCGCCACTTCGACCAACCTCGTCGACTGGACCTTCGCGCCACTCGAATTCCTCGATGCCACCGATCTCGGCGGCTCGCAGTTCCAACTGCGCTTCCGTCTCACCGGGACGGCCGACCCGTCGCGCTTCTTCCGCCTCGAGGGCGGCATCGGCCCGTGAGCGACCTCCCGCTGGAATCCATCCGAATGGAGCCAGCATCATGAGAAGTCGTGCTGCATTCCTGCCCGTTATTGTCTCCATCCCTATTTTCCGCTCAAGGCCGCCCCAGTGAACGGCTTGCGGTTGATCTTCGATGGCGACCTCTCGTTCACGCCGGTCACTGCATCGACCAACGCCTCGGAGATCAGCGACGCCTAACACACGAGCATCGCCGTTTCGAACGGTGCGGAGGTCACCTTCGTCGATGTCGCCAAGCAGCGTGCCAAGGTCATGGACGCCGAATCGTCCGAGGCCCGCTCCTTCACCATGCTCTCCGGGGAGTCGATGCAGGGCGGTCTCGATGGATTCCTCGAGGT
>JAKZES010000099.1 GCA_022548915.1 Verrucomicrobiaceae bacterium E54
CAAGACGCTCCGCGCCCCGGGCCTCCGACATCGTGCGTCCGATCGTGCCTCACTCCCGCACCATGCCTCCGGCCCCCCGTCCAAAGGCACACCGAGGGGAGAGCGCTTCGGGCGAGCGGGTGAGGTGGCGGGCATCACTGGCTCGCGCTGCCGCCTCCGGGCGCTCCGTGGCGTGCAAGCGCTGTCCTCGTCGCGTCCTACGCTTCCGCGCTCCGGTCGTGCCTCCCTCCACTTGTGCAGCTTGCCCGCTCCTGCGGGATCGCTTGACGCCCGCGCCCTCCGGCGGCTCGGAGCCGATAGGGCTTCCGCTTGGCAGCGGAATCCGTGAACGGACCCGTGCCAAAACTGCCAGAACCGACAAAAGCCCCGGCGACGACTCCCGCAACGAGGGGGTGGCCGGGCGTAGGGTGCCGGGCAGGCATCGCTCGGAGCCGCTTCAGGATGCGGACGGAAGGCGGCGACTCCTGCCGCTGTGGCGAGGCGGTCCCGGCCCACCCCCGCCCTTGGCGCTGTCCGGGTTGTCTTCGGGCGGCAAAGCCTCCCTCAGCCAAACCCGGACACGCCCCACCCCCGGGGAATCAGGAGGCATCGGGCTTTTCAAGGAGCAGATCTAGCCTCCTCAGCATCTCTTCGCACACAAGCTTGCGGGCGCGCTTGTTGAGGGGTGGCCATTCATTCGCCGCCCCCCGAGAAATGAGCATCGTTGAATGCCTGAGTACACTCAGACATTCCTTTGATCCAAAATAAGGCACTAGCGCACGCGAGACGATGTGAAGAACAACATCCTTCTCCGAATTGAGGTCCTCGCTCGCGCGACTGAAAGGCGACTCCGCTTCTTTCCAAGGCATCATAGAAACGCCCCATGCAACAGCACAGACAAGAAACACATTAACCCCAATCCAAGATCCAACTCCCCAAGCCTTCACTACCGGCCCCGAGGCAAACAAGAAACCCCCTCCTACAATAGCGGAGACCACGAGGATCTCACGCAGGCGTTTTTGTCTGGCATTATTCAAGCTGTCGATTGCGGAACGCACGATCATAAGCGCTTCTCTTTCACTAATACTCATCTTCTGAGAGTGATTGGTTTTGATAGGATTCCTTACGCCTCCCCGCGTGCTCGGCTCACTTCCGTTGCAGGTCCCTTTTGCGCCATTCAATCTGTTTAAGCAGTTCTTCGCAAACGAGCTTGCGATCCTGCCTTTTGCAGTCCAGTTGGCCCTCTTGGAGCCGATCTAGAATCAATCTGGCTTCATTCTCTAGAGCGATCAACTGCCCAAGCGGCCTCGAAGAAAGGTCTAAAGATGAGAGGACAATTCTTTGTGCAACCTCTTCCTGATTTGCACCGTCGTTCCATTGGGTTTTTCGAAATTCCCACACGAGAGCCAGCCCTAGGATCACCAAAAGAACACCACCGGCCCCTACCAAGTTGGACAACGGAACTCCCGCGAGAAACAGAATAGAACCCAGAGTTCCCAAACAAATTGCCGCCAGAACGAGGGCCTCCTTCCGCCGCTTTTTTCGAGCTGAGTCAAAACTTGAGATGGCAGAGCTAACGATGAGAGCCGCATCCCAGTCGCTCAGACCATCTCCCAAGGGTATCGATGCCCGCTCGCTACTAGCCCTCCCTTGTCCCGCGTCACTTCTCCCAAGCTCTGCGGTGGGTGCACCCGGAACAACCAAGCTCTTCGAACAATTCGGACAAGAAGCCGCCACACCTGCGAGGGAGTCGCCCGCCTCGATGCTCTGTCCGCAATGAGGGCAGTAGAATTTCATCACCTGAGATCCCGCCGTCTCCGCATCACAACCAACCCAAGCACCCCCGCGACCATGAGGGCGGATGACGACTCGGGAACAACCGTGACGCTCACATCGTCAATGAACGGCGAAGCGTTGCCGTTGGTCGGGTCGCCGCCGACCTGAAGCCCCTGGTCGAAGAACTGAAGGCGGGTCGTGGTGCTCGTCGCCGTGAACGTGAACGAGTAGGTATCCCACCCGGCGAAAACCGGGTTGTCGGGATAGCCTCCCAAGTTGGGAAGGATGAAGTCTGCGGTCGTGTCCCCCGCTGTGACCCGAAGAAGGGCAGGGTCTCCGTAGGCGTGCTCAGTCGCCGCTTGAAACTCCACGAGGTAGGTCTGCCCTGTGGCCGTGGTGAAGTCCTGATAGACTCCGTTCCCGGTCGGCCCCGGATGGTTGTTGTTGTCGATGTAGAGGAAGGCAGCCCCATCGCCCGCCGGATTGGTGAAATACCCCTCCGACATGTACACGGTATTCGCGTTGGCACTCGTGCTTGGGACGTTGTCAACCACCGCCCACCCCGTCACCAGCGTTGACCCGCTTTCGAGGATTTGACCGTGAACGACTCCGGGAGCCTGCTCGAAGCTCCCGTTGACGATCAGGGAGGCTCCGTGAACCGACCCAAGCAGGGCCGCGATAGTGGGTGCCGCAAAAGCGGCAACGTGGGATGCTGCTGTTTTCATGGGGAGAGGGGCTGTCCCGGGCAAAAGCCCGGTTCTCGATTCGCCTTTTCCAGCTATCCCAATCAGTCGAGCTGACAAGAAGCAGAACCACAAGCGGAATAGCGGCTCAACCCCTCAAGGACAAGCCGACGTTGCGACATCGCTACAGCGGTTCCGCACATTCACCGCAGCGCGTGCGCCTGCGAGACTGCCGAATGGCCAGCAAGGAAGCGGGAGAGATGGTCGCCGCCATGGCGGAGGTTCTCGGAGAGCGGCGAAAGTCCGCCGGGGTGTCCATGAACGCCCTCTCAGCGGCGAGCTACCTCGACCGGGCCGCGCTCCACCGGGCGGAGGCGGGAGACCGCATCCCCGCCTTGCCGTTCTGGATCGACTGGGCCGACACGCTCGGGACCTCGCTCGAAGAGGTGGCGAAGGAGGCGCGGAAGCGGGTCCGCAAGAAGGCGGGGCAGCCGCCCGAGCGGAAGCCGCTCATGTAGGGCGAGGGGGAACGCTACAATCCTACAGCCGAAACACCCGGAGCGGCTACGCCCGCCCCTACGCGAAACGAGCCCGGCCCTTGGGTCCCCCCCGTCCCCACGGGTGGTGCCTACCTCCATCCGTGGCGAAGAATCGAAGGTTTCTCTCCATGCGCCTGCGCCAACGGGCCAAGCCTGCCCCTGTCGGAATGTAGCGTCAGCCATTGTAACAGCGGCCCCGACAATCCGACACTGTAGCTCCCGACCTACCGAGGGCGGCGACTTCGGCCCGCAGGGATAGTGCGCAAACGAACAGTTGAGACTGAATCCACCCGCCCACGACGGAATTTCCGTGCAACGCTCCATGCAATAGCGGCAGCCAAACCCTGCATTTCCGTGCATTTCGACTGTATGCGAGCCCCTGGAAACCAGCAACGAAAAAGCCCTGTAACTCACTGAGCTACAGGGCTTTAAGAGTGGTGGCGGGGACAGGATTTGAACCTGTGACCTTCAGGTTATGAGCCTGACGAGCTACCTGGCTGCTCCACCCCGCGATTTTGTGTTTCCACTCCCTCAGGAGCGGGGCGGGAGACTACGACGAGAGCGTGCGGATTCAAGACCTTTTTCGGTCTTTCTCCGGATCCGAAAGCGGGAAAAGGCCCGCGCCGGAGCCAGTCCGGGCGGGCCTTGAGACGAGGTGGAAGCGGCGTTCAGCCGCGGTCGGCGGCGAGGGCGTCCATGATGTAGCGTGATGGACGGAAGTTCTCGATGATCACATGCTGCTCGCCGCCGCGGTTCATGCGGACCTCCTTGACGTTGAAGTTCGGCGTCTTGTGCGGGGCGAAGAGGATGTCGTCGTGGGTCGAGTTCTCGTGCTTCTTGAACATGTCCGGCACGATGTCGCCGCCGAGGTGGTCGTCGCGACCGGTGGCCAGGTGGCAGGTGCCGAGCACCTTCTCGTCCTGGATGTCGGCACCGGAAACCGGCAGCACCTGGGTGCCGAAGCCAAGCTCGCCGAGTGTACCGGTCATCGGGTCGTCGGCGAGGCGCGCGTTGTGGGCGTCGATGGTCGCCTGGTCACCTTCGATGAGCTCCGACTTGATGATGTTGCGGTTTTCGACGGTGAGCACGCCGAGCGTGCCGTCCTCGTATTTCATCGGGAAATGCCCCCTGGCGTCGGTCGGCACGAAGTAGACTTCGCCGGCCGGCAGGTTGGCGACATCGGGCTTCTCTCCCTTGCAAAGGCCGTGCGACTTCTGCGCGTCCTGCTTTTCGAGGCCGAGCCAGGCGGTGAGCACGCGACCGTCTTCGAGTCCGAAGTCGATTTCGACGTCGTCTGCGTTGGTCATCGCGAGGCGGATGCGCTCGGCGTCGGCCGAGACCTCGTCGTAGTTCACGGCGAGACCGGAATTGAGAATGATGTCATTGAGGCCGTGGAGCGTCGCACCGCGGAAGCCGAATTCCTTGCACTTGGCGGTGAGGGGCGCGGTGGCCGAGAAAGTCGAGATGCAGAGAATGATGTCGTAGTTCGGATAGATGTCGCCATCGAGCGAAAGCTGCTCGCCGTCGGTGTCCCAGACTTCGTCGTCGAGGTCGAGATTCGAACCGTGGGTGCACTTGTACGCAAACATTTCGCCGCCGTGCATTCCGAGGGTCTTCATCGCACCGCCGTGGAGGGTCTGGTAAAAGGACTCGTAGGCCTTCTTCTGGACGGGAAAGCCGTCTTTCTCAAGGAACGCGAAATTCCTGATCAAATCGGCAGGTTCGTCGAAATCGATCAGGATGCAGACGCGGCAACCTTTGGTTGGCTCGAAGACCGTGCCAAGGAGCTTGACGAGATCGAAGGAAGGGAACTGGCGGTTTTCAGGATGGAGCAGGATCTCCTCGTGGAGGTAGTCCGGCAGGGAAGCGGTGGCGGTAGACATAACGCCCTAGGCTAGGAGCGGGGCGTGGGGGCGCAAGAGGAGTTTTTGTAGGGCCGTCGAGGGGGGTGTTTCCCTTTCCGAACAAAGGGAATCCCGACCGTGGCCCGGGCCGGGGAGGAAGCGGCATTCGGCTCGCGCGGGGCCGTCGATCGCCCTAGGGTCGGCCCATGGCCCGCCCGAAATGTCCGCGCGTGGTGTCCGGAACGCCGGTGTCCCACTATTTCAAGCCTGCCGGGGTTCCCTTGCGGGAGCTTCGCGAGGTCGGGATGCCGGTCGACCATTTCGAGGCGATCCGACTCGCGGATCTTGAAGGTCTGAGCCAGGTGGAGGCGGCGCGCCGGATGGGGGTGTCGCGGCAGACCTTCGGACGCATCCTGCGGCAGGCCCGGACGATCACCGCCAGGGCGCTGGTGCGCGGCGAGGCACTGAGGATCGACTCCCAGGAAACATCCTGATCCGACCTGGAAAACATCGTTGCCACCGCGGGGTTTTGGGCGTATGCTCAAAATATGAAGGTGGGGGAGGCGCAAGCGCAGCGGCGGAAGCTGGCGTGTTTGCACAAGGAGTGTTTTGTCTGCGGCCCTTTGTCGGAGGCGGGGTTGCACGTCCGGTTCCGCTGTCACGCGCCGGGCGAGGTGTGGGCCGAATGGCAGCCGGACGAGCGCTGGAAGAGTTATGACGGGACCCTGCATGGGGGCATTGCGGCGAGCTTGCTGGATGCGGCGATGGTGCATGCCTTGTTCTCCCTTGGGCACCGGGCGGTGACGGCGAGCCTGGATCTCCGCTTCCGGCGAGGAGTGCGGCTGGGTTTTCCGGTCGAAATCGAGGCCTGCCGGGTGGGCGAGGGGCACGGTCTTCACCGGATGGAAGCCACGCTGTCGCAGGGGGCCGAAGTATGCGTCCGGGCCGAGGCCCGCTTCATGGAAACCGCCATCATCAATTCCGAATCCTCATGAACAACCAACAGCCATCGATTGGAAAGGTCGCCGTCGCCACGCAGGATGGCCGGCTTTCGGCGCACTTCCGCAGCAGCCATGCCTTCGCGCTTTTCCATGGCCGCAGCCGGCATCCCAGCGCGTTGTACCGGGTCAATACCCGGCCGGACGACGGAGGCACGCGTTCCCACGAGGCTCACCACCGTCAGATCGCCGCGCTTTTGGAGGATTGCACGGTGCTGATCTGCGGCGGGATCGGCGATCATGCCGCAGCCCAGCTCGAGGAGCGGGGGATCCGGGTGGTCGTGGCGAAGACGGGAGGAACCCCCGAAGCCGTCTACCAGGCGTTCTGCGAGGGATCCCTGCCGCTGGGCGAGGTGCATCGTTGCTGCCACGGTGGGCACTGAGGAGCGGGGCGGGGAGCGAGGGCGATCGAGGAGTTGTTGTAGGGGGGGTGGCGCGATCCGATGGATTGCGAGCGCTGGACGATCCGATGGATCGTATCCTGCGTTGCCACGGCATCGCATTGCCGGTTACGGCGGCGAAGCATCGCTTCGTCGATCTGGCTCGCAAAGCATCGCTTTGCGCCACCTCAGAGCGACTCCGCTGCCTCGTGGAGGAGTTGTTCGGTCGTCTCCCAATCGATGCACTTGTCGGTGATCGACTGGCCGCGGACGAGCTGGTCGAGCGGCTGCGGGAAGGGTTGGTTGCCGGCGACGAGGTTGCTTTCGAGCATGGCCCCGATGATCGAGCGGTCGCCCTCGACCCGCTGCTCGAGGATCTCGCGGAAGACGCCGGCCATGAGCTGGTCGTCCTTGCCGCAGTTGGCGTGGGAGGCGTCGATGAGGATGGCGGGCCGGAGCTTGGCGGCTTCCAGCGCCTCGCGGGTGGCGCGCACGCTGTCCCGGTCGTGGTTGGGTCCGGCCTGACCGCCGCGCAGGATCACGTGGCAGTTGGGGTTTCCGGTGGTGGTCACGGCCGAGGCGACCCCCTGCTCGGAAACGCCGAGGAAGGTCTGCTCACGGCTGGCGGCCTTGACCGCATTGATGGCGGCGGTGAGGTCGCCGGAAACCGTGTTCTTGAAGCCGACCGGCATCGACAGGCCCGAGGCCATCTGCCGGTGGGTCTGGCTTTCCGCCGTGCGGGCGCCGATGGCCGACCAACTGATGAGGTCGGCGATGTATTGCGGGGTGATCGGATCGAGGAGCTCGGTGGCGGTCGGCAGGCCGAGGTCGATGACCTGGCGGAGGAAGGTGCGGGCGCGGCGCAGGCCCTCGGGGATGTTGTCGGAGCCGTCGAGCGCGGGGTCCATGATCAGGCCTTTCCAGCCGACGGTGGTGCGCGGTTTTTCGAAATAGACCCGCATGACGATGAACAGCTTGTCCTCGAGCCGTTCGGCGAGCGAGGCCAGGCGGCGGGCGTATTCCAGGCCGGCGTCGGTGTCGTGGATCGAACATGGGCCGACGATCACCAGGAAGCGCGGGTCGTCGCCGAAAAGGATGGAGCCGATCGTGTCGCGGGAGGTGGCGACCAAGGACGCCTGCTCATCGGAGCGCGGGATTTCCGACTGCAGTAGCGCGGGGGCCGGCAGGGGAATGTTACGGGCGACGTGGAGGTCGGTGACGCGCGAACTCATGGGCGCAGCGTAGGGGCCCGAAGTTCCAAGTCAAAAGGGCCAAGTTCCAAAATGGAGACCCGAGTCAGATTTTCTCCCACGGGCCGGTGATCGCGACGGTGTAGCCGAGGCCCTGCAGGTTGGCGAAGAGCCACTTGCCGTCGGGCGAGAAGCAGGATCCGGCGAACTCGCTGTTGTTCTTTGCGTTGCGCGCGATGGTGAACACCTGGCCTTCGGGGGTCACGCCGCGCAGGTGGGTGTGTTTGGCGAAGGAAGCATCGACGAGATCCTCGCAGATCACCAGGCCGCCCCAGGGTCCCGGACAGACGTTGTCGCCATTGGTGAGCAGGTCGTTTTCGGTGGATTGGAGGAATAGCTCCAATTCGTCGGGTTTATCGACCGCTCCGGACGGCCGGAGCCGGAAGAGCTGGCCGCGCCGGGCGGGACCGCCGTCGGTGCAGCAAATGAAGATGCCGTCGTCGGTGAAATGGATTCCCTCGCCGCGGGCGAAGCGTGCCGCGCCAGCGTCGAAACCCCGGAAGCGGAGGTCGTCGAGCGGAGCCTCGGGGTTCTCCATGTCGATCCATTCGGCCTTCAGGACATCGCCTTCGGCCGGCCACTTGGCCTTGGGGTCGTAGTTGCGGAGGTCGGCCTTGGGGCGGTCGACAACGGCCAGAGCCTGGAGTTTGCCCGCGGTGAAGTCCTGTTTTTTCTCCGGAACGAAGCGGTAGAGCAGCCCGTCGGTGCGGTCTTCGGTGAGGTAGAGGATGCCGGTGGAAGGATCGAGCGCCACAGCTTCGTGGCGGAAACGACCGAGGGCCTTGAGGGGCTCGGCCTTTTGCAGTCCGGGCTCGGCGGTGGCTCTGACCTCGAAGCACCAGCCGTGCCGGCGACCGCGGGGGGTGAGGAGATCCTCGGGCTCCTCGCAGGTGATCCAGGTGCCCCACGGCATCGGGCCGCCGGCGCAGTTGCGGTCGGTGCCGGCGAGCGAGAGGAACTGGGCGACGGCTTCGCCCTTTTCCGGATCGAAGACGATGTTTGAGGTGCCGCCGAAGTGGGGCTCCCTGCCGGCGTCGCCCGAATCGTAGTTGAGGGCGGGATCGATGTTCCCGGGCAGCTCGAGATTGTTGTCGTAGGGGCCGAGGCCGGTCATCGCCAGCGACAGCTCGTGATTGCAGACCAGCACGACCTGGCCGTCCGGTCCGGGAAACGCGGCCATGCCGTCGGGCTTGCCCGGGACCTTGAAGCCGTCGCTCATCCGGTCGCCCAGCTTGGAGATGACGCGGTAGGAAAAGCCCTTGGGCAGGTCGAGGAGGCCGGCGGGATCGGCCTGCATCGGGCCGAGCAGATCGAAGTTCCGGGCGGGGGCCTTGGCGCGTCCGTATTGCTGGAGCCCGAGGAAGGCGAGGCCCGAGGTGGCGAGGAATGTTCGGCGGGAGGTCATGGGGCCGCGGGGTCGGTGGTGATGGACGAATCATCGGCCAAGCGGCCTGCCGGTCAAGCGGTGCCGGAGGTATTCCGCGGATGGCCGGGATTGGGAGTCAGGATGGAGGTTTGACACGTCCTTTCCGAAGGTGTTTTTTCTCTTTCACCGAGACCAAACCGCCGAATGAGCGATTCCGAAGAAAACAACCCACCGTCGAAGCAGACTTCGAGCGTGCCGCTGAAAAAGGAAACCGTCCGCGTGACCCTGAAGGCCGCCGATGCACCCAAAGCTTCGCCGACCGGGGCACCTCCCGCCCCTGCGGCACCGAAGCCGACCGTCGGCCCGCCCAAGCCGCCGACACCGACGGCTCCCAAGCCGCCGACCGCCACCGCTCCGGTTTCGGTGCCCAAGGCTCCCGATGCTCCGGGCAAGGCACCGGCTCCGGCACCGACGATCCAGCTCAAGACCGCCCCCGGTGGCAAGCCGGGCGCGCCGGCACCGATGCCGACCATCAAGCTCAACACGCCGGGTTCGGCCCCGACGACGCCTCTCACCAAACCCGGGGCACCAACCGCCCCTGCCGGTGGCGCCCCCGCGCCGGGTCCGACCGTCGCCCTGCCCAAGGCGACCGTGCAGCTCAATCCGCCGACCCAACCGCTCGGCACCCAGGCTCCGGCGGCGTCGCAGATGGCGACGATGAAGGTCAGCGAGGACGATTCCGAGTCCGGCGGCGACGGCATCTCGAACATCCTCTCGATTCTCGGTTTCCTCGGTGCCGCCGCGGTGATCGCCATCCAGCTGATGACCGCCGCGGTCTGGCTTGGCACCGATTCCGACGGCGAGAAGCAGCCCATCGAGTGGGGCAACCTTTTCTAACTCATCATCATGGTCGCACCCATCATCACCTTTGTGTTCGCAGGCATCATCGGATTCCTCGCTTGGAAAACGAGCACCATCGAAGCGTATCTCCCCGACGACACGACGGCGGCGGTAGCCGAGGCCCCCGCGGCGAGCGAACCTGCGGAAGCTGAAGCCTCCGACGAGGAAGCTGCCGAGGAGCCCGCGCCGGCGGAGGAACCTGCGGAAGAACCCGCCGACGAGTTCGAGGAAATGGTCGAGCCTCCGTCCGATGACGATTTCGACGCGCCGGCCGACGACGACTTCGATTTCTGATCGCGGTCCCCGTGCAACTTTTCAAGCGCCCGCTTCCGGAAACGGAAGCGGGCGTTTCGCTTGAAGGCACCGGCAGCCGGGCAGGGGAGTTGACATTCGGAACCCGCTCGGCATCGTTCGCGCATGGCTCAACAATTCAACGACAGCAATTTCCAGAGTGAGGTGATCGACTCCGACAAGCCGGTCCTCGTGGACTTCTGGGCGGAGTGGTGCGGACCGTGCAAGATGATCGGCCCGGTCATCGACCAGGTCGCCGACGAGATCGGGGACTCCGCCAAGGTCGGCAAGGTGAACGTCGACGAGTGCCGCGATCTGGCGGTGAAGTACAACGTGCGCTCGATCCCGCTGCTGCTGTTTTTCAAGGGTGGCGAAGTGAAGGACCAGATCGTCGGGGCAAGTGTCACCAAGGAGCAGCTCAAGGCGAAACTCGAGGCGCTGGCCTGATCGAGTCTTCATCAACCATTTCCGCGAGCCGGCTCCGCAAGGGGTCGGCTCGTTTGCTTTCAGGGGTGGGCAGAGCCTACGGACCTCGAGCTTCAGCTCGCATGCACCGTTCGGGCAGATGCGAGCTTCAGAGGCTGTCGGGAAATGAGTTGGAAATTGCGTGAGGTCATTGGATGGGCCTTGGGAAAGCTGTTTGGGAGGATGGGGATTGATCGAGCGCCTGAAGAGGGCTTGGCGAAGCTCGTGTCGCGGGGTTCTGCTGCCTTTGTCCTCCATGACATGAGGGCGCACCCCGCCTTTCAGCAGGTGCCCGGTGCGCTGCGGGCCCGGATCGCACCGAGTAGGCCATGGATTCCGACCAGATTCATCACTCGGGTGAAATTGTATGCCCGGGCGCTGAGTCCCATCTCCGCTCCGGCAAGAGCACGTCCACGGCAAAGTAATCCGCCTTGTCCGTGCCGTTGCTTGATCGTCCCGAAGGGATGCCCAACGAGGCTGGGGCGTTTGCGCATGATCCCGGGAGACATGGCCAGACGCCCGGCAGCCCGCTTGAGAGCCTCTTCGTGGACGCTGATGAGGAGCTTGCGATAGTTGCCGGCGGTGCATTTCGTCCTCATGGGGCATTCCCGGCAGGCTGCGGCGTTGGCGTAGGTGCGAAATCCACCCTCCGGGTCGCGGGCTTCGGTATCCGCTTTCCGGGCAAGCACTTCGCCCTGTGGGCAGATCTAGGTGTCGCTCG
>JAKZES010000009.1 GCA_022548915.1 Verrucomicrobiaceae bacterium E54
CAGCAGGGTGTAGCCACCCCGCCCTTTCCGTGTTCCGTCTGGTGCGTGGTTCCTCATTGCGATCTCACCACCGTCCGGCTCTTCACGTAGTCACGGCCGCCGATCTCGTAGACCAGCAGGCTCTGAAAGTTCCACACCCTCATTCCCGCCGGGTTGTCCGCCGTCGTTCCGCTGCCACCATCCACGGGAAAGTTGTCCGAGTTGGGGACCCGGGTGCGGATCACCCGCCCCTCGACCGGAGCCCCCCCCGGCAGCTTGCCCAGCGAGACCATCAGCTCGCTTTTGTCCGGGTAGGCCGGCCAAGGGGAGTCTTCGTCCAGCAGGTCGGCGAAGGGAAGGCGTTGGGCCAGGGCCTTCTCGTAGGTCAGGTAGGCGTCGGTCACCGTCTGCTGCAACGTCCACTGCCGGGGCGCGGTGATGTTGATCGACAGCTTCAGCAGCACCAGCGACAGCGCCGTCAGGAAACTCAGCGCATACGCCGCCTCCATCATCACCCAGCCGCGGCGACGCTTGTTTCGCCGTCGATTTGCAGGCATGTTGCCCGCATGTCCAAAGCCCTGCTTCTGCTGTGGCTCCTGCTGGCTTCTCCGCTCGCCGGTCAGGCCGTGCTGGAGCCCCCGTTCGGATTGAAGTGGGGCGACTCGCCCGAACGGCTCCTCACCTGGGCCGACCGGCACAAGCTCGACATCCACATCGACCTTCCCGCAAAGGCTCCCGCGATCCGGATTTTCCGGATCGACCGCAAGGGAGCCCCGCTGCCCGACTCTCCCGCCCGCGCGGTCGAGGCGCGCTTCCACGACGGACGGCTGATCGAGGTCACCGTCCACTACGGCATGCCCGGCGACAAGGCCGAGACGGTCGAAGCCGACTTCAACCGGCTGAAACGCGAGCTGGGAAAGGAACACGGAAATCTCTCCGCGAACCAGCAGGAGCGGAGCGTCGAGGACAACTTCTCCACCCGTACCCTCTCCTTCCATCGCGAGCCCGTGAGGGGGCTGTTCCTCCTCATGGCCTTCACCGAAATCGAAGACCTGCTGCGAAAATCCCGCCGCGCCACCTTCTCGGTGATCTACCGCAACGACAACCTTCGGATAAGGCTCGAAAATGCGGCCCGCCCTTCCGGCGGACCATCCCTGGGGGAATGACGGCCGGATTTTCATCATGGGATTGGGATTACTCGACGGTGGTCACGCTGCCGTTGACCTCGATGTCGCGGTTGATGTTGAAGGTGACGTAGTCGAGCCGGTCGACGCCGAAGGGCGTCGCCGTCAGCAGTTCCATCGTGTAGTCGCCGCTGGCGGTGATGATGTTGCCCCAGTCGTCGATCACGAGCGTCTTGTCGTGCGGCACCGAGTCGTAAACCACGTAGCCCGAGCCGGGAATGACCGTTCCCTCGGTGCCCAGTGACGGTCCCCCGGGGTAGATCTGCACATAAGTCCGCGAGTCGGGATAAAGGTCGTTGAGGGTGATGGTCAGGTTCGGCGTGCTGAACCGCAGCTTGTCACCCTCCTCGATCCCGCTGATCGCGCCATCCGCCACCGGCCAGATCTGCACGAACATCGATGCAAGCTGTGAAGCCGGGGCCTGGTAATCGTCCAGTGAGAAGACCGAGAACCGCTCCTCGCCCCGCACCTTGGACCGGTCGGGCCCGGGGATCGAACTCACCGTGTAGCTCAGCCGGTGGATCGCGTTGTCCACCAGCGAGACCTGATGGAAGAGGGTCGCCTGGGTGCGGTCGATGTTCTCGCCGGTCCCGCCCTCGCCGTAGGACTGCACGTGCCGGAGCAGGTTCACGCTCTTCGACGCGACGGGATCGTCCTCGCCGTTGAGCAGGCCGGAAACCTCCACATCCACGATGAAGGGCTGGTCGGCCCGGGTGCGGGGAATTCCTCCGGTGTACTGGTAGGAGTCACCGGTGCGGATCATCACGTTCGCCACCGGGACGTAGGTGCCGACATACCTGGTATCGAGCAGATAGACCTGCAGCGGGTCGTTCTGGATCGTCCAGAGCTCGAATCGGGCACCGCCGGGATCGATCGGGAGCGGGGAAAACTGCTCGCCGGCCGGGTCGATCGTAACGTCCCAAACCACGCCGCTGGGCAACTGGACCTGGCGCAGGAAATTGGTGAAGTAGTCCTCGGCCTGGCCACGGACATCCGACGCGGTGCCGAGCAACAAGAGCAGAAGGGAGAGTGAATGATGCGTTTTCATGGCTGTTCCTGGTCGGCGATGGAAGGTTCCTCGGGTTGTTTGAGGGGCAGCACCGAGATCGGCCCGCCCCGGTGGGTGGCGACGATGAGATTGGAGCTTTTCGCAATCTGCTCGCTGGTTTCCTCGGGTAGCGGCTTGTTGCCCTCGGCCTCGATCCGGCTCACCTCGATGGTGGAAATCCACCCCCGGTTGCGGGACAAGAAGTCGGCCCAGCCGATGATGCGGGCCTTGGGATCGAGCGTCATGTAGCGCCGGTAGTTGTCCGGCACCGAAAGAATCGCCCGCTTCGGCACCAAGGTGGCGAAGCCTCCGAAGCTGATGATGTCGGACTGCTCCAGCAGATCGACGGGGCGGTTGACCTTCGAGGGATCCTCACCCGTCACCGCCTCCCGGTTTTTCATCGGATCGCGGTTCTGCATCTTCCGCAACTCGAGCGCGAGTTGATCATGCGTGGCCGCATCCCGGTAAACCGGCTTGTCCTTCTCCGCGGCTCCCGCGATCGAGATGCACCCGGCGATCAGGCAGGCATGTCTGATGATTGCTTTCATGATGGTGGTCAGGTCCCGGGATTTCACGGATTGCTCGGTGCCGCGCCGCCGCCGGAGCCCTCGTCATCAACATTGGGGTCGGTGTCGAGGTTGATGAAGGGCGCGCTGCCCGGGTTGCTCGAGTCGATCCCGTCGATGTTGTTTCCGTGTCCGTTGTTGGTCCGGGCCTTGGACTTGAAGGTGCACAGGATGACCATGTCCTGCAGGTCGTAGCCGGGGTCCGACTTCTGGGAGTCGTAGTGCGTCAATTCCATGAACACGATAACGTCCATCGGACCGATGTTCACCCGTCCGTCCGGCCGCAGGTAGGGCTGGAGGAAACTCTCCAGCGACGGCGCGCCGTAGTCGGGAACCTTGTCCGGCGGGATGTCGCCATTGACCAGCGTCCGCACGTTGTCGCCGCCGCTGTCGGACCAGAAAAACGGCCCCCACCCGTTGTAATAGTAGCGCCCGCCGAACTTCAGCTCTTCATTCTTCCTGAGCGTGAAGGACTCGACGACCTGATTCGGGTTGACGTCGAGGTTGGTGCCCCAGAACAGACGATCCCAGCCGTCGATGTACATCCATGCCTCGGTCGGAACGAACTCGAATCCGGCCTGGTTCGAGCGGGTGACGGTCACGCCGGCACCGAGGATGCGGATCTCGCACTCGATGTCCTCGTCCGCCTGGATCGTCGCCGGCTCCTCGATCGTCACATAATCTTCGACGATCGAGGGATAGTTGATCCCCCAGGTCAGGGTTGGGTGGGTTCCGGTCTGGACCATGACGGGGAAGGCGGTCAGCCAACCCGAGGGCATCTCGGGATAAAGCTTCGCGGTTTTCGGGTTGCTCTTGTGGTTGCCGTCGTCCGTGTCGCTCTTGCGCTTGGCGGCGCAGGGTTCGATCGCGATGACCGCAAGGGTGACAAGGGTCGCGGACACCGCGACGCGTTGGCTGGTTTTCATGGCTGGTTTGGGTGTGGGATTGGGAAGCGAAGCGCTTCACGGGTCGGGCGATCGGGACGGATCGCCCGGGAAGACGGTCCGGAGGAGATAAAGGCAGAGAGCTTTCCTGGCTGTGGAACTCGCTCTGCCGGTTCGGGACAGAACCTCTCTCCGGACCGCCGGAAACACCGCTCGGGACTGCGAGCTTCCGGACATCTTCGCTATGGGTGTGGGATCGGTTGGATCAGTAGTGGGCGGGTGTAAGGGTTGGTGGTTGAACAGCAGTCAGGGTGAAAATCACGGGCGCCAGTCCTTCCACGGACCGGGCGGCACGTCATGGGACTCGACGAAACGCCACTGGACGCGCTCGCCGCTCTTCAGTTGCAGGTAGTCGCGCACGGCCGGGCTGAGATCGATGCCGGCACCGCCGTTGCGGTTGTCGCGCGGCTCGGCACCTCGGAAGACGTACTCCCAGTGGTCGGTGTCGAAGGGGCCGACATCCTCCCACTGCGCGTAGCAGACGCGGCCGTCGAGGTGGATCGCGATCCAGCGCCCCTTGCAGACCGACACGCCGTCGCCGCGATAGTCGCGCCAGAACCACGGGATCACTTCCGAGGCCTCGGGCTTGTGACGCCAGTCCGAGCCGATGTCGTTGTAGGGCAGCGCGATGTAGAAGGGATTCAAGCGGGGAACGAAACCGGCCGGCAGGAATCCGTCGCGGCGCTTGGGGTCGTCGTAGCCTCCGAAGTTCGACTCCCAGTTGGGATCCCAGGCGCTGACATCGTTCGGTGTGGGATTGTTTTCCGTGGGCTGCTCGCCCACCCAGAAGATGGTGGCCACCACGTTGCCGCGCCAGGCGGCGGCGCGACGATAGATCTCGTTGTCGTTTTCCAAGACGACCTTGGCGGCCTGCGGAACCCCGAATGGATCACTCAAGGAAGGGAAGGCCTCACGCCGGTCTTCGAGCAGGGCCTCATGACGCTCCGACAGCCGGTCCTCGATCGACATCGATGCCGCCAACTGTCCGATGGACAGGATCAGGGCAAGGGCCGAAGCTGGAACGGAAGCACTCACAGTTTTACAAAAACTTCGCAGATCGTGTGACCTACGTGATCGAGTATGTTTGATTCAGAAATCTAAACAAGAAGTTTCTGATAAAAATTTGAACGCTTTGAATTTCAAGCGGTCTAAGGGGTCGCTCTCAAGGCTGGACGCCCGTCAAATCGGGCTCTTCCGCAAATTCCCGCGAATTTTCAGGCAGACCCCGAAGCCGAAAAACCAGCGAGATCCTTGCAAACTCAAGGATTTCCGGGCTTCGACCGAGGAATCACGGCCGCCCGCCCGGAAAGACCCCCTCATTGCTTGCTGCATTCAACCAGATCCGGCGGGAGGGCTCAATAAAAATTTTAGAAACTCAAACCAAAAACCTTTCCAAACAGAATCCGCCGAAAATTTCTCGCCGACCGCACCGACCCGGTGGATCTCACACTTTTTTGAGAAAATGCGGATTCCCCACCCCTCAGCGCGAAAACCGTTTCTCCAGTTCACTCAGGGAAAACTCGCTCAGGGTCGGTCGGCCATCCGCCGCGCAGTAGGGCAAGTCGCAGGCGAAGAGTTGCTCGAGCAGGGCCGGGGCCTCATGCGGCCCGGGAGATTCCCGGCGTGCCGCCCGGCGGGCAAGGACCGCCGCCACCTTTTCCGAGGCGAACCGCGACGAGCCGCTCGCGCCCTCGGCGAGGTCGTCGACCACCTCCAACAGCAAGGACGCCGGATCCTCGTCGTGCAGAAAGGCCGGAGTCGCCCCCAAGCGGATGCTGCCGTTTCCAAAATCCTCGATCTCGAAACCGGCGGCATCGAAAAGCTCGCGGTGGCGCAGCAGAAGATCGACCTCCCGGGGGCCCGGCTCGATCACCCGCGGAACGAGCAGCGCCTGGGTGGCCACGCCCTCGGTGCCCGCCGCCAGCCATCTTTCATAGAGGATGCGCTCCCGCGCCGCCCGTGGATCGAGCATGACCAGTCCGTCCTCGGATTCCATCAGCGCGAAACGACCCAGCAGCTCGCCGATTTGCCGGAAACGGGGTGCCCTCGGCCCGGGTTTCGCGGTCTCCTCAGCCGCCGGAGCCTCCAATGGCAGGGGCCGCTCGATGGCAGCGACGGGACGCGCGACAAACGATGGAGAAGATGCCGCCAGAGGCTTGGAAGGCGCAGGTTCCTGCCTCGGGCGTTCGATCGCCGCCAGGCCCCGGCGCACCGACTCGGCGACGGCTTCGCGGAGGTCGTGCGGACGATGCAGCCGGATCTCCCGCTTGGCCGGGTGGACGTTGACGTCGACCAGTTTCGGGTCGAGTTCGATCCACAGCCAAGCTGCCGGATGCAGGCCGTCATTCACCGCTCCACGGAATCCCTCGGCAAGTCCCCGGGAGATCGCCGGGTCCTCCACCGGCCTCCCGTTCAGGAACACGCACTGGTGTCGCCTGCCCTTCCGCGCATGGCGGGCCGGCAGCACGAATCCCGACACCCGCAGCCCGCGTCCGCGTTGCTCGGGCAGGTCGATCAGCTCACCGGCCAGCGATGTCCCCACCGCCCAGCGCACCCGGTCCCTGCGCGAACGCCCGGCCGGAAGCTCGAAAACCTGTCGCTCATCCTTCAGAAACCGGAAGCGCACCCCGTCGGCCGCGAGCGCGTGAAGCCTGAGTTGGTGCTCGATGTGTGCCGACTCCGTGGTCTCGGTCCGGAGGAACTTCCGCCGGGCCGGCACGTTGAAGAACAAGTCGCGAACCTCGATCATCGTTCCCTCGGCGCACCCCGCCTCGCGGACCTGCGCCTCCGCTCCACCGTCCAACCGGATCTCGGTTCCGGCCAGATCACCCCGCGGCCGGGTCACCATCCGGAACCGCGACACGCTGGCGATGCTCGGCACCGCCTCGCCACGAAAGCCGAGCGTCTGGATCCGGTGCAGGTCGGCCGCCTCCGCGAGCTTGCTGGTCGCGTGGCGCTCGAGGGAGAGAAGCGCATCCTCCCGCGACATCCCGCAGCCGTCGTCGCTCACCCGCATCAGCGCCGCGCCACCCCGCCGGATCTCGACCAGCACTTCACCCGCACCGGCATCGAGGCTGTTCTCCACGAGTTCCTTGATCACGCTGGACGGGCGTTCCACCACCTCGCCGGCCGCCACCTGGCTGGCCAGAACGTCGGGCAGAATCCGGATCACGGGCACGCCTGTAGTGGAGAGTTCCAAGTTCCAAGTTCCAAGTTCCAAGTTGAGAGTTCGGAGTTCGGGCGGTCCCGGGGGTGGGTCACCAACATTCCGCCTTCCGCCTTCCGCCTTCCGCCTTCCGCCTTCCGCCTTCCGCCTTCCGCCTTCCGCCTTCCGCCTTCCGCTTTCCGCCTTCCGCCTTCCGCCTTCCGCCTTCCGCCTTCCGCCTTCCGCTTTCCGCTTTCACCGGCGGGCATCCGACCGTATCAGTCTCCCGCCATGATCCGCATCAGTGAACCCGCCACCGAAGCCCTGCGCACGCTGCTCCAGAGCAAGAATGCCGGCCCCGAGGCCGGACTCCGACTCGCCGTCACCCGCGGCGGCTGTGCCGGCTGGCAGTATGAGATGAAAATCGCGGAACCCGGCGAAGGCGACCAGGTCTCCGAGACCGAGGGTGGCCGCCTCATCGTCGCGGCCGACAGCCTCGAAAAACTCAACGACTGCGTGGTCGACTACGTCGATTCCCTCTCCGACGCCGGCTTCCGCATTCGCAACCCCCAGGCATCGCGATCCTGCGGCTGCGGCACTTCCTTTGAAACCGAAGACGAGCCGGCGCCCGACCCCTCCGAGGTCGAGGACTGCGGAAAGAACTGATGCCCAAAGAAGCTCCAGTCCGGAGAAAGCGCCGGGGCCACTACTACTGGTGGACCCTCGCCAACGTCCTCGCCGCTTGCGCGGCCATTCTCAGCTGGGTTCTCTGTCTCCATGTCTTCGGGCATCCCGAAATCCCCCGCAACTACGACCTGATCCGCAAGCTCGGGCGGACCGAGCCGGCCGTGGCCTTCACCCTGCAGCAGGCACCGCCCGGCGAGGCGGCCGACCCGCGGGCCCTCTACCGCCGCTACGCCGAGCTCGGGGACGCGGCCACCTCGCGGCTCAACCGGGCGCTGATGCGCAACTATCTCACCGGACTCGAGGAGCCCGGACTCATCCAGTACGTCGAAGGCGACTTCGAGATCACGATGGTCCGGGAACTCGACGCCGACGACCTCTTCGCGCCCGGCTTCGCCGTGAGGGCCCGAGCGATGGTGCGCCCGGATGAGTTCAGCGAAGCCGCCCCATGGCCGGTCACCATCGACTACCTCTTTCCCACCCGCAACACGGTCGCTTCCGGCTGGTTCAACCCCGGCGACCGCCTTGAAGTCTCCAAGGTTCCCAACTGCGCGATGCTCCTGCACGTCGGCCGGAGCGAAGGAGGAGATACGCCCCTCGTCCGGCTCGTGGTCGTGCCCATCGCCGTGGGCGAATACCGGATCGGAAGCGATCGCTCCTTCACCACCATCGCCCCCGAGGTGCTGAATCCCGCCGCCCGCTTCCCGGTGTTTCCGGAGGATTGACCCCGTTCAAAACTCACAGTGCCCCGGCGTGCGGGCGAAGGGAATGACATCCCGTATGTTCTGCATGCCGGTGACGAACATCAGCAGGCGCTCGAAGCCCATGCCGAAACCCGCGTGCGGCACGGTGCCGAATTTACGGGTGTCGACGTACCAGCCGTATTCTTTCTCCGAGAGACCGTGGCGCTGCATGTTCGCGCGCAGCACCTCGAGGCGCTCCTCGCGCTGGCTGCCGCCGACAATCTCCCCGATCCCAGGCACCAGCAGGTCCATCGCAGTCACGGTCTTCCCGTCGTCGTTGAGCCGCATGTAGAAGGGTTTGATCTCCTTCGGGTAGTCGTAAACCGTGACCGGACGCTTGAAGTGCTCCTCGGTCAGCCAGCGCTCGTGCTCGCTCTGGAGGTTCTGGCCGTACTCGACCGGATAATCGAACTTCACCCCCGACTTGCCGAGGATCTCCACCGCGTCGGTGTAGGCGAGTCGCTCGAAGGGATTCGACGCCACGAACTCGAGCCGCTGGCGCAAACCCTTGTCGATGAACTTCTCGAAGATCGACAGGTCGCCGTCCTGATTCTCCAGCGCCTCGGTCACCAGACACTTCACCATCTCCTCGGCGAGGTCCATGTCGCCCTCGAGATCGCAGAAGGCCATCTCGGGCTCGATCATCCAGAACTCCGCGGCATGGCGCGAGGTGTTGGAATTCTCCGCCCGGAAGGTCGGACCGAAGGTGTAGATGCTGCCCAGCGCGCAGGCGAAGGTTTCCCCCTCCAGCTGGCCCGAAACCGTGAGGTGGGTCGGCTTCTCGAAGAAATCGTCGTCGTACGACTGCTTCGCTCCCGAGGTCGGATCGAGGGTCGTCACGCGGAACATCTCCCCCGCTCCCTCGCAGTCGCTGGCGGTGATGATGGGCGTGTGGATGTAGTGGAAGCCGCGTTCCTGGAAAAAACGGTGCACCGCGAAGCTCATCCGGCTGCGGATGCGGAACATTGCACCGTAGAGATTGGTGCGCGGCCGCAGGTGGGCGATCGAGCGCAGGAACTCCGGCGAGTGACCTTTCTTCTGGAGCGGAAAATCGTCGGGCGCCGTGCCCAGCAAGGTCACCGCCGAGGCCTGCACCTCCCATCGCTGGCCCCCGCCCTGCGACTCGACCAGGCGACCCTCCACCAAGACCGAGGCCCCCGTGGCCATCTTCGAGAGATCCTCCGAGCCCGGCGTGCCCTGGTCGACGATCACCTGCAGGCTGCCGAGGCAGGAGCCATCGTTGATCTCGAGAAAGGAGAAGCCTTTCGAGTCGCGGCGGGTGCGAACCCACCCGGCGGCCTGAATCGAGCCGGAAGCCTCCTTGGAATCCAGTAGGTCACGGATCATTGTGCGCATGCCCTTCCCTAGCAAGCGTGGGCCCGGCAGCAAGGGCGGAAGCCCGCTTCCCGCCGGATCGCATCGCCGCCAGAAACTCGGGCTTCCCGGCGGCCCGGCCTTGAATGGCCGGATCCGCACTGCTAAACGCCCCCCCGTTCCCCTCAGCGTCCATGAACATCACCATCATCGGCACCGGCTACGTCGGGCTTACCAGCGGCACCTGCTTTGCGGAGGTCGGTCACCACGTCACCTGCGTCGACAACAACCAGGAAAAGATCGAAACCCTTCTCCGCGGGGAAATTCCGATCTACGAGCCGGGTCTTGCCGACCTCGTGAAGGCCAACGTGGACAGCGGACGCCTCAAGTTCACCACCTCCACCGAAGACGGGGTCAAGTCGGGTGACATCATCTTCATCGCGGTGCCGACCCCGCCCCAGCCGGACGGCTCGGTGGATCTTTCCTTCATCGAGAAGGTCGCCCGTGAGATTGCCGAGTGCCTCACTCCGGAGCTCGGCTACCGCGTGATCGTCGACAAGTCCACCGTGCCGGTGAAGACCGGCGACAAGGTCAAGCAGACCGTCCGGCGCTACGCCCCGGATGGCGTCGAGTTCGGCGTCGTCTCCAACCCCGAATTCCTGCGCGAAGGCTGCGCCGTCGAGGATCTGCTTCACCCCGACCGCATCGTCATCGGATCGAACGACGAGAAGGCGCTGGCCCTGATGCAGAAGCTCTACGAGCCCTTCGTCGCGCCCGTGCTGGTCACCGACATCAATTCGGCCGAACTCATCAAGCACGCGGCGAACTCGTTCCTCGCACTGAAGATTTCCTACATCAACGCCGTCGCGAACATCTGCGAGGCCTCGCACGCCGACGTCGAGAAGGTCGCCGAGGGAATCGGCATGGACAAGCGCATCGGTCGGGCCTTCCTCAACGCCGGCCTCGGCTATGGAGGCTCCTGCTTCCCGAAGGACATCAAGGCCTTCATCGCCATCTCCGAATCGCTCGGCCAGCCTTTCGACCTGCTCAAGGAGGTCGAGCGCATCAATGCCGACCAGATGAACCGCTTCCTCGACAAGATCCGCGAAAAGCTGTGGGTCTTCCGCGACAAGAAAATCGCCCTCTGGGGACTGGCCTTCAAACAGAACACCGACGACGTCCGCGAGTCGGTCGCCATCCGAATGGCCAAGGTCATGCTCAAGGAAGGCGCCCGCGTCATCGCCAACGATCCCCAGGCAATCGCCACGGCCAAGAAGTTCGGCGAGTTCGAGGGTGAGATCGACTACACCCCGGACATGTATGCGGCTCTGGATGATGCCGATGCGCTGGTCATTGCCACCGAATGGCCGCAATACGCCAACGCCGACCTCACCGAGATCGCCCGGCGCCTGCGCACGCCGCTCGTCTTCGACGGCCGCAACCTGCTGGATCCGGCAGACACCAAGGCCGCCGGCCTCGAATACGAGTGCATCGGTCGCGCCGCGGTTGACGCGAGTTGAGAGACAGAAGACTTCAAGACAGAAGACTTGAAGACGGAAGACGGAAGACGTGAACTGTCGGTCCTTGCCGGAGATCTCCAGTCTTCTGTCTTTTCATCTTCCGTCTTCAGTCTTTTTGAATGAAATCCCCCCGCCGCGCCGCCGTCTCCATCCTCCGGGCCTGGGGCAAGGGCCATGCCTACGCCGACAGCCTGATCGAGCGCCACGCGTCCCGCAACGAGCTCTCGGCGGCCGACCGTGGACTGCTCAATGCCATCGTCCTCGGCGTCTTGCGGCACCGCCGCCTGCTCGATGAGTGGATCCGTCGCCTCCGAAAGGGCAAGCTCGACCACGAAACGCGCGACATTCTGCGGGTCGGGCTCTGCCAGCTCTTGATTCTCCGTCTGCCCGATCACGCCGCCGTCTTCGAAACCGTCGAGCTTGGAAAAGCACCGGTGCGAGGGCTGATCAATGCCGTGCTCCGGCGCGCCGTCGCCCAGCGCAACAAGCTCCTCGAGCTCGACGAGCTCCCGCCCGCCGTCGCCTTTTCGCATCCCGACTGGCTCTTCAACCGGTGGAAGAAGCGCTTCGGCAAGGACAAGGCCATCGAACTGATGGCCTTCAACAACGCCCCACCTCCGACCATCGCCCGGGTCAATCCACTCGTTCGGACCGCCGATGATGAAATCGGCATCCCGACCGGCCTCGAAGGCTACTTTGAGATCGAAGGCCCCGTTCCCCGCGATCTGCTCAAGGATGGCGCGATCTACATCACCGATCCGGCCACCCGGCACTGCGTCGAATTGCTCGACCCGAAACCCGGCGAGCACATTCTCGATGCCTGCGCCGCCCCGGGCGGCAAGGCCTTCCTGATCGCCGCGGCGCAAGGCTCCGGCGAGACGCTCACGGTCACCGATTCCAACGAGAAGCGCCTGCCACGCCTGCGGGAAAACCTCGAACGCCTCCACATCCGGCCGGCCGAGGTGGCCTGCCACGACTGGACGCAACCCGCCCCCGAAAAGTGGCACCAGGCCTTCGACGCGATCCTGCTCGACGTGCCCTGCTCCAACACTGGAGTGCTTCGCCGCCGGGTCGATGTCCGCTGGCGTCTCCAACCCGAGCAGATCGACGAGCTGGTCAAGATCCAGCGCAACATTCTCGAAGCGGCCCTTCCCTGCCTCAAGCCCGGGGGGCGTCTCGTTTACTCGACCTGCTCGATCGAGCCCGAGGAGAACGAGGAGCAGATCGAGCGATTCCTCGCCGGTCACCCGGGGCTTGAGCCAGCCGGCACTCGCCAGGCCCTGCCCCAGCGCGACGGCACCGACGGAGCCTTCGCCGCGATGCTCCGGCGACTCTGAGCGATCCCGGTCGGGCGACCGACCGATCGCCGCAAGGGCCAATTTGGGCTTCCTCCCTCCACGTGAAGCCCCTTAAATGGAGTGATACTGCCGTCAATCATTGCTTTTCCGCATGAAACGCCTCGCTCTCTTCACGTCCCTCCTTCTCTCGCTGCCGGCACTCGCCAGCTTCACTGAAACCATCGTCAGCTTCTCGATCACCAGCGGCGACTACCTGATCGATTCCGACGCCTCACGCGGGGCCACCTACGATCGCGACGAGATCGCCGTCCAGGCGAGCATCAACTTCACCAGCACCGGACCGGGCAGTTCCAATTACCGCTGCGACTACCAGCTCTATGACTTCAACGACAACCTGGTGATGCTCGACGACGGCGCCGGCAACCCGGTGGCCTCCGTGCAGGGAACCTCGTTTGCGGTCACCGCCAGTTCGGGCCGGGTCGTCTTCGACCGTATCAAGCCGGCCGCCACGCTTGAGTCCGGCAAGCTCTACTACGTCCGCCTGCTGCTCAAGGAACAGACCGCCCCGCTGGTCTACGCCACGGTCGCCCAGGAGGACACGGCGTGGAAACGGATCATTCATTTCACCAACACCACCTCGGCCGACGCCGCCGTCAACGTCCGTTCCTACATCGATTCGGTGCAGTGGGTGAAGCGCTTCGCCTGCGACACCGATCCGGCCAACGACCGCTTCGTCGCCTCGGCCACGCTCAAGCTCCACCGCTACGACGCCTATCTATCCGCCTCGCCGACCACCGACATCATCCCCCACCACATCACCTACGAGTTGGTCGAGGCCTTCACCCAGAACGTCGTCGCCATCGCCGGCACGACCACCGGCCCGGGCTACAACCTCGACCAGCACGACAACTCGGGCACGATCGAGGCCCCCGCCATCCGCACCGTCACCCGCGAGTTCAACGTCAATCCCGACGTCCAGCTCGATCCCATCAACAAGACCTACTACGTCCGCTGCACGTTGAGCCACGAGGAGGTGCCCGGCGACCCCTACGTCACCGACGACGGCCCCTACGCCGGCCCGGCTTCGACCCTCCTCCACTACAACGGCCGCGTCGTGGCGAACAACGACACCGACGAACTGGTCCTGACCTCGATCACGAACGACCCCTTCACCCGCGGCTACACCGACCTCGGCGACCACTACGCCACCATCGTCGAGGTCGGCGAGTCGCACGTTCTCAATAACGACGACTTCTCGGTCGATTGGGGAGGAATCGAGCATTTCCTGCTGCTCTACGACGACGGCACCGCCTACTACGACAGCGCCACGGCTCTCGACGTGACGGCTCCCGACGACCCCGACGTCGGCTCCACCGCCAACGTCCGCTTCCGCCGCGAGGCGATGTTCTTCGACATCAACGGGCTGCAGGGCAACGTGAAGGTTTTCCTCCCCGCGGGCATGGGCGCCTACCTCGGCGATCCGACCGCCCCGTCCAACCATGTCCTCGAGTCCATCCTCGACACCGGTGCCCGCCACTTCACCCAGGAACTGCGGCCGGAAGCCACCGCGATCTCCATTCCCTCGCCGAACCCCGGCGAGGTCTGGCACCTCCGGGAAGAATCAAAACCGGTCGAGATCACCTGCCTCAACGTCCTCTGGAACGTCGACACCGGCGAGTTCGCCGGCGGCGTGCCTGTCCCCGGCAGCGACCGCTGCCGCTACGTCCGGCGCTTCGAGATGGACTTCCTCGACGCGACCCCGATCCCCGCCGCCGACAAGGAACTGCATTCCAACGAACTCTACTACAACCACGTCGGCCCGACTCCGACCGCCGCCACGACCTGGGCCGCCGACGCCGACGGCGTGGCCGAAATGACCACCACCCTCGCCATCGATCCCGGCTCGTTCTCGACCCACTTCCCTTTCGACGCCGAGCTGTCCTGGTCATCGCAGGGCAGCATCGAGATCGCCGGTGATCTCGTCGTTCCCGCCACCTCCTCCCTCCCCGGCGCGGCGATCGTTTCCATGCCCTACGCCCGCGACTGCGCCGAGGCCTGCGGCACCATCGGCGACGCCACCGTCAAGCTCGACCCCGGAACCGCCGCCTTCGGCTTCACCCGCGACGGCGGCCTCGGGCTCGGCGGCACCTACATCAACGTCGGCTCCCGCCGCGACGTGGTCATGGGCTACATCGACGCGCTCTCGCCCGACGGCTCCGGCAATCCGGTTTATGCCCACGACTCGACCATCTTCCTCAACGGCCGCTTCCTGATGGCCGGGCACCATCTCGACGCCGCGGACTTCACACAGATCAACGACGACGGGCCCGGCGTGCTGCTCAACACCGGCTTCGACCCCGCCAACCTCGACGTCCCCGAGCGCCCCGGCCAGGCGGCCTACCTCGACGGCCTCGGCGACTACCCGGGCATGAACTACCGCGTCTCCGCCGAAACCACGGCGCCGACCGCGGTTTCCGTCCTCGGCGGCGAAACCACGCCGGCCTACACGCTCTCCTCCCGCTCGAAGTACTACACCCGCCAGAGCGGTGTGTCCGGCATCCACGAACCCGACACCAACCCCTTCACCGGCCCCGTCTTCATCTACGGCTACGAGTTCCAGTTCACATCCTACGGCCTGTCCTTCCTAGGCAGCGAGGTTCACGAATCGATCACCGCCGGCAGCCTCGACGTCCCCACGCCGTCGAACTTCACGCTCGCCTTCGACCCGCTCTACTTCAACTGCCTCGGCGGCCTGACCACCGCCGAGATCCCCGGCGGATCCTTCGAGGACGACCTCGATTTCTGGAGCGCCGACTTCACCGGGATTTCCGCCCACTTCCAGCCCGCCATCGGGGCCGACTGCGACCCGTCGGAGGCCAACCTGGTCGTCGGGGTCCGCTCCTTCGCCTCGAACATCGCGCCCGCCCTCGCCGGCTCGCTCGGCTTCCACCCCGACGGCAACCTGATCACCGAGGCCGACGGCCGACTGGAAGGCATCGACTCCCGGCTCAACCTGCCCTCCACCCTCGAGATCGCCGGTCCCGGCAACGAGGTCTACACCTTCTTCCCGACCCACGACGCCTACTACGAGAACTTCGAGCACTCCTCGGAGGTGCAGGGCGACCTGTCCTTTGCCGGCCTGCTCGACGTGCCCTTCTTCGAGGACCTCGAGGTCCATTTCCACACCGGCACCACCGAGGGCAACACCACCGACGCCATCCACATGATGGGCGGCTGGACGTCCGGCGGCGGCGACATCACGGCCTCGTCCTTCGACACCGACAACCGCTCCTACCCGACATCCGACACGCTGGCGAACTACCGCGACCTCGCCAGTGCCGACTATCGGGTCCACGCCGTCCACAACTGGCTCGGTGTGGTCAACTTCGACTACCCGCTCGACTGGGACACCACCACCCGCTCGTTCCGCGCCAGCGCACCGGTCGAGAACGACCTGATGGTCCTCACCACCGAGCACGAGTTGACCTACCTATCCGCCGAGAACGCCGAGCTCGACTTCGGCGCCTCGCTCGACCTCGACGTGCCCGAAATCAACCTTTCCAACATCTCGATCGACCTGGTCGAAAACACCGGCGTGCTCAGCGCGGTGGAGACCGCCATTTCGGAGAATGTCACCGATGCGCTGATCGACGGACTCGACGCCTCGGCGGAGTTGCTCAATGATCGCATGGACGACTTCTACGACCGCCTGTTCGCGGTCTCGGTCGACCCGGTCGTCGACACCCTCCACGCCGAACTCGCCGCCATTCCCGAGGGTGCCGGCACCCTCGCGGCCCGCCAGGCGCTGGTCGAGGACTACCTCTGCACCCGCGTCGATTCCGTCCAGCAGGCGCTCTACGCCATCGACGGCTCGGTCGGCGAGGCCGGCACCATCATCGACGAGGTCGATCAGGCCCTCGCCCGCCTGCAGATCGCGATCCGCACCATCATCGGCCGGGTCGAGGTCTCCGGCGGCGAGGTGGTTCTTTCCACCGGAGAAATCACCGTGCCGGAAGACGCCGTGATCACCGCCGGCGGGGTGCTGGTCGAGGGCATCTTCGCCGATGCCGACGGCGACGGCTACGATCTCGCCGAACTTCTCACCGCGGCGCTGATCGAGGAACTTGCGCCCGACATCGCCGCCTCGCTTTCCTCCGTGCTCAGCGACATCGCCGGCGACCTGGCCGGCCAGCTCGAGGACGAGCTCAACGCGCAGTTCGATGACGCCGGCCCGAGCATCGAGCGGATCAAGGAGGTCCTCGCCGAGCTCCACAACACCATCCAGCAGATCCGCGACGCCGGCACCTTCTACACCGAGATCTCCGACGTCATCCTCGCCGCCACCGGGGACATCGACGCTCTCTGCATCGCCGCCAAGGACGAGGTGAACGGCTTCCTCGGCGACATCGACTTCGAGGAATACACCGCCGACGAGATCAAGACCGTCATCCGCGAAGCCATCCGCGACCAGTTCAACGCCTCGACCGTGATCGCCTCGGTCCAGGCCACGCTCAAGGGCTACGTCTACGACCTCGACGCCGCGATCAACGAGTCCATCTCGTCGGCCTTCGGCGAGGTCAACCGCATCATCACCCGGCTGCTGCAGAACGCGTTGCCGACCGACGGCGCGCTGGCCGACATGCTTGGTGACGTCGCCGACATCTCCGCCGCCGGCGAAATCGACGGCTACGCCCACATCAACGGCGACGCGTTGCGCACGCTGCGCCTCGACGCCGCCCTGCAACTCAAACTGCCCGACGATTTCGAGTTCAATGGCTACGTCGAAATCAACCAGCTCGACTCCGACGGCGACGGCTCGTGCTCCTTCGCCGGCGAGGGTGAATACGCCGCCGAGGTCAAGATGGGGGCGGTCGATGTGCCGGTCGGCTGGACCGGCGACGGCCTGCGTTTCGACGTCGAAACCAAATTCACCTTCGACACCGCCACCGACTTCCGGCTGCGCGGCTTCGGCGGCTCATTCGAGATGACCCAGGGCGAGATTGGCTTCGAAAGCATGGGCATCACCTCGCTCGGAGCCGCCGCCATGTTCGGCCTCGACGAGAACTACCTCGCCGCCCAGGTCGGCCTGAAGTTCGAGTCCTACCAGCTCGACGGCGGCGTCTTTTTCGGCCGCACCTGCACCGTCGACCCGCTGGAACTGGTCGACCCCGACGTCACCAAGGTCCTGGGCAGCCCGCCCTTCACCGGCATCTATGCCTACGGCGAGGCGCAGATCCCCATCGTCAACGCCGGCTGCTTCTTCAACCTCTCGGCCAAGGCCGGCGCCGGCGTGTTCTGGTTCGAGGAGGGCAACACCTACGGCGGCAAGATGGTCGTCGGCGCCACCGGCCGCGCGCTGTGCGCCGTCGGCGTCGGCGGTGACCTCACCCTCATCGGCTCCAAGTCCGGCAACAACTACTCCTTCTTCGGCAAGGGCCGCGTCTTCGGCGAGATCGGCAAGTGCAAGCTCTGCACCCGCTTCGAGGAACAGGTCGAGCTCACCTACAAGAACAACAAGTGGTCCTACGACTTCTAACGGAGCGCCGAATATGAATTCGGCACGCCTCGCCCCTTCACTTCCTCCCGAGAGCACGCTCCGCACCTCACACGCCCAGCCTCAACTCCTTTTCACTTTCCACTCCCATGCGCCTCCTCCTCACCCTGCTCGTGTTCGCCACGGCCGCCTTCTCCCAGGACGACCTGCGTTTCCTGTCCTCGACGACCTACCACGACCCGGCGACCTCGACCAACCACGCCTATTTCATGTGGCAGGCCGAGAACCTCGAAGCCCTGCGCGATCTCTCGCTCGAGGTCTACGCCAAGCCCGGCCAACCGGGCGCCACCGCACCTTTCACCCGCCGTGGCCGCATGGCCTTCCAGACCAACGTCGCCGTCCTCGAGGCCCTGCTCGACAGCCTGCCCGACGCACTCATCGACGCCGACCTGCTCGAAGAACGCATCGACGGCCTCTTCGGTTCGCTCCTTCCCGCCGACGATCTGTCCCTCGCCATGAAGGTCTCCGGTGTGCTCCAGGTTGCGCAAACCGACCCCGCCGTGTTCCGCCGGCTGGTTTTCTTCTCCCGAGCCCATCCCTTCGTCGGCATCGCCATGGGCACCGGCGCCAGCTTCCCTCTCAGCACCCCGGTCACCACCTTCGAGCTGCGCAGCGCCAGCGGCGACGAGGCGGTCGTCGAGGCCCGCTTCACCCTCGATCTCAACAATCCGCCTACCATTCCCGAGCCCGGCCCACCGGTGCACGTGATCGATGAAAGCGCCAGCGGCCACCTCAACGCCAAGATCCGCTGGGGGATCCCCGACGACCTCGCCCGCAAAACCGCGCTGACCTACGGCTTCAACCTCTATCGCCTCGACCGCGCCTTCGCCGAGGGCGCCGGCTACCACACCACCCCGCCCGCGCCCGCCGCGATGACCGCCCTACTGACCTCGAACCCCGCCGAGGCCGCGCTCGTCAATCGCGTCCCGCTGATGCCCATCGCGAACCTCTCGCCGGTCGAAGCCGCCGACCTCGTCGCCGATCCCGACACCGCCTTCATCACCGACGACCGCGGCGTGATGCTCGACAACGCCACCACGCCCTTCAACGACGGCGATGCCTTTTACTACTTCGTCGCCGCCCGCGACATCCTCGGCCGGCCCGGCACCATCTCCGACGGCACCCTGGTCACGATCTGCGACCGCCAGCGCCCGCAACCGCCGATCCGCGCCCGCGTCGCTCACATCCACGACGGCTCGGCCCCGGTCACCGATTTTCTCCGGGTCTCGTGGGAGGGGCCGCGCGACGGCGACGCTCCCGACTTCTACTACGTCTATCGTTGGGAAAACCCGGCCCAAATGCTACAGGCCGCCCACCCCTTCGTGCCGGCCGACCACCGCGTCTCGGGCGTGATTCCACACGATCCCGCGGTCACCCGCTACAGCTTCGATGACAACGGCTCCGGTGCCCCGCAACTCGTTCCCGGCGGCTACCGCACCACCGGCGACGACGGCAAGACCTACTGGTACTCCGTGCGGGCCGTGAAGAACACCGCCTGCGGCCCGCTCTACAGCGGCAACTCCAGCCCGGCCTGGGGCGTGCTCCGCGACCGCATCGGACCCAATGCCGCGGGTGCCTCCTCGGTCGTCGCCACCCGCAGCTTCCCGGAGGTCACCCACAACGACCCCTACACCCGCAACCCGCTTCCCGGCGAAGACCCCGCCTCCTACACCGGCCCCGGACCCTACAAGCTGCGCATCACCGTCACCCGCCAGGACCCCCGCATCGAAGGCGCCATCCTCTATCGCTACGCCCAGGACAACAGCCCCAACGGCTTCTCCCTCACCAAGATCGGCCAGAAGCTCTTCTCCACCGGCAACGACGTTCTCGAGGTCAAGCTCGACGCTCCGGCCGACCTGTTCAGCGGCGACAACGAGGGCTTCATCGCCGTCGCCCGCGACCTCCAAGGCCGCATCGACTACGATCTCGTCCTCGACGCCCAACTACCCGACCCCTCGCCGACCGTCGTCACCGAACTGCCCTTCCTTGCCGACGTCGTCCAGAAAACCACCACCATCACCGGTGGCAGCGTGGGCGACGATCCGGTGCACGACAGCATCGACGAAACCACCGGCGACACCAACCCGGTCGAGGTCACCTTCGATCCCTCGAACGACGCCCGCGAATACAAGCTCTACAAGCGCATCGACGGCGGTGCGCTGCTGCTCGTCGACCAGGGCGAGGTCGAGGACCCGGCGGTGGACATCACGCTTGAGGACGGGGCGCTGCCGGCCAACTCGTCGCAGGTCTGCTACTTCGTCCAGTATTTCGATGAACACGGCAATCCGAGCCCGCTCGCCGATCTCGGTTGCGTGCGCACCACCGCCAAGGTGGATCTGCCCGTGCCCATCCTCGCCCGACCCGAGAAGGCCGGCACCGAGGTCGACCCGCAGGTCACCCTGCGCTGGTTCAGCGAGACCGAGGGCGTCGAACGCTTCCGGGTTTACATCGAAGCCGGCGACACGCCGGTCGCGGCCGACTACTCGCCCGACCTTTCGCCCGTCCTCATCACCAGCCTCACGGCGACCGCGACCACGATTCCGAGCATTCCCACCCTCGGCAGCGGCCGCGCACCGAGCAGCTCCTCCTTCGCCGGCGCGGCCGCTGGCTTCCGCGCCTATCAGACCGGTCGCGTCGGCGGCAACTTCGGCGATCCCGCCGAACCAAACCAGTTCGAGGTCACCTTCAGCATCGCCAGCGGCGTTGATTACCGGTTCTACATCGAAAGCGTCTCCCCTGCCGGCGACACCTCCGGCCCGTCCAACACCGAGCCCTTCACCTGGTCGCCGTCGCCCGCGGCCGTCGGTCCGCTCGTCCCGTGGCCGGCCCGCTCACTGCCGCCGGTCGACGACGCCTTCATCTCCGAGGTCAAGGCCCAGTATGTCGAGAACAGCACCGAGGATCGCTACTACCCGGTGGTGAAGATCGGCGAGATCACCGGCAGCACGGCCCAGACCGGCGCCCAAGTCTCGATCAGCGGTTCGGAGGCGGGCCAGGCCTTCCGTCAGGATCCCTTCTACTACAACGAGAGCGTCACGCTGAACCTCTACACCAGCTCCGGCGGAGAAACCGCGCTGCCCTTCGTCCTCTACCGCTACCAGGTGGCCAACGAGTATTTCCCCGAGGTATCCGGCGATGTCCTCCAAGTCTCGCCGCGCATCGACCGCATCCGCACTGTCGACGGCGACCGCGACGGCATCTCCATCGTCACCATCGTCGATCCGTTCTTCGAGCTTCTCCACGACCCCGAGGAAGGTCACTTCGGTGTCTACGTGAAGGATACTCAGGGTGCCGTCCGCGGCGCGACCTACAAGTACGTCCTCGTCCGCTTCAAGGACGACGGCGAGATCGACCGATCCTTCCCCACCAACGAACTCTTCATCCCCTTCGTCGATCCCTGAAATGAGGAGCGCGGCTTTCCAAGCCGCCGTCTTTCATCGCCCCAACCAACGGAGGTCCCGCAGCTCACCCGCTCCCACCAAATCTTCCCCACTGATCACTGATCACTGCCATGAAACTCCCGCTCATCCTGATGGCGACCGCCCTCCCCGCGGCGGCCATCAACCCTCGCCACACCTACACGACGCCCGCCGAACTCCAGGGATTCGGCGATTTCAACGCCGACAGTCGGCTCGACGTGGTCGTCATCGACCGCCCGACGGGGCTCCACCGCGTCGGCCTCGGCCAGCCCGACGGCTCGCTGATCTGGCAGGCGCCGAAACCCACCGGCTGCCCCGACGCCGAAGCGCTCGCGGTCGGCCCGGTCGTCTCGGCCACCAGCGACCAGATCGTCGTCACCGGCAAGTCCGCCAACCAGCTCTTCATCATCGACCCTTCCGCACCCTACGTTCGCCCGTGGGTCCACACTCCCCAAGGCATCGGCCCGGCCGCCGTCGCCGCGGTCGATCTCAGCCTTCCCGGCAACGACCCCACCCTGCTCGACCTCGTCACCGCCACGCACTGGAACTCCGCCCCCAACACCCACCAGCGCCAGCTCGTCCAGTCGCTTTCGAGCGGCCCCGTCGATGCTGGCACCATCAACACCGGCTCGCCGCTGGCCGACCTCGCCCGCGTCCAACTCGACACCGCCGGACCCGAACACTTCGCCGCCGTCCTCCGCGGCGGCACCGACCAGTTGCGCCTGATCGACGCCACCGACCCCTTGCTTCCGTTGCTCGGCTCCCTGCCGGGCCTCTCCCTCGGCAGCGATTTCGTCCACGCCCCATTCCTTGGCAGCGCGCTGTCGCAGTTCGTCCTCTTCACCCCGGGCACCGAGGACATCCTCTACTCGCCGTGGAGCGGCACCGCCCTCGCCAGTCCCGTTTCGAAGAACACCGGACCCGACCCGGTGTTCGTCGTCAACCTGATCGACGACGGCACGCACCTCGGCATCGCCGTGATCTACAATGACGGCTCCCACGCCGGACTCTTCCACTTCGACGCTTCGGGAAACCTCATCCCCGACGGCGCCATCCACCCGCCCGCCGGCGAAACGCTCAACGGCATCCTGTGCCACACCCCGGGGCACTTCGCCGCCCTGTCCGGCCCGCCGGGCACCGGTTCTACCACCACCACGCCCTACTCGCACGACGGCTCCGACTGGGTCGCCGGCACCCCCGAATCGCTCGACCCGCTCGACACCGTGAGCACCCGCGCCAACGTCTTCGTCTATGACAAGGAGCCGCTGGTCAACGACGACGCCAGACTTGTCGAGACCTTCCAGGTCCCCGACTGGAGCAGCACCTTCACGCTGACCCTTTCCGGCGGCGGTGGTCCGGCGGGCATGGCACTCACCGTGGAAACCTTCGACGGCGAAGCCAGCGGACTCGACAACCCCGCGACCACCAGCGTCCCAGGCCTGCCGCCGGCCGGGCTTTCATCGAAGGCCCTCATCAACCAGAACCAGCCCGAGGTCGCCGTCTCGTCGACCTCCGGCACGCTCGGCATCGTGCCCATCCAGATCTCCATCGACCCCCCAGCCGGCACCTACACCCGCTACGTTGCCCCCGAACTCGTCGTTCCCGACCCGACCGGCATCGACGCCTTCTACCGCACCAGCCTTGCCGATCCCTGGACCACCTACACCTTCGGCACCGCCATCACGCCGCCCGGCGACACCCTCGAACCCTTCACCGTCTGGTTCTACGCCGAGGACAGTAGTTCCGGCAGGCGCTCGCCGGTTCACCAGGCCGACTACGCCTTCACCGGGGAACCGGGCGAACTCGACTCCGATGGCGACGGCGTGCCCGACTTCGTCGAAATCCAGAAGGGCCTCGATCCGCTCGCCGGTCCCGACTCCGACGAAGACGGCCTCACGGACCTCGAAGAACTGCTCTACGGATCGGACCCTGCCAACGACGCCGAAACCGCGACCTACGGCGGCGACGTGCTCGACCTCCCGCCGTCCCGAACCAACGACGAGGATGGCGACGGCCATTCCGACTTCGCCGAGTGGACCGCCGGATCGAATCCCTTCGACGCCGGTGACACGCCCGCCGCCGACGCGCTGGCCGAGTACGGCAACACCTTCGATCTTAACGTCCTCCCCCTTTCCCACTCGGGCAGCCCCGGCGATCCACCGGACCGCAAGTCCTTCGCCATCGGCGACCCGACCTTCTCCCCCACGGACGTCCGCGCCCACGACCTCGGCGCCCGCCTGCTCGCCACTGCCCCGACCGGCAATCACGGCGGCGGCACACTCGCCGACCCCCATGCCCGCCTGACATCGCTGCCGGCAACCGGTCGCGACGAATTTGTCATCGTTTCCACCCCGGCGACCTTCGACTGTGAGAATCCGGACGACAGCCCGGGCACCGGCCGCGAACTCATCGGACTCGTCCCCATTCCTTCCCTCGACGCCGGACCCGTCCCCTTCACCGGCAGCGCCAGCTCCACAGCCGCCGACTGGATCAGCGCCGCTCAGGCCCACTACGCCTCACTGCCCCGCGCGACCATCGACCAAACGCTCGATCTCCACGACACCCTTGCCTACCTGCTGTGGGAACGCCTCGCCGGCGAACTCCTCACCGACCGCGGCCTACTCACCGGTCCGCTGCCGCTCGGTCTCGCAACCTTCCGTGACACGGTCGAGGACGAGTCCCAGACCGCCACCGCCGACGATCTGCTGCAGCTCCAATCCTACGTCGATGCCGGCGATCCGGGCATCCTTCTGCAACAGCTCGCCGCCGCGATCACGGCGGAAATCGACAGTCCGACCAGCGTCACCACCAGCGCCCTCAAACAACTCGCGAACCAGATCTATCAGCTCTCCGCCGCCCAAGCCGACGAGGATCGCGGCCTGTTCCCCTCGCCTTTCGAAACCCTTCGCGACATCGTCCGCCACCTGCCCACCGATCCCGGCGATCTCGACGGACTCATTCCCCTTCCCGGAGACGATCCGACGACTCCGATCAGCTACGCCGGTGGCCACACCCTCGGCACCGCCGGCATCGTCCGCGCCGAACAGGCACTCATCCACCTGCTCACGCTCGTCCCCGGGCGCCCGACCGCGACCTACAGCGCCGAGGTTACCGCCACCAGCTTCGCCACCCCGGTGCCGGTCCTTGAAGACAGCACCAGCGGCGCCGGGCTGCGGCTCTTCGACGCCGACGGCGACCCCTTCGTGTTCCCGCAGTCGCTCGACCTGCCCGCCGGCACGACACTGGAGGTTCTCGCCTTCACCGACCGCACCGACCTGCCCGCCGGCGACGGCACCGCCCTGGAAACCATCAGCGCCACCATCACCGGCTTCCCCGAGGGCACGCCCGGCGACCTGAACCAGAATGCCATCGACGACGAATACGAGGACTACTTCTTCGGCGGCCCGGTGGATCCCTTTGGCGACGAGGACGGCGATGGCTACATCAACCTCCAGGAAGCCCTCGACGGCACCCATCCCGCCGACGCCGCCAGCACGCCCGGCGGCACCCCGCTGCCCGACGCCCCGCCGCCGGTCGAGGTCGCCGTCAGCGGGGGCGACCTCGTCTTCACGCTCGAGTTCCCCAGCGAATACGGTGATCGGATCCACTTCCTCCTGCAGGGCTCCGGCACCAGCCTCTCGGCCGCCTTCATCGAAAGCACCGATGCGGCCACCGACTCCGGGTCGAATGAATACACCCTCAGCATCCCGAAGCCGTCCGAGACCCGCAGCTTCTACCGTTTCCGTCTCGGCCTGCGCCCGTAGCTGCGGCGACCCACCACGGGTCTGGCAGCTATCCGGACCGCAGGCTTGAAATCCACGGCACGCCCTCCGAAGCTCCGCCCATGAAGTCCTGCCTCGGCATGCTGATTGCCATCGTCCTGCTGGTCGCCGTCCTCGGCACGCTGGGCGGCATCTACTACCTCAGCACCACCGCCGAATTCTCGCGGGTGGAAGCACCCTGAGGCAGCTCAGTTCTGTTCGTAGTTCCCCCTTCAGGGGGTCTTCGGTCCGTTCGCTTTGAGCGGGCGCAAACGTTCAATTTTGTGGTCGGGATACGCCGGGCTGAAAGACCTCCTAAAGGAGGAACTACCTACGCCAATGGCGTGCCAGTTGGGGTTGCCGTTTCCGTGAGAGGTGCCGACCTTTCCGAAGGAAGAAAAAAGGCCGCCACCCCTTGCGGAGTGACGGCCTTGAAACGGGATAGGGATCAGTCTTCCGAAGATTCCGCATCATCGGATCCTTCGGACTGTTCGGCCTTCTGGTCGCGGAGGTAGGAGCGGCGGCTCATCTTCACGCGGCCCTTCTCGTCGACGCCGATGCACTTGGCGGTGACGATGTCGCCCTTCTTGAGCACGTCCTCGACCTTCTCGGTGCGGCCTTCCTGCAGCTCCGAGATGTGGATGAGGCCGTCCTTGCCGGGCAGCACTTCCATGAAGGCGCCGAAGTTGGTGACCGAAACCACCGGGCCGGTGTAAACTGTGCCGACCTCGATCTCCGCGAAAATGCGGTCGATGAGTTCCTTGGCGCGCTGCAGGCCCTCCTCCTTGGAGGCGTAGATGTGCACGGTGCCGTCATCCTCGATGTTGATGTCGGCGCCGGACTCGGCCTGGATGCCCTTGATGTTCTTGCCGCCGGGCCCGATCAGTTCGCCGATGCGGTCGGCCGGAATCTTGACCGACACGATGCGCGGGGCATTCGGGCTGAGTTCCTGCGGACCGGGGATCACCTCGTTCATCTTGGCGATGACCTTGGTGCGGCCGTCCTTGGCGATGCGCACGCCCTCCTCGAGGATGGACAGCGGAAGACCGGGCAGCTTGAGGTCGAGCTGGAAGCCCGTCACGCCCGCGTCGGTGCCGCAGAGCTTGAAGTCCATGTCGCCGTAGAAGTCCTCGGAGCCGATGATGTCGAGCAGCACCTTGTGCGCCTTCAGCGTCCCGTCCTCGTTCCACTCGGTCACCAGACCGGCGGAAATGCCGCCAACGGGTGCCTTGAGCGGCACGCCCGCTGCCAGCAGCGCCATGCTGCCGGCACAGACGGTGGCCATCGAGGTCGAGCCGTTGGACTCCATGACCTCCGAGGAGATCCGCATCGCGTACGGGAACTCGTCCTCGTCGGGAATCACCGGTGCGATGGAACGCTCGGCGAGCGCACCGTGACCGATTTCGCGGCGGTTCATGCCGCCCATGCGTCCGGTCTCACCCACCGAGAACGGAGGGAAGTTGTAGTGGAGGATGAAGCGCTTGCTGTCCTCGCCACCGGCATAGTTGTCGAAGAACTGCTTCTCGTCGGCCGGAGCCAGCGTGCAGATGCCCATCGCCTGGGTTTCGCCGCGGGCGAAGATCGCCGAACCGTGAACGCGGGGCAGCGAGTTGGCTTCGGCAAAGAGCGGACGGAGATCGCCGACCTGGCGACCGTCGGCGCGCACGCCCTTCTCCATGATCGAAAGGCGGAAGGCCTTCTTCTGAATGTATTCGAAGACCTGCTCGATCTCGAAGTCGGTCGTCTCGGGATACTTCTCCTTGATCGCGGCTTCCACCTCGTCGCGGAGGGCGCCGACCTTCTTGCCGCGCTCGACCTTCGACGCCGCGTAGATCGCATCCTCGATGCGGTCGCCGGCGACGGCGTAACCCACTTCGAGAAGCTCGTCCTTGGCGACGGTCACCTCGTATTCACGCTTCGGCTTGCCGGCGAGCTTCACCAGCTCCTCCTGGGCTTCGACCAGCTTGGTCACGCTCTCCTGGGCGAAGTGCAGCGCCTTGATGAAATCATCCTCGGGCAGCTCGTCGGCGGCGCCTTCGATCATGATGACGTCCTGCTTGTTGCCGACGTAAACGAGGTCGAGATCGCTCTCCTCGCGCTCATCGAAGGTGGGGTTGATGACGAACTCGCCATTGACCCGGCCCACGCGCACGGCGCCGATGGGGCCGGCAAAGGGAATGTCGGAAACCGCGAGGGCGGCGGAAGCACCGTTCATGGCGACGATGTCCGAGTCGTTGATCTGGTCCGCCGAAAGCAGCAGGGCGACGATCTGGGTGTCGTAAAGGTAGCCCTTCGGGAAGAGCGGCCGCAGCGGGCGGTCGGTCATCCGGCAGGTGAGGATTTCCTTCTCGGTGGGGCGGCCTTCGCGCTTGAAGTAGCCTCCCGGGAACTGGCCGGCGGCCGATGCTTTCTCCTTATACTCAACGGAGAGCGGGAACCAGGTCTGGCCCTCGCGGATCTTGGTCTGCGAAACCGCCGTGCAGAGAACCACGGTCTCGCCGCAGGTCACGACGACAGCGCCGTCCGCCAGTTTGGCGAGCTTGCCGGTTTCGAAGGTAATGGGGTTCGAGCCGACCTGGCCCGTAACGGTATGGATGTTCATGATGTTGTTTGCTGTCTTGCATTGCCCCGCCGGCACGGCAGGGACTTGGTGGGTTTCGGACAGTCCCTCGAAGAAAATGACTAGGAGGTCTTTCCCGGGGAACCCGCAGAGGCGGGAGCACCGTTTCAAGCGAAACGGCCACGGGGATTTCCCGTGGCCGTTCCGTAGAAAGTTTAGCGACGAAGGCCGAGGCCCTTGATCAGCTTCTGGTAGCGCTCCTCGGAATGCGCCTTGATGTAGTCGAGGAGCTTGCGGCGCTGGGCCACGAGCTTGAGGAGTCCGCGGCGCGAGGAGTTGTCCTTCTTGTGCGTCGCGAGGTGAGCCGTCAGGTGGACGATTCGCTTGGTCAGCACGGCGACCTGATAGTCGGCGCTGCCGGTGTCGGTTTCGTGGACCTTGTAATCGGCCGGATTGATGGTGCTTTCGCTCATTGTGGTGGTTTGATTCGGTCCAGCCACCTTGGCCGGTCCGCCCTTGCTCGGGACGGCGGAGAAAAGCGGGTTTCGCCCGATTTGCAAGGACAGAATGACTTAAACAGGTGTTTCAGGCCCGCCCGGGGATGACTGGATCAGGGCCGTGAGTCGCTTTTCGAGCAGCGCCGTGAGCCGGGTCGGGCCTCCCTTCTTCGGCAAATCCCCGGCTGCGATCATCGCCGTGACGTCAATCGGCTTTCCGGCCCGCACCAAGCCACGACGGGCGACGGGATAGGCGGGAAATCCGAAAAGATCCTCCTCTAGCTTCATGATGGTCTCGGCGTGACGGTCGAGCGTGGGCTCCGCGAGGAGGTAATCGCCGATGTAGCTGTGGGCCTGCAGCGCGGTGAACACCCGGTCGAGGTCGTCGAGCAGCATCTCCCGTTCCGCCTGCGCCGGCGGGTCGTCCTCATCGAGGAGGCGGCGTCGCAGCCGATAGCGCATCGCGCGGACCCGTTCCGGCGGATTGCTTGCCTTCGGATCCGAGCCCATCCGCTCCTCGACCTGCCCCAGCAGGCGCTCGCAGAGGCTCGTCAATCGCTCCTGGAGCTCTCCACGACCGGCCTCGCCGAGGTATTCCACTTCCTTCAGCGCCATGATGCCGGTGCCGAGACGGATGATGCGCTCGCGGACGGGCATCGACGGCTTCGGCGTCCATCCGATCCGGTCCTCCAGCCGGTCGAGCCGGCCACTGAAGGTCGCCTCGACCGCCGGATCGTGATGAAACCTCATGCCGACCGGCACCAGCCACGCGGTCCGCCCCTCCGGCAATCTTGCCGCCGCCTTCATCAGGATCGACGCCACCCCCTCGTGCAGCGGGTCGAGACGCTCGTGGTGGTGGTAGATTTCCCCCTCGGGATAGATCACCATCGGCACACCGTCGCCGAGAAGGGTGATCGCCGTCTTGATCGCGGCCAGGTCCGGCCCGTCGCGATCCACCGAGAAGATCCCCATCGACTGCAGCGCCCAGGTCCGGATCGCCTTCTCTTCAAAGATCTCGCGCGCCGCCATGAAATGGAGCCGCATGCCGTGCCTCCGGCCGACCTCCATCATCAGGTGCGGGTCGGCATGATCGGCGTGATTCGGTGCCAGCAGGACGGCATCCCCCGCCGCCACCTTCGCGGCAAGGCCGCTGAAACCCTGCTCCTCGATTTCCGCAATCCGGTACTTCCGCTCGAGGAGGGAGCGCCGGTTCAACCACAGGGCGAAGGGCCGGAACCAGGCTTTCGGCAACGGCGGGCGGAAGGTGTAGGGCAGGTCGTTGCGAAGGCGGCGCATGGGGGTTTTTAGCGGTCCGCACTCCGCGTCGGAAGCTCTGAATCCGAAGGCGCGGCCGACATGGAAGACCGTGCCCTACTGCCGGTTGAACCGCGCCACCTCGCGCTGGGCCTCGCGGAGTTCGACCTTCTTCTTCAGGTCGTGGCGTTGGTCGCGGTGGCTCTTGCCCTTGCCAACGCCGATCTCGACCTTCACCCGGCGGTTCTTCCAGTACATCCGCTGGCACGGGAGGGTCGATCCCTTGGACTTGAGTTCTTTTCGCCCGAAATCCGCCCGTTTCGCCCGGCCCAGAACCCGCGACAACCATTGATATTTCAACGATTTCTCCTGCTACGACGACTGCATGCCTGGCGTTTTGTCTCGCGGTCCGAGATAATCGCTCAGGGTGTATCCAAAGAGACTGTTTTCCTTTCCGCTCCCAATCCGTTCCCAATCCGCCCCCCTGCGCCCGGCCCAAGACCCGCGAAAACCATTGATATCTCAAAGATTTTTCCGCCTACCGTCACTGCATGCCTGGCATATTGTATATTGTGTGTATTGTGTGAAAGAGAGGCCCGGTCTGATCCGGTTCGAACTTCCCATGGTGGCGTCATCGGAGGCCTCGGTGTCAAGCGCCGGCGGCAGACAGCCCACAAGCGATGGAGCCCGGAAGTCACTCCTCGGCCTTCGACCATGCTCCGCTTGCGATGTGCCGCTGGCGTTGGATGAGGAAATGATCACCATTGTGCACGCCTTTGGACTCCTCCGTCAGGAGTTCCAGGAACCGTCCATGGTCATCGCCGTTCCACTTCTCGCCCTCACGCAGGATCATCTCATGATCCAGCGCGAGTCTGGCATGGAAGGAGAGCTTGTCGGAGAACCGATGCTCCCGGGCAAAATCGGCGAGCAAGGTGCCGTCCAATTTCGCGAGGAAGTGAACCGAACTGATCGCCACCAGCGGGTTGCGACTGAAAATCCCCTGACGAACCCGCATTCTCAGATCCTCAGGGTCCTTGATCAGGGTCAGCGACCGTACGTATTCGCCCCACTGCTTCTGACGCCCGAGGATCTCAGGAAAACGGACGCCATACACCCTCATCCTGGGTTGCTCCAAAAGGAGATAGAAGCAGGAGAATTTCGGGAAGTTGTACGGGTTGAAATTCCGGTTTGAGGGATCGAAATCCTCGCGGGGAATCACCGTGAGCACGATCTCGGCACCGACAGGCAACTCATCTTTCATGGCAAAGCCTCTAAACGATACATCCGTGTGAGTAAGTCTTGCCGGATTTCCAGGAAAATAGGGCGGAGGCGTCAATCGAAACACCCGCCCTTTCAGGTGTCGATCACCAGAATAGACCTCTTCAACAACTCCCTGCCCATTATGCACCATCAGGGATGTTCGTCCGAGTCTTCGAGCAACCGCTTCTTCCACCGAAAGAGGTTCAACACTCAGCACTTTAATCAGAACTAGGTTCTCATCGAACTTAGGGAAACCACCGTCTTCTTCTGCAGCACGACCGATGAGGAAGGTCGCCGCCACAAAAAAAACCACGAGATTCTCGATTTTCATAACACTAGCTGCTTCTATTCGTCAGTCCAATCTTCATGGGCTGCATTGCCGCCGGGCAACAAATCCGGATACTCCTTAGCGATAAGGTGCTCTCCAACCGCCTCCTTCACAAGCTCCAATCTTTGACCAACTCGAACACCAAACATTGTCAGTGCATATCCACCAAACAACTCTTCCGGAATCCGCCCATCGATAGACGCGTTCGGAGGTTGTAGGTCGCCATCAATAATCCGGCCAAAATTTGTGTATCGCCACGACTGAGTTTGATCAGCCAGAATGAAGAACCGAGAGTCAGCTGCCGGCATGCCCGAGTCGGTACAAGTTGCCAGTGCAAGATCGGATTTGAGTTCCAATCGGAAATTGGTTGGCTTGTTTCCATTTATTTCGAACTGATCAGAGAGCATTATCCCCGGCCTATCTCCGCCATACGGGATCTTTCCTCGTCTAAAGGCATAGTGAAACGCTATCGTATTTGGGCCAATGCGCTCGTTGATCTCGCTCTGATGGTAAGATTTCCTCAAATGAATCGATGAACCAGGAGGTGGGTCGCACATCTCATCCTCCAGCCACGGAAGCCTATCTGGAGGGAGGTAGCTATCCACATGCCAATCCATTCCCTCCAACGAGGAGACTCGCTGGCGATCTGGGTAAATTGCCCTCTTCGAAATCCACTTTGAGCGTTGAACAAACCCAAACCGAACTCTATCCACGCCTCGGTTCGAAATCCCTGCACGGACTGGACCTTGAAGCTGCTTGACTTCGATCCAAGCTCGCAGTGCTGGCCACGTGTTTGCACTCGTCATCACGGCAGGCTCGTTGCCGGACGGTTGTGATCCAAGAGTGTCTGTATCCCACATATTACCCAAGACACCTTCACTAGCCAACACGTTTTTTGGTCGAAGCTCGTTTTCGCCATCACCCTGAGTGGCAGGGAGATCAATCGAAACGATATCCACTTCCCGACCCCATGACAATCCCTCGATTGGCGAGTAAGCGACACATCCGTTCATGCCCATGCCTAGTGGATCGGAGTCCCAGAATACATTACTAACAGAGCTCGGATTTTCAGGCTCTCCAAACACACCGTGGTACACCTTGTCCCATCTCCCGCCGATGTTCTGAACCCCAGAAGCCGAGTACTCATAATTCGTGCTCGCTACAACCGATGTTGGGCCTTCAATATCAAAGATGCTTACCTTCACCTCTGCCTCGGCCTCGATAATTCCACCAGTTGCATCCTGAATTTCAAAAACTATGTTGAGTTTGGATTCACCCACTTGAACGCCTTCCACGTAGATCGTAACGACCTCTGAAAGATTTATGCCGTCTGCGGGAGTCCCTTCTTCACCGAGGCCCACCACGCGACCAGTTCGGTTGGAGGATCGCCAGAGCCGAATGTTGTCGGGAATATCAAATGCAGCGCTGATTGCAGAGAAGTTGAGGCCAAATTCCCCATCGATTCTGATTGGCAAGAGATCGGTTTCCGCGACCTCACCATTGGGTCCGGTGATTGGCCGCCAATCGCCGTCCAGGCCAACATCATCCTTATCAGGGGTTCCCGAATAGTCATCATCATCGCTGTTCAAAAGGACGGCAATCCCTTTCTGCATGACCACATCCGGTGACACACAATCGTCAAAATCAAATTGGTTCTTGTCATCGCTCCAACTAACTTTGGGGATCTTCAATCCCACCGGATGAGCCAGGATCGTTCTGGACGCCCCGGAACCGCCTTGGTCTGAGACCAAGAGAAACGAGCCCTTGCTGTTGCTATCCACAACCGTAAGAGCCTCGGCGCCCTCTCCCCCAAGGCCCGAGCACCACTCTGACGGCGCGATCAGCTTCCCATTGCACCAAAGCCAGTTGTCCCGCGTCACAGCCGTTCCGTTTGCGGCGAATCGGACGATTCCGTGCTGGGACAACTTCTCAGCCATCCTCATTGAGGAGGATGAACTTTGTCCGTCTGTCGAAGTTACAAGTACAGACGAATCCCCACCGTCTTGGGTGGCACAAATGATGGCGGGACCATCGGGAAGAGTCTCTATTGCCAGGGTTGAGTAATCACCCATCAGGCTGCCCGGAAGGCTGACAACCTCTCCGGAGCTGCTCCATGCGGACGGGCGCCGTGGCGAGACAGGATCATGCAGATCGGCGATCGTGTTGAGGACGACCCAGCCGCTCTGACTTACATCGAAAGTCTGACGATCATCGGTCGGTGCAGGATGCCACTGGTCCGGCACCTCATACTTCACTGATTGCGGATTGCCCGGGGTGAAGGCGAGGAGTTCGGAGAATGAGTCCCCTCCCATTCCCTGTTGCCAATACACCCATTCGGTATCGACACAGAACTGGCGACCGCTTTCATCGACACCACGTGGCGCGATTCCGAACGGATCGGAATAGGGAGTCTCCGAGAAGATACCGAGGAAGCCCGGACTCTGGTTTGCCGGCCAGCCAATGCTAATATTCCATGGAGGAGCTCCGTAGGGTCCCTCACACTGGCCCTCGCCCAATAGATCTCCAGACGAATTGAAGTGTGCCCATGACGAGTGAGTGAAGGTGTACTGCTCGCCAAGGAAGTCATACTCAATTGGTTCTACTGGTCCGCATTCGATCCACGCTCCCGCCGACCATTTGCCGTTCTCGAAGAGCACCTCACCAAGATCGTTGACCTCCAGTCCGACGCCCAAAGCGGAGGGATGCTCAATCTCAAGGAGGACGTACGCCGCTGCTGTCGCAGGCGGCCAGGTGACGTCGGGATCGGCGGGGTCGGAGTCATCATCGTTTGTGACGCCGTCTCCGTCGTGATCTTCGGGTGTGGCGTCCGGCAGTGGTTGCACGCCGGCCTGGTACGCCTCCAGATTCGTCAGGGGACCGCCTTGGAACAGACCGGCGGCGTTGTCGGCGAGCGGATCGAGACCAAAGAACGCCGCCCAGCCGTCGGGGATGCCGTCGCCTGAGGTGTCGGGATTTGTCGGATCGGTGCCGAGGGCGAACTCTTCGGCGGCGGACAACCCGTCGCCATCCGCGTCGTATGAGTTGGCCAGTCCGTAACGCAGCCGGAAGAACCCGCTCGGGCTTGGCAGACCGCCAAGCCACTGGTCGATATCGACCACCAGTTCGTGATTGGTGCCGATGAAGCCGTATGGGAAGACCTGCCAGTTTGCCAAGTCAGTAGAAACCTCGACCGTATACCAGAAGTCACTCCGGCCAAACCACTGAAGTTTGTTCGTGTATCTGAAGTCGTCGGGATCAAATTTCTCATGCTTGAGCGCCGCCACTCTTCCGACATCGTGCTCGTCCTTGTTCGACATCCCGTCGTTGTCAAAATCGCCGGTCGGTGCCTTGCTGGTTCCCAGTTCCAGCGACAGCGGCGAGAACCCGTGCCAGTTCTCGTAGCCGTCCTCCATCCCGTCGCCATCGGTGTCGGGATTAAGCGGATCCGTCAGGTAAGTGTCGATTTCAGCGCCGTTGCTCAGCCCGTCGCCATCGGCATCAAGGAGCGGATCCAGCTCAATCTCGAAGCTCCAAGGAGCCGACATCGCCTGCACGCCGTCGTGGTCGGTGACCACGGCCACCGCATTCCCCGCTCCGGCAGGCAGCTCCCCGACCGCCAGCTGCCAGGGCGAACTGGTCGCCGAGCCGGCAAACTCTCCATTCACATGGAAATCGACCCGCGCGATGTGCGCCACGCCGAAGGGACCGCTGTGCGAAGGAGACGCCGCGAGGACCATCCCACCCGGCTCGACCGGTTCCACCACCATGCCTGTAAGGGTAACCGAGGGCGCACCCTCGTCGATGATGTTCTCCGTCTGGGCATCCGGGAGCTTGATGCCCCACCAGCTGCTGTACGACCCGTTGCCGAGCTGGCCCTGGTCATTGCGGCCCCACACCCAGATGACGCCATCCGAATCAATCGCGGCGCTCGCACCCTGGATGCCGACGCCGCCTGCGGCGACCCGCACGATATTCTGAAGGTAGCCCGTGCCTGCCGCGTCCTTCACCCGGGCGGCCGCGCCGCGCAGCGTGTTGGTATTGTCGCCCAGTTGTCCGTAAATATTCGACCCCCACGCCCAGACCTCGCCGTTGGCATCCAGGGCGAGCGCATGCACCCCGCCACAGGCCACCTGCACGATGTTCTCAAGCGGGAGTCCATCATCCGCCCGGATGACCTTGGCGGGATCGGTCACCGTGCCAGAAGAGGTCGATCCTTGCCCCAATCGACCGTTCGTCTGCCGTCCGCAGGTCCACACGGTGCCCTGCAGGTCCGGATCGGTCGGGTGCCACCGGACCACCGCCGAGTAGTATTCGCCAGCCTCGATGGACCAGGCATCGGTCAGCGGCGTGGTCGCATCCAGCATCATCGGGACCGCGCGCGACCGCGACACCAGATCACCCTGCCCGAGCTGTCCCTGGTTGTTGTAGCCCCAAGTCCAGACCTCGCCGGTCCCACCAGACTCCTCAAGCTGATTCGGACTCCGGGCGATCGCATGGTAGTCCCCGCCCGCGACTTCACGAATCCCCCCGAGTGCCGGATAGCCCGGCGACTCGGAAAGTTCGACCCGCATCGCGTAGGTCTGCGAGCCGGTGGTGACACCTCTCCCGGTTTGTCCGTATTGGTTCCATCCCCACGACCACAGATCACCATTGGAACCGACGGCGTACGAGCCTTGAATGCCACCGGCCACGTCCACCACATCCCGCAAGGGCGCACCGGGACCCGTGAGCACCTGGTCTGGAACGTAGGCATGCTGGGTGGCTCCGTTGCCCACTGCGCCATAACTGTTCTGGCCCGCGACCCAGACGTCGCCCGCGTCGTCGATAAGCAGGGAATGGGTGAAACCGGCGGCAAGTTCGCGTCCATTGTCGAAGTTCGACGCTCCATCCGGTGCCAGGACGCGAAGCGGCAAGACTTTCCGCACGAGCGAGCCGTAGCCGTTCCCCAACCGCCCGTGTTGCTGATACCCCCAAGACCAGGCCCGTCCCCCCACACTGAGGGCGAGACCATGCTTGTCGCCGAGTGCCACCGATCCGGTGATCCGGTAATCGCCCGTGGTGACATCGCTGGCCTCGGACCCAGACCATGCGCGAGCCTTCACCATGGCGGTCCGGGCGACCGTAAGCGTCTCCCCCGCCCCAACCAAGGGGTCGAAAGTGTCTGGATCCCGTCCGTCGAGCGTGTAGCGAATCACCACCCCTGACTCCGGCGAATCGACCAGCACCTCAAGGCCTGTCGGCGAATCCGCCACCAGCGGCGTGAGAATCGGGGCCTCCACGGCCCAGAGCATGCTCCCAAAAGCTCCCAAGCTCCACGAAATCAACCCCGCTGCAACCCGCTGCAACCCGCTGCAACCCGCTGAAACGCTTCATGGCGGTGAAAGCAAAGCTTCGCGTGACTCGCGGCTCAAGGCCAAGCAAGGGAGGCGAAGTTTTCCACAATCGGTGCCCGCCCCTCCGACCATCTGAGTGACGCGAGCCTTTCTACTGCCGGTTGAAACGCGCCACCTCGCGCTGGGCCTCGCGGAGTTCGACCTTCTTCTTGAGGTCGTGCCGCTGATCGCGGTGGCTCTTGCCCTTGCCGACCCCAATCTCGACCTTCACCCGGCGGTTCTTCCAGTACATCCGGAGGCACGGGAGGGTCGAGCCCTTGGCCTCCAGTTCGTGCTCGAGCTTGTTGATTTCGGACTTGTGCAGCAGCAGGCGACGCGAGCGCCGGGCTTCATGCTGGAAAAAGGCCCCGGCCGTTTCCCACGGCTGGATGTGGCAGCCGTAGAGGAAGATCTGGCCGTTCTCGATCCGCGCGAAGGCGTCGGAGATGTTGATCTTACCGGCGCGCACCGACTTGACCTCGGTGCCCTTCAGCTCGATGCCCGCCTCAAAGGTCTCGCCGATGTGATAGTCCCGGCGTGCCTTGCGGTTGTTGGCGATCTCGTTGCTCATCGCCGGCGATGCCCCGACGGGCGCTGGACGCGAAACGCGTCGATCACATGTTCGCCGCCTCGCCGGACAGCTTGATCTTGCCCTCGATGATCTCCTGAAGCGCGATATCGGCCGCACCCATGCTGGGCACCGTCGGGATCAGGGGGGACCGGCCGCTGTTCAACTGGCGGACCCGCTTGGAAACCATGTTGATGAGAACCAGGGGATCGGTGATGATTTCGGAAGCCTTTTCGACAAGATCGCTTTTCATGGGTGTGCCTGCAAACCGGGTAGAAGTCGTCGGCTGCTCGAAAGGAATGATGTTTTCGCGAGACATGCCGGACCTTCCGGCCCTCCACGACCGGGAGGCGCGACAGAACACGAAAACATCTGTTTGACAAGCCGAAACTGGCGACTTCGAAAGAAAAAATGGCTATTTCGGCATCAGGTCGATCCCAAACTGACGCAGAACCACCACGGTCAGCCAGAAGCAGCCGACGGTGATCAGGCAGTTCAGCCCGAGCGCCGGCCAGAAACCCCAGCCCGCCCGAAGCATCCACGGCAGGATCAGGAACATCGGCAGGGTCGGCAGCACGAACCAGAAGGTGCCTTCCGCGTGGTTGGCGATGCGCTCGCTGCCCTGCTTGCCGGCCTGCATCCACACCATCGCGATCAGCGAGGTGAGCGGAAGGGCTATCAGGAGGGCCGAAAGCCGGTCGCTGACGACCTGGATCTTGGTCACGAAAAGGATCACCAGCGCCGTGACGACCAGCTTCACCGCGTCCATTGCCGAGAAACTGAAGACTCTTTCCCAATCGATCTTGCTCATGGTCCGACTTGCGACGGGCCGAGCCTGAGGGTAGGGCTGGGGGATGCAAGCTCTCGGTTTACCCGCCCTGCTCCTTTTCTCCGCCCTCGCCGTGACCTCCTGCGGCCCGTCCGCCCCGGCCGCCGATTCACCGTCGGGCGTGGGTGGAAACCTGAGCGCCGCCGAGAAGAACAAGATCGGACGGAAAATCTGGCAGAACGAATGCGGCGGAACCATCAACGGACTGACCACCTGGAATGACGGCGAGGAATTCCCCTCGCTCGGCATCGGCCACTTCATCTGGTATCCGGCCGACTTCCAGGGCCGCTGGGAGGAAAGCTGGCCGAGCTTCGTCAGCTACGCCCGCTCGCGCGGGGCCACGGTGCCCGCCATCGGCACCAACCCGGACGCCCCCTGGCCCAACAAGGCGGCCTTCCAGGCCCAGTTCAACAGCCCGCCCATCACGGAACTCCGCCAGTGGCTGGCCAATCGCGTGACGCTGCAGACCGACTTCATCATCGCCCGCTCGCAGGCCGCGCTGCCGAAGATCCTCGACGCCGCGCCGGCCTCCGACCGGAACCGGATCCGCGACAACTACCACAAGGTCGCGAGCACGGCGAACGGCACCTATGCGCTGATCGACTACGTCAACTTCAAGGGCGACGGCACCAAGGCCACCGAGCGCTACAACGGCCAGGGCTGGGGGCTGCTCCAGGTGCTGCGAGGGATGAAGAACGTGCCTTCCGGGCAAGCCGCCGCCCGGGAATTCGCCGCCTCGGCCAAGCGTGCCCTCGACCGCCGCATCGCCAACTCGCCCCCGGCACGCGGCGAGTCACGCTGGCGCGCCGGCTGGCACAACCGCTGCGATACCTACGCCCGCCCGCTCTGAGGACCATGCGCCTGATCCAACATCACCCCGGACTTCCCTGGCCGCGCCTGCAGCGGGACGAAAAGGTGGCGTGCGAGTTCTGCGACGCCGTCCAATCGGCGCCGCGACTTCGCGAGGGCGAGGCCGCCTTCTGTGTCCATTGCGGCGAACTCCTCTACCAGAACCGCCCCAACTCCCTCTCCCGCGCCACCGGTTTCTCCATCGCGGCCCTGATCTTCATGGGAATGGCGCACAGCTTCCCCTTTCTCTCGATGAGCGCCGCGGGCAACCGCAACGAGTTGACTCTGATCGGCTGCGTCGAAGCCCTGGCCGCGGATGATGCCCCGCTGCTGGCATGCCTCTGCCTGATCTTCACGGTGATCGCCCCGCTGCTTCTCACCACGGCACTGCTCTACCTCTGCGGACCGCTGATGATCGGCCGCGCGCTCCCCGGCGCCAAGCAGGTCGCCCGGGCCCTGCAGGCTTCCGAACCGTGGTCGATGCTGGAGGTCTTCCTGCTCGGGTTCATCGTCTCGCTGATGAAACTCGGGGATGTCGCCGAGATCCAGTTCCACATCGGCCTCGCGGCACTGGTCGCGGTCGTGGTCTCGATCGCCGGTGCCACCGGCGGCATCGACCGGCGGGAATTGTGGGACCGTCTCGAACTCGCCAACGCCCGATGAGCACGCCTTCCTTCGCGGCCGACCAGGGCCTCGCCTCCTGCCACACCTGCGGTCGGCTGAGTCCCGCCACGGATCACCACTGCCGCCGCTGCGGTGCCAAACTCCACCTGCGCAAGCCGAACAGCCTCGCCCGGACCGTGGCCCTCCTGCTGGCCTCGATCGCCCTCTACGTTCCGGCCATGTCGCTTCCGGTCATGAACGTGTCGGGCATCGGCAGCGAGGACGGCGGCACCATCATTTCCGGCGTGATCACCTTCTGGGAAATGGGCTCCTACCCCGTGGCAATCATCATCTTCACCGCCAGTGTCATCATTCCGGTCCTGAAGATCGTGGCCCTGGCCTGGCTGTGTCTCGCCGCCACCGGCAAGGTCGGCGGCACCGGCCACCGCCTCGCCCTCACCTACCACGTCACCGAAATCGTCGGCCGCTGGTCGATGATCGACGTGTTCGTCGTCGCCATCCTCGTCTGCCTCGTCCGGCTCGGCACGCTGATGACGATCACCCCGGGTCCCGCGGCTTTATCCTTCGCCTCGGTCGTCATTCTCACCATGCTTGCCGCGATGTCATTCGATCCCCGCCTGCTCTGGGATCGCCAACGCCGGACCTCATGAGCGACGAAACCCCGAAACCCAAGGTGCGACCGAGGCGCCGCATCAGCTCCGTGTGGCTGGTGCCGCTGGTGGCCCTTGGCCTCGCCTCATGGCTGGTGTGGCAGGATCGCACCGCCCGCGGACCGCTGGCCACGGTGTTCTTCGAGACGGCGGAAGGCATCTCCACCGGCAAGACCGAGGTCCGCTGTCGCTCGGTGAAAGTCGGCATCGTCGAGAATGTCCGGCTCTCCGACGATCTCGACGGCGTGCGGGTGGAACTGCGCATCGACTCCGATTACGAGGATCTGCTCAAGCGGGACAGCCGCTTCTGGGTCGTCCGCCCGCGGGTCTCGACCAGCGCCGTCTCCGGCCTCGGCACCCTGATCACGGGTGCCTACATCGAACTCGACCCGGCCGAGTCCGGTCCGCGGACGGACTACTTCGCCGGTCTCGAGGAGCCCCCCGTCACGCCGGCCAACGTCCCCGGGCTGCGGCTTTCCCTGGTCGCCGAAGACGCCGGCTCGCTCAGCGTCGGGGCACCGATCTACCACCGAGGCTACGAGGTCGGACGGGTCGAGCGAACCACCCTCGATGCCGAGGCCGACGGGGTCCGCTTCGACATCTTCATCGAAAAGGAATACGCCAGCCTGGTGCGCTCCAGCAGCCGCTTCTGGAACAACAGCGGCATCGAGGTGAGTGCCGGGACCGAGGGCTTCAAGTTCCGCACGCCCACCGTGCAATCGCTGGTCACGGGCGGCGCCTCCTTTTCGACCCCGTCGAAATTCCTCGATGCGCCCCCCGCGGAGAACGACATGTCCTTCGCCCTGCACCGGGATGAAGAGGCGGCCCTCTCGACCTTCGAGGCGGATCTTCGTCTGCTGCTGCTCTTCGCCCAGTCGGTGCGCGGCCTTCGCGCCGATGCCCCGGTCGAGTTTCGCGGGATCCCGCTGGGCCGCGTGGTCGACATCTCCCTCGACGAAGTGCAACCCGGCGACCGGCGGATTCCGGTGATCATCGAACTCGACTCCAATGCCTTTCGGCGGGCATCGGCGCTCGGCAGGAACGATGAAATCGACCTTGCCGGCGCGGTCGAGGCCGGCCTCCGCGCCCGTCTTGCCACCGCGTCGCTGATCACCGGGGCTCTCTACATCGATCTCGATATCTTCCCCGATGCCCCCCCGGCGACGGTCGGTCAGCGGGGCGAATACCAGGTAATCCCCACGATATCCTCCGGCCTCGCGCAGTTGGAGGTCCGGGTGAACGCCATCCTGGCGAAGATCGAGAAACTGCCGCTCGAGGAGTCCCTCGCAAGCTTCCAGGAGGCCGCGGACGAAACGGCGCTGACCCTGGCCGAGTCGCGCAACACCATGACCGAGCTGGAGAACACCCTCGCCGAGGTGCGCGGGTTCATCGCCGACGACTCCACCCGCGAGATCCCCGAGAACCTCAACAAGACCCTCGCGGAACTTCAGACCTCCATCGAATCCCTCGGACCGGGCGGCCCCGTCCAGGGCGATCTGCGCCGGACCCTTGACGAACTCCGGTCCGCCCTGCGGGCCTTCGAGACCCTTTCGAACACCATCGACGAGAAACCCAACTCGCTGCTCTTCGGGCGCGAATCGTCGGGTGATCCGATTCCCAAGGCCCGTCGCTGACGCTCCTCGCCAATGCCAAATGCTCCAATGCCGAATGCCGAAATGAGATCCTCCGCACCCCTTGCCACGACACGCCGACCGCCTTCGTTTTGGCATTGGTGCCTGGTCATTGGAAATTCCTGCCTGCTCGTTCTGGCAGCCGGATCGATCACTTCCTGCGCGCCTTCCAAGTCCTACTATCTCCTCACCCCCGAGGGCCCGGCCCCTTCCGGCGGCGGGCGCGGGATCGGCGTCGGCCCGGTGGCGGTCGCCGCCTACATCGACCGTCCGAATCTCGTCTTCCAGGAAAGCGGCAACCGCCTGGCCGTCGCCGAGTCCCACCGCTGGGCCGGCGACCTCGAGGACAATGTCGCGTCCGTCCTCGCCGCCAATCTCGGAAGACGACTCGGCACCGGCAACGTCCGCACCTATCCATGGTCCGACGACGGCGACCTGACCCGGCAGATCAGCATCGACATCCGCCAGATGCACGGCACGGCCGATGGCGATGCCTTCCTCGAGGCGGCATGGCGCGTTTACTCGCTCCCCGACCGCCGCATGACGGCCAGCAGGAGTTGGTCGGGTACCGAACCGCTCGAGACCGACGGCTACGACGCCCTTGCCGCCGCCCACTCCCGGCTTCTCGCCCGGCTTGCCCACGAGATCGGCGGATCGCTCTGAGGAGCCCGGTGCCTCAAAAGTCTTGCCTACGGGTCTCCCCCACCCTACCTCCCCGCGCATGGCCACCGAGACCACCCTCATTCTTTTCAAGCCCGACGCCGTCGCCAAGAACATCGTCGGAACCGTGCTTTCCCGCTTCGAGAAGGAAGGCTTCAAGATCCGCGCCCTCAAGATGATGTCCCTCAGCGACGAAATCCTCGCCGAGCACTACGCCCACATCGCCGACAAGCCCTTCTTCCCGGACGTCCGTTCGTTCATGCAGGAGACTCCGGTGATTGCCATGGTGCTGGAAGGCGAAGACGTGATTTCCAAGGTCCGCGACCTGCTCGGGCCGACCGACTCCAAGGAAGCCGCCGCCGGCACCATCCGCGGTGATTTCGGCGACAAGGGCGGCGACGCCAAGATGCGCAACGTCTGCCACGCCTCCGACGGCCCGGAAACCGCCACCGCCGAGATCCGGCGCTTCTTCCACGAAGGCGAGGTTTACTGAGTCGCACTTACTTCTTTCCTCAAACGGCTGGCCCCAACCGGGACCGGCCGTTTTTCGGCAGTCACGGCATTCCCGCCGGCGGCTTTCTCCGCCACCACGCCGCCAGCACACTGCCGATGATGCAGTGATACACCGCGGAGATTGCCGCCGGCACCGGTGCCAGGGCGAACTCGGCGAAATGCTTGGTCGCCAGGGCCGCACCAAGACCGCTGTTCTGCATCCCGACCTCGATCGAGGCGGTGCGGCGCATCCCCACGTCCCGCCCCATCATCCCCATCACCGCATAGCCCACGCCAAACCCCAGCGCGTGCAGCGCGAAGACCGCTACAAACAGCGGCACCCCCGCGGCGGCGATCAAATCACGCTTCAGCGCGACGATGCAGCCGACGATCAGGACGATCACCAGCACGCTGATCACCGGGCCGATGGCATCCACTCCTTTTCGGACCACCTCGGCCCGCTTGAGCCTGCCGACGCCTGAATTCACCGCGATCCCCGCCACCAAGGGCAGCAGCACGATCACCAGCATCGACTTGAAAAGCTCGAGGGCATCCACAGGCAGAACCTTTCCCGCCAGCAACTTGGTCAAGAGGGGCGTCAGTACGACGGCGGCGAAGGTCGAGCACATCGTCATCAGGACGCTGAGCGCCACGTTCGCCCGGGCCAGATAGCAGATCACGTTGCTCGCGGTTCCACCCGGACAGCAGGCCACCAGGATCAAGCCCAGTGTCAGCTGCGGCTGCAGGGCGAAGGTTTTCGCCACCAGCCAGCCACTGACCGGCATGATCACGAATTGCGCGGCCACGCCGGCAAACACCGCCTTCGGCTGCCTCGCCACCGCCGCGAAGTCCGCCACGCGCAGGGTCAGCCCCATGCCCAGCATGATCAACCCGAGGCCCGGGCGGATCCACGGAGCAAACCACGTCCACGCCTCCGGCTGGATCCACGCCCACGCGCAACCCAGCACGATCCAAAGCGGGAACGCCGCTGCAAACCATCCGCACCACTTCGTCACCGGGCGTTTCTAAGCATTCCCCCCGGCAAGGGAAGCAAGGAGCGCCGGTGCTGAAACCGGCACGCATGCTCATCGGCTCCTGATACCCCTCAAAACCCGACCTCACGTCCAAACGGCACCCCCGGCAGGGTGCAACTGAAAATGGTGGGCGGAGCGAGTCGGCGTAATCGGCATGCGGCGGACTGTGGCCGGGCCTTCCAGGCCCGTGGCCCGGATCGACATTCGTGATGCCGGGCCTGAAAGACCCGGCCACCTGCCGCTGCCCGCCACTTCCAGTTGCCCCCCCGGCACCCACGGCACCCACGGCACCCACGGCACCCTTCCTTGACATGCCGGTTTCACAACCGGCGCTCCACCCTCAGCCCACAACCATTGCTGCTAAAAAATTAGCAGCAATCCATCCGCACCCCGATGGGGCATTCCGTGGCTCACTCCGTGGGCTCACTCGGGGGTTCGGGGCGTGCCGGGGACGGTCCACTCTCCAATCCTGCCTCCGTCGGCACCTTTCAGCTTCTTGGGGAAGACCGCGTTGCCAAGCGAGTGCACGACCACCGCGCCGCCGTGAGCTTCCTCGCGCTGCACCACATGCGGACCCGATCCAGCCAACAGCCGCGCCCCGCGCGCGACCAACCAGCGCGCCCAACGGCGCTGATCGTCGTTGACCTCCCGGCGGTACTCGTCGCCACCATGCACGAGGACCACGACCGACTCGCCCCGTGCCCGCGCCGCCGCGATTTCGTGCTCGATCAGGCGGGCGTGCCGGGGAACGGCCGCCACCCCCGGTCCGTCGCCCGCCGCCATCGACGGCACGAGCGAAACCCCGAAACACGCAACACCTTCAGACACCCAGGGACGGCAAGCCTCCGCAGCGTCCCGGCCCGCACCAAACACCCCGATGCCCGCCTTGCGAAGCTCCGCCAGTCCGTCGACGAGGCCCTCCGACCCCGCGTCGCCAGCATGGTTGTTCGCCAGCGAAACCGCGTCCACTCCCCGCTCCCGCAACCAGCCCAGCCGCTCCGGTGGAAAACGAAAATCGTGGCGCGCCGCGCCGACGGCCGGCAAACGGGTCGGCACGCCCTCCAGATTCGCGACAAACAGGTCGGCCCCTCCCTTTTCAAATCCCGCCACTGCCGCGACATCCCCGACCGGCACCACATCTCCAGCGACCCTCACGACGACCTCCTCCCGCTCCGGAAGCACCCAAACCCGGAACGGCGGCCGGCCCTCCTGCAGTGCTGCAACGGTGGTGATCTCCGCCCAACCCCCGAGATGATGGAACACCCGGTCCTCCGGGCCGATCCATCCCCAAGGCTCCCGGTCCTCGAACAAGGCCGCGACGTGACTCCCGAAGTCGATCATCACTCCCCGCTCGATCGCCTCCGGTGCCAAACGGCCCGACCACTCGACCAACTGCCGCCGCAATCGGCCGGGATCGCCCCACTCCATCGGCACCCCGCAGCGACGCCAAGCATGCACCAGCACGTTGGAACAATCCGCACCCCAACCGGATTCCACGCCTGTCAGATCATCCTCCTCCACCCCGGCGATGCCGAAGACATAGGGCATGCCCATCGTTTCCGACAACGCCCCACGGAACCCGGCACCATGCTGAAATCGCATCTCGATCACGCCCGCCGGCAGCCAGTGTCCGTCCTTCTCATACGACGCCTCGATCCGGATCCGAGACTTGCTGGCCAGCCATGGCTTCCAGGACAGCGCAAAGTCCTCCGTGGTGGCCAGCGGCACCGGGCGCTCGTAAATCCACCGTCCGGCACCTCCCGAGAACCCCTTGCCAAGGCCGGTTTCGGGGAGCAGGTCGTAGGCCTTGCGCGCCGGCCTCAACTCGCGCCAGCGCACCCGTCCGCTGCCCTCCGCCCCCCGCAACCGCAACACCGGCACGAGGTCCGGCGGGATCCGCCAGACGCCGTCGAGATCGGTCTCCAAACCCTCGACCTCCAGCCGCACCGGCAGCGCCGGGAACGCGTGGCGACGAACCCGGTCAAGCACCCCGCACCGAGATCCGAGCCGCCCGATCCAACCCTTCACCTCCGGCGAGGCCGCGGCGAGGTCCCACCGTTTCACACTGCCCCGGCGGGAGTGGAGCGAGTCATCAGGCCGGTCGTCGATCGAGGCGTCGATCTCCAGCACCGCCCCCCGCGTCCGCGAAACGGCGGACAGCAACATCGCCACCAACCGGTCGGCCTGCGCGTCGCTTTCCAGCCATGGCCGGGAAACCGAGACCCCCACTCCACACAGCCCCGGCCAATCCATCGCCGCCACCCACATCCGCTCGAAGGACGCCGCAGCTTCCATTGCGTCCATCTCCGCGAAAAAGTCGAGATCGAGACTCCACACCACCGGCCTCATCCCGGGCTTCCATGACTCCATGGCAGCGAGGTCAGTGACCCGCCACCGCTCTCCCAGCGTGCCGGCCGACCGCGGCTCGACCTCGAGGCGCCCGTCGCAAGCCCGCCGCGCATCCGCCAGCATCGCACGCAGGTCGCCGCCCGGCGCCACCCACAGCACCTGCCCGAAGGGCCGCGGCATCAGCGGCTCGATCCAGTTGTAGGCCTGGATTCTTCCGCCCGACCGCCAGGCCTCAATCCTCTCCGCCCGCTCGTCCTCGCTCGCCACCCTCCGCAGCCGCTCGCGGATCTCCCCGGAACGCTCGACCGCCGATGCATCCGAATGCGCATCGGTCAGCACCAGCACGTGCTCCGCATCGAGATCAAAGGTCCGCGAGATCCAGCCGAAATTCTCCGCGTGGTTGTCAGCCAGAAACACGGGAAGAGCTTCCCGCGGCATGACCGTCCCGGTCATGACTCCCAGCAGCAGCAGCACCCCGACAGCTCTCACCGCTGCGGCGTGATCTCCGGCTTCCGCTCGAGCGCCACCTCCAACCGCACTCCACTCACGCACAGGTCGTCGAAGCGCGAGCCCGGATGAACCTCCTTGAAGGTCAGTCTGACGGTCTTCACCGGCTTGTCATAGCCCCGAACCCGGATGCTTTGCGCCCCTTTCGCATCCTCGATCTCCGCCTCGAAGCGATGCTCACCGTTGAGCAGCACCTCCACCCGCTTCGGGCGCGCGTTCGCGGCGAAGAGGTCGTCGCTCTTGTCGTATCCCGGCACGATCTCGATCGCCTTCAACGGTTTCGGCACGTTCGGCGTAAGCTCCAGCCACTCGCCCGCGCCGTTCCCCTCGACCCCCTCGCTCCACGCACCCTCCCACTCCCTCACCTTGGCGGGCGAGTAGGAAATGTCGCCGTCATCCGCCAGCGTCGAACTCGCACGGACCTCGTAATTTGCATGGCTCATCGACCATTTCCCCGCCCGGGATCGGTAACTCACATGGCTGGTCGGATCATCCCAATCACCAAGCGACCGCCCGTAGCTGTATTCCTCGGGCTGGACCTCGATCGAGAGGTCGTCGTCGAGCGTCGGCTCGAGGTTTTGAAACTCCCACACCCACTTCGCCCCCTCGCGGCGGAACCGGTTCACCGGCTTGATCACCCGCAGGTCGGCGGGATCGATGTCCACCGGCACCAACTCGATGCGACCGCGGGCGATCGTCCCGCCCCACACCGCCGCGGTCGAGAGCCGGTAGGGAAATACGACCGCCTCCACGTGGCCGTCGTCGCTCACTCCCGTCTCCGTCCGCGGCAGCCGGCTGCGGAACGAGATCCGCACCGGTTTCTCCTCGTCCCCCGCGAACTTCACCTCGGAAACGAGCCAGCCCTTGATGTTGTCGAAGCGCGTCACATCCCAGTCCTCGTGCACGTCCGGGTTGCGCTTCGGCTTCGGCTCGGGCTCCCACCTCGCCTTCACCGCCCGGCCCGCGGCCTCGATCCGGTAGTTCTCGCAGTAAAGGAGATCCTCGCGCCCCTCCGGTCGCTTCATCGCTGGCGAGCCACCGGGATCGGTCCCGGCGTCGTAGCTCTCCTCCACCGGAAACCCGAAACGCACCGTCACCGCGCGGCCGGTCAGGTTCTTCATCAGGTAGCGCACCTCGACATCCGCGAAGCTCTCGTGGCACTCGAACCGCAGCAGTTCGTCGACGATCCGCACCTTCTCCGTGTTTTCCGGCTCGAAGCCCGCGACATCCCCCATGGCCTCGACGCCTCCGCGACGATAACCACCGCCGTTCGCAAGCACGACGGTGCCGATGCCGAGCAGGATCAGGATGGCGAGCTTCATGATGTTCATGCTGACGGAAAAAGCGACCCGGTGAAACTCATTCGTCTCGCCGATCAGGTGCAGCGCCAAGAGCCAAAGGAGCGCCGATTATGAAATCGGCACGCCAGATCACCCGCTCTCGATCCGCCTCAACATCGACCTCCCGTCTCGAGGTGCCTCAACCGCTCCTCATGCGGATGCCGATTTCACAATCGGCGCTCCCACACCACCAGGAAGGGCGCGCCCTTCCGGGCCTGCGGAAACACCTGGCCACCACGCGCTTCGACCCAAGCCTTCACCGCCGCCGCTTCCTCGTCTCCACCGGGATGCCCGGGATAGCACACCACCGTCAGGATGCCACTCGTCCGCAGCAGACCGACCGCGACCTCCAACGCCCGAAGCGTTTCATCGGTCCGGGTGATCCGCGCATGATCCCCGCCCGGCAGGTATCCGAGGTTGAACATCACCGCACCCACGCCCGGCTCCACCCTCTCGGCCATCCGGATATGGGACTCGCACCACAGGTCGATGCACCCCGCCACCCCCGCATCCTCCAAGCGCCGCCGCGTCGATTCAATCGCCGCCTCCTGCACGTCGAACGCCACCACCCTGCCCGACTCCCCGACCAAACCGGCGAGAAACAAGGAGTCGTGACCATTTCCCGCCGTCGCGTCGACCCCGGTCTCGCCCTCCTTCACCACCCCGCTCACGATCTCGTGTGCCTGCTGCGTCGGCCGTTTCATCACGGGAATTCTCCGCCATCCGGCCTGGTTTGGAACCCGGAAAGCCCTCGATTAATTCCTTGTCGGCCCCGGAAAATCAAGTTATTCACAACGACGACGGGCGTCGCACCCACGACGTGACGGAATTCCACCCTCTTCCTTACATGTCCCCCAGACTCATCCTGTTCGTCAGCGCCATTGGCACCGGCCTCTTGCTGCCCTCGTTCGGCCAGACCTTTTCGGCCGACCAGACCTTTCCCTACGGCCCGAACACGTATCGAACCGAGGGTGTCTACACCACGGGAAACATCACCTTCAACGATGTTGCCCAGAAGAGCGGTTCGCCAACCTACGACGTCACTCCCGACTTCAAGGAGACCACGCTGACCTTGTCCGACCTCAGCGAGGTCGAGGTCTTTGACATCTGCGCCGAGATGTTCGTCGGGCCGACAGGCTCGTCGACCTACTCAGTGAGCGAGGGCTTCGGACCGCTGACCGGCAGTCAGGAAAGCGCCGCCCGTGCCCTGTTTTCGAATGCCATCTCGGAGTTTGTTCTGGCCCGCGACACGCTCGTCCAGGACCCCGATGTCGTCGGAGTCGCCATCCAGATCGCCTACTGGGAGATCGTGGAGGATCCGGTCATCACCTCGAACTTATCGCTCGACGACCTCGGAGCATTCCCTGGCGATCTTTCCATCGTCGATTTCGCCAGCGGCTACAGCGGCGTGACCGCCGACGCCGTGAGCCTCGCCGAAACCTACCTCGCAAACGTGCGCAGCGGCACCTGGACCGATCAGGGCGGCCTGACCTACTACTATGCCGATGCCACCGGCGAGCAGGACCGCCTGTGGATCACCACCGGGGTCATACCTGAACCATCCGTCGCCCTGCTCGGGCTGCTGGGTGGTGTGCTTCTTCTGCGGCGCCGTCGCTAGCCCGAATGCCGCTTGCTTAAGCGGGTTTCCGAGGGGAGACGACTCGGAGGGACGGAGGTCCAAAGGTCTGAAGGTCCAAGGTCGAAAGTCCCTTCTCTCTCTATTGCAGCCCGCCCTCCCGCATGGACGGCGGGCTTTTCGTCGCTCCGATTCTATCCGCTTCCACGCGTTTCCTCCGATGCGCTGGACCTGCGGCGGGCTCTCCGTAGAGTCCCCGCATGTCCGAAAAGCCGTTCCACTATCAGGACCCCTTCCCGCTCGGCCCCGACACCACGGAGTACGAGAAGATCAGCTCCGAGCATGTCTCCGTCGGCGAGTTTGACGGGAAGCCGATGCTCAAGATCCAGCCCGAGGCCCTCGCCCTCCTCTCCAACGAGGCGTTCAAGGCGATCAATTTCATGCTGCGCCCCAGTCATCTGAAGCAGGTCGCCGCGATCCTCGACGACCCCGAGGCGACCGACAACGACCGCATGGTCGCCGCAATGCTGCTGAAGAATGCTGAGATCGCCGCCAACGGCATCCTCCCGAACTGCCAGGACACCGGCACCGCGACCGTGATCGGCAAGAAGGGCCAGCAGGTCTGGACCGGTTGCGACGACGCCGAATGGTTGTCGAAGGGCATCCACAAAACCTACACCGAGGAGAATCTCCGCTACTCGCAGACGGCCCCCCTCTCGATGTTCGAGGAGACCAACACCAAGACCAACCTTCCCGCCCAGATCGACCTCTATGCGACCGAGGGCGATGCCTACAAGTTCCTCTTCGTCAGCAAGGGCGGCGGCTCGGCCAACAAGACCTTCCTCTACCAGGAAACCAAGGCCCTGCTGAACCCGAAGCGGCTCCGCGAGTTCGCCATCGAAAAGATGCGCTCGCTCGGCACCGCCGCCTGCCCGCCCTACCACCTCGCCTTCGTCATCGGTGGCACCTCGGCGGAGACCTGCCTCAAGACCGTCAAGATGGCCTCGACGCGCTACTACGACGAGCTTCCGACCACCGGCAACGAGCACGGTCGTGCCTTCCGTGACCTCGAACTGGAAAAGGAGTTCCTGGCCATCGCCCGCGAGGTCGGGATTGGCGCGCAGTTCGGCGGCAAGTATTTCGCGCTCGATGTGCGCGTGATTCGCCTGCCCCGCCATGGTGCCTCCTGCCCGGTCGGCATCGGCGTCTCCTGCTCGGCCGACCGCCAGGCCAAGGCGAAGATCACCAAGGACGGCATCTTCCTCGAGAAGCTTGAGAAGAACCCGGGCCAGTACATCCCGGACGAGTACCGGAACTGGAAGTTCTCCGGCGTCGAGATCAACCTCGACGAGGGCATGGAGAAGACCCTCGCCACCCTGAGCAAGTATCCGGTCACCACCGCGGTATCGCTCAGCGGCACCATCATCGTCGCCCGCGACATCGCCCACGCGAAGCTCAAGGAGCGGCTCGATGAAACCGGCGAGCTGCCCGAGTATTTCAAGCAGCACCCGGTCTACTACGCCGGCCCGGCCAAGACCCCGGAAGGCATGCCCTCCGGCTCCTTCGGTCCGACCACGGCGGGACGCATGGACCCCTACGTCGATCTCTTCCAAAGCCACGGCGGATCGATGGTGATGCTGGCCAAGGGCAACCGCTCGCAGCAGGTCACCGATGCCTGCAAGAAGCACGGCGGCTTCTACCTCGGCTCGGCCGGAGGACCCGCCGCGCTGCTGGCCAAGGAGCACATCCGCAGCCAGGAGGTCGTCGAGTTCCCGGAAATCGGCATGGAGGCGGTGTGGAAGATCACGGTGGAGAATTTCCCCGCCTTCATCCTGGTCGACGACAAGGGCAACGACTTCTTCGCCCAGATCAACCAGTGCCCGGTCTGCTGAAGGAGCGCCGGTTATGAAACCGGCACTCTAGGAGCCAAAGTCTTCCGCGGCACCTCAGATCGTAAACGGCGCCCGCCGCTCGTAGGAGCACAGCGCGTTCGCCTCGTCGTCGCCGGTGAAGGTCTCCTTGACGGGATCGAACTTCAGCCGGCGGTCGAGTTTCCAGCTGATCGCCGACGCATGGCAGGCGACCTCGGTATGGCGCACCACGGTGGAGTTGCAAGCGGTCGGGCGCCTCGACTTGATGGAGTCGATGAACTCCCGGACATGCTTGGCCGGGTCGATGCCATACATCTCGGCCGGCATGTCACCATCGTGGATCGAGGGGTCGCTGAAGGCGATCTCGCTGTTGTCGCCGGCCTCGACCCATCCCTTGTCGCCCTCGAAACGCACCGGGCAGGATCCAAGTCCCAGCCAGTCGCCTTCCTTCCCGAAACCCGCCAGCCGCATCACCAGGTTGACCCCGTTGGCGTAGCGCGCGCAAAGCCTGTCGTCTTCGGTCCAGTACTCGACCGGCGCCGTGTCGTCGGCGTCGATCGCCCACTGGCACATGTTCACCGTGTGGGAGGCCCAGTCGTGCAGGCCCCACCCGGCGGAAAGCCCGGCGTGGTGCCGCCACCGGCCGCGGACATACGCCTCGTTGTAGGGTCGGTCGGGCGCCGGGCCGAGCCAGCGGTTCCAGTCGATCACCGCGGGGTCCGGTTCCGGTTGACCCGGAAGGTCGGGCTTCACCGGCACCGGCAGCCAGATGCCCGCATGCAGGGTGTGCAGCTTGCCGAGTTTGCCTGAGCGCGCGAGCTCGGCAGCGAGCTGGAAATTGTCGACGTTGCGGCGCTGCATGCCACCCTGGTAGATCCGCCCGTGCTTGAGGACCGCCTCGTCGAGCTGGCGGCATTCCTCGATGCTCATCGTGCAGGGCTTCTCGCAGTAGATGTCCTTGCCGGCCTGTGCGGCGAGAATCGAGGCGGTGCCGTGCCAACGATCCGAGGTCGCGATGATCACCGCATCGATGTCGTCCCGCCCGAAGATCTCGCCCATGTCGATGAAGGAGCGGCATTCCTCGTTTCCATAATGCCGGTTCACCGTCCTGCGGATGATCTCGCGCCGGGACTCCTGAACATCGGCGATGGCGACGAAACGCACCGCCGGATGGTCGAGAAAGGGTTCGAGCACCTTGCGACCCCGGGGGCCGAGGCCGATCCCGGCCACCGTGATCTGGTCATTGGGGCCGACGCGGCGTTTCCCGCCGAGGGCGATCGAGGGAGCAAACGCGGAGACGCCGGTGAGCGTGGCGGCCCGCTTCATGAAGTCTCGACGAGTGGATGTCATAGGATCGAATGGTTTGGTTCAGGGTGCCGGCGTGGCGTTCAACGACGTCAGGTGGAGGTTCTTGAACTGCACCTTCATGGGCGGACCCGGATGCATCTGAAGTCCGATCCACCCGCTTTTCGCGGCCGTGGCGGAACCCTGGTCGGCGATGTGGCACATCTCCACGCCGTTGAGCCAGACGGTGATTTCACCGCCCCGGCAGAGGATGCGGTAGTGATTCCATTCGCCCGCCTTGTAGTGCCTGAGAAGGTGTGCGGGCTTGTCCAGGGCCTCGACGTGCCGCTCGCCCCCGGCATCCAGGGTGACCCGCTGGCCCCGCTCGGCGACCAGCCCGTGCTTGTGGTGGTAGATGTAACCGATCAGCTTCCCCTCACCCGTCATGTCCGCCTGGTAACCGAACATGTCGAAGTTCGGCCGCCTTTCGGAGCGGATCTGGATTCCCGAGTTGCCCTGCCCGCTCAGCTTGAAATCCAGGTCGAGTTGGAAATCCGCGGGCTGTCCCCCGGTCCAGACGAGATAATTGGCCTTCTTGCAGGGCTTTTCCACGGTGCTCTCCGAGGTCAGCGCCCCGTCCTCGACCGTCCACCAGCCCGGAGCGCCCTCCCAGCCGGTGAGGTCCTTGCCGTTGAAAAGGGCGATCCGTTCACCCGCCTGATCCGCAAGGGAAGGGCCCGCAAGGAGGCCGAGGGTGATCGCCAGCACCACGAGTCCAGGGAAGGAATTCCGTCCCGGCCATATCACCCACTCCACGCGCGAGTTCATCACCAGAGGCTACGCCTGCGGGTCCCGCATCTATCAGCGATTGCGGGGAACCTGCCGACTGCGGAAGCCGCTCTTGCGCCCGCGGCCGGGCCAGCACCGGGAAAGGCGACGACCGGGAGGACCCGCCACCACGGTTTTCCCTCGTTTCCACCCACTTTTGCCTTGCCAACCCGGCCCTGAGTCCTAGTTTCGCCGCCCCATGGCTCGAACCGCAGGAAAAGCAAAGACCCGCAAGGCTGTCGCCAAGCGCTTCAAGGTGACCGGCACCGGGAAGGTCCTGCGCCGGAAGCAGGGCAAGCGCCACTTGCTCCAGAACAAGAACCGCAAACGCAAGCGGAATCTGGGCAAGGCCACGCTTGTTTCCGACGCCGACATCAAGAACGTGAAGGAAAACCTTCCCTTCGCCTGAACCGGGTCCCGAGACATCACCACGCCCCCGTCGGCGTCAAACGACGGGCCTCCATTGCCGCCAGATCCCGCCAACGCGAGATACCACCGGACGAGCGAGACGGCAGGAGGAAGACGAAACCAACGGCCCGTCCGACCTGATACCACACCATGCCACGCGCAACCAACAGCCCGGCCTCCCGCGCCCGCCGCAAGCGGGTCCTCCAGCGTGCCAAAGGCTTCCGCGGATTCCGCTCGAAGCTCTACCGCTACGCCAAGGACGCCGTCCGCAAGGCCCAGGAATACGAATACCGCGACCGCAAGAAGCGGAAGGGGCAATTCCGTCGTCTCTGGATCCAGCGCATCAGCGCCGCGACCCGCAACGAGGGACTCACCTACTCCCGCTTCATCGAGGGACTCAACGCCGCCGGCATCGAAGCCGACCGCAAGATCCTCGCTGACCTCGCCGTGAACGACGCCGAAGCCTTTACGGCCATCGTCGAGCAGGCCAAGGCAGCGCTCGAGAAGAAGAAGGAAGCGGCCGCCTGAGGCGCTTTCCCCCATTTCCCTTCCCAACGCCGCCCGGCCCTCGTGCCCGGCGGCGTCTTTCGTGGTGCGTGGCTGCCCCGGCCCGGGGCAGGCCGTGGTGGCGGCGGCCCGCCGCAAGCCGTCTTTCGTGGTGCGTGGCTGCCCCGGCCCGGGGCAGGCCGTGGTTGCGGCGGCCCGCCGCAAACTGTCACGCAAAGGGATTCACCACCCGCACACCACCGTAGTCCTGTCCGTCGGCCAGATCCTCCGACCAAAGCTCCTCGCACTCCATTTCCCGCGCCGCCTCCAGAATCGCGGCATCCCAGTAGGAGAGCTGCCAGCGGACCTTCGCCGCCAGCGCCCGATCCAGAATTCCCACGGTCAGCTCCTGCACCGGATACCGCTTCCAGCTCTCGATCAACTCCACCGCCTCCTCGTGGGTCAAGGCATCGGACCGCCCGAGTCGGGTCGCCTGCACATAAAACTCCTGCAGCACCTGCACCGAGAGAAACAAATCCTCGCGCTCCAGAATCTCCGCAGCCTTTTCCTGCTTCGCCGACTCTCCCCGATCGCCACTCACCAGGTAGAGCAGCACGTTGGTATCAACGAAGGGCATCGCGATCATGGAGTTCGTCCCGACTCAACCGCCTGCCAGCCGAGAACCGAGCCGATCGCTTCTTCAAGCGTGCCAGCACGGCCTGCTGCCGCCGTTTCAAGCGCTCGAATTCGGTCTCCTCGGCGGCAAATTTGCCGAGCATTTCCCGCACCACCGCCGACACCGAAGACCGCTGCTCCGCCGCCCTCACGCGCGCCCTGTGGTAAGTTTCATCATCCACAGAAACTGTGACATTTTTCATGCTCACAGGATAGATGGATTCGTTTTGCGATCAAGCGGGAAACGACCGAATTCCCCGCCACCGAGGCGCGGAGAAGCGCGACCCATCGCACGGGCGCGGACTTCAGTCCGCCTCTGGCCGCTCCGCCCAGATCTCCTCCACCGGCCGCTCGCCCTCGATCCAGCCCACCGCCCGGCACTTCACGATTTCAAACAAGGGCTCCCCCGCCCCCTCGTGCCGCACCACCTCGAGCACGAAGCGCTGACGATACCGCGCCGATCCCAGTACCACTTTCTTCATCATCTCCTCGCGCACCGTCCCGATCTCTGCGAAACCGAGCGCCACACGCCCCATATCGGGACTGCTCAGGCGAAAAGTCGTCCACCGCTCCCAGTCGTCGAAAGGCTCAGGATACTCGGTCGAAGGTTCACAAAACACCCTTACCACCGCACGTTCCGCCTTGCCCGACCAAAGGTCCTCCCAGGTCGCCGTGCCATGCCGCGCATACGCGTCCCAATCGACCCGAGGCCCCTCCGGCGTGTCCACCACCTCCAGCAGCCGCACCTCTCCCGAGGGCAGCGCCACCGCGAAGGCCGTCGTGCCGCCGCCATGCCCGATCATCTTCTCGATCTCCCCAACCTCACTCCGCGCCGCGGAGGGATAGTCGGCGACTCGATTTCGGACTTCCTCCGCGTTCCTCACCCACCGCAGGCGCTCCTCCATCCCGCTGCCGGCAAGGAACGCCTGCGCCACGGCTTCCGCCTCCTCCAGCGCGTTTCGCACCTCCGCGACCGGTGCCGCCGCGGCATGGATCTCTCCCTCCCCGCGCGGCCACAACATCACCGCCAGCCCGATTCCCAATACCAGCACGACCCCACCGACCATCCATCCGACCCACCGAGGCGTCCGCTTCGGCGGTGGCTTCTCCCACCCCTTCTCGGGCTCACCCCTCCGCCCCTGCCCCATCCGAATCAACATGACGAAACAATCCTGCTGGGTGATGCGCCGGTGACCCCGCCACGGCTTTCGCCCGAAAGGCTACTCACCGCGACGGAGCCGTGGCTGATTCGCCGGAGACTTCCGTGGAGGTCTCCCGCCGGAATCTCCGGTGGTTCCTGAGCGCGGCACGGCCGCGGACGGCACCCGCCCTCCGCGATTCTGGCCGCAAGCAGTGGCTTGTCCGGGGCCGACCCGGAGGCCCTCCCCGGCCGGGAGCCTGCGACACGGAAACCGATGTTGTTGTTCTCGTTCGTGGGGCTGTTGTTGTTGCGGTTCGACGACGCCAGGTTGTTGGAGTTGTTGTTCCAGTTGCCGCCGCGGATCACCCGCGACTCACCAGCCGTTTTTCGCCCGGACATCCCGCCGCACATTCAAGGCCCCAGCACCGCCCGGCGCAAGCCCCAGCTCTGCGCATGCTCCGCATGCGCCACCCAGGCCCGCACCGAGGCGGTCAGCTCCGCCGGGTCGAGCCACCCCATCCGCACCTCCCGCCGCATCCAGCGGAACTTCCTGCGGAATCGCCGCGCATTCGCCGAGCGCACCCGCACCCGCCCATCGGCACGCACCACGTAGCCGCAGAAATCCACCCCGTCCGCCGTCGGGATCAGCCGGTACTTATCCGGGTGGATCTCGAGCCGCTCCGCCGCCAGGAACTCCCGGCAGGCCGCTCCCCATGCCTTCAGCTCGCCCCGGCTTCCACCAAAGAGCAGGAAGTCGTCCACGTAGCGAAGGTAGCCCTTCACCCCCAGCTCCTGCTTCACGAAATGGTCGAAGCGGTCGAGGAAGATGTTGGCGAAGAACTGGCTCGTCAGGTTCCCGATCGGCAGCCCCCGCCGTCGCTCCTCCACCGCAAAAAGGTCTCCGCCCGCCGGCCACACCTGCTCGGTGCGCTCGAAATGGCTGGCGAGAATCAAGTCGATGAGCGCCAGCACCCTCTCGTCGCCCACCACCCGCGCGATCTTCTCACGCAGCAGCCCCTGGTCGATCGAGGGAAAGTAGCGCCTGATGTCGCACTTGAGCGCAAAGGGGTGCCGCCTCGCGAAGTGGAGCGCCCGCCGCATCCCGGCGTGAGTCCCACGCCCCGGGCGGCAGGCGTAGCTGTCCTCGATGAAGCGCGGCTCGAAGATCGGCTCCAAGACGCGCACCAAAGCGTGATGCACCACCCGGTCGCGGAAGGGCGCCGCCGCCACCACCCGCTCCTTGGGTTCGTGAATCGTGAAATAGTGGTAGGCCCCCGGCTGATAGCTCCCCTCCTGCAGCTCCCGCTCCAGCGCGATCACCTCCGTCTCCCACTTCCCGAAAAACTCCGCTCCGGCCCGCTTCCCGCGCTTGCCCCGCAGCGCCTCACAGGCCGCCGCAGCGAGATTCTCCAAGCTCGCCACCTTCTCCCACAGCCGCTTGTGACGTTTCACAAGGCCTCAATGAAATCCTTTGCCGCAACATCCGCCTGTTTGAGGAGACCAGCCAAGGTGCCCGTCTTGATTTCCTTGTGCATCGGCACCGTACAGCCCGATTCACCCCGGCGCATGATCACGTGGCTGCCGCGCTGCCGGACCTGCTCAAAGCCCAGTTTCCGCAGCGCCTTGCAACACTGCCTCCCGCTAACAACCGGCAGTTTCGGCATCGCTCAGTTCAAAGCTGGTCATCATGGTTCCACTCTTCAGCGGGCGGGGGAATTCCTCCAGATACAATGCCGTAGCCTCCCGCAAGTTTGCCAGCGCCTCGTCCCGCGTCTCTCCCTGCGTCGTGGTTCCGGTTTCCGGATTGAAGGCAATGAATCCACCCTCTTCCGCCTCGGTGATGACCGCACTTAGAATCATGTCCGCATCCTAGCCCCTTCCCCGCCGCTTGTCGAGTCGCCCAGCGACCTCACCCAGCCCCCGACCCCGTCAGAGGCCCGAGGGTCTCTGACGGGGCAAGCCACCGAGGAATGCCTTGAGCCGGTTCTTCAGGTAGCGCTTGCCCATTCCGGTCTTGAGATATTTCTCCCGCGCCGCTGCATCGACCCTGCTCGGGCAGGCTTCATAGTACACCAGTCGGAAGGGCGTCCGGTGTTTCGTTGATGGAACCTCCCCGCTATTGTGTTCTTCAAGTCGCCGCCTCAAATCCGACGTCAGGCCGGTGTAGAACTGCCCATCCGTCTCACTCAAGAGAACATAGACATATTGCATCGATCACTTGCCCCGTTTGAGGCGCAAGACTCAAATGGGGTCACGAAATAATTTCGACCGCCTCCGGCGGTATCCCTTTCCCGAGGCTCCGCCGCGCCTTCGGCGCGAAGAGGAAAAGGACAAAGAACCAAAGAGCAGAGGGAAGTCAGACACGCTTTCTTCTGAGTAGCAGCCCCATCATACCCACAACTGTGAGGATCGCTCCAGACGGCTCAGGAACAGCTGCGACACGGAAACCGATGGCGCTGCTCCCGCTCGTGGGGCTGTCGCCGAAGCGGTCCGACGACGCCAGGCCGAAGGAGCCGCTGTTCCAGCCGCCGCCGCGGAACACCCGCGACTCACCAGCCGAGTCGTTCGGAGCCGTGAAGCCCGACTCGCCCCACTCCCACACATTGCCGTTCTGCGCCATCGTGCCATACGGGCTCAGGCCACCCGCATTCGTGATGTCCGCAGGACCTGGTGGATTGGGATTCACGCCGTCGCGATACACTGCGGTGCCAGCCGTTGTCCCTCCGCTCGTTGTCGTCGGTGCCGTGTCACTCCCAGTCGCATAGTCCCAGTAGCCACCGCTTCCCCCATTTGCACTCGGATCGTAATACGCCGCCTTGTACCACTCGTCCTCGCTCGGCAGGAAGTAATACGCATTGCTGTTCCGGAACGGATTGCTCGCATCATACCCAGCATCCGCTCCCGTCCACAACGCGATGTTGTCGTTCCCTCCCCCGGTCTCGAACTTGTAGGCCGCGCTGTATCCGCTGCTCGTGTTCAGCCAGTTCACAAACCGCGCCGCCTCGTTCCAGCTTACCGAGGTCGCCGGCTGGTCCGCGCTGAAAGGCGCGTAACGCGTGATCGCCGGCCCGCCGCTGAGCACGTTGTAGCTGTCGATCATCGCCCCGCTGATCTCGTAGGTGGACATCCGGTAGGCGTAATCGACCCCGCCGTAGCCGGTGTTGTCATCCGCATTTCCGGCATCGCCGATATCGACGAAGTCGATGGTGAATTCATTCGCCCCGCTGCCGAAGGTGTCGGCAAGCACGGGGACAGCGAGAAACGGAACGAGCGGGAGGAGGCGCAGCGGGGAGGTCATGGCGAAGCGAAACACTGCACAGTAAAAACCATGCCCAACCATTCGAAGGCAAGCCCCAATCTGCGTATTTTCCGTCACCCGCCTTGGGGACCGCGGTTCTGCAAGCCGCTCGCGCGGTCCGGTTCAACCGCTGACAAAGCCGCCCTCTCGATTGACCGCAAGCGCCACAGCCGCTATCCCCGCCCCGCCTTTCCATCGATTTCCCATCCGCAGCCCATGAAGGACCAGATCACCGCCACTCAGACCGAGGCCCTCGCCCGCATCGGCGAGGTCGAGGACGCCCGCAGCCTCGAAGACGCCCGGGTCGCCATTCTCGGCAAGCAGGGCAGCCTGACCCAGCTCTCGGCCGGCATGCGCGATGTGCCCAAGGAAGAGAAGGCCGAGGTCGGCCAACTGCTCAATGCGGCCCGCCAGGCCATCACCTCGGCCCTTGAGGAAAAGAAGGCCGGCCTCCAGGCCATCGCCGACGCCAAGGCGCTGGAAGGCATCGATCTCACCCTCCCCCCCCGCCCGCTCCACGGCGGTTCGCTGCATCCGCTCACCCTGATCCGTGACGAAGCGATCCAGATCCTCCGGCGCATGGGTTTCGCCCTGGCGGAGGGTCCCGAGATCGAAGACGAGTTCCACTGCTTCGACGCACTCAACACCCCCGAAGACCACCCGGCGCGCAACGAGAAGGACACTTTCTATTTCGACTCCGGCAAGCTGCTGCGCACCCACACCTCGAGCGTGCAGGTCCGGACCATGGAAACGGAGAAGCCGCCGGTGCGCATCATCGCCCCCGGCTCGGCCTACCGCCGCGACGAGATCGACGCCACCCACCTCTCGGTCTTCAATCAGCTCGAGGGCCTCTACGTAGACACGGACGTCTCACTGGGCGACCTCAAGGGCACCCTGGAGTATTTCTTCCACGAACTCTTCGGCCCCGAGACCGACGTCCGATTCCGCCCCCACTTTTTCCCCTTCACCGAGCCCAGCTTCGAGATCGACGTGAAGCTCCACGTCAAGGGTCAGGCCCCGAAGTGGATCGAGGTCGCGGGCTGCGGCATGGTCGATCCCGCCGTCTTCGAGTCCATCGATGGCAACCGCAAGGACGACGCCTTTGATCCCGCCGCGGTCACCGGCTTCGCCTTCGGCATGGGCCTCGACCGCCTCGCCATGATCCGCTGGGGCATCAAGGACATCCGACTTCTGATCGAAAACGACGTCCGTTTCCTCAAACAGTTCGCCTGAGAAATCGGATTCACCGCAAAGACGCGAAGAACGCGAAGTTGAGTGATGAATATCGAAGAAGTCGCCAAACAGGTCGTCGACGCTGCCTACACCGTCCACGTCGAACTCGGCCCCGGGTTACTCGAGAGCACCTATGAAGCCTGCCTTGAGCATGAACTCAGAGAGCGGGGACTCAACGTGCAGAGGCAACTTGAACAACCTGTCCACTACAAGGGTATCACGATTAATGCAGGCTATCGCCTCGACCTGCTTGTTGAAGAGGGCGTTGTCGTCGAGTTGAAATCGGTGGAGCAACTCTTGCCGATCCATCAGGCGCAGGTCCTCACCTACCTCAAACTATCCGGCAAGGAACTCGGTTTCCTCATCAATTTCAACGTTCCCCTTCTCAAGCAGGGCCTCCGCAGACTCATTCAATCATCCACGAAGTAACTCAGCTTCCCCAACTTCGCGAACTTCGCGTCTTTGCGGTGAACCCACCACCATGAACGTCTCACTCAACTGGCTCGCCACCCATGTCGACCTCAAGGGCAAGTCGCCCGAAGAACTGGACAAGCTTCTCACCTTCGCCGGCGTCGAGGTCGAGGACATCCGGGTCAAGGGGGTCCCGTCCGATACGATTGTCGTCGCCCAGATCATGGAAGCCGTCCAGCACCCGAATGCCGACAAGCTCAAGGTCACCCAGGTCGATGCCGGCGAGGGCCAGCTCCGCCAGATCGTCTGCGGAGCACAGAACTACAAGGTCGGCGACAAGGTCCCCTGCTGCCTGCCCGGCACCGACCTCGGCGGCTTCGTGATCAAGGAGACAAAGATGCGTGGCGAGGAGTCGAAGGGAATGCTCGCCGCCGCCTCGGAGATCGGCCTGACCGATGCCGAGGACGGCCTCATGATCTTGCCCGAGGACGCAGAAATCGGCAAACCGGTGAAGGAAATGTTCGACGCCGACGTGCTGCTGGAGGTCGAGGTCACGCCCAACCGACCCGACCTGCTCAGTCACTACGGCATGGCCCGTGAAATGGCGACGCTGCTGGAGGTGCCCCTCAAGGACCTGAAGATCCCGGCGCGAACCGAGACCTGCCCCGAGGGCATCCAACTCGAGGCCGCCGATGCCTGCCCCTACTACACCGCCGTCCGGATTTCCGGAGTGGAGGTCAAGGAAAGTCCGGCCTGGCTCAAGGAGCGCCTCGAGGCGATCGGGCTTCGACCGATCAACAACATCGTCGACATCACCAACTTCGTCCTCCACGAGCTGGGTCAGCCGCTGCACGCCTTCGATGCCGCCAAGGTCTCGGGCGACATCGTCGTCCGCAGTGCCAGGGACGGCGAGGTCTTCAAGGCTCTCGACGAGGCCGACTACCCGCTCGAAACCGGAGACTGCGTGATTTCCGATGAATCCGGTGCGGCGCTGGCCCTCGGCGGCGTGATGGGCGGGCTCGACAGCGGGGTCGTGGAAGGCACCACCGACATCCTTCTCGAGTCGGCTTACTTCACCCCTTCCCGGATCCGCCGCACCTCGCGCCGCACGGCGCTGATGTCGGACTCCTCGTATCGCTTCGAACGGGGTGTCGATCCCGCGGGTGTCGACCCTGCCTCGGCCCTGGCCGTGAAGCTCATCCTCGAGCTTGCCGGCGGCAGCGCCGAGGCCGCGAGCCGGGTTGCCGGCGAGGCTCCGACCCTCACCGGTCCGGTCGCTCTCGACCTGGACCGCCTCGACCAGCTCAGCGGCGGCAGCATTTCCCACGCCGACGCCGAATCCATTCTCACCCGTCTCGGGTTGGGCAAGAACACCGACGGGCTGTGGGAGGTTCCGTCCTTCCGGGCGGATCTCCAGCGGCACATCGACCTGGTCGAGGAAATCGTCCGCGTGAAGGGCCTCGATGCCGTGCCGTCGCGGCTGCGGGGCAGCTTCGTGCCATCGAGCCCGGTCGACCACGCCTACGATGCCGACATGCGCCTTCGGCAGCGTCTGACCGGTCTGGGATTCCACGAGTGCCAGACGATCAAGCTGATCTCCGACGCCCAACTCGCCGACGCGCTGCCGCTCAAGCCGCTGCGCGACGGTGACACGATCCGCGTGAGCCTCCCGCTCAGCGAGGATCACGCCGTGATGCGCCCGAGCCTCGCTCCCGGCCTCCTCAGCTCGGCAGCCCGCAACATCCGTCAGGGTGCCACCAGCCTGCGTCTCTTCGAGATGGGCCGCTTCTTCCGCAACGCTGGCGGGGGCAAGGCCACCGACCTCGAAGCCGACGCACTCGGAATCCTCCTTTCCGGACCTTGCCAACCCGCCGGCTGGGATGGCTCACCGTCGAGCGCGGACGGGTTCGACCTGCTCGCCGCCATCCAGGCACTGGTTCCGGGCACCAAGGTGCGTCTGTCGCCGCGCGAGCGCGACGGCTGGGCACTTGGGGCGGACATCCAGGCGGCAGGACAGAACCTCGGCTCTTTCGCCATGGTGGCACCCGCCCGCCAGCGCAATCTCGACGCACCCAACCCGGTCTTCCTCGCCGAACTCGACCTGGCCAAGCTGCGCAAGCTTTCGGCGGTTTCGAACGACATCGAGGAGCTTCCGCTGTACCCCGGCTCCAGCCGCGACGCGGCGATCGATGCCCCCATCGATCTCGCGAATGCCGAAATCGAAAAGGCCCTCTCGAAGGTCAACGAGCCGCTCCTCACGGGCTTCGAGTGCTTCGACCTCTTCACCGATGCCAGCGGCGAACGGCTTGCTGCCGACCGCAAGTCGATCGCCTACCGGCTTCACTACCGTTCACCGGAAAAAACGCTCAAGACCAAGGAGGTCGACAAGGCGCACCAAGCGATCCTCGATCATCTGGCCAAAAGCCTGCCGATCCAGTTCCGCTGACGATCGGCTCGGGGGTGACACGCTCCGAGCGCCATGACTTCGGGCGGTCGGCTGTCGGCCGACACGGAGACGCCGGGCTTTTCCAAGCCTCCCGGAGCCGTGGCTACACAGCGAACCCACTCACGGCAGCGTGGACGTCGCCCCGCCCCGTGGCCGGAGCCACTCCATCTCACCCGAGGTCCTCGCTCGTCACCGAGGTCTGCTCGCGGGAACCCAGCAGCTCGGCCTGCTCGATGACGCGCCGCGGCGCGTCATCAAAGCGGTAGCTGTGGCAATTCGGACATAGCACGACCTGGCTGCCGACGATCGAGTCGCAACCCTCACAGACCTTGTATCCCCGGGGATTTTCGGCGATCTGCCGGGCTTTCTCCCGGCGGCTGTCGATGGGTGTGGAATCACTCATGGGTGGAAAGAGAAGAGGCGGCCCCGGAACAATCCAGCGCCGCCTCGGAAAGAGGTTGGTCTCCCGGGCGGCTCAGCCCACCGAAGCCACCGACTTCGCGGCACGGCTCTTGAGGTTGGCGGCCTTGTTCTTGTGAATCATGCCCTTCTTGGCCGCCTTGTCCACGGCCGAGGAGAACTTCGACAGGGATTCGGCCGCTGCTTTCGCGTCACCGGCCTCGGCGGCGGCAAGGGTCTCCTTGCGGAGCGTCTTGATGGTGCTCTTGCGCTGGCGGTTGCGCTCGGTGCGGACCTTGGTCTGACGAACGCGCTTGAGGGCTGACTTGTGGTTGGCCATGGATGCTGAAAATCGGTTCGGGAGCGCCTTTTCCGGCGCGGGGGCGGGACTTTAGGACCTTGGCCCGCCTTGTCAAGCTCGTGAGCAACAATCTCAGGGCGAGGAAACGAGGCCGTAGAGCCTGGCGGCGCCCCGGTTCTTGTTCACGTATTCCCGGCCTTCCGAGGTCTGGAGCAGCGAACCGCGGAAGACGCGCACCTCGGCGCCCTCCCCGACCCGGTCGTAAAGGTCCACCACGTCCTTCATCCCCATCCGGATGCAGCCATACGAGGCCGGCCGGCCCAGGCGCCACTCCTCCGGGGTGCCGTGAATGTAGATCAGGCGGCGGAAGGTGTTCTTGTTGTGCCAGTCCTTGCCGCTCAGCCACATGATGCGGCTGACGATGGGATCGCGACCGGGGGCGTTCGGCTTGAGAATCTCCCCGGTGGGACGCCGGCTCTTGAAGACCATGCCCTTGGGCTCGCCGCTTCCGATCTTCTTCGCGACTTCCATGCGGCCCAGAGGCGTGCGGTTGCTGCCTTGCTGCGAGCCCAGACCGAATTTCGAGGTCGAGATCGCGTAGCTCTTCACCGGCTTGCCGTCGCGAACCAGAAGCATCCGCTGGTCACGGACGCTGACGAGCATCTTGTTCCGGGTGTCCTTCCCGCCCCCGCAGGAGCTCAGGAGCATCCCGCCGCCGACCAGCAGCAGCGAGAAAAGGAGGTTGCGCAGAATGTTCGGGTGCATGGCGGTGAAGTCCAATGGACACCCCCGGTCTCACGCCGACTCGTCGCCGGCCTCGCGGCCGCTCGGCAGAAGGCGGGCCAAGGATGATACGGAAGTGTAAAAGAAACCGACCGGGAAGGGAAGCAGAAGAATCGAGGCGGGCCAGCGTCCGTCGAGGGCCGCTTCCACGACCACGAAGAGGAAGAAAAAGCCGAACAGAAGCTCGACCACCGGCGTCAGCGTCTTCATCGCCTTGTAGCTGCTCTTCTTCCAATCCGAGCGCTTCTTCTTGTGCTCGATGCCATACTTCGGCGTGCGTACGAAGCCGGACTGGTGGTTGAAGATGGCCTCGATCACCGCCTTGGCATTGTTGATCGACATGCCGATGCCCAGCGCCAGCAACAGCGGCAGGTAGGGCACTTCCTTCCACCAGCTCTGGGGACGCAGCGCCTTCTGCGCCGTCACGTAGAAGACGATCACCGAAACCGAAGCGAAGAAGAAAATCGGGATGTTGACGATGTAGTAGGTCAACGGTCCGAAATCGGGTGCCGCATGCTGGTTCGGGTAGATTAGGAAGCACAGGCAGATAAGCAGCAGGTAGGCGAAATTCGAGGTCAGGTGGGCCGTCGCCTCAAGCTTCGCATAGATCGGAGCGTTGCTGCGCCAGATCGCCGGAAGCACCTTCTTGCAGACCTGGATCGACCCCTTGGTCCAGCGGTGCTGCTGGCTCTTGAAGCCATCCATGTCGACCGGAAGCTCGGCCGGAGTCTCGACTTCCTTGAGGAAGATGAAGCGCCACCCCTTGAGCTGGGCGCGGTAGCTGAGGTCCATGTCCTCGGTGAGCGTGTCGTGTTCCCATCCGCCGGCGTCGGCGATGCAGGACTTCCTCCAGATGCCGGCCGTGCCGTTGAAGGTGAAAAAGCGACCGCTGCGGTTGCGCGCGGTCTGCTCGAGCTCAAGGTGCCCGTCGAGGAACATCGCCTGGATCCGGGTCAGCAGGTTGAAGGTCCGGTTGAGGTGACCCCAGCGGGTCTGGATCATCCCGATCCGGTCGTCCGAGAAATAGTGGATCGTCTTTTCGAGCACGTCCGGATTCGGAACAAAATCCGCGTCCAGGATGAAGAGATACTCGCCCTTGGCGAATTTCGTGCCGTTCTCCAGCGCACCCGCCTTGTATCCGGTCCGGTCGGTGCGGTGGATCATCTCGGCATCGAAACCCTGCGCCTTCAGGCGCTCGACCCCGGCGCGGCAGATGTCGGTCGTCTCGTCGGTCGAGTCGTCCAGCACCTGGATCTGGAGCTTGTCCTTCGGATAGTCGATCTTCGCGACTGAATCCAGCAGGCGGTCGACGACGTGGAGTTCATTGAAGACCGGGAGCTGGACCGTCACCAGCGGCCGCTCCTCGAAACGGCGAAGCGGCTCCGGCTTCTTGCGGGAATGCTTGAGGTAGAGATAGACGATGCCCAGGCGGTGCATGCCGTATCCCGAGAGACCGAGAAGCACGAGGATGTAGGAGGCATACCAAAGGGGTGAGGACCACAATTCCATGACGTTGGGCGGGTGGGGGTTGGGAAGGCGCGGCGGCGAGGGCTCGACTGGAGTTTGAAAGCAAGCGGCAGGCCGATTCGGGAATCGCCATCAGAGGCTGGAAGGCCGACGATTTCCGGGTGGTGGATGGTTTTCCACCCGGCCGGAGGCCAACACGGAAAGGATCCCGGGTCAAGCTTCGAGAATCCGAACCTTTCGCTCATTCCCGTTGCTCTTGCGGCTTCCTGCTGCCAGATTGGGCCCATGAAGACATTGCTGGCATTGGTTTCCACGCTGGCCCTCGTAGCGCCCGTCACGGCCCAGGAGGAAGAGCCGGACTTCCGGAAGGAGATTCCACCGGATCTTCTGGAAGATCCCCATGTCCGGGAGGAACTGGCGATCAACGAGTTCACGGCTCCGTCGATCTCGAGGATCTTCGATTCGCTCGATTCGCTGGCCCCCCTCCCCTTGGGCGATCATCCCCGGGAGATCCCGGAAAAGATGCCCCTCAACCGCGCCGATCTCGCCATCGAGCTCGGCTTCCTGATCGCCGACGGCTTCCTGGTCGTGCAGGTGGGCGAACTCAGCAAGGTCGAGGATTTTGCCTCGCAACTCACCCGCTACGCCAAGGCCCTCGGGGCCGGCGAGCGCATCAACCGCCACGCCGCCAGCCTGCTGGAATCGGCACGGGCCGGCAAGGTGGACCAGCTCAAGAAGGAGCTCTCCGCGACCCAGAAAGACGTGGAAAGGGAGCTCGTCACGCTCCGCGACGCCGATCTGGCCCACCTGATTTCCCTCGGAGGGTGGATCCGGGCGCTTCACGTCGCTTCCGGAGCGGTCGAGAAGCAGTTCAGCGATGAACGGGCACGCGAAGTCATGCGCGAGGACATCGCCGACTACTACTCGTCCATCGTCGGTTCCCTGGAGCCCAGGATCGCCGAACGCCCGACCTTCATCGAGATGCGGAACGTTCTCGCCGGCATGCGCAGCGCCATGCTCATCGAGGTCGGGGAATCCCCGACCGAGGAAGACATCGCCGAGATCCACAAGCAGGCCGCCCGGCTCGCCAAGCTGGCCCTGACCCGGGAGGAAGGCAACTGAGCCCCGGGGCACCGCCCGCGCCTCATGACACGACGCCTCCCCACCGAGTCGCCCGCGCTGCTCTCGTTTCGCGGCCCGGATGCCGTCCGCTACCTCAATGGACAGCTCACTCAGGACGTCCGTGACCTGGGGAACACCGCCCTGCCCTCCTGCGTCACCGATGCCAAAGGGCGCCTCCAGTTTCTCGTCTCCGTGTTCCGGGGGCCGGAAGACGACGAGATCCGGATCGCGGGCGACTCCGCCCGCGCCGAGGAACTGCGGGCGCGCCTGGAGCGCTACCTGATCGCCGACGACGTCGAAGTCGAGGACCTCAGCGGTCAATGGATCCGCGTGCATGCCGAAGGCCCGCTGGACGGCGCGGAGATGGCGCGGGATGCCGGGGGCCTCTTCGGCTCCGGCATCGACCACTGGTTCTCCCCGGATGCCGAGCCTCCCGGTGAAATGATTCCCGATGCGGAAGCCGAGTCGCTGCGGGTCGCCGCCGGCATCCCGGCCTGGGGCCGGGAACTCGAGGAAGGCATGCTGCCACCCGAGGCGGGACTCGATCGGACCGCCATTTCCTACCACAAGGGCTGCTACATCGGGCAGGAGGTGCTTTCGCGGATCAAGTCCATCGGACGCGTGAACCGCCGCCTCGCTCGCCTGAGCACCTCGGCAACGGGCCCGACCTCCCTCCACTTGGCCGGCCGGGAATGCGGCACCCTCACCAGTGTCGACCCGGCCGCCGCCGAGGATGGAACCCGGCTCGCCCTCGGCTACCTGCGGAAGTCCGCCTATGAGGAGACGGTCTTCGAATCGCCGGAGGGTCACCGGACCCGGCTCCTCGGCTGGGCTTGAACCCAGCTCCGCCCTCTGGCAGCGACCCGATCAGTACTCGTACTGCAGCGAGAACTGGAATCTTCCTCCCTGGTCCGCAACCGGATCCGGGCTTTCGATCGGAATCGCATAGTCGAGCGCCAGCGGCACCGGACTCATCGGAAGCTTGAGCCGGACACCAAAGCCAAGGTCACTGTAAAGATCGCTCGGATCGGGATCCCATGCCGAGGCATTGACAAAGCCCATGTCGTAGAAGGCGGCCACCCGGATCTGGTCGATGACCGGGACGGTGTACTCCACGGAGAAGAACCCGAGCGATTGTCCCCCGACCACTTCCTGCGTCACCGGATCCCGCGGGCCGACGTCGCGGAAGTCGAAGCCCCGCAGGGTGCGGGCACCACCGAGATAGAGCCGGTCGAAGACCGGAACGGTTCCACTGGTCGCGTCGACGAAGGCAAGCTCACCCTGGACGGAAAGGATCGTGTCCCAGCGGAGGTTCCAGTACTGCTGGCCGCGCATGGTCAGCCCGATCGTGTCCACATCCCCGCCCAGGAAGGTCCCGGCGACACTGATTCCGATGTCCACCTTGGCTCCCTCGCGGGTTTCGATGAGGGCGTCGCGGGTGTCGTAGACCCAGTTGGCGCTGATCGAACTGCGCAGGTAATCCCCGCCCTCGCCGGTCAGCAGCGACGGCGGCGTGCCCGGGGGCAGACCGGCGTTGAGGATCGCCACGCTGTTCAGCAACTCGATCTCGACATTCTCGAGCCGGTATTCGGCGCTGATGTAAGTCCGCTCGGTGAGCGGCTTGCGGATCCCGATCGCTCCCCCGGCGTTCGTCTGTTCGTAGAAATCCGAGAAGAACTGGGAGTCGCGGTAGAACAGCTCGCCGGTGAGCGCCAGCTGCTGGCCCATGAACCACGGCTCCGTCAGCGAGATCGAGAAGTCGGTCCGCTCCGAGCCGATGCGCAGGTTCGTCGCGAAACGCTGCCCGCCACCGGTGAAGGACCAGGGGTTGGTGATGTCGAAGTTCGACTGCTCGAGGCTGACGAAACCGACCACGTTGTCGATCGAGCTGAAGCCGATGCCCGCGGAAATCGACCCGGTCCGGCGCTCGCTGACCAGGATGTCCACGTCGCGGTAGTTGCCGCCGCGCGCGCTCGGTGACGAGGAGACCGAGACGTTGTTGAAGTATTGCAGGCCGTTCAGACGAGAGGTGGTCGTGTCCAGTTCGACCGAGTTGAACTCATCCCCGGGCTTGAGCGGCACCTCCCGCCGGATCACCCGGTCCTGGGTCTTGGTGTTGCCCTCGATGTTGACGTTGCCCACCCGGAAGCGGCGACCCTCGGTGACCCGGTAGATCACGTTGACCTGGTTGGGACCCGCATCGCGGATGTCCGGAGTCACGGTGGCATCGGCATAGCCTCTCGAACCGTAGTAGCTGCGGATGGTCGTCATGTCCGCCCGCATCTTCTTCGAGTTGTAGGCATCCCCCCCCTGCAGGGTCAGGGCCGGATACAGCTCCTCCTCGTTGAAGACGGTCATCGGCCCGAAGCCGACACCCTTCACGGTGTATTTGTCGCCTTCGTTGATCGGAATCACGAGATCGGTGCGGCCATCCCCCACCGGCTCCCGCCGGACGCCCGGACTGCTCGCCCGCAGGTAGCCCTTCGAGCGGTAGTAATCGAGCACCGCTTCCAGATCCTCGTCCAGCTGGTCGACCTCGAAACGTCCGGAGTTCGTGAAGAAGGAGAACAAGCCCTTCTCCTTGATGCTCATCTGACGACGCAGCGTCCGGTCATCGAACACCGAATTCCCTTCGAAACGGATGTCGCGGATCTCGTTCTTCGCCCCTTCCTCGATGACGAAAATCAGTTCCGATCCGTTGCCCGACGGGGACGGCTGGACCCGGTGACTGATCAGCACGTCCGGGTAGCCGGCGTCCTCGTAGTAGTTCTCGAGGTTGTCCCGGGCATCGAGAATCATCTGGTCGCTGAGGGCCCCGCCCGCCTTGAGCTCGGAGGCCTTGGCCAGCTTGTTGTCGGAAAAGACCGAATTGCCAACAAAACCGACGCCGACGATCTCACTGCGGGGAACGATGGCATAGACCACCCTCACCCCGTCGGCACCCACCGGCTCGGCCAGCACGCGGACGTCGTCCACGAAACCGGACTCGTAGAGCGAGCGGATGTCATTGTCGATGGTGTCGGTCCGGTAGTCCGAACCGGCCCGGAGCTGGATGTTGTTCCGGAGCCGCGCCTCGTCCACCGCACGGCGGTCGCCCTCGTAGCGGAAATCCACCGAGGAAACCCGCTTGCCCTCGAAGTCCTGCGCGGACGCTTCGTCGGCGCCGATCCCCAGAAAAACAGCCGTCGCCAGAACCACTCCGCTTGCTCGTGCGAGCCCGCGCCTCATGCGTGAAAGGATTGAAATTCCCATGTGTTGGTGCGTTGCGTGATGAAACCTGCCGGACCCCCGCTCCGTCAAGGCCCATGTCGGGCGGGTAGGCGCCGCCCGCCGGTCGATCTACTTCGTTTGACAAGCCCCGGCCCGACTCCTTAGCTTCCCGCCCCCTGCCCGCGGGACCGTGAGGCGGATCGTGAGGCCTTTCCCACTCCAGAACATGAACATCACCGTCGACAAGCAGCCGAACTGCACCGCAACCCTCAAGGTGGAAGTGCCCACCGACGATGTCCGCGCGGAGCGTGACAGCATCGTCAAAGTCTATGCCAAGCAGGCCCGGATCCAGGGATTCCGTCCCGGCAAGGCCCCGCGCAAGGTGATCGAGAAGCGGTTTGCCCCCCAAATCTCCGAGGAACTCGAGGAGCGCCTGACCCGCAAGGCCTTTGACGAGGCCATTCGGGAGCAGGATCTCAAGGTGCTCAATTTCGGCAGGCCGACCGCTTTCACCGAAACGCCCGACGGTTCGGTCACCTTCGAGTCGATGCTGACCCTCGCTCCCGAAATCGACCTTCCGCAATACAAGGGCATCAGTGTCCGCATTCCGCCGGTCGACCTGACCGACGCCGAGCTCGACCAGCAGATCGAGCAGATGCGCGAACGCTTCGCCGACTACGCGGATATCGAGGATCGCGGTGCCGCGGAGGGCGATCTCGCGGTGATCGACTATTCCTCCACCCTCGACGGCCGGCCGCTCGAGGAGGCCCTCGACAAGCAAGTCGGCTATCTGGCGGGCCGCGAGGGATTCTGGCTGAAGATCGACGAGGAATCCTTCCTCCCGGGATTCGCCCTGCAGCTCGTCGGCGCCAAACCCGGCGACGAAAAGGAGATCACCGTCACCATTCCCGACGACTTCCCGGTGGCCGAGATCCGTGGCAAGGAGCTGGTGTTCGCCGTGTCGGTGAAGGAACTCAAGGCCGTCCGCCTTCCGGAACTCGACGACGACTTCGCCGCCAAGCTCGGCGCGGAGAGTTTCGACAAGCTCAAGGAGATGATCGGCGAGCAGGCGGCCATGGAAAAGCGCCGCCGCATCGACGACCTCAAGGTCAACCAGGTCGTCGAGCACTTCAACAGCCTGGTCGACTTCGAACTGCCCGAGGACCTGGTCCGCCAGGAAACCCAGAGCCAGGCCGACTCGCTGGTTCAGCGCGGCGTGCAGTCGGGCATGAGCGAGGAGGAGATCGCCGCCCAGCAGCAGGAAATCTTCGCCACCGCCGGGATGCAGGCCCGCACCAACCTGAAGACCAACTTCATCCTCCAGGAGGTCGCCCACGCCGAGGGCATCGAGGTCAGCGACCAGGAACTCGTCCAGCACCTCGCCCGGGTGGCACAGTCGCGGAACGAAAACCCCAAGAAGGTCATCAAGGAGATGCAGCGTCAGGGCCGCCTGCCCGGCATCCGCAACTCGATGCTGGTCGGCAAGGCCATTGACTTCATCCTCGAGCACGCCACCGTCGAGGAAGTCTCCGAAACACCGGAGCCAAGCACCACCGAATCATGAGCGATTTTCCCACATCCCTGCCCCGGATGGCAGGCCCGCAGAACAACTACTACGTCCCGACGGTCATCGAGCAGGACGGCCGGGGCGAGCGCGCCTTCGACATCTACTCGCGACTGCTGAAGGACCGCATCATCTTCATCGGCACGCCGATCGATGACTTCGTCGCGAACTCGGTGATCGCCCAGCTTCTTTTCCTGCAGATGCAGGACCCGAAGAAGGACATTCACATCTACATCAACTCGCCGGGCGGCTCCGTGACGGCCGGTCTGGCGATGTATGACACGATGCAGTTCGTCACCTGCGACGTGAACACCTACTGCATCGGCATCGCCGCCTCGATGGGCTCGGTCCTGCTGACCGCCGGCACCAAGGGCAAGCGCTTCTGCCTGCCGAATTCCCACGTGATGATCCACCAGGTCTCCGGTGGCGCCCAGGGCACCGCCTCGGACGTCGAGCGCACCATCGGCTTCATGTTCAACCTCAAAAAGCGCCTCAACGGCATCCTTGCCAAGCACACCGGCAAGTCGGTCGAACAGGTCGAGACGGATTCCGACCGCGACAACTACATGACCGGCGAAGAGGCCATGGAATACGGCCTCGTCGACAAGGTCCTCGAAAGCCGCAAGGAGCTGCCCGATGCCGTCAAGGACGCCGCCGGGGGCGACGATGACGGAAAAAAGAAGGACGACTGAGCGAAAATCCGCTATCATGACGGGGCGGCGCGGGTGTTTCCCGGCCGCCCCGTTTCCATTTCCAGAACCAAGCCATGGCACGAGCCTCCAATCTCACGATGTGTTCTTTCTGCGGAAAGAGTCACTCGGAAGTGAAGAAACTGATCGCCGGTCCCGGCGTCTACATCTGCAACGAATGCGTCGAGGTCTGCTCGAACATCCTCGACAAGGAATTCGCCGACGCCGAAGGCTCGTCGCCGACCCGCCGTTCACCCTCGTCAGCGGCGCGGTTGGTCCCGCCCACTGACATCCGCCGACGCCTCGACGATTTCGTGGTCGGCCAGGACCTGGCCAAGAAGGTCCTCGCCGTGGCGGTCTTCAACCACTACCAGCGCCTCCGCCAGGAGGAGGCCGACGGCGAGTTTTCCGAGGTCGAGATCGAGAAATCCAACGTCCTCCTGCTCGGTCCCACCGGTTCGGGCAAGACCCTCCTCGCCCGCACCCTCGCCCGCGTCCTCGACGTCCCCTTCTGCATCGTCGATGCGACCACGCTCACTGAAGCGGGCTACGTCGGCGAGGATGTGGAAAACATCATCCTCCGGCTCCTGCAGGCGGCCGACTTCGACGTCGAGCGGGCCGAGCAGGGCATCATCTACGTCGATGAAATCGACAAGATCGGCCGCAAGACCGACAACGTCTCGATCACCCGCGACGTTTCGGGTGAAGGCGTCCAGCAGGCGCTGCTGAAGATTCTCGAGGGCACGGTCTGCAACGTGCCGCCACAGGGTGGCCGCAAGCACCCGCAGCAGGAATACATCCAGATCAACACCGAGCGCATTCTCTTCATCTGCGGCGGTGCCTTCGTCGGACTGCCGGATATCATCCAGCGCCGACTCGGCAGGAGCGCCCTCGGTTTCCACGGCATCAAGGACAAGACCGAGAGCGAGGAACGCGAAGTGCTCGAACTCACCGAACCGGAAGACCTCCTCCACTTCGGCCTGATCCCGGAGTTCATCGGTCGCCTGCCCGTCATCTCCTCGCTCCGCCAGCTCACCGAAGACGAGCTGGTCACGGTTCTCACCGAGCCGAAGAACGCACTCGTGAAGCAGTACGCCAAGCAGCTCTCGCTGATGGACGTGAAACTCAAGGTTACCAAGGACGGCCTGCGCGCCCTCGCCGAGGAAGCCGTCCGCCGCGGCACCGGAGCCCGGGCCCTGCGCTCGATCTTCGAGCGGATGATGCTCGACATCATGTACGACCTTCCCTCCCGCGACGACGTCGAGTCGGTCACCATCAATCGCGCCGTCGTCATCGGCGAGAAGCCCCCGCTGATCCGCAAGCGCCGCAACGCGGCGTAGCTGCGGCGTCCCGTCGCAGGCTCCTCAATCCGCTCATGCGTCCCCTGCTTCTCCTGCTCTGCCTTCTCCCTGCCTTCGCGGACGAGAAAGCCCCGGCCCTCCCCGATCCCGACGAGGCCGCCTACCCCGCGATCGAGCGATTCGTCGAGGTCCTCGAGCAGGTCCGGCAGCGGCACCCCGACGTCGACAAGCTGGCCTACGATCGACTGGTGAACCATGCCCTCGAGGGCATGCTCGGATCGCTGGATCCCCACTCCTCCTTCATCCACCCGGAAATGGCCGCCGCGATGGCCGCCCACCCGGACCTCGACCCTCACATTCCCTCGCTCGGTCTCACGCTCGGCCTGCGCCAGGGCGGTCCCTACATCGCCAATGTCCTCCCGGGCTCGGCCGCCGCGGAACTTCTTCCCGGCTCCGCCCTCCAGGAGATCGACGGGCAGCCCACCGCCGGGCTCGAACTGCCCACCCTGCTCTCCCGGCTCACCGGCGAGGCCGGCGCGACGGTGACCCTCAAGTTGAAGTCGCCGGTCGAAGCGAAGCCGCTCGAGCTCACCCTCACCCACCACGCCATCGATGAACGCGCCGTGGCCGAATCACGCCTCCTCGACGACGGGCAGACGGGATACCTTCGGCTCTCGTCCTTCACCGACGCCGCCCCGCGCGAAATGGAGGCCGCGCTCGACGAGATGGAGGACGACGGCATGAAGCGCCTCATCCTCGACCTGCGCGGGAATCCCGGTGGATCGCTGCCGGCCACCGTGCGGATCCTCGGGCTCTTCCTCCCCCCGGAGACCGAGGTCGTCACTACCCGGGGCCGCGAAATGGAAGACGAGGTCCTTTCCACGCCGGAACGCCAGCGCCGCCAGCGCGACTACCCCATCGCCGTTCTGGTCGACCGCATGTCCGCCTCCGCGTCCGAACTCACCGCCGGCGCCCTGCAGGACCTCGACCGCGCCGAGATCGTGGGCGAGACCTCCTACGGCAAGGGCTCGGTGCAGAACATCATCCCCATGGGTGGCGGCACCGCCCTTCGACTGACCATCGCCACCTACCACACTCCTAGTGGCAGGACGCCCCATCTCACCGGCGTCACTCCGGACGTCGAGGTCGAGATCACCGAAGAGATTCGGGAGAATACCGCCCTCAGCTTCCGCCGCGACACCCTCACGCCCGAGGAGATCAAGGCCCTCGAAGGCTGGACCGACCCGGTCCTTGCCGCGGCTCTGGAAAGGTTGGCCCGGTAGTCTGGCGCGACGACTATTTGGCCCCGCCTTTCGCCCTTGCGGCGTCCTTCTCCATGTTGGCCTTGATCCAGTTCGCCAGCGTGCTGCTGCCCTGGCCATAGCCACCTGGCAGTGGTCGCAAATCGCGGGTCTGGACGCGCGGTGGATCACCCCAGTGGGCCGGAAAGCGTCCGCCGGCCCCGGCCTTCGCTCCGCCCTTGGCTGGCTGGCCGTAAACCATTTCGTAAACTTCCTCGGCGGACCGGCGCTCGCCCTTCGTCTCGTCGAACCACGGCGTGCCCCCCGTCCACATCCGATCCTCCGGCAGAGGTTTCCCCGCCTTCACCCACTCCTCAAAGCTCGGGACCTTCGGCTTCCCGCAACCCTTGCGGGCCACCAAACCCGCCACCTCATCGAGTTTCTCCACCGGCTCGAACTTGTCGGCCCGCAACCAGTAGCGGCCCTCGTGCTTGTCCCCGAGCAAGGCGATTCCGCGGGCCCCTTGCTTCGCATCGTAGACCTGGAAATCCCCCACCCGCTTGCGCCAGATCACTTTGATCTGTTGCTTCTCTTCAACTCCGCGCAGGGCGGTGTCCACGCGCAATTCGCCGCGCACCCAGTCACCATCCTCCACGCGGTCCATCAGCGTTCCCAGGAAGACCTTCTCGGCCTCGGCCACCCGCTCGGCAAGCGGCCGGGGCGGTGCCATCGAGAGACAAAACGCCCGGTCGGCGACTCCCAGAAGAACCGCCATGCCGACGAGGAGTAGGATTTTCATTCGTTTCATGGCCGCAGTTTGCCGGAAGGACGCCCGTTGTGACACGAAATTTGCGACCGCAGGGAAACGCGGACCCCGAACGCCGGATCATTGCGAACCATCCGAATCACGGGAAACCGGGCCAAGCTTCGCCAGCAGGAGGTCCACCAGCTTCATGGCGCTGTCGATGCCCTCGAAGTCGTATTCGAGGGTGCCCCCCTGCTGCGCACCGCCACCGTGGGCGGTGAGTTCGAGCAGCGCGTAGCCGCCTCCCGTCGCCGGCTCGAAATAGGCGGTGTAGAGCAGCGACGGCTGCCCGAGTTCCTCATCCGGCCACGCCGCATTCGGATCGCGCACCGCATTGACCTCGACGCAGATCACGAACTCCTTTTCCTCCTTGAGGTGTTTCTCGAGCTTGAAGGAATGCGTCTGCGTTGCCGCCGAATAGAGATCGACCTCGCCGCTCGGTTCGACGCCGGAGACCAGCGTGTAGCGATGACGCCAGATCGGCAGCAACTTGTGTCGCTCCGTTTCCACGCCCTGCCACTCGACCTGCTCCGAGTATCCCAGACCCTCATCGAGATAAAGCGTCTCGATCATGGTGCCGGTGGTGCTTTCGACCCATGCCGCGACCGCCGGGGCCGGCCCCTCGGGATCGGCGAAGCGGATGGCCAGTGCCAACGAGGGAAGCCCGGGCTCCTCGGGTTCCCGGACGATCCAACGCGTGCTGCCGGTATCGAGAAATCCGGCGGCGGGCGACTCCCTCACGATCGCCGCCCGGTTCCTCGATTCGTAGCCGAGCGCAATGGCGGCGTCGGTCGGCCACCATCCGGCAAATGCCGCCACCGCCAGCAAGCCGACCGCAAGCATCACCGCACCGACCATTCCACGGGATGCGCCCCTCCCCTTCAGCTTGCCGGAAAAGTACCGCGTGCGGGAAACGAGGTGCGCGACCACCAGCAGCAGCGTCAGCGCCCCGAAGATGATGTGGACCCGCGTCGTCGTGATCGAAAACGGCAGCGTGAAGGCCATCACTCCGGTCACCGTTAGACCGAGGAAGGCGAACAGCAGGCCGAAGTTGACGATGTGCCTTGTCACGCTTCGTAGCCAATCAGCTTACGAAGCTCGGTGACATGCTTTTTGCCGACCTCGCGCGGCATCGCGCCGTGCTTCTTGCAAAGCGCTGCGGCATACCCGGTGGCGATGCCCATCTGGCCGCAGGTCAGCATCACCCGCGGTCCGGAAAGGCCGATGTGCGAGCAACTGAAGCAGCGTCCGGCCATCATCAGATTGGAGATGTCCTTCGAGTAGAGGCAGCGGAAGGGCACGTAGTACAGTCCCCCCGTCTTGCGGAAGATCGCCTTGGAGAGAAAGTCGACCGGCGAGCCGGTTTCCTTGAGCTGGTAATGGGTGTCGAGTTCGCGCTTCTCCTCGACCACGGCGTCGGGAAATTCCCGCCGCTCGGTGGCGTCCTTCATCGTGTAGATGTAGTCGCCGACGAGCCGGCGCGAGCATCGCTTGCCGCCGACGTAGGCGACCCACTCGAGCTGCACGGTCGCGTTCTTGGGCTGCTTCTTGGCATTCGAAAACGACCCGAAGATCGCGCGCAGGACGTGGTCCCGGATCTGCTCGGCATCCTTGATCTGGTCGAGGTGATCCGCGGAGTATTCCCAGTACCATTCGCCGTTGATCGCGGAGTGGCGCTTGGCCACCGGCATCGCCCAGGGCACGTCGGGGAACTTCACCGGCTGCTTCGCCTTGCTTGAGTTCCACAGCACACTGGTGCCCATCACCTTGCCGTCGGCCTTCTCGGGACTCCAAAGGTCGCCGTATTTCTCCCAGCCCTCGTCGAACTCGCTCCTCGCCTCGCGGCCTTCCCGATACTCGGCCCCCGCCCAGAATCCCAGCCAGCCGTCGCCGGTCGCATCGACGAAAACCGGCGCGAGAAAACGGCGGATCAGACCGGTGGTCGCCTCGCGGGCCTCGACGCTGGTGATCCGGTCACCGTCCTTGCCGAGACCGACCGCGGTGTGGTGCGGGAACAACTTGACCCCGGATTCCTTGAGCGTCTTCTCGCGCTTGATCTGGTCGAGCTTTGCGTCGGCGTGGCCGTTGGGCCAGTGCCCCGTGTCGATCTGCTTGAGGATGTCCGCGCCCTTGCCGTGAATCCCGATCGTGTGGACCCGGACCTCCTGGCTGGCATTGCCGCCGAACAACGGGCGGTCCTGCACCAGCGCCACCTTCAAGCCCTGCGAACGCGCGGCCAGCGCAGCGCCGCAGCCCGACATGCCGCCGCCCACGATCACCACGTCGAAGCTCTCCTCGGGAACCTCGCGGTCCGCCCGGCCGGTGAGCCGGTCCTTCCACGCGGTCAGCTCCGCGAGGTCGTCGTTCGGCAGCGCAGGCTGGTCCTCGCGGGTGAAAAACACCGCATCGAAGCGTCCATCGAAGCCGGTCAGGTCCTCCATCTCGAGCGACTGCTTGCCGGCCTTGGAAATCTCCACGGTTCCCCCGTCCTGCCAGGCCCATCCTTCCTCGGTGCCGAAGTCCTTGCCCAGGTCCGTGCCGTTCACCTTCACCCGGAAACGTCCCGGCGCCTCCCACTCGCCCGGACACCAGTCGCGCGTCCGCACCCACACCCGCCAGGTCCCGGCCTCTGGAATCTCGAAGGCCGTCCTTGCGTTCGCGACCGGCTTGCCCATGCCGTGCGCCAGCAGCTGCACGCCGCCCATCTGCTGGTAGAATTGGGTGTCGAGCACCCAGCCGCCTGGATCGTCAAATCCACAGGCCTCGACCAGCACCCCGGCCGCACCCTTGCCGGAGCCACCGAAAAGCTGCCCAGGAGCGACCGCCGAAACGAAGGTCGAACCGCCGATCACACGAAGAAAATTTCGTCTTTGCATGGCGCTTCTACGCCCGGATCCCGCGGCGGCTTTCATCCCCGCGGCGGACACCTTCTAGACTGCGGCGCTTCAGCGCCGCTCTACGCCGGCCGGGCTTCAGCACGGGTCGGCCACTTCGCCCCCCTCGGCGACAACCCGGCGATGAATCGCCTCGCCCAGAGCGGCGCTGAAGCGCCGCACTCAAGGGCACTCTTGCCAACTGCCGGCACGCGAAAGAGGCTTGGGCCGTGCCCCTCATCCTCGCCATCGAGAGCTCCTGCGACGAGACCGCCGTCGCGATCCTGCGCGGCGAGCCCGGTCGGCCCGCCGAGGTGCTCGCGTCGGAAATCGCCAGCCAGATCGACCTGCACCGGGCCTACGGCGGCGTCGTCCCCGAGCTGGCCTCGCGCAATCACTCACTGCACCTCCGTCCGCTGATCGAGCGGGCGCTTGAAACCGCCGGAGTCGGCATCCGGGAGATCGACGTCTTCGGTGCCACATCCGGCCCCGGCCTCGCGTCGTCGCTGCTGATCGGCTCGACGGCCGCCAAGGCCCTCGCCGCCGCCACCGGCAAACCCTTCGTCGCGGTCAACCACCTCGAAGGCCACCTGCTCTCGCCCTTCGTCGATCGGGGCGAAATCCCGCCGCATCTCGCGCTGGTCGTCTCCGGCGGTCACACGCTCCTGCTCGACGTCGCCGGCGCCGGTCACTACCGCAGGATCGGATCGACCCGCGACGATGCCGCGGGCGAAGCCTTCGACAAGGTGGCCAAAATGCTCGGCCTTCCCTACCCCGGCGGCCCGGAGATCGAACAAACCGCCGCCGCCGGCAATCCCACCGCTTTCGATTTTCCCCGCTCGATGCTCAAGGAAGCAAACTTCGACTTCTCCTTCTCCGGGCTCAAGACCGCGGTGCTCTACACGCTCACGGATCGCGATCCCGATCACGGCACCCCGCAGCCCGCCGACCTTCCCGACCTCTGCGCCTCGTTCCAGCAGGCGGTCGTCGATGTCCTGCTCGCCAAGACGCTCCGGGCCGCCGCCGATCTCGGCCGCGAAACGGTCGCCCTCTCCGGCGGCGTTTCACTGAACGCAGTCCTGCGAAACGCCTTCCGGGAGGGCTGCCAATCGAGCGGCCGCCAACTCATCCTCGCCAAGCCGCAACTCTGCACCGACAATGCCGCGATGATCGGATTCGCCGGCCTGCACCACCATTTCAAAGGCCACCACGCGCCCCTCGACACCGGCATCGATCCGAATCTCCCGCTTGCGCTCGGGTGATTCCGCCGCCTTTGTCCTTGGCCCCCGCGCCCCAACCGCCTTTCTTGACCCGCCCCGCATGGCCTACCGGACGATCATTTTCGATTTCGACGGCACCCTCGCGAACACCCTCGAGGAAAGCCGCCGCATCTTCAACCAACTCGGTGCCGAGTACGGCCTGCGCGAAGTGACGGCGGAAGAACTCCCGACGCTGCGTCACCTGTCGATCAAGCAGCTCATTTCCCACCTCGGCATTCCCAAGCGCAAGGTGCCCGCGATCATCGCGAGGGGCACCTCCATGATGCGCGGCAACATCGTCCGCCTGCCGCTGATCGAGGGCATGGCGGAAGTGCTCCCGGTGCTGCGTTCCCGCTGCCACTCCTTCGGGGTGCTCACCTCGAATGCCTCGACCAACGTCGACCTTTTCCTCCGGGCGAACGGCGTGCGCGGCCACTTCAACTTCATTTCCTCGACCTCCAAGCTCACCGGCAAGGCCAAGCACCTCAAGGCCATCCGCAAGACCTTCTCGCTGAAGTCCGAGGAAATGCTCTACGTCGGCGACGAGATCCGCGACGTGAAAGCCTCGCAGAAGGCCGAGATTCCGGTGGCCGCCGTCACCTGGGGATTCAACTCGCCGGAGGTTCTCGCCGCCGAGAAGCCCGACCACCTCCTGACCCACGCCACCGAACTGCTCGATCTGGCGCCCGGTGCCTGAGCTGATTTCCGGCTTCGACAAACGGGCCCGTTCCGCTTTCCTCTGAACCCATGAACGACGAAACAACGCGAGACACCGACGCTCCCGAGACGCCTCCCGAGACGCCTCCCGAGGCACCGGCCGGGGAAACGCCAGCAGCCAAGCCACCGGTCTCACCCGTGGTGCTGACGATCGGCTTCATCATCGTCGTGCTGCTCGGCATCATCATTTTCCAGAACCTCTTCAATCGGCCCGGCGGAGGAGGAAAAGAAGACAGTCTGGCCATTCAGTCACTCCAAGCCGACATCAAGACCCGACAGGCCCAGCTCAACCGCGAGCGCCTCGCCCTTGGCCTGGAACCACTGCCCGGAACCACCGGCGTGGAAACCACCGAGGAAGTGGCCGAGCGACTGACCGAGGATGCCGCCACCCTCGCCTCCTTGGCCACCAGCTTCCAGGACCTGCTCAACCGCAAGGAAATGGAACTCGACGAACTGCGCAGCGAATCCATCTCGGCCCTCAAGGAACAAAAACGCCTGCGCGAACTCCTCAATCAGACCAACGCCGAGCTCCGTGCCGCCATGGTCGATGCCTCGATGGCCACCACCATCAAGGGCGAGCTCGATCGCGCGAATGCCACCATCAGCGCCCTCAACGAGGAGATCGCCCGCCTCCAGACCGAGCCGGGCGAGCTGCGCGCCCAGCTCGCCGAGGTCACCCTCCGCCGCAACGAACTCGAGGCGCGCGTCGCCGAACTGGAAGAGCAGCTTCGCAAGACCAACCTCTTCGCCGCCTCGGAGAACGAACTCATCAAGGAAGCCGTCGCCCTCTTCAAGGCCCTGCGAAAACTCGAGGGGTCGTCCGAACAGGAACTCGCCGCCGCCTACAGCCGCTTTGGTGCCGAACTGCGCTCCGAAGTGCTCGACACCTGTGAGTTCGCCACCGGCTCGTCCGAGGTCCGCGCGGATCTCGAATCCCGCCTCCGCCTGCTGCCCGGCGAGGCCCCCGAGAACGCCATGCTCTTCGTCGTCGGATACGCCTCGGAAACCGGCAACGTCGACAACAACCGCACGCTCTCATCCGACCGCGCCACCGCCGTCGCGCGCATCCTCGATACCATCAAGCGCCCCGGTCAACGTGTCCAGGCGGTCTATCTGGGGCAGACCGACCGCTTCAGCGCCGAAACGCCGGTGAAAAACCAACGCGTCGAGGTCTGGCAGATCCTTCCCAAGGCCGGGACCCCGGACGCCGGTTTTTCACCGGGCTCAAATCCGCCGCCACCCGCTCCCTCGGCACCCGATCCGTCCGTCTCCGACGACGGCGCTCCCCCGCTGCGCCCGCTCCCGGACCTCCAATGACCCGCCGTATGGCGCTTCCTGGAGCATGTTTTCGCGAATCGAGGTGCCCCAGGTCGGCGCGGTCGAAGGTCGAAAGGTCCAAGGTCAAAAGTCCTCTGTTTCGAGAGTTCGCGGGCGTCCATCCCGCGTGGTTGGTTCTGACCTTCGACTTTGAGACCTTCAGACCTTCCGACGAAGGCACCCCTCCAAACAAGTGCCGCCCCCAATAAGCCGGGCGGACAAATGTTCCGCCCGTCCGCTGGGGCCGCCCCAGCTCCCCCGGGGCCCGAGGGCCCCAACATTTTGGGGCTCCCTCCCTGGCCCTCCCCGGGCACTGCCTGCTTGCTGGCTGAAACTCAGTCACTTCAGCCCAGGAATGACCGATGCCATCCCCTTCGGCTTCACACCCTAAAATCAATATGTAGTATGAGATGAAATTTTTCATACAATATGTTTGCGCCAGCAAGCAAGATATGCACAGTATCAGGGCGCTGTGTTAACCTCACTTCGCTACGTCTGCCACACGGTCGGAACCCTCGAAGTCCCCGACGAAGTCTCGCTCATCTACACCGTTTCCGGCTGCCCGCTGCGCTGCCCCGGCTGCCACTCGTCGGACCTCCGAAATCCCAGCCTCGGCCAGCCGCTTGATCGCTCCTCCTTCGGCGCCGCTCTGGACCGCTACGCCGGTCTCGCCTCATGCGTGTGCTTCCTTGGCGGCGAATGGCAGCCCGACGCCCTGATCGAACTCCTCAAACTCGCCCGCGACCGCGGTCTCGCCACCTGCCTCTACAGCGGCCTCGAGGAAATCGACGACCGCATCGCCGTTCATCTCGACTATCTCAAGCTCGGCCCCTTCATCGCCGCCCGTGGCGGTCTCGACCAGCCCGGCACCAACCAGCGCTTCCTCGACCTGCGCAGTGGCCGCGACCTCACCCACCGCTTCCAGCGCCACGCCGCCCCCGCCTTCGAACTCGCCGCCTGATCCCGGCCAAGGGAAGTCAGACACTCCTGTCTGACTCTTCTCCATCTCCATCTCCATCTCGATCTTCACCTGAACTCTGAACTCTGAACTTCTCCATGACCACCCAACTCGACTTCATCGACCACTACATCTCGGCCGGCAACTCCGCCGACGGATCACTCGTTGACGCGAACGCCAACGTCTCCTGCAAGAACGCCGCCGTGCTCGCCGCCGAGATCCACAAGCAGTCCAACATCCGCATCCACCGCGAGCTGATGGATCGCAAGCTGCGCGAACTCTTCGGCGACGCCACCGCCGACCGCTACCGCGAGCAGCTCGACAAGCACGAGATCTACACCCACGACGAGACCGCTCCCTTCATGCCCTACTGCGCGTCGGTCAGCCTGTTCCCGCTGCTTCAGCACGGCTGCGTCCCGCTCGGCGGTGAAAGCAAGGCCCCGAAGCACCTCGCCTCGTTCTGCGGCTCGTTCATCAACTTTGTCTTCGCCATCTCCGCCAACCTCGCCGGTGCCTGCGCCACGGTCGAGTTCCTCAACTGCTTCGACCACTTCGCGCGCAAGGACTACGGCCCCGACTACCTCGCCACCCACCGCTTCGAGATCGAGAACCACCTCCAGCACGTCGTCTACGCCCTCAACCAACCCGCCGCCGCCCGCAGCTACCAGAGCGTGTTCTGGAACATCTCGGTCTTCGACGAGCACTACTTCACCAGCATGTTCGGCGACTTCGTGTTTCCCGACGGCGACCGGCCTTCATGGAAAAGCGTCAGCCGACTGCAGGCCTTCTTCCTCGAGTGGTTCAACCACGAGCGGGAACGCTCGCTGCTTACCTTTCCCGTGGTCACCGCCGCACTGGTCCACGACCGCGAGGAACCCCGCGACAAGGAGTTCTCGGAAATGCTCTCCCTCCAGCTCGCCGCCGGGAACTCCTTCTTCATCTACACCAGCGACAGCGTCGACTCGCTGTCGTCCTGCTGCCGCCTGCGCAACGCGCTCGACGAGGACAACGACTTCTCGTTCTCGCTCGGTGCGGGTGGCGTGATGACCGGCTCGATGCAGGTTATGACGATCAACTTCAACCGCCTCATCCAGGACCGCCGCGACCTCGCCGAACAAGTCCGCGACCTCCACCGCTACCTCGTCGCCCGCCGCGCCATCCTGGCCGAATTCAACGACGCCGGACTGCTGCCGATCTACACCGCAAAGTGCATCGTCCCCGAAAAGCAGTACCTCACCATCGGCGTCAACGGCCTGGTCGAGGCCGCCGAGTTCCTCGGACTCGATCCCTCGAACAACGAGGACTACATCGAGTGGGTCTCCGGCCAGCTCCGCACGATCAACGAACTCAACCGCGAGGCGACGAAGGAATACGGTGCCCGCTTCAACACCGAGTTCGTCCCGGCCGAGAACCTGGGCGTCAAGTTCGCCCGCTGGGACCGCGAGGCGGGCTACCAAGTGCCCCGTCCCTGCTACAACTCGTACTTCTATCCGGTCGAGCGCGACGACATCCACATCCTCGACAAGCTCATCCTCCACGGCGAGCGTGTCACCCGCTACCTCGACGGCGGTTCGGCGCTGCACCTCAACCTCGAGAGCTACCCGACCGAGGAGAGCTTCGCCAAACTCATCCGCGCCGCCATCCGCACCGGCTGCAATTACTTCTGCACCAACGTGCGGGTGACCTGCTGCAACGACTGCGGCCACATCGACAAGCTCACCCGCGACCACTGCACCGCCTGCGGTTCCCGCAACGTCGACCACGCCACCCGCATCATCGGCTACCTCAAGCGCGTCTCCTCCTGGTCCGGCGAACGCCGCGACGAGCACGAGCGACGTGCCTACCAGACCACAGGGTGAGCCTGAGACGCGCCCCCCATCGTCACTCGTCCACGACCCGGTAGAAGGCCCGGTCGTCCGGAGGCGCCGGGTCGCGGAGAATGATGACGGGATCACCGTTGTCGATGATCTCCGCGCCGGGCACGGCTTCCCACCCAACAAGATTCAATCCCCGCTCCAGCGTCAGCGACGCGTTGGCGAACCATCCCAGTTCCAGGTTGAAACCCCCCTCGCCGTCGAAATGCATCCGGTGCACCTCGGGTTGGTTGGCATACCCGGCGAGCCGCGCGGTCAGGTCATCGTAGGCCGCCTGCTGGCTGGCGTTGAGAGTCCCAGCGAGAAAGTTCACCGCCTCCCGCGGATTCGCATCGACCCGGTACAACTCCCCGGCCCCGCCTTCCCGGAGGATGAACTTGAACTCCTGACCCACGATGGTCCGGTCCCCGTCCGCAGTGCCGGCTGACGAAGGGGTCAGGGCCATGACATCGGCCGGATCGCGGGAATAGGCGCCCGTATCCAGAAGCGGGGCGAACGAGCGGGAGTCGAGGACGAGTTCCTGCGGCACCACATCCGCGGCCACCACGCCGAAGAGTTCGAGAATGGTCGCATAGAGGTCGCAGGCATGGATGATCCCGTCGTAGGCCGTGCCCGCGAGTGAAGGATCCACTGCGGCTCCCGCGATCACCATCGGCACGCGGATGCCGCCCTCGTAGAGCGAGCCCTTGGCATGGTCGCTGGCAAAGGGCGGCTGGATCACCCTGCCCGAAGTCCCGTTGTCGCCCATGAAGATGACCGTCGTTTCCGCGAGGTCGACCGCCCCGAGCAGGCGGCCGATCTCCGTGTCCATCGCCTGCACCATTGCCTCGTAGTGGTCCCGCGAGCCAGGAGCCCCGTCGTCGGAAATCGAGTCGTAGTCGTGAAGGTCGTTCGGAGGACGGTGCAGCGGGGTGTGGGGGGCGTTGAAGGCCAGCCACAGGAACCACGACTCGGTGCCGCGGGCGTCGATCCATGCCACGGCGTCGTTGACGTTCTCGGTGGTCGCATACGCAGAGTTGGGGACCGTCACGCCATCGACCACCTTGTCGAAGCTGTCATAATCCAGGAGCGCCCCTCCGAGCGTGCCGACGAAATGGGGCCAGCCGCCGATCTCGTTCGGCGAGTCCGCGTCGTTGCCGAGGTGCCATTTGCCGATGCACGCCAGCCGGTCGCCGATCACGCCCGAGGCGACCAGGGCCTCCGGAAGGGTGAAGTCGTTGGGCTGGAGTTGGTTGATCTCCGGCGCGAGCACGCCGGTACGGAAGGCATGCCGGCCGGTCATGATCGAGGCACGTGTCGGAGAACAGGTCGGGTAGGCGTAGAAGCGCCCGAAGGCGAGACCTTGCGCCCGAAGCCCGTCGATGGTCGGGGTCGGAGGAAAGGAGGCGGTCGGATTCACGTTGAAGCCGGACAGGCTGTCGGTGCCGAGGTCGTCGGCGATGATAAGCAGCACGTTGTCGGCGCGGACCGAACCCCACGCCACGACAAGGCAGGCGAGGCCGGTTGCACGAAGACGGGACATGGCGGAACGAACCCGACCACGCCGGAAAAGTCGCGGTCGCCGGGAACATTCAGCCGATTGGATCCATCTCGTAAACCGCCACATCCGCCACCATCTCATCCGCCTTCGCCTGGAACTCCCGGATGTGCGGCGCCTCCATGTGCGCCAGCCAGTGGTCCCGCGTCTCCCAATTCTCGTAGAACAGGAAATGCGCCGGCTCGCCCTGGTCCTGGTGGAGGTCGTAGTTGAGGCATCCCGCCTCGGCCCGGGTGGCCGGCACGAGCTTCATGAGTTCTTCCTTTACCAGCCCGACCTTGCCGGGCTTGGCCGTGATTCTTGCAACGATGGTCAGCTTGGACATGGGTCTTCCAGTTCGTGGTTTGGGAACGTCCCCGGGGAGCCAAGCAAGCCGGGCTCAATCCGGCAAGGGCACATCGGCTTCCCCGAACAGCGGCAGCAGCGCTTCCAGCCACTTCATCGCCATCTTCCTCGCGCCCTCCACATTCGGATGCACCTTGTCGGCCAGGGTGTCGGTCCGCCAGTCGAACCCGTCCGCCTGGTCGACCAGAATCACCTTCGAATTCTCCTCACGCAGGAGCCCGGCAAGCCGACCCAGCTCCCGGTTCAGCTCCGGAATGTAAGAATACTTCGGCAGCTTGCCCGAGGGAATCACCTGCGCCAGCAGCACCGTGACCCCGGGGTTGATCTCCCGGAAAACCCCGATCATCGCCGCCGTGTCGCGCACGATTCCGGGAACCGGCCGGTCCTTGCTGAAAGAGTTGTGACCCGAGTGGATCAGCACGATGTCGGCCGGGTACTCGCGGTAGATCTTCCTCGAGGCCCCGAGCAGCCACTCGGTGTTCCTGCCGCCGTATCCCGCGTGGCGGGAATGGGCATCCTTCTCCGGCCCGATGAACTCGACGGCCAGGCCCCGCTTGCGCAATTCGGGGCCGAGAAACTGCCGGTAAGACGGAAAACCCTTCCCGCCCTGCGTGATCGAATCGCCGATCGCGAGGATGGTGGGCACTTCGCCGGCTGCCGCGGTCATGCCGAGCATTCCCAAGGCGACGATCCAGAGACTCGTGAACCGTTTCATTTCCAGACGCATCGACATCACAAGGCCGGACTAATCCCCGGAGCGCATCAGGATCAGCCAGGCAATGAAGCTGGTGCCGCCGATCACCAGCGCCAGCGCCGCCACCGGTTTGTGCAAATATTCATAGTCCGGCGCCGTCGCGGTCCCATGCCACAGGACGGCAGCCGCAAGGACCATGATTGCCGAACTGATCGCCTTCATCGTTCTCGCCTTACGCATCCAACGGCAAAGAACTCTCACCTCAAGCTCGCCACGTACCACTCGGCCAGCTTCCAGCCCCCGAAGAACCAGGTGAGCGCCCCGAGGACGAGGAAGGGACCGAAGGGCAGGCGCATGCCGAAACCGATGCGTCCGAGGATGGCGGCGGCAATCGCGTAGAGCGAGCCGGCCAGCAGCGAGAAAAACACCCCGAAAGGACCGAAGAAGGCACCGATCACGCCCATCAGGTGCACGTCGCCCATGCCCATCGCCTCACGGGGAACCACCGCCTTCTTCGCGGTGCCACGCAGGGCCTTGAGATCCTCGAGCTTGATCTCCCGCCCGTCCGGCAGGATCAGGCCTTCCTCGTGCAGCTTGAGCGTGCCGCCCTCGATCCACTCGCCGTCGACTTCGAGCGTTTCGGCCTCGATGATGAGACGGTCGCTCTTTCGGTAGAAGATGTCCCACCAGGCGAGCCTGTCCTCCCCCATCTGGAAATGAATCGGGTCCTCCTCGTTGCTCGGCTCTTCCAGAAACCACTCGACCGGCTCGTCGTGCGCCCATTCGACCCGGCCGAAGGCGAGCTTGCCGAGGAGAACGACGATCCACAGGCCGAAGAAGCCGATCAAGAAGCCGAGGCCGGACTGGATCAGCCCGTCCAGCCATCCGGGTTCCATCGAGCGCCAACCGATGAGATCGGGGAGTTGTGGACAAAGCAGCGCCCCGATGAAGCCGGCAACCGTGCCGCTGATGGTCAGCTCGAGCGGAATCACGAGGTGCTCGGCATCGATGAAGGCGATCGCCACGAACGAGGCGATCAGGAACCACAACGGGATCACCGCGAGATGCGCGGGCTGGAACCGCGCTCCGCCGAGCCGGTCGGCCATCACCCACAACACCGCGGTGAAAAGCAGCGCGGTGAGCAGCTCGACGGCAAAATAGCGGGCGGAAATCCTTGTCCCGCAGGACCGGCACTTCCCCCGCAACCACAACCAGCTGACCAGCGGGATGTTGAGGCGGAGCGGAATCTCGGCCTTGCAACCGGGACAAAACGAGCGCTTGGGGTCGTTCACCGAGAGCCCGAGCGGCAACCGGTAGATCACGACGTTGAGAAACGAACCGATGCATGCGCCGACGAGAAATGCCGCCAGCAGCCACACCGGATGATCGAGCGGAGGGTAGATCACCCGCCCAGTGAAACCCAACTCAGGCATTTCGGAAATCCGAAACTTCTGCGGGGGCGAGGGCGCAGGGTGAGGCGGTCTCGAAGTGCCAAGTGAAAAGTTCCAAGTTCCAAGGGGAGCGCCGGCGTCCCGCCGGCTTCGTTCGGCATCCTGCCGAACGCCGAACCGCTGAAGCAGGGACGCCGACCTTCGTCGCCGCAGGCGCTGATCCTTTGGAACTTGGAACTTCTCACTTGGCACTTCGGAGCGCAGCTTCGCCCCGTGACTGCCCGCGATGCCGCCTGCGACCTGGCCGCCCGCCTTTCGGCGGCCGGTCACCGGGCCTTGTTTGCGGGTGGCTGCGTCCGCGACGGATTGCTCGGGCACGAACCGAAGGACTACGACATCGCCACCTCGGCCACGCCGCGGGAAATCCTCGGGATCTTCCCAGGAGGCAACGAAGTGGGAGCACACTTTGGCGTGATCATCGTCCGGCACCACGACCATCCCGTGGAAATCGCCACGTTCCGCACCGATGGATCCTACCGCGACGGGCGTCGACCGGAGTCGGTCGAGTTCTCGACCGCCGAGGAGGATGCGCAGCGTCGCGATTTCACGATCAATGGCCTCTTTGAGGATCCGTCGACCGGCGAAATCATCGACCACGTCGGCGGACGCACCGATCTCGATGCCCGCCGGCTTCGCTCCATCGGCGATCCGGCGGCCCGCTTCGCCGAAGACTCGCTGCGCCTGCTGCGGGCGGTGCGTTTCGCGACCACGCTCGATTTCGAGATCGAGCCTGCCACCTGGCAGGCGATCCGCGACCACGCCGGTGGCCTGACCCGGATCGCCCCCGAGCGCATCCGCGACGAGTTTTCCAAGCTGATCACCTCGCCCCGCCGGGCGCACGGACTCGACCTGCTGGTGCACTCCGGGCTGCTCGCGCATTTCCTGCCCGAGGCACTCGCGATGATCGGCTGCGACCAACCGCCCGAGTGGCATCCCGAGGGCGACGTTTACACGCACACCCGGATCATGCTCGACCTGCTCGGGACCGGGGCGCCGCTGGAACTCTGCCTCGCGGTGCTGCTGCACGACATCGGCAAGCCGCCGACCCGCACCTGGGACGAGGAGGCCGGCCGGATCCGCTTCAACGGCCACGATGCGCTCGGCGCGAAGATGGCCGCGGAAATCCTCCGGCGCCTGAAGTATCCCAACAAGGTGATCGAGGAGGTGGCCTTCATGGTCTCGCGGCACATGCGCTTCATGCACGTGCAGGAGATGCGGGTGGCCAAGCTCAAGCGCTTCATGGATGCCCCCACATTCCCCCGCGAACTCGAGCTGCACCGGGTCGATTGCGCGTCGTCGAACGGCTTCACCGACAACTACGAGTTCCTGCTGGCCAAGCGCGACGAATTCGCCCGCGAGCCGCTGGTGCCACCGCCGCTGGTGACCGGCAAGGACCTCATCGCCCTCGGGCTCGAGCCCGGTCCGCGATTCAAGGAGCTGCTCGAGGGGGTCCAGACCGAGCAACTCGAGGGTCGGCTGGCGGACCGTGAGGCGGCGATCGAGTGGCTCCGCGACATGCTTTGAAGCGATCGCCGACACGGGGTCGGACGGATGCCCGCACCGGTCGAAAGCAAATAAAGCGGAGGATTCGCAACGAATGCCGCAAGAATTGGGTCGAAGCCGCGGTGCCATTCTCCCTAGGCTCTCGCCTGAAATCTCCCGCTACCCATGAGCACCAAACGCAAGAGCAAGTCACCCGAAGCCCAGGTCTTCAAACCGGACAAGAAGTTCGCCAAGACCACCCGCATTTCCAGCATGGCGCAGTACAAGCGCATGTGGAAGGAGTCGATCGACTCGCCCTCGAAGTTCTGGGCCCGCGAGGCCAAGGACCTCACCTGGCAGAAGAAGTGGAGCAAGGTGCTCGACTGGAAGGCGCCCTTCGCCGAGTGGTTCGTCGGCGGCAAGATCAACGTCTGCGAAAACTGCGTCGACCGCCACGCCGACGGCCCGCGCAAGAACAAGGCTGCCATCATCTTCGAAGGCGAGCCCGGCGATCGCACGGTGCTCACCTACGCGCAACTCAAGCGCGAGGTCTGCAAGTTCGCCAACGTGCTCGAGGCCAACGGCGTGAAGTCGAAGGATCGCGTGATCATCTACATGCCGATGATTCCCGAAGCGGCCATCGCGATGCTCGCCTGCGCCCGGATCGGCGCGGTGCACTCGGTCATCTTCGGCGGCTTCGCCGTCGATGCGATCGTCGACCGCCTCGAGGACTCGGGGGCGACCACGGTGATCACCGCCGACGGCGGCTGGCGCCGCGGCAAGGTGGTGCCGCTCAAGGACAACGTCGATGCCGCCCTCGAGAAGTACAAGGGGGTGAAGAAGGTGATCGTCGCCAAGCGCACCGGGCAGGACGTGACCATGAAGCGCGGCCGCGACCTGTGGTGGAACGAGGAATGCGCCAAGGTCCCCGGCACCCACAAGGCCAAGGCCTTCGATAGCGAGCACCCGCTGTTCATCCTCTACACCTCGGGCTCGACCGGAAAACCCAAGGGCATTCTCCACACCTCCGCCGGCTACCTGATGGGGACCTACATCTCCTGCAAGTACATCTTCGACATGAAGGATGACGACGTCTACTGGTGCACGGCGGACGTCGGCTGGATCACCGGCCACTCCTACATCGTCTACGGCCCGATGGCCAACGGGGTGACCCAGGTGATGTACGAGGGGGCGCCGAACCAGCCCGACTTCAGCCGCTTCTGGCGGATCTGCGAGGACCTCGGCGTGACCATCTTCTACACCGCACCGACGGCGATCCGCGCCTTCATCCGTGCCGGGGAGGAATTCATCAAGCCCTACGATCTTTCCTCCATCCGGCTGCTCGGCTCGGTGGGCGAGCCGATCAACCCCGACGTCTGGCTCTGGTACCGCGAACACATCGGCGGCGGCAAGGCCCCGATCGTCGACACCTGGTGGCAGACCGAGACCGGCTCGATTTTGATTTCACCCCTTCCCGGCTGCACGCCGACCATTCCCGGCACCGCCACCCTGCCCTTCTTCGGGGTCGACGCGGCGATCGTCGACGAGACCGGCGAGGAGTGCAAACCGGACGAATCCGGTCGGCTGGTCCTGCGCAAGCCGTGGCCGTCGATGCTGCGGACGATCTACAACGACAAGCCGCGCTACAAGAAAACCTACTGGGGCGACTTCAAGGGGCTCTACACCGCCGGCGATGGTGCCCGGCGCGACAAGCAGGGCAATTTCTGGATCACCGGGCGGATGGACGACGTCCTGAACGTCTCCGGCCACCGTCTCGGCACCGCCGAGATCGAGGGCGCGCTGGTGGCCCACGAGGCCGTCGCCGAGGCGGCCGTGATCGGTCGTCCCGATGACCTCAAGGGCCAGGCCGTGGTCGCCTTCGTCAGCCTCAAAGGAGGCAAGACGGGCGACGATGCGCTGCTCAAGGAGCTGCGGAATCATGTCGGCAAGCTCATCGGGGCCATCGCCAAGCCGGATGACCTGCACTTCACCCCCGCCCTGCCGAAGACCCGCTCCGGCAAGATCATGCGCCGCCTGCTCAAGGAGCTGGTCGCCACCGGAAATGTCACCGGGAACACAACAACGCTTGAAGATCCGACAGTTATCGACAATCTGAAGAGGATTCTCGGTCGCTGAGACGATCTTTCATGACCACCGCACAGTATTTCATCGCCCGCGTCGCGCTGGCTTTCGGCATCAGCCGGAAGCAGCGGCGGCGCGCCGAAGCGGCGAGTGAAACCCACCTGCTCCGCGAGGCCGAACAGCTGCTCGGCGAACGAATCTGGGAGCGGGTGGAATCGGTCGAGGAACTCGGCATCGAGTACTGGAACCTGCGGCGGTTGCACGTGAAGCGCGACGAACTGAAGGAGAAGCTTCACGAGGCCGAGGACCTGCTCACGCAAGCCCACGAGCAGCGGGCGGAACTGCTGGGAGCCAAATCGGAGATGACCGAGGATCTCGAAGAGGAGCGCTCCCGCATCCTCGCGGAGCTGGACCAACTGGCGAGGAAGCGCGACGACATCGTGCGCCGAGCCCGCGACATCCGGCGGCTTTACGACGGCATCAAGACCAAGCTCGAGGTCCTGCGGGCCGAGAAGCGCGACGATCCGGCAACCGAGGAAGCCTCCCGCAAGCGAATGACCGAACTGCGCGGCCAGTTCGATGCCCTGAAGGCCGAACGGACCGAGATCGCCGGAGAAATCGCGCGGCAGAACGCGAAGATCGACAAGCTCGACACCAAGCTCGACGAGGAACGCACCAGGCACCGGACGGACGCCGCCGAGGCATTCCAGATGATTGGCGAGGCGAACCAGAAAATCTCGTCATTCAAGGCGGAGATCGGCCTGATGGAGACCGAGATGCAGCAGCTCTACGGCGAAATCGGCCGGCACGTGAGCCGCACGATCAAGACCAATCCGGTGTGCCGCGACGCCACCCGGGACTGGTCGTCCATGGTCGACGTGATGGAGGCGCTGCGGCGCTCGATCCAACTCAACCACCGGCTCTCGGGAGGCTGACGCTCCCGCGGGAATCCCGCCTCAATCGGCGAGGGCCTCGAGCAGGAGTTGGTGGATGCCGCCGAAGCCCCCGTTGCTGAGCACCGCCACCACGTCCCCGGCCACCGTTTCGGCGGCCACCGCCTCGACAATCGCCTCGACTCCGGGAATGTACCTGCCCTTGCCGCCCGGCACATTCGCCGCCACCGCGGCCGGATCGAGCCGGTCCTCCGGCGGCACCTTTTCAGGATCGGGCAGGGCCGCGATGACCGCCACATCCGCTCCGGCCAGACACTCGGCCAGTTCGTTCTGAAAGATCTTCCGCTTGGTGGTGTTGGAGCGCGGCTCGAAGAGCACCCACAGGCGGCCCTCCGGGTGCTGCTGACGCAGCGCCTCGACCGCCTGGCGGATCGCCGTCGGGTGGTGCGCGAAGTCGTCGATCACCTTCACACCGCCGGCCACGCCGCGGAGCTCCTGGCGCCGGGCGATGCCCTGGAACGACGCCAGACCCTCCCGGATCTCCTCGTCCGAGAGTCCGGCGTGCCGCGCGGCCGTGGCCGCCATCGCCGCATTGCGGACATTGAACTCCCCGGGCATGGCCACCGAGAATCTCGTCGCTCCCAGATCGAACGCGCTGCCCCCCGGGGTGTATTCCACCGACTCGATGCGGACGTCGCAATTCGATCCGAAGCCGACCTTGGTGACCGGACACGGCGCACCTCCGGCGACATCGAGGCAGTTCGGGTCGTCGCCATTGACCACCGCCAGTCCGTTCCGGGGCACCACCCGCAGCAGGCGCTCGAAGCTCAGCTTGATCTGGTCGAGGTTGTCGTAGATATCGGCGTGGTCGAACTCGATGTTGTTGATCACCGCGACCTCCGGCAGGTAGTGGAGGAACTTGGAGCGCTTGTCGAAAAAGGCGGTGTCGTACTCGTCGCCCTCCAGAACGTTGAACTCCGAGTCGGGGAAATGGGCACCGCGTCCGAGGTTGCGGGGCAGCCCGCCGATCATCCAGCCGGGATCCCGCCCCGCCGACAGCAGCAGCCAGGCCAGCAGCGAGCTGGTCGTCGTCTTGCCGTGGGTTCCGGCGACCACCAGGTTGCGTTTTCCCCGCAGGAAATACTCCTTCATCACCTCGGGCAGCGAGACGTAGAGCAGGCGGCGGTCGAGCGCCTCCTCGGCCTCGTCGTTGCCACGGCTGATCGCATTGCCGATCACGATCGCATCGGCACCCTCCGGGATGTTGGAGCCACGGTAGCCCTCGACCACTTCGACCCCCTCGTCGCGAAGGAAGTCGGACATCGGCGGATACACGTTGGCGTCGGAGCCGGTGACGGTGAATCCCTTGCGCATCATGGCCGCGGCCACCGAGCCCATGGCCGTTCCGCAGACCCCGACGAAATGGAAGTGCTTCTTCTCTGGCATGAATCAGAAGGTCGGAGCCGAAACCGTGCCGCGATCCGTCTCTTCGCGACGATTGCGCAGGATGCGGTCGGCGATCTCGCGGACCATTTCGCTGAGCAGCAACCACAGGTGGCTTCCCTGCCGGTAGTCGGCCGGGGCGATGTGCTTCACCCGGTTGGCGTGGGCACAGAGCTGGAAGCACTTGCGGAAGCTGCGCCCGCTCTCGTCATCCGGATTGTAGACCGCGATGCCGTGCCCGCCATTCCGTGAAATGACCGTGAAGCAGGGCACGTCGGTCGGGCCGTCGCCGACATAGACCATGTTCTCGAAGGGAACCGGCCGCAGCTCCGGCGGCATGTGGTCGTTCACGTCCTGCGAATACTCCAGCATCCCCTTGTTGATGCGGAAAAGGAACTGCGTCTTGGTGGTGTGCGAGATCGCCCGCTTCGGGAACGAGATGTTCCCGGCATCGTCGACGCCGAACTCGCAGCCGAAGATCGCCTTCACCTTGTTGCGGAGCCGCGATCCCTCGAGCAGTTCCTTCAGGCCCGAGGAGATGATGTAGAACTCGATTTCGATGCCGGCCGCCTCGTGGTCCGGGGAAAGGATCGTGCCCGAGAGGTCGTCGAAGATCTCGGGAACCCCAGGGAAAAAGCGCAGGCCCTTGCCGAGTTCCCGCAGCCGCTCGTTGGTGACGCGGTCCATCTCGAGGTAGTCGAGCAGGCACTTGAGGTAGGCCAGCTCGCCATCCCACTGCGAGTCGGCGACCAACGAGTTGCACTTGCTCCAGAACTGCCCGGGGTCGATCCCGAACTCGGGAAACACCACGTCGTCCTGCATGTAGCGGGGACTCAGCGTCTGGTCGTAATCGAAGACCAGGGCGATCTTGTTCTGGGGTGTTGCCATCGGAGTGCCAAACCCAAGCCCGCCACCTCCCCGGCGACAAGTGCAATTCCGTTCAAAGCAGCTCTTCTAGCGCATCCTCGAGCCTCGGGAAGCGGAAGCGGTAACCGCTCTGGAGCAAGGCCTCGGGCATCACCCGCTGGCTTGCCAGCAGGGCGCCGGAAAATTCGCCCAGACCGACCCTCAGAGCCCACTCGGGAGCATGGAAGAACGCCGGCCGCTTCAGCCTTGCCGCGAGCTTGCGGGTGAAGTCCGCATTCCTCTCGGACTCGGGGGCGGCACCGTTCACCGCACCACTCAGTTCCCCACAGTCCAGCACATGCACGATCCCGCCGGCCAGATCCGCCTCGTGGATCCACGGCATCCACTGCCGCCCGTCGCCAAACCGGCCTCCCAGACCGAGCTTGAAGACCTTGCGCATCTTTCCCCAGGCCGCACCACCGGATCCGAGGACGATGCCGGTCCGGATCTTCGCCACCCGCACCCCTTCCGGAGCCTCGTCCGCCGCCGCTTCCCACTCGCGGCAGAGTTCGGCGAGAAACCCCTCCCCGGGTTCCGCCTTCTCGTTCAAGGGCTCCTCTCCCCGGTCACCGTAGATTCCCACCGCGGATCCATTCACCAGGACAGCCGGGCGATGCCCTTCCATCCCCCGGAGGAGGGCCCGCGTGACCCCCACCCGGCTCTCGCGCAGCCGCTCCCGCACCGCCGCCGTCCAGCGTTGGTCGACCGGTTCGCCGGCCAGGTTCACCACGGCGTCCAGCCCGGAAAGATCCGGCACATCCTGCCAGCGACGCCACTCGTCGACGGCCCCTCCCGCACGGCGCTCGCGGCGACTGAAGCCGACCACCCGCCAGCCCGACGCGGAGGCGGCCGAGGCCACTTCGCCCCCGATGAAACCCGAAGCTCCCACGATTCCAACCGTCCGCCGTGGCTTGTCCATGCCGAAGCATCAACCGGCACGGTTGCAGTGCAATCGCTTTCCAACTTTACTTGGCCGCCGCCAATCCCTGAGATCCAGTCCCGATGAGGTTCGTCCCGGTCTCCCTGATTCTTCTCCTTCCGCTGTTCGCCCAGGAGCCCGCACCCATCGCCCCGGTCGAGCCCGTCCCCCTGCCAACCGAGGCCGACCTCATCGACGCCGAAGAACTCGCGCCGGCCGAACCGGAGTCCGTATCCCTGAGCTTCTCGGGCGGGGCCGATTACAAGAAGGAGACACAGACGCTCACCTCGCGCGGCGCGGTCAGTGCGACCACCGATACCGGCATGGAGCTCCAGGCCAACCGCGGGCGCTACCTCGGCAAGGACAAGCGGCTTGAGGTCGAAGGCAACGTGAAGCTGCGGACCGAAACCGGCGTCGAGGTCTTCGCCGACCGCGGCGTGCTCGATGACGCGGCGAAGACGGTGACGCTCACCGGAAACGTCAGCATCTATCAGGGCCAGACCCTTCAGAGAGGTCAGCGGGTCGTCTACCTGATGGAGGAGCAGAAGATCGACGCCTCGAATCTCCGGACCGGCGTCGACCCGCTGCTGCTCGAGGCGGACGGTTTCACCGTCGAGGAGCGGAACGGCAAGCAGGTCTTCGTCGGCCGCGATGCCGGCATCACCACCCACGACGTCGAGGATCCCGGCTTCTGGGTGCGCGCCGACGAGACCACCGTCTATCCGGAAGACCGGGTCACCTTCAAGAACCTGAAACTCTATGCCGGCGACACCCCGATCTTCTGGCTGCCCTACCTGGCACAGCCGCTGGATGGCGACCTCGGCTATCACTTCATTCCCGGCGCCCGCACCAACTGGGGCGTCTACCTCCTGAACAGCTACGGGATCATGCTCGGCCAGGGCGACGGGGTCGCCGCAGACGACGCTTGGCTCCTGTCCCGCTGGCGATTCGACCTCCGCTCGAGACGGGGCGTCGCGGGGGGCCTCGACCTCCTCGACCGCCGTGTCGAGGACAACGAGGCCCTCACCGGACTTTCGCTCTACTATGCGAATGACCTCGATCCGACGATCAGCCGCACCGGGCTGCCCCGGCCGACCGTCAACGAGGACCGCTGGAAGGCGCAGCTCCGCTACCGGGTGCCCCTGCCGATGGAAGGAGGCGAGCGCTGGCGTTTCGACAGCAACATCACGGCACTGAGCGACAACTACTACCTCGAAGACTTCGATCCGCGCGAGTTCCGGATCGATCCTGCGCCGGACAACACCTTCGGCCTTTTCCGGCATGGCGACCAGTCGCTGCTGGGCGTCGTCGCCCGCGTCCGTCCCAACGATTTCTACCGTTCCGACTCGCGGCTCGAGCTTTCCTTCGAGCAATCGCGGCGGCCCATTTTCGGCACCTCCATCCTCCACGAGGGCCAGACGACCTTCGGCTTTCTGAATGAAAAGATCGGAGGACCGACGAACTCGATCATCCAGGCGATCAACGCCCTGCCACCGGGCAATCCGCGAATCCCGGTCCTTTTCAGCCAGCTGCCTCCCTATGAACGGCAGATTCTCCAACTCATCCGCAGCCTGCCTCCCGGCAGCCCGGCCATCCCGTCGCTGAATGCCCAGCTCTACGACCCGGGATACACCCGCTTCCACACCTACCAGGAGGTCTCGCTGCCGATGAAGCTCGGCGGATGGCTCAACTTCACCCCGGAGGCAGGGCTGGGCTACAGCCGATACATGTCGGTCAACGGTCCGGCCTCCTCGCTCAACCGCACCCACCTCTACGCCGGAGCCGAGGCTTCGGTGAAGTTCACCCGGGATCTCGGGGATTACCGCGATCGGGACTGGGGCATCGACGGCCTGATGCACGTGTTCCAGCCCTACCTGCGCTACTCGTTCCTCAGCACCGACGACCTCGACCCGCTGTTTCCCGCCATCGACCGGGAGTATTTCTCCACGCGGCCGCGGACCCTCGCCCCCAACCGCTTCACCGCCATCGACTCGCTACGCGACTGGTCGATCCTCCGCATGGGGATGCGCAACCGGCTCATCACCCGTCGCGATGGGCAGAGCTTCGAGTGGCTTTACCTCGATACCTACATCGACACCTTCTTCGAGGATCCCGAACTCTCCCGGTCGTTTTCGAACCTCTACAACGATCTTCTCTGGAACCCGCTGCCCTGGCTCTCCGTGCAGCTCGAAACACAGATCCCGGTCATCAGTGACGGCTCCGGCTTCTCGGAGGCGATCGCCCGCCTCCGTTTCATGCCCAACGAGAATCTCGAATTCTCGATCGGTGCCCAGTATCTCAACAACCACCCCATCCTGCTCGATTCCACGCGCCTCGACCTGCGGGGATACCTGCGCCTCAACGACAAGTGGGGCATCGGCGCCACCCACGTCTGGGAACTCGACGACGGCACGCTCGAACTCCAGCAGTACACGATCAACCGCGACTTCAACCACTGGGTGGGATCACTCGGCTTCACCACCCGGGACAACCGGATCGAGAACGAGTACGGCGTCGTCCTCGCCATCTCGCTGAAGGACTTCCCCTCGGCCTCGCTGCCGCTATCGCTCGACGCGCAGTAGGTCCCCCACGGCTCCCTCCGCTCCCGGCCCGCTGATTCCCGCACCCCTGCGAAAGGCCGGCCCGGGTTGACACTTGCGCCACCCGGACTCCCCGCCAGACTACCGGGAAAGCACGCTGCGCATGGATCCATCCAAACTCCTTTCCGCCCTCAACTTCCGCTACGCGACCAAGGCCTTCGACCCCGCCAAGACGATCCCCGCCGAGACCTGGGAGGCGCTGCTCGACTCTCTGGTTCTCGCTCCCTCCTCGTTCGGACTCCAGCCCTGGCGCTTCGTCGTGGTCGAGGACCCGGCGCTGCGCGCCGAACTCCGGAAGGTCTCCTGGGGCCAGTCGCAGGTCACCGATGCCGACAAGCTGGTGGTCTTCACCTCGCGGGACGACCTCACCCCCGAAGACACCGCCCGCTGGCTCGACCGGCTGGCCGAGGTCCAGGGACAGGACCCCGCCACCTTCGAGGGACTCCGCAAAGTCATCGACGGGTTTGCCAACAACATGACGGTGGAGGAGCGCCACTCATGGAACGTCCGGCAGACCTACCTTGCGCTCGGGCAGTTCATGACCTCGGCGGCCGTGCTCGGGATCGACACCTGCCCCCTGGAAGGTCTCGACCCTGCGAGCTACGACAACATCCTGGCCCTCACCGGCAGTGGCTACGCGACCTGCGTCGCCTGTGCGGTGGGCTACCGGACGGAGGACGACCATCACGCGGCCCGCCCCAAGGCGCGCTTCCCGCGGGAGGACGTCATCCAGGCCATCTGAACCATGCGGATCGAACGCCGGCAAGGTGCCGGAGAAGTCTGCTAGACAGACTCGTGGATCGAGCGTCATAGTGTTGGAACCGATGATGCGCCGGAGAACCCCAGGTCTGTTTTTCACGCTTCTGCTCGCGCTGCTGGCGCCCTTGGCTCTGCTCCGGGGCCAGGAAGAGGCCACCTCGCCGCCGGACAAGACGCTCGAAGCGCTGCAGTCCACCATTCCCCTGCTCAAGAGGGAGCAGGCCACGCTGGATGACCTTCGCCAGCGCCTGGAAGACACCGCCAGTGACGTCGAGCGGGAAAAGATCGAGGCGGAGATCGCCTCGGTTCGTCAGCGCATGGACGAACTTCGGAACAACTTCCGGACGATCGCATCAGGCGTGGATGAAGATGCCTATTTCGAGGACCAGACCGGCAGCACGAGCTTCAACCAGGAGTTCCAGGAGATCCTCAAGCCGGTCTTGGAAGAACTGCGCGACGCCACTTCGGCACCCCGCGAGATGGAGGAACTCCGCGACGGCCTTGCCACCGCGACCAGCCGTCGTGACCTGGCCGACTCCGCCGTCCGGCGACTCGATGAGTTGCTGAAGCGCGAGGATCTTGACGAGGCGATCGTCGGGCAAATCAAGAGCACCCGGTCCCTGTGGCAGGAACGCCTTGACGAGGCGGCAGGCCGGATCGCCGTGATCGAGGCCAAGCTTGCCGAGCGCGACCGGCAGGCCCCCTCCGTGCTCGAATCGATTTCCAACGCCATCTCCCGCTTCTGGAAAAGCCGCGGTCTGAACCTGCTGATGGCCATCGGGGCATTCATCGTCTCCTCGATCCTCGTGCGCCGTCTTTACCGCTTGCTCAAGCGGATGAGCCCCTTTCACCGCAAGGGCGAAACACGGCTGACGGCGCGGTTGGTCGACCTGGTGGCGGTGATCGCCGCGGTCGTTGCCGGCATCGGGGCCGCCCTGATCGTCTTCTATCTCCGGGGCGACTGGTTGCTGCTCACCGTCACGGCCATCCTCATCGCCGGGCTCCTCATCGCCTCGCGGAACTCGCTCGTGCCCTACATCGATCAGGTCCGCACCATGCTCAATCTCGGACCGGTGCGGGAAGGCGAACGACTGGTCTACGACGGCGTCCCGTGGCGGGTCGACAGGCTCGGCATCTACTGCCGCTTCACCAACCCCCTCCTGGGAGGCGCCGTTCTCCGGCTTCCGATCCGGACCGTCAACGGGCTGCACTCCCGGCCCTGCCACCGCAAGGAGCCGTGGTTCCCCACCAAGGAGAACGACTGGGTCATCCTCGGCGACGAGACCTACGGAAAGGTCGTCCAGCAGACCCCCGAGAGGGTCACGGTTCTGAGACTTGGCGGCAGCCGCAAGACCTATCCCACGTCCGAATTTCTCTCCCTCTCGCCGGAGAACCTGTCCACCGGCTTCCGCGTCAGCTCGACCTTCGGCATCGACTACGGACATCAGGCCATCAGCACCCTGGAAGTTCCGGGGGTTCTCGCCGCACGATTGGAAGCCACCCTGCTTGAAGCATTCGGCCATGAGGCCGTTCAGAATCTCAACGTCGAGTTCGAGGCGGCGGGTTCCTCCTCCCTCGACTATGCGATCCTTGCGGACTTCACGGGAGAGGTCGCCCACCGTTTCAAGGCCATCGGACGACTCCTTCAGAAGGTCTGCGTGGATGTCTGCAACGAACACGGCTGGGTGATTCCATTCACCCAGGTCACGGTGCATCAGGCCGGCACCGGGGTTTCCCTTGACGCGCCCGACCCGCAGGCCTAGCCGTCGTTCCCCGGCGAGAGAACATCCCGGGCCCAGCTGCTTTCCCATGAACATCGCCGTCCTTTCCCGCAACGCCAAACTCTACTCGACCCGCCGGCTGCTCGAGGCGGGCAAGGAACGCGGCCACGACATCCGGCGCATCGACTATCTCCGGTGCCACATGAACATCACCACCATGCGTCCGCGGATCTACCTCGGGGACGAGGAGATCTCGGCGGTGGACGCCATCATTCCGCGGATCGGCGCGAGTCACACCTTTTACGGCACCGCCGTGGTCCGGCAGTTCGAAATGATGGGAACCTACCCGCTCAACGAGTCGGTCGCCATTTCCCGTTCCCGCGACAAGCTGCGCTCGCTGCAACTCCTCGCACGAAAGGGCATCGGACTCCCGGTGACCGCCTTCGCGCACGACACCAAGGCCACCGGCCACCTGATCAAGCTGTGCGGCGGCGCGCCCATCGTCATCAAGCTGCTCGAAGGCACCCAGGGGGTCGGCGTCGTGCTGGCGGAAACCCAGAAGGCCGCCGAGTCGGTGATCGAGGCATTCCGCGGACTCGAAGCCAACATCCTCGCCCAGGAATTCATCGCCGAAGCCGGCGGATCGGACATCCGCTGCTTCGTGGTCGGCGACAAGGTGGTGGCCGCGATGAAGCGTCAGGGGGCCGAGGGCGAGTTCCGCTCCAACCTCCACCGCGGCGGCTCGTCGACGGTGGTCAAGATCACCCCCGAAGAACGCTCGACGGCGGTCCGCGCGGCCCGCGTCATGGGTCTGAACGTCGCCGGAGTCGACCTGCTGCGCTCCAACCACGGCCCGGTGGTCATGGAAGTCAATTCCTCGCCGGGGTTGGAAGGCATCGAACACGCGACCGGCAAGGATGTGGCCGGCAAGATCATCGAGTTCATCGAAAAGCGGGCCCAGGCCGGCACCACGCGCACCCGCGGCAAGGGCTGACCCGGATTTCTTCATCCGTGATCGGGTGCCCGACCGAGCGGGCCGAGCAAGGAAGAGCAAACGCCGCCCGGGCATCTTTAGGGTTTCATGTTCAGCCGATCGATCTTCAATCTCGCCCATGGCAAAGAGCCCCAGGGCCGAACCCTTTCAACTTGGTGACGTCTCGGTCGCGCCCGGCACCCGTGAGCGCGTCCAGCTCGACGTCGGCACCTATCTGACCTCGGAATCGCTACGGCTGGCGGTCCATGTGCTCCACGGGCGCCGACCCGGCCCGGTGACCCTGGTCACCGCCGCGATCCACGGCGACGAGACCAATGGCACGGAAATCGTCCGCCGCCTGCTCCGGGAGCGCCGCCTGAAGCGGCTGGCCGGCACCCTGCTCGCCATCCCCATCGTCAACCGTCCGGGCTTCGTCACGCGTTCCCGCTACATGCCGGACCGCCGCGACCTCAACCGCCTCTTTCCCGGCAGCCCGACCGGCTCGCTCGGCTCGCGACTCGCCAAGGTCCTCATCGACGAGGTGGTGAAGCGGGCGGATGTGGTGATCGACCTCCACACCGGAGCCGTCAACCGCCCCAACCTTCCCCAGCTCCGGATCAGCCCCGGTCGCTCCGCCGAACTGGAGCTGGCCCGCGTCTTCGCGCCACCCGTGATCCTCGCCGGGGAGCCCAGGGAGGGCACCTTCCGTCATGCCTGCCGCGCGCTCGGAAAGACCTGCCTGCTCTACGAGGCCGGCGAGGCGCTGCGCCTCGACACGCCGGCCATCCGCTTCGGTGTCCAGGGCGTGCTGTCGGTCCTGCGCCAGCTCCAGATGCTGCGCGGCAAGTCACCCATCCGCCGGCTCCCGCTGGTGTGCTCGCGCTCGTTCTGGGAGCGGGCGCCGGCCGGCGGCATCTTCACTCCGCTGGTTTCCCTCGGAAGGGCGGTCGAAGCCGGCACCCAGCTCGGTTTCGTCGCCGATCCCCACGGCACCGGCGACACCCCGGTGCTCGCCAGCAGGCCCGGGCTGCTCATCGGGCGCACCAACGACGCGGCCGCCGACGAGGGAGACGGTCTGTTCCACCTCGCGTCGCTCGAGGGCATCGACCAGGCCGAGTCGCGCATCGCCCGCACCGCGGAAAACCTGCCTTCGGCACACGACGACGAGGATGACCACCCGGTGCCCTACGATTCGTTGAACGACACCATCTGAGCAAATTCGGCGGAGGCTTTCCCATGAAAGCCACAGCTTGACGGGGCCCTCGAACGTAGCAACATCAAGGAGTCAAAGTTGAATTTCACCAGCCCCCCCGGAATCCTTCCGTCATGAAGACCACCCTGCACATCGCCCGAATTCTCGCTCTCTTCTCCATTTCCATGAGTCCCGCCCTTTCCTCGTCGCTTCCCGTGCCGGACCGGGGCTTTCTCAGCAGCAGGCCCGCCGCCAACTGGGAGGAAGGCCTGATCTGCGGCAACGGCACCCTCGGCATGCTCGCCTTCAGCCATCCCAACGACGAGCGGATCATCTTCACCCACGAGGAACTGTTCATGCCGATGGGCGATCCGGTCGTCCCGCCCGATCAGTCCATGCACCTGCCGGAAATCCGGAGTCTCATTGCCGAAGGCAAATACAAGGAGGCCGAGGCCCTGCAGGCGAAGTACTCCGGCCAGGATGGCTTCATGTACCCGGACTACTTCGTGCCGGCCTTCGACCTGCAGATCACCCAACCGGGCGGTGAGGCCCGGGACTATGCCCGCACGGTGGACTTCTCGACCAGCGAGGCCCGCATCAAGTGGACCAACGATCTCGGCACCTTCGAGCGCGGCCTGTTCTGCTCACGGAAAGACCGGATCGCCGTGGTCCGCTTGCAGGCTGAAAAGCCCGGCTCGCTCAACGCCACCCTCAAGCTCGTCCCGCGCAAGACCAGCGACGAGTTCAACAAGGACACCGACATCGCCAAGAAATCCAGCGACTCCTTCAAGGAGCACTTCGGCGACATCGAGAGCCGCTCCACCTCGGACTCCCTGTCCTACAGCATGCAGTGCCTCAAGGCCTACGAGGGCAGCATCACCGCCGTCAACGGCCACGCCCGCGTCATCACCAAGGGCGGCAAGGCCACTGCCAAGGACGACGGCTCGCTGGTGGTCGAGAATGCCGACGAGGTCCTGCTGCTCGTCGACATCGCCCTGCCCCGCGAAAAGGGCAGCGACCTTTTCGACGAACTTGCCGCCAAGCTGGACAAGGTCGAGGCCGACTACGACAAGCTGCTCTCCAGCCAGGCCAAACTCCACGGCGAACTCTTCAACCGGGTCAGGCTCGACCTCGGCGGCAGCGCGGAGGACCACAAGAAGAGCACCGAGGAACTGCTCGAGATCTCCACCTGGGAGGACATCAACATGGCCCTTCTTGAGAAGGAATTTGATGCCGGCCGCCACAACATCATCTCCTCCACCGGAAAACTGCCACCGAACCTGCAGGGCATCTGGGGCGGCACCTACGTGCCCAACTGGGCCAGCGACTTCACTCACAACGGCAACGTGCCCTCCGCCATCGCGGCCAACCTGCCGGGCAACATGCCGGAGCTGACCCCGGCCTACACCAGCTACATCGAGTCGCTGATTCCCGATCTCCAGCTCAATGCCAAGCATCTCTTCGGCGCCCGCGGGATCGTCCTGCCGTCGCGCACCAGCACCAACGGCTACAACAACGCCTACTCGGAGAACTTCGCCGGCGGCATGTGGGTCGCCGGTGCCGGAAAAGCCGCCCGCTTCTTCTACGACTACTACCTCTTCACCGGTGACGAGGAGTTCCTCGCCAAGCACGCCGTGCCCTACCTCGAGCAATGCGCGCTGTTCTTCGAGGACTACCTTTACGAGGACGAAAACGGCCAGTTCGTCTTCTCACCGACCCAGTCGCCCGAGAACTGGCCCGAGGGCAGCGACTCACAGGCCACCTTCAACGCGACCATGGACGTCGCCGTTGCCAAGGAAGTCCTGCACAACCTGATCGCGGCCTCCCGCACCCTGGACATCAACGCCGACAAGATCCCGAAGTGGAAAGGCATGCTCGCCAAGATGCCCCCCTACATGCTCAATGAGGACGGCATCATCAAGGAGTGGCTGACGCCCAAGCTCGGCAACAACGACAAGCACCGCCATTCCTCCCAGCTTTATCCTCTCTACTACGTCATGCCCGAGGAGATCGAGCAGGACCCGAAACTGGTCGAAGGTTTCCGCAAGAGCGTGGAGTTCAAGCTGGCCGAGCACTGGAAGGACCCGGAGGACCGCGGGTTCATGTCCTTCGGCCTGGTCCAGCTCGGTCAGGTCGTCTCGACCCTCGGCGACGGCGAACTCTCGCTGCTCTGTCTGCGCCACCTGGTGAACCGCTTCTGGCTCAACAACCTGGCGTCGATGCATAACCACCGCCACCTGTTCAACATGGACATCAGCGGTGGCCAACCCGCCCTGATCATCCAGATGCTGGTCGGTTCCGACGTCGGGGAGGTCAAGTTGCTGCCCGCCCTTCCGAAGGAGTGGAAGACGGGCACTCTGGAAGGCGTGCTCTGCCGCGGTGCGATCGAAATCAACCGGCTCCACTGGACGCCCGGCAAGGTGGAGGTCGCGATGACCTCGAAGGAAGCACAGACCATCGATCTGATCCTGCCGGGTCAGGAGCCCCGCAAGGTCGAGCTGTCGGCCGGCGAGACCGTCAAGCTGGAGCTCCCGCGAAAAGGCTGAGACAGGGGGAAAGGCGGACTTCCGTCCGGTGCCCCGAGCGTATGGGACGCGGGGCCACGGTCCGTATTCCCTCGATCAGAAGCCGTAGATCCGCACCGCGTTGCCACCCCAAATGGCCGCCTTTTCTTCCTCACTGAGTCCGGCGACCAGCTCGGTCACGCACTCGACCCACTGCCCGTACTCGGAGCGCAGCAGACACACCGGCCAGTCGGAGCCGAACATCAGGCGACCGGCGCCGAAGGCCTCCAGCACCGTCTCGAAGTAGGGCCGCAGCAAATCCACATCCCACTCCGCATCGCGGACCTCGGTCACCATGCCGGAGACCTTGCAGCTGACATTCTCACGGCGGGCGAGTTCGCGGGTGTTCTTTGCCCACGCCTCGTCGAACGCGTCGCGCCGGACCACCGGCTTGGCGATATGATCGACCACGAAGATCTGCTCCGGGTGGCGATCGACGAACTCGATCGTCTGCGGCAGATGCTTCTCGAAGATCAGGATGTCGTAAACCAGCCCGTAGTTCATGAGCCGCCGGATGCCCTCGTTGAAATCCTCGCGCAGGATGAAGTCGTCGTCCGGCTCGTCGTGCACCACGTGCCGCACGCCGCACAGCTTCGGATGCGGGGCGAAGCGCTCGAGGAACGGCTCGCCGGCATCCTCGAGCAGCGGCACCCAGCCGACCACGCCACGCATCCAGTCGTTCGCCTCCGCGAGCCCCAGCAACCACTCGGTTTCCTCGACAATCTGCCGCGCCTGAACGACGACGCTGCCACCGATCCCCGAGCTCTTGAAGTTCCGCGCGGCATCCCCGGCGAGGAAATCCCGGCGGATGACCGACTTCTCCTCGTCGATCCAGGGATAGTCGGTGTCGTTGATGGCCCACAGGTGGTGATGGCTGTCGATTTTCATGTCCCAAGGCAATCCGACCCGGTCCCGGCTGTCCAGCCCATCGAGGGCCGTGCGGGACTTCATCCATCCAAAATCCGCCATCGACAAAAGCTCCGGCCCGACCAAGGTCCGACGCCGTGCTTTTCCGCAGCCTCTGCCGCCACGCCGAAATCGGCTCGAACTCCTACCTCCTCGACACCGGAGAAGTCCGCATCGTTCTCGATGCCGGAATGCATCCGAAACACGAGGGACAGGAGGCCATCCCCCATTTCGAGTTGCTGGAGGAGGGCTCGGTCGATGCGGCGGTGATCACCCATTCCCATCTCGACCACATCGGCACGCTGCCCGTGCTGCTTCGCGACCAACCCCAGGCGCGGGTGTTCTTTTCCCAGGCCGCGGCCGAACTCGGCTTTGCCATGCTCCACAACTCGGTGAACGTGATGCAGTCGAAGAGGACCGAACTCGGCATCACCGACTACCCGCTCTTCCACCACCGCGAACTCGACGAGATCGAAGCCGCGATCGAAACCCGCGCCATCGAGCGCCCCTTCGATCTCGATGCCGACGGCGACGTCCGCGCGACCTTCCACGATGCCGGCCACGTCCTTGGCTCGGTGGGCGTGACCCTGAAAACGGGGGGCAAGTCCCTGTTTTACACCGGCGACGTGAACTTCGAGTCATCCACCCTGATCAAGGGCGCCATCTTTCCCGACGAGCCGGTCGATACGCTGGTCATCGAGACGACCCGCGGTGCCAGCCCGCGCGACCCCGCCTACACCCGCGACGCCGAGGAGGCGCGCTTCGCGGAGACCATCGAGCGAACCCTCCATCGCGGCGGCTCGGTGCTCATCCCGGTCTTCGCCGTGGGAAAGACCCAGGAGGTCCTGACGATGATCCACCGCTTCAAGCGCAAGGGCATGATCCCGGCCAGGGCTCCGGTCGTCATCGGCGGGCTCTCGACCAAGATGACGATCATCTACGACAAGTATGCGGGCGGCCTCACCCGGCGGACCGATGACGACTTCCGCATCCTTTCCGACATGGAAATCCAGGCCGGCAGCCGCCGCCGCAACCGTGCGCCCATCATTCCCCGGGCGGGCACGATCTACTGCCTGTCGAGCGGCATGATGACCGAGAAAACGGTCTCCAATGCCTTCGCCCGTGCCGGTTTCCTGGAGAACCCGAAGAATGCGCTGCTTTTTGTCGGCTATGCCGATCCGGACTCGCCCGCCGGCCACATTCGCGCAGCGGCCCACGGCGACAAGATCGTGCTCGATCCGGCACACCCATCGGCCCCCTTGCGGGCGCAGACGGACGTTTTCGATTTCAGCGGCCACGCCACCCGCGATGACCTGCTGGCCTACGCGAAAAAGGTCCGGCCCAAACGTACGTTCCTGGTCCACGGCGACCCCGAGGCCAGCCGATGGTTCCAGGATCGCCTGCGCGAGGAGTTGCCCCAGACCGAGCCCATCATTCCCGAACCGGGTCTGAGTTACGAACTCGACTGAACGAGTGCCGCGGAGACCTCGTCGGCCAGCGTCAGCAGGTGGTCGGGGCCGAAGAACTCGAAGTGCCCCAGATCCCTGACGGTCTCGCGGAGCTCGCCGTGGGTCAGCGGTTTACCGTCGACCGCCGCCGCCCATTCGTGGCTGCCGCGCCAGACGCTGACCGGTGCCTTCACCGGTGCCAGGGTGGCCGAGTGGGCCAGCAAGGCGTGATGCAGGTGAACCGAAAGGGCGAATTCGATGACCCGGGGATCGACAACCTCGGCCAGTTTCGGCCGTGACTTCAGCCAGCGCCGGATACGCGACTCGCGGGCCTTGGCCGATGCCCCCGCGAGATCCGCGACAAGATCCTGAAGGTCATCGCGGATGGTGGTATCCACCAACACCTCGTCGCCGTAGAGTTCGCCGAGCAGCACCAGGATGTCGTCGATGTGCCAGCGGTAGACTTCCTCGGCGCGGTCCTCGGGAACCGTCGCGACGGCCTCGAGCGGGTCGACCATTCCGAGCCAGGCGACCGTTCTCCCCCGCTCTTCCATGATGCGGGCGATGGCATGGGCCAGCAGTGCTCCGAAGGAGAAGCCGAACAGGTGAAGATCGCCCCTCGGCTGGCGCAGCGCGATGGCATCGGCATAGCCCGCCGCCATGGCTTCGAAGGCATCGAACTCGCCCCCTTCCGTGAAAAAGACCCGGGACTGCAGGGCGACGACCGGCCGATCTTCCGGCAGGCGCGCGGCGATGCCGTCATAGAGGGCCACCAGTCCTCCGGCCGGGTGGATCATGAACACGGGCTCGCGGGTGCCGGACTTCTTGAGGTCGATCAGGCACCGATCCGGAAGTACCAGCCCGGTGTCGCCCTCCTTGGTCGTCGCCGCCCCCGAGGCGGCGCGCCCGGAGCTCCCGGTCTCGACCTGCCCGCCGGAAATGGTTTCGAGCAGGTGCATCGAGACATCGGCGAGGGTCGTGCCCTCCTTCATCTTCGTCGGCGGCACCGAAATCTCGAACAGGCTCTCAAGGCGCATCAGCAACTCGAAGGTCATCAGCGAGTCCAGCCCCAACTGCGTGAGCGGGCGATCCTCGCGGATCTTCGAAGGCGACGAGCGCAAGACCTTGGCCACCTCTTCCTTGAGCATGGACGTCAGCAGGGCGCGCCGTGCTCCCGGGGCGGCATCCATCAGGATCTCCCGGGCCGAACGCGCCCCGGTGTCGGCGCCATCATCCCCGGCATGGCGGAAGACCTCTTCATAGCGGGACGATTTCTCCAGCTGCGGATGGGTCGCACGGAAGGCCTTCCAATCGATCGGAATGACTCCGGTGTGGACGTGACCATTCCCCATCAATCGCTCGAGCAACTCGAGTCCGCGGGCCGGAGGCAGCGGGATGATGCCCTGGCGCGTCAGCTTCTCGCGCAGCTTCTCGTCGGCCGCCGCCACGCCGACCTCGCCGAGCTGTCCCCAGTTCACGGTCAGGGCCGGAAGTCCGAGTCCCTTGCGGTAATGGGCCATGGCATCGAGGAACGCATTGGCCGCCGAGTAGTTGCCCTGTCCGGCGTTGCCCAGTGCCGAGCTGACCGACGAGAACATGATGAAGCAATGAAGATCCTCGCCGAGGGTGGCCTCGTGCAGGTTCCAGGTGCCCTGGACCTTGGGTGCGAGGACACGCTCCATCTGCTCCGGCTTCATCCGGCTCATGGTCTTGTCGTCGAGAACCATCGCCGAATGGACGATGCCGCCCAGCGGCATGCCGCTCCGCTTGATCTTCGCGACCAGGCGATCGACGTCCTTGCGTGAAGTCACGTCCACCGCATCAAAGTGAATGTACGCGCCCTTCACCTTCGCCTCCCTGGCGATCTGCATGAGCTCGTCATCGGCACGCCCGCTGCGGCTCACGAGATACACGTGGCGTGCGCCGCGGGCGATCATCCACATCGCCGCTTCGCGCCCGAATCCGGTCAGCCCCCCGGTGACCACGTAGGCCACGTTGCCGCGGAAAAGGCGCGTTGGATGGGCGGCCTCGGGCCGCGGCACGATCGACGAACCCTCGGCGCTGAGCACGATCTTGCCGATGTGCCGGGCCTGGGCCATGCAGCGGAAGGCATCCTTCGCCCGCGCCATCGGGAACACCCGGTGGGGCAGCGGCTTGAGCTTGCCACTCGTGAAATGCTCCGAGACTTCCCCCAGAAGCGTCTGCAGGCGCTCGCCGCCGTCGTTCATCGCCTGGCCGAGGTCGACGACCGACATCGTCAGATTGTGGCGGAACGGGCGCAATCCGACCGGGGTGTTTCCGTAAATGTCGCGCTTGCCGATCTCGACGAAGCGGCCGTACGGCGCGAGGCAGGACAGCCCCTTCTCGATCGCCGCCCCGGCCAGGGAGTTGAGCACCACATCGACGCCCCGGCCATCCGTCACCTCGCGAACCTGGTCGGCAAAGGCAAGTGAACGGGAGTCGAAGACATGCTCGACCCCGAAGCGGCGGAGGAACTCGCGCTTTTCCGGATTGCCCGCGGTGGCGATCACCCTGGCACCCAGCGAGCGGGCCAGCTGGATGGCCGCCATCCCGACCCCTCCACTGCCCGCCTGGACCAGCACGGTCTCCCCTTCCCGGATCTTGGCCATTTCCACCAGGGAATAGACCGAGGTCATGAAGGCGACCGGCAGGGTGCAGGCCTCCTCGAAGGTCATCCCGTCCGGAACCGGCAGCAGCAACGGCGCCGGAACCGTGAGGTGCGAGCCGAAACAACCGGCTCCGAGCGAGATCACCCGGTCCCCGACCTTCCAGTCCTTCACACCGGGGCCGACCCGCTCGATCACTCCGGCGCACTCGTCGCCGATCAGCATGTCGATGTCGCTGTCCGACGGGTAGATGCCGAGTGCCTTCATGACATCACGGAAATTCAAGGCCGCCGCCTTGATCGAGATCTCGACCTGTCCCTCCTTCGGGGTGCGGCGCGCCGCCTCGACGAAGGTCATCGAATCCAGCATGCCGGGCGAAAGCACGTCCAGCCGGTAGCCGCGACGACTCGAGGCCGAAGATCTCTTGACCAGATCCTTGGGCAGGAAGCGCAGGGCACGCCTTCCGGTCGACCGCAGCGCCACTTCCTCCTCCTTGGAGTCAGAACGGATCTCCGCCAGCAGGTCGCTGACCTCCCGCCGGTCGCCGGCCGGGGGCAGGTCCACCAGGCGCACCTTGATCCGTGAGTTTTCCGAAATCATCGTCCGCCCCAGACCGATCACGGTGGCACCGGCGGGATTGAGGGTCTTGTCTCCCACCTTCAAGGCCTGGGCACACCGGGTGAGGAGCATCATCCCCTTCGGCAGCTCGTCACGGGTCGCCGGCAGGGCACGGGCGATGGCCAGCAAGGGGGCCGTCGTCAATTCCTGGGCCGCCACCAGCGCCTCGGCGGACAAATCCTCCGCCGCCGGCAGATCGAGGCTCCAGCCAAAGATCAGATCGAGCCTGCTCAGCGAAAAACGCCGGTCCAGCTCGCGGAAAAGACGCGAGGCGTCCTGCAGATTCCCCGGCCGGATCTCATAGGCCCCGACACCCTTCTTCGCGAACCGCTGACCCCGATACACGCAGATGACGAGATCCTTCAGGTCGCCGGAAAGCTCCTCCACCACCGGGGCCAGCGCCCCACCCTCGTCGGTGAAGACGACCCGCACCATCGAGGGACGGTGGCGCAGGACATTCAGATCGAATGCCCCCTTCTCCCGCAGCGCCCGCTTCGCAGCAACGCGGGCGGCCGCAAAGACGCGTCCCGAAGGGCCGAAACGATGCGCTTCGACCGACTCGAAGCCGAGCGACTCGAGCGTCCCGGTCAGGTCCTCCACCGATTCCGACCGCGCCGGCAGGAAACGCTCCGCGGACTCCTGACCGAAACCGAAGGCCAGCTCCGCCCACAGAGGAGGACTCACCGTGCCCTCGACCAGGCACAGCCCACGCGACTTCATCGCCCGCAGGAGACGTCTGGAACCCTTCTCCGTGCGCGCGGCCTCGGCTTCCCGCCCGAGCACGATCGCCAGATCGTAGCGCTGCGGATCGAACACGCCGGCAGCCTTTCCCTGGGTCAGCCCGCTGGAGGCATACTCGACAAAATGATGATCGAAGAACTTCTGCTCGGCCATCACCGCCCGCTTTTCGTCGGGCTCGGCAAAGACGACTTTCGTGCATTCGGGATCGAAGCACGCCAGCAATTCCGAGACGGCACCCCCGCTCCCCCCGCCCAGCACGAGAACCTCGAGCGGAGTGTGGTCGGGAATGGCGTCCAGCGATGCCCGGAGCGCGTCGCGCAGTGCCAGGTGCTCATGGCGGACCGTCGGCGAATCCTGCGAGAAATGTTCCTCGAGCGAAATCGAGCCGGTCGGCATCAGGACCTCGCCGACCTTGCGGCGCCCGCGCAGGACGGCCGGCAGGTCGGAGCCGATCCGCTCGACGAAGAACGCCTCGGGGTAGGCGTCGGGATACGACGCGAGCAGCTTGCGAAAGGCTTCGCCGGATCGAGAGGGCGACTTCGGCAGGTTCGCTCCGCTGATCAGATCCTCGAGACGCCGGCGGGCCGACTGGCTGATGCCCGCGGGCATCGACAATTCCGCGAGATGCGACAGGGCGATCCGATCCAGGGCCCGGTTCAGTCCACGAAGCCGCCGGGTCACCGGCGCCTCCGGCTTCGGCCATTCGGGTGCCGGCAGTTCCACCGGGCCGTCCTGCACCGCCTCGAGCGGCGCCTCGATCCAGCCGTTCTCGTAAAGACACTCCTCGGCGCTGGTGGCGCGGAACTCCTTGGTCCGGACCACCGCCTGGCTTTCCAGCCCCTTGATCTCGGCGACCAGGCGCCCCTGCTCGTCCTGGAGATCCATGTCGCCCCTCAGCGTCTTGCCACCGCAGTGGACGATGCGGATGCGGCAATAAAACCGACGACCCTCCGATGGACGGAAAATCCGGAAGGAGTCGCAATACACCGGCATGAATCCGGTCTCGCGGATCAGCGCAAAATCACTCGGCGCCGAGGACGGCATCGCCTGGAAGCAGCAGTCGAGCAATGCCGGCACCAGATGGAACTTCTTCGCCGAGCGCTCGACCGCGGGTGGGATGTCGATCACCGCCAGCGACTCGTGCTCGCTGTGGTAGAGATTGGAGATCCCCCGGAAGGTGGGCCCGTAGCGAAGCCCGACGAAGTCACAAGTACGATAGATGACGTAGCCCGGAATCTCGCGGTTCGCCCGCTCGATCATCGTCTGCGGGTCGAACCTTCGCGACGGCTCCGGCATCGTGTCGGGGCGGAAGTTGCCCTTCACGTGGAGCGTCCAGTCGTCCGACGATTCATCGGACCGGCTGTGGATCTCAAAGGAAGCGGTCGCCGGCTGGTGCCGAAACTGCATTTCCGTCGACTCGCCCGCATTTTCCGGCAGGAACAGCGCCTTGACGAAGTCGACATTCTCGACCCTCACGGGCACATCGCCATGCATCTCGTGGGCGGCGGCGGTGGCCGACTCGAGATAGCCCGCGGCCGGAAAGACGGGGTGGTCCTGGATCACGTGGTCCCGCAGGAAATCGTAGACCTCCAGATCCAACCGGGTGCTCCAGGTCGGTGCCGCGGAACCGAGACGGTCGGCCAGCAGCGGGTGCGGCACGTCCTCGACCCGGATCTGGCGGTAGCGGGGCGGCTCATGCCAGTGGTGGACCCGCCGGAAGGGCATGATGGGGAAATCCTGTTTCCCGCAGGCCACCGGGTAGAGCGCCCCCCAATCGATGGCCTGGCCCAGGATGTGGAGACGACCGGCCGCCGCGAGCATCGTCAGGCGTTCGTCGGTCCGGCGCTTGAGTGAGTGCACCACCGTGCCGTGGCTTTCCTTGTGCTCGAAGCACTCGGAAATCGATGCGGAAAGCACCGGGTGCGGCGCGATCTCGAGGAACAGGCGGTAGCCCTCCTCGATCAAGCCGCCGATCGCTCCGGCAAAACGCACCGGCTTGCGGACGTTGTGCCACCAGTATCCGGCATCGAAGGTCTTCGGACCGGCCGGACCGCCGGAGACCGTCGAGTAAACGGGAATCGAAGGCTTGCGGAGTTTCAGCATCCCGAGCTTCTCCAGCAGCGGCTGCCGCGCCCCGTTCATGTGATGGCTGTGGAACGCGTAGCCGACCTTGAGGAAGCGGTTGAACACCTGCCGGGCGGAAAGCTCGACAGCAATTTCCTCGAGGGGGGCGGCATCGCCGGACAGGGTCACCGACTTCGGCCCGTTGATCGCCGCGAGACCGACCCGTCCCTTGTATCCCGCGAGCAATTCCTCGGCCTCCTCCTCGGTGAGCGAGGCCGCCAGCATGCGTCCGTGCTGATCGTCCGCCGCGTCCATGCAGGCGCCACGCCAGAAGATGACCCGGCAGGCCTCCTCCAGCGTCAGCACGCCCGCGGTGAGTGCCGCCGCCACCTCGCCGACGCTGTGGCCGACAGTCGCCGCCGGCATCACGCCCCACGATTTCCAGAGCGCCGCCAGTCCCGCCTGGATGGCGAAGATCGCCGGTTGGGCGATTGCCGTCTCGTTGATCCGGGACTTCGACTCCGACTTGGAAAGTTCCTCGATCAGCGACCAGTCGCCCCACCGGCGCATCGTCGCGTCGCAACGCTCGATGACCTCACGGAAGACCGGCTCGTGCTTGAGCAGGTCGCGACCCATCGCATACCACTGCGGACCCTGGCCCGAGAAAACGAAGACCGGGCCGGGGTGCTCGAAGTCCATCGGCGTGCCCTCGACCACGCCGGGTGCCGCCTCGCCAGCGGCCAGCAATCCAAGCTGCTCGACAAGCTCGGCGCGGGTCCGGCCGACCGCCACCGCGCGGTGCATGAACTGGACCCGCCGGGTCGCGGCATCGAGGCAGACCTCGGCGACATTCGGAGCCGGCTTGGCCGACAGATGGTCACGGAACTGGCCCGCGATGTCGCGGATCGCCTCGGACGTGCCCCCGGACATCGCCAGGGCGTACCCGGATGCCTTGGAACGATCCGTCTTCGGCGCTGCCGTCGGGCGGAAGCGCCGCTGCGGCACCGGCACCCCCTGCAGGATTGCGTGGGCATTGGCCCCTCCGAAACCGAATGAGTTGACCCCGACGTACGGCTGGGAAGCACCATCGGGCAGCTCCTCCATCTCGGTCACCACCCGCAGCTTGAGCTTCTCGAGGTCGATGTTCGGGTTGACCGTCTTGAAGTGCAGGCTCGGGGGAATCTGACGGTGATGGAGCGACAGCGCCGCCTTGATGATCCCGGCGGCACCCGCGCCGGCCTCGAGGTGACCGATGTTCCCCTTCACCGAGCCCACCGGACAGGGATTGTCGCTGCGGCGTCCGACACCAAGCGCCATGCCGAGGGCGTGGGCCTCGATCGGGTCGCCGATGGGCGTGCCGGTTCCATGCGCCTCCATGTAGGCGATCTTCGAGGGCTCGATGCCCGCGCGCTCCATGGCTGCCCGGGTCAGGGCCTCCTGCGACGCCGGGCTGGGCACGGTGATGCCATTGGTGCGACCGTCCTGGTTCGAGGTGGTGGCGGCGATCGTCGCGTAGATCCGGGTGCCGTCCTTGATCGCCTGCGACAGCGGTTTGAGCAGCACCATGCCCGCACCCTCGCCACGGACGAACCCGTCGGCCCGCGAGTCGAACGCCCGGCAGCGACCGGTCGGCGAAAGCATCGCCATCCGGCAGAATGCCAGGTAGGGCACCGGTCCGAGAATCGAGTTCACCCCGCCGGCCAGCGCCATTTCACAATCCCCCCGGTGCAGGCTCTCGCAAGCGAGGTGCACGGCGACCAGGGCCGAGGAACAGGCGGTGTCCACCGCCACGCTCGGACCCTTGAAATTGAAAACGTAGGAAATCCGGTTCGCCGCGATGCTGTGAACCGAGCCGGTCGCCATGTAGATGTCGGTCTTGCTCGAGGTGTCGAGCCCCGACTGCATCAGGTGGTAATCGAAGGTCGAAACCCCGGTGAAGACGCCGACTTGGCGGCCCTTCTTGAAGTCGAACACCTCGCGGCCGTCTTCCAGGGCGCGCCAGGAGGTCTCGAGCAGCATTCGCTGCTGCGGGTCGATGAAGTCCGCCTCGCGTGGCGAAACGCCGAAAAACGACGCGTCAAATCCATCGAAATGATCCACCAGGGCTCCCCACTTTGAATAGGTCTTGCCCTCGACGCCCATTTTCGGGTGGTAGAACGTATCCTTGTTGAACCGCTCCTTGGGCAGGACTGAAACCGTGTCCTTGCCGTCACAGAGCATCTTCCAGTAGGCCTCGGGGGTGTCGGAGCTGCCCGGGAAACGGCAGCCAATCCCGACGATGGCGATAGGTTCGAAAGACATGCGCACGAATATCAAGGGTGGCGGCGGACGGAACTATCCCTCGCCGCGCTGTCTGTAAGCCGATTCATGCCACGCCGACAAGTGGCTTCATGCCGAATCTCCCGACGGATGGCCGCTGGCGGCAATCAATCCCGTGCCTTAGCCAGCTTCTCGATCAGATCTGCGGACTCCCTGCGCCAGCCCTCCGCATCGCAGCGGGCCGCGGCCGCTTCCGCTCCGCGCCGGATCTCCGAATCGTGGAGCACCCGGTCGAGCTCCCGCCGAATCTGCCACGACGTCGCGGTCGGATCATAGGCCCAGCGTCCGGCACCCAGGCGGGTGACCCTCGCACCGTGGTCCGGATGGTCCATCGTCTGGGCGACGATCAACTGTGGGATCCCGAACCGCAGTCCCTCCGCGACCGCACCCGCGCCACCGCGATGTACCAGCGCCCGGCATCGCGGAAGCACCTGGCTCATCGCCACCGGAGAGGTGATGCAGTGATTGCCTTCGATCTTCGGAGGGCCCTCATGGTCGAAGGAAAGAAGGAGCGTGCGGGTGCTGAAATCGTTGCAGGCGGAGATCAGCTGCTCGACCAGCTTCTCACTCGGCCGGATGGCCGAACCCTGGGTGATCGCCGCCGGAGGTTCGCCCGCGTCGAGAAACTCACCGAGAGCCGGGTCGAGCGGCATGACCTGCTCGGACTGAAGGTAGGGGAAACCGGTTTGACGCATCTGAGCCGGCATGCGCGCTCCCAGCCGCCCGTACCAATCCGGATAGAGGGCCAGCGGCAGACGCGCCCCGAACATCCAGTCGCGGTAGGAGCCGTGCCGCTCGTCCAGGCCCACCTTGCGGCGGAGCGGATTGAGGAACTTCCACATCATCCGGTCGATCACCCGACTCTCGATGAGCCGGGTCGCTTTCGTGTAAAGCCACCCGGGCGCGCTCCTCGACACGGCATCACTCAGATGCCCGCCGATGCAGGCACGGTCTTCCTCGGAGGTGAGCTCGGTGGGTGCGACGTAGACCGCGACCCCCGGAATCCCCTTCTTCTCCTCGACGATGCGCGCACTCGATACGAGGCTGCGATAGACCAGCACATCGTCGTTCCCGACCGTCTCCATCAGCACGTCCAGAAAGGGCTCGGCTTCCTTTTCGCCGGCCTCGCGCAACGCCGCGAAACTTCTCAGCGGAGAAGAGAGCCGGGGATCCCGGATCGTCCGCTCCACCGTCGCCGCCTCTCCGGCGGGGATCGAATCAAAGCCCCATTTTTTCAGGGAGGCCTGATGGAAGGGATTGACCACCCACCGCACATCGCAACCCCGCTGCCGAAGTTCGACGGCAAGGACCAGGAGCGGGGCGATATCTCCGAAACTACCCGCGCTGGTGAAGATGAAACGCATCCCGGTCCCTTGGCAGGTGGCTCAATCGAGGAACTTGACCTTGCCTCCGGGAACCTCGCCACGGGCCATTGCCTCGTGTTCCTCGTCGCTGCACGCCGAGTTGGTCGGAGCATCCGCCTCGGCATCGACCGGGGCCACCTTTCCGTTCTCCAGCATCCACGCCTCGACTTCCTCGCCCGAGACATCCGCGAGCATCTGGCCGTCCACCTCGACGCAGGGCGACAGCGGCTGGCCGCTCTTCTGCTCCATCTCCCAGCGGAATGCCGGGTTCTTGATGATGTCCTTCTCCTCGAATTCGAGGTCATACTTGCGCATGATGGCCCGCACACCCTCGCTCCAGCCGCAGTAGGTCTTAAGATAAGCCGTGATTTTCGGTTGGTTCTCGCTCATGGCGCGGAACATAACGGGACAATCCCCGATCGCAAGCCCGATGCATCCGCCCGCCCCGTGGACCCGAAGACGCACCGTCGGCGCCGTCGCGTCGCTTCTGTGGTGCGTCTCTCCGGTCCTGCTCCTCGGGCTGGAATGGGGAATCGCCTTCCTTACCCGGTTCGACTGACGCCATGTCCGCACCCCGCATCTCCATCAATTTCGCCGTCTCGGCCGACGGCAAGATCACCTCGGTCGAGGGCAGACCCTCGGGCTGGACCTCCGACGCCGACCACGAGCGCCTGCTCGAACTCCGGCAGACGGCCGACGCCCTGATGGTCGGTCGTGGCACTCTCGAAGCCGACCGCATGACCATGAAGGCCCCGCAGCAACCGCTCCGCTGCATCGTCTCCGGCAGGGGCCGCTTCGATCCCGGGCATCCGGTTTTTTCCACGGACGGCGGCCCGATCCATCTGCTCGGCACCGGGGGGCAACCGAACGCCATCCCCGGCACCACGACCCACCACATGTCGCTGCCAGATTTTCTCGAATACCTCCACCGGGAGCAAGGCGTGCGGCACCTTCACTGCGAGGGCGGCGGTCACCTCGGCCGCTCGCTGGCCGAGCTCGACCTTATCGACGAAATCCACCTCACCTGGGCCGGCCACAAGCTTTTCGGCGGAGCCGCGGCACCCGGCATCACCGCTGCGGGCGGGGAATTCCTGCCCGCCTCGCGAGCCTTCCGCCTGACCCATTTCGAGCCCCGTGAGGAACTCGGAGAGGTGTTCCTGAGCTACGAGCGGACTCAGTGATCGCCGGTCCCGGCATCCCCGTGGGGCTCTTCCACATGAGCCGCATCGCCATGCCCGTCGGCGTGGGCGGCGTGCCCGTGCTGCTCATGCAGGGCCTTGGTTTCCTCCCAGTCGTGCCGTTCGCAGGAAACCGAGACGAGGAACAGAGTGGCGGCGAGGAGGTGGAGCGCTTTCATCCGCGCCGGATGTATCCGCTCCTCGCCTGCTGACAAGCAAGAACCCCCGACCGAATCCCCCGCCCCCGGCTTCGTGGAAAGAGATCTGCTTTCAAGAACCGGCCGGGTTCCAGGGGACTGCCGGACCCGCAGCCAGATCCAGCTCACGCCATCCCCCCGAGGACTTCGTTCCTATGATGTGCTCCGGCTTGCCTACGCAACCGCGGATCACTCGTCGCCGCCCGGAAACCAGGCCGACACCGCGCCGGCCGCCCGCTCATGCGCCCCCGTGCCTCCGAGCAGGGCCACCGTTTCCGCCAGACGCGCCTGCAATTCCGCGACCTCGCCGGGCGAGGAAAGAAACCGCTGCAGCGACCGCGCCACCTGGCACGGGTCGGCATCCGACTGGATGAATTCCTCGATGACCTCGTCCTTGGCAAGGATGTTGATCAGCCCGATGTGCTCGATCTTCACCACCATTCTCGCGATCATGTAGGTGGGCCACGCCAACTTGTAGACGAGGCAGTAGGGCAAGCCATAGTAGGCCGCCTCGACCGTGGCCGTGCCACTCGCCACCACCCCGCAGGCCGCCCGCTGCATCAGCCCGTGCGCCCCGCCATCGGTAATCTCGAGCCGGCCGCCGAAGCCCGTCTTCTCGGCCATCTCCCGCATCCGCTGGCCAAGCGCCGGCCGTGCCGCCGGCACCTCAAAGGTCAGCCCCGGGTCGGCCACCACCAGCCGCTCCGCCGCTTCGAGCATCACGGGAAAGAGCTTCTCGACCTCCGGCTCCCGGCTGCCCGGCAGCAGCGCCACCCGCTTCGGATCCCGCACGACCTCGGTCCGCTCCGCCTCGAGTTCGTCCACCAGCGGGTGACCGACGAAGGTGGCCTTCAAGCCGCTGCCCTCGAAAATCTCCGGCTCGAACGGCAACAGGCACAGCACCTCATCGAAAAGCTCGACCATCTTCGGGATGCGGCCCTTTTTCCACGCCCACACCTGCGGGCACACGTATTGCACGATCTTCGTCGCGGGCAGATGCCGGCGGACGGCCGCCGCGAAGCGGAAATTGAAACCCGGGTAATCGACCAGCAGCAGGACCTCCGGACGCATTTCCCGGATATCGGCGAGCATCTCGTGGAAGCTCCGCTTGAAGAAAGAGTAGTGCTTGAGCACCTCCACCACGCCCATCACCGCCGCCTGGTCCACCCAGTCGCGAATCCCGTCGCCGGCGACCGAGCGCATTTTCGGCCCTCCCGCGCCCCGGATCTCAAGTCCGGGACGCTCCCGGAGCAGGGCCTCGAGCAGCCCCGCCGCGTGTGCATCGCCACTCAGCTCACCGGCGATCACGTACAGGGATCCGCTCATGTGGGGAAATCCTAGGCCTTCCCGGCACCGGGCGGCAATGCGCATCTGCTCGATCGCCGGCACGCGTCAATTCGTCATTGATTTCCCCCGACCTGGACCCTTAATCGCTGCCCGCGCAACCCGCAAGATTTCCATGGCCGAACCCACCTCCGACCACGCCTCGCCCATCGGCGAGATCACCCACGGGCCGAGCTCCTTCGAGCAATTCCTCGATCGCAACCAAAAAGCCATGATCGTGCTCGGTCTCGTGCTGGCACTGGGTGTGGGTGCCTGGGTCGTGATTTCGGGCATGGAAGAAGGCAAGCGCCTCGCCGCCGGCGAGGCACTCGTCGGAGCCGACGACGTCTCCGCCATGCAGGACGTGGTGAAGAACCATCCGGGCACGCCGGCCGCCGCCTCCGCCGCGGTGCTCTTGTCCGACATGCAGTGGGACGAGGGCCAGCAAAGTGCCGCGATCGAAACGCTCCGCGGGGAAATCGAGGCCAATCCCGACCACCCCGCCACCGTGCCCGCCCGGGCCCGCCTCGCCACCCGCCTGCTCCAACAGGGCGATCGCGAGAGTGCGAGTGCCCGGTTCGAGGAAATCGTCGAGCGCCCCGACTCGGCCTACCTCGCTCCCTACGCCCTTCTCTCCCTTTCCGAGATTGCCCGCGAAGAAGGCCGGATCGAGGAGGCGAAGGAGCTACTCGAACGGGCCGCGGAGGACTATCCGGACAACCCGCTGCGGTGGCTGGTCACCCAGGCGATCAGCTACGTGGACTTTGAAATGCCCGAGGCCGTCGATCCGCCCGCTCCCATCGAGGAACCGGCCGATCCCAGCGGCGATCTCGCCCCGGAGCCCGACCTCTCCACACCGGTTGAACTCGACCCGACCAGCCCCGGCGCCGGGTCCGGCACCGGAAATCCCCTGCTCGACAATCTGACGGGCGGTGGTGAAGCCACGGACGACAGCCCCGCTGCACCAGCCGGGGAAACTCCCGATCCCGCACCGGAACCCACTCCCGATCCGGCTCCCGAACCCACTCCCGAGGATACGGAGGATTCCGCATCCGGTGCGAATGAATGACATTGACAAGCCACCCACTCCAACCCTCATTTCAAGACTGTGAGCAACAACATGTTTCGTAAAGTCATCGGGCAGAAGCCCGGCGATTCCGAGGTCGATCCGATCCCCGCGCCGCAGCCCGAATCCGCGGCACCCGCCCCGGTCGATCGCCCTGCGCCGAGTCCGGCCGTCAGCCCCGCCCCCAGCTCCTCGGCCGCACCCTCGGCCTCCCGCAACGTGCTGAGTGCCGACGTCGACATCAAGGGAACGGTCAAATTCACCAATGATCTGGTCGTCGATGGCAAGATCGAGGGCGAAATCAGCTCGGAAGGGAATCTCACCGTCGGAGAAAACGCCCGCCTCAAGGCGGAGATCAAGACCGCCACCGTCGTGGTCTACGGCAAGGTCCACGGCAACATCATCGCCAGCGAGCGCGTGGATCTGAAATCCAGCGCCGAAGTCGTCGGTGACATCAAGGCCAAGACCCTTTCGATCGAATCGGGAGCCATCTTCGTCGGCAAGTCGACCGTCGGCACCCCGTCCACCCCGGCCACGTCCGCCAGCAAGCCCCAGTCGCAGCCGGAGAAGAAGCCCGACACCGTCGGCAAAGGCAACGACTCCGGAGGCAAACCCCAGAATTCCGGCGGCAACCCGCAGCAGCAACAGCAGTCGAAGGACAGAGACTCCGGAAACCCGTCCAAGCCCGAGCAAGGCAACCTTGCGGGACTCAAGAGCTGACCGGTTCACCTTTCTCAAAAGCGGCACATCCTCCGGGGTGATGCCGCTTTTTTGTTTCGGAAAATTTCCACATTCGACATTCCCTCTCCTTCATTCGACATTTCCGCCCCATGCCGACCGTCGAACTCGATCTTTCGGAAGCCATTCTACGCCTCAAGAAGGAGCGGAATGCCGTCATCCTTGCCCACAACTACCAGACCGGGGACATCCAGGACCTCGCCGACTACGTGGGCGACTCGCTCGGCCTCGCCTACAAGGCCAGGGAGACCGAGGCCGACGTGATCGCCTTTTGCGGCGTCCACTTCATGGCGGAGACCGCCAAGATCGTGAATCCGACGAAGACCGTCGTGCTCCCCGACCGCGACGCCGGTTGCTCGCTCGAGGAAAGCTGCCCCGGCCCCGAACTCGAGGCGTTCCTCGAGCAGAACAAGGAGAAGAACTACTACGTCATCGCCTACATCAACTGTTCGGCCCACGTGAAGGCCCTGTGCGACGTGATCTGCACCTCCGGCAATGCCATCCGTATCGTTGAAAAGGCCCCCGCCGACCGCCCCATCCTCTTCGTCCCGGATGCCAATCTCGGTGCCTGGGTGATGGAGCAAACCGGTCGCAAGATGGACCTGTGGCAGGGCTCCTGCTACGTCCACGTCGAGTTCACGCGCGACTCGATCAACCGGATCAAGGCCGAGTTTCCCGACGCCCTCGTGGTGGCCCATCCCGAATGCACGGAGGCCGTCCGACTGCTTGCCGACGAGGTCTGCTCGACCGAGAAAATGGTCACCTACTGCAAGAACGCGCCGGTGAAGAACATCATCGTCGTCACCGAGAGCGGCATGCTCCACCGTCTGCGCAAGGAGGCGCCCGACAAGAACCTCATCGCGGGTCCCACCGACCACTGCGCCTGCGCCGACTGCAAGTTCATGAAGATGAACACTCTCGAGAAACTCCACGACTGCCTCGAGAAACTCGAACCCCGGGTCATCCTGCCCGAAGACATCCGGGCCCGTGCCGAAGCCCCCCTGCTGCGGATGCTTGAGCAGTCAAAATGATGGGACCCATTCGTCATTTGGCATTTATCATTCGTCATTGAAGCCGCAGGCTTCCCCCATGCCCTCGGCAGATCCCCGCTTCCACGATTTCGTCCTCCTGCAGGCCCAGAACGCCGGCTTTTTCCTCGGCCAGCTCCCGAATCCGAAAACCGGCGAGAAGCAGGTCAACCTCACCGCCGCCAGAAGCGTGATCGACTCCCTCGAGATGCTCGAGATCAAGACCGAGGGCCATCTCACCGCCGAGGAGCAAAAACTCCTCGGCACCGCCCTTGCCAATCTGCGGCCACTCTACGAAAAAGTGGCGGACGAGGAGGAATGAACGGAGCGTCCACCAGCCCACCCCATCTGCACCGATGAATTTCGAACCCTTTCAAATTGGCTCGGTCCCCGTCGGCGGGCCCCTTCCCATCTTCATCCTCGGCCCCTGTGCCTTGGAGAACGAGGAGTTCGTTTGGAGCATGGCACGCTCCGTCAAGGAGATCGCCACACGCACCGGCGTGCCCCTCATCTTCAAGGCCTCCTACGACAAGGCCAACCGGACCTCGGTGACGTCCTTCCGCGGCCCCGGGGTGCACGAGGGATGCCGGATCCTCGGCGAGATCGCCAAGGAACTCGACGTCCCGGTCACCACCGACGTCCACACCGCCGAGCAGGCTGAGATTGCCGCCGAGCACATCGATTTGCTGCAGATCCCCGCCTTCCTCTGCCGCCAGACCGATCTGCTCGAGGCCGCCGCGAAGACCGGACGCGCCGTCAACGTCAAGAAGGGCCAGTTCCTCGCCCCCTGGGACACGGTCAACATCGCCGACAAGATGCGCGCCTTCGGATGCCAAAGCTTCTTCATCACCGAGCGAGGCACGACCTTCGGCTACAACAACCTTGTCACCGACATGCGCTCGTTGTTCTGGATCCGCAAGGAAGGGATCCCGGTGATCTTCGACGCCACCCACTCGGTCCAGCGTCCCGGCGGCCTCGGAGGCACCACGGGGGGCGACGGCGAACTCGCACCGGTCCTCGCCCGCGCGGCGGTCGCGACCGGCGTCGACGGCCTCTTCATGGAGACCCACTCCGATCCCGAGAACGCGGTGTCCGACGGGCCCAATCAGATCCCGCTCGAATTTCTTGAAGACATTCTCGTCCGACTGATCGCCATCCACCACGCCTCCCACGGCGCCTGATTCCGTGACCACCCGCAAGACATCCCGCATCGTCCGCTCCACTTCGCTGGTCGCGGGCGCCGGTTGTCTGGTGGCCGCCCCGCTCCATGCCCAGGGTGTCACGCTCGACACCACCCCATCCAAAGACGCAACCCTTCCCGGAATGGAGATGCTCGTCGACGGAAGCATTCTCCAGAAGATCCTCATCCCCGAATACGACGAGCACCGCCGGCTCAGCTCGGTTCTCAGGGCGGACAAGCTGGTCCTGATCAATGATCGGACCATTGACGCCACCGCGGTCCGGATCGAGTTCTACCATCCCGACCGGTCGCTGAAGGCAGGGATCAACCTGGCAACAGCGCTCCTTTACGATCAGCGGCTCCTCCGCTCGAGCGATCCGGTGACCCTCGAATCCAACGACCTCACGGCAAGCGGCAGCGGCCTTGTCTACGAGCTCGACCGCTCCCGCGGTTTCCTCCACGGCCCTGCCACCGCACGAACCCTCATCGATACCCGAACCTCCATGAACCCTCGTCCCACAAGACGCTTTGCTGCCACGGGCGTCGCCTTGATGGCGGCCAGCGCCCTGAGCGCCCAGGAAGATGCCATCCTCACCGAACAGGAACTCCAGGGGCTCGACCGGCTCGCGGTCAGCCAGGCGAGCATCGCCGAGGAGGCGGAAGCCCGGGCAGACGGGCAGATCGAACAAGCGGAAGCCCTTGGGAAAGGTGCCGACGAGTCGCTGCGGGACTTCCTGAAAGTCGCCGCGGTGGAAATGGAGGACGGCAAGAAGCCCGACCTCACCAAGAAAGTTCCCGATCCCGAAATCGAAAAACAGATCAAGCTGCCCGCCTCGATCGAGGCCCGGAAGGGAATCTTTTTCGACTCGGAGACCGGCATCCTCATTTTTCTCGAAGACGTGGACATCGAACACCCGGACTTCACGCTCACCGGGGCGGATGAGGTGAAGGTCTTCATGGAAAAGGAACAGACGCCGGCGCCGGACCCGAAGCCCGATGGCGCGGGACCAACACCTCCCAAACCCCAGAACGAGAAGGGAGACCTTCTCGGTGAAGCCGAGTTCGGCGACCCAACCCGGATCGTCGCCACCGGTGCCGTCGTGGTCGAACAAAAGGGCGAAAAGAAGGCCAAGGCCTCGGGGCGCCAGATGGTCATGGACCTCAGGACCAACGAGCTGATCATCCGCGGTGGCGAACCCTGGATCATCTCGGACACGGCCAACGGTCGTGTCGTCGATCCCAACGGCTACATCATGATCAATCTGAAAAGTGGTGACGCCTCCTTCGTTGGCGATTCACGAGGATTCATCGAACTCGACAAAGACCGCTGAATCCATGGTATCTCCCATGCCCGTGACCGAACCCCTGCTCACCGCCGAGGGCCTGCGAAAGTGCTACGGCGGCCGCCCGGTCGTCAACGACGTGAACCTCTCCGTCGCCCCAGGCGAGATCGTCGGACTGCTCGGCCCCAACGGCGCCGGAAAAACGACGTCGTTCTACATGATCGCCGGGATCGTCCCGCCCGATGCCGGCACGGTCCGGTTCTCGGAAACCGACATCTCCCACCTTCCCATGCACCGGCGGGCACGCCTCGGCCTCGGCTACCTGCCCCAGGAGGAGTCGGTCTTCCGGAAACTCAGCGTTTTCGACAACCTGATGGCCATCCTCGAAACCAGGCGTGACCTCAGCCGCAACCAACAGGTCGAGCGGGCCGAGGAACTGCTTGAACGCTTCAAGATCACCAAGGTGCGCAAGTCCGCCGCCATCACCCTCTCCGGTGGTGAAAAGCGCCGCCTTGCGATTGCCCGGACCCTGTGCACCGAGCCAAAACTCCTGATGCTCGACGAACCCTTTGCGGGCATCGATCCAATCGCGGTCGACGACATCCAGAGCATCGTCCGGGAACTCCGCGAGCGCGACGGTCTCGCCATCCTCATCACCGACCACTCGGTGCGCGAAACCCTCTCGATCGTCGACAGGGCCTTCCTCATCCACGACGGCAGGGTCATCCTCGAGGGGTCCTCCGACTTCCTCGTCAACGACCCGGTCGCCCGCCAGCACTATCTGGGCGAGGACTTCAGCATGTAGTCCCGTCCAGGGAAACCATGCCGTTCACGCGAGCGCCAGTCGCTCATCACTGTCCAGCAGTTCCGACACCGACGACCACCCGCCGGGTTGCTGCAGATTGAAAACGGTCAGATAGAGCGTGACCAATTTGGGGTCGAACGCATCCAGCATGGAGTTGACGGTTTCCCTGACCTTGGAGGCATCCAGTTCCTCCGGCAGTTCCCCGGTCACCGAACCCTTGCCATCGTGCTCGATGCCCACCCCGTCGCAGAAGGCGACCAGCAGTTCCTGATTGCCGGCCATGAGCCAGGCTTGCAGCAGATGCTCTCCGATGGTGTCGGACTGGCGTGACTTCAAGGTCTTCAAAATCCACGCAAACTGGTCGGCGACCGGCTTCTTCTGGATGAACACCAGACGGAGGTTGCGGCTCTGGGCCAGACTCGAAACCGCCGACTTGTAGACGTTGCGATCGTTGTCGCGAAACCAGGCAAGCATCTGCGTCACCAGTGCCGGGTCGATCTGTTGGTAAATCTCGTGTGCTTTCAAACGAACAGGAATGTTGGGGCGGATTGGACGCCTTTTGCCGGCCAATTCCAAGCAATTCCCTTCCAGTCCTGAATTTCCGAAAAGGGTGTGATGAGGGCACAAAAGAGCCCGGCACCCTCGTTGCGGAGGATGCCGGGCTAAGACCTGGCGACGAC